>NZ_LXST01000014.1:0-79509 GCF_001648535.1 Eikenella sp. NML99-0057 | reverse complement strand
TAAAACACCCACACTTATCGGTAATCTGATTGTTAAAGAGCTGCTGAACCGTAAAACCGACAACAAAACCGTGCCGTAAGGAACAGCGAAGATGCGGACTATACGCCTACCAGAATATTTTGTCAAACATCTTTTGACTCATTCTTTACCAACAACAACACAGCCATCAGACTACAAAAGGAAAATAACCTTTTGACAAGATGATCACAGATGCAATAAAATACGTAGTTCTTGTGTTCTAGGCATTATCGAACACTAGATAAATTAACCTTTTGATATAACCCCACATGGAGTTGAGTATGTACGCGGTCATAAAAACCGGCGGCAAACAATACAAAGTTGCTGTTGGCGAAAAATTGAAAGTAGAACAGATACCTGCCGAACTCGACAGCCAAATCGAACTGACTGAAGTTTTGATGATTGCTGACGGCGAGTCTGTAAAAGTAGGCGCACCTTTTATTGAAGGCGCGAAAGTAACAGCTAAGGTAGTGGCTCATGGCCGAGGCGAAAAAATCCGCATTTTCAAAATGCGCCGCCGTAAACACTATCAGAAACGCCAAGGCCACCGCCAGAATTTCACCCAAATTGAAATCGTGGCCATCGCCTAAGTTTTTAACCTAATTCAGGAGTATCAAACATGGCAAGTAAAAAAGCAGGCGGCAGCACCCGCAACGGCCGCGATTCAGAAGCCAAACGCTTGGGCGTGAAAGCCTACGGCAACGAGCTGATTCCTGCCGGTTCCATTATCGTTCGCCAGCGCGGCACCAAGTTTCATGCAGGCAACAACGTAGGCATGGGTAAAGACCATACCCTGTTTGCCAAAGTGGACGGCTACGTAGAATTTACCGTAAAAGGCGTACACAACCGTAAAACCGTTAACGTTCGCCCCTACACTGGTGCCGACGAATAATCAACGGCTAGCCTAATTTCAGGATGCTACTTCAGGTAGCATCCTTTTATTTTGCTCAATCAAATTATCCTGGCTAACACCCTCATTTAGCACACAAGCATTATCCGCCATCAAAAATCTGCTTAGCTACCAACTGCTATAATTCTGCCATCTCTATTTTTCAGGTAGCCTCACCATGCCCGCCACCCCTATCCTAGCCATCACCTCCGGCGAGCCGGCCGGCATAGGCCCCGATATCTGCCTTACTTTAGCTCAGCAGACTTTACCCTGTCGCTGCGTTGTCTTAGCCGACAAACAACTCCTCACCGAACGTGCCCAGCAACTCGGCTACCACACCCCCCTTGCCGATTATCATCCCAACCATCCGCCCGCCCCTGGCACACTGGAAGTTTTACACATTCCCCTCTCCGCCCCCTGCCACACCGGCCAACTCAACTCCGCCAATGCCCGCTACGTACTCTCCCTGCTTGATCGTGCCTATAGCGGCATCTGCCAAGGTGAATTTGCCGGCATGGTAACCGCCCCGTTGCACAAAGGCATCATCAACGACGCTGGCATCCTCTTCAGCGGCCACACCGAATACCTCGCTGCCATCAGCCATACCGAACAAGTCGTCATGATGCTGGCCGGCAACAGCCTACGCGTTGCCCTCGCCACCACCCACCTCCCCCTCAAAGACATCCCCGCCGCCATTACCCGCCCACTGTTACACTCCGTGTTGCACATTTTACACACCGACCTGAAAACCAAATTCGGCATCGCCAAACCCACCATCCTCGTGGCCGGGCTCAATCCACACGCCGGCGAACAAGGTCATCTCGGCTGGGAAGAGATTCAAATCATTGAGCCCGAATTACAATCCCTGCGCAAGCAAGGTCTCAACGTACGCGGCCCCTACCCCGCCGACACCCTGTTTCAACCCTTCTTGCTCAAAGATGCCGATGCCGTGCTCGCCATGTATCACGACCAAGGCCTGCCCGTACTCAAATACGCCTCCTTCGGCCAAGGCGTGAACATTACCCTCGGCCTGCCTTTCATCCGCACCTCAGTCGATCACGGCACCGCCCTCGACCTAGCCGGTACCGGCCGTGCCGACCACGGCAGCCTGCTCACCGCCATCCAAACCGCCCTCGATATGGCCGAACGCTGGCAACACCACCGCGCGCCATCATAGCCGCACACTATCAGGCACAAAGGCTACCTGAAAATCTACCACTCATGCAGCAGTCTTAAAACTTTCAGGTAGCCTTCAGTTCAATCTATCCACATGATATAAAAACACTTCCCTGCACACAAAGACTACCTGAAAAAATCTACAACACTTCCAGCCAGCACTCAGCCTCACCATTGGCAAAATCATTGAACCCAGTGTGCTTTTTCCCTATAATCAACACCCTTGTATGTAAACCTAACCTCTGCCACCTATGGCCACACCCTTCATCGAAATGCAAAACGTCGCCTTTGCCTATGGCGAACGCCCCATCCTGAACAACGTCAGTTTTCAGGTAGCCCAAGGCACGTTTGCCGCCGTGATGGGTGGTTCCGGCAGTGGTAAGACCACCCTGCTGCGCCTGATTACCGGCCAAATTGCGCCCACTTCCGGCCGCGTGCTGATTAATGGCCGCGACCTTGCCGTATTCAACGCTAAAGAGTTGCACCAACATCGGCGCAATATGGGCGTACTGTTCCAATTCGGCGCTCTGTTTACCGATTTATCCGTATATGAAAACGTGGCTTTCCCGCTGCGTGAGCAAACCGACTTGCCCGAAGAAATCATCCGCGATTTAGTGCGCCTGAAGCTCAGCGCCGTCGGCCTGCACGGCACGGAAAACCTGATGCCGGACGAGCTATCCGGCGGCATGTCCCGCCGCGTTGCCTTGGCGCGTACCATCGCCCTCGACCCCGCACTGATGCTGTATGACGAGCCATTCACCGGCCTCGACCCGATTTCGCTGGGCGTAATTGCCGACTTGATCAGCAAAATCAACCATGCCCTGCGCTCCACCAGCATGATGGTTACACACGATGTGCCGCGCTCGCTGCAAATTGCCGACCAAGTGATTTTCCTTGCCCACGGCGAAATCCTATTTTCAGGTAGCCCAGAAGAAATGCGCAGCCTCGATTCGCCGTGGATTACCCAATTTATCAATGGCCTGCCCAACGGCCCGGTCGCCTTCCGCTATCCGGCCGAACGCGGCATACAACAAGTTTTGCTCAATAGCTAAATCATGAATTTTTTCCGAACCCTAGGCGCGAAAACGCTGGATTTCCTGCAGGAGCTAGGCAAAACCACCCTATTCCTGTTTGCCGTGCTGGCACGCTCCGGCACGCTGCTGCCACGCCTGAGGCTGGGCATCCGCCAAATGTATTTCACCGGCGTGCTCTCCATTATCATCATTGCCGTATCAGGGCTGTTTGTGGGCATGGTATTGGGTTTGCAGGGCTACACGCAGCTGGCTAAATTCAAATCAGCCGATATTTTGGGCTACATGGTGGCCGCATCGCTGTTGCGCGAACTGGGGCCGGTACTGGCCGGCATTCTGTTTGCCAGCAGCGCCGGTGGCGCGATGACCAGCGAAATCGGCCTAATGAAAACCACCGAGCAGCTGGAGGCGATGAAGGTGATGGCGGTCGATCCCGTTGCCCGCGTGGTGGTGCCGCGTTTTTGGGCAGGCGTGATTTCCATGCCGCTGTTGGCTTCCATCTGCAATGTGGCCGGTATTTACGGCGCCTATCTTATCGGCGTGCGCTATCTGGGCTTGGACGGCGGCATTTTCTGGTCGCAGATGCAGGCAAATATCGATGTGGGCTACGATGTGGTGAACGGGTTGATTAAATCGGTGGTGTTCGGCGTGGCTATTTCGCTGATTGCCGTGTATCAAGGCTTCCACTGCCGCAGCACGCCGGAAGGCATCCTGCGTGCCAGCACCCGCACCGTGGTGAGCAGCGCGCTCACTGTTTTGGCCTTGGATTTTGTTTTAACCGCCATCATGTTTATCGGATAACCAGATTATGAAAAGAAGCACTTTAGAACTTTGGGTCGGCGTTTTTGTGGCCTTAAGCATTGCTGCTGTGGTATTTTTATCACTGCGCGTGGCCGGTGGGCAAACGGTTTCCCGCCAGTCGTCCTACACCGTTTCCGCCAGCTTTACCGACATCGGCGGCTTGAAAGTAAAAGCCCCGGTGAAGGCTTCCGGCGTGGTGGTGGGTAGGGTATCCTCCATCCAGCTCGACCCGAAAACCTACCGAGCCAATGTGAGCCTGAACATCGACAGCCAATACCGTTTCAGCACCGACGTTTCCGCCGAAATTCTCACTTCCGGCCTGTTGGGCGAGCAATATATCGGCCTGCAGCAGGGCGCGGAGGAAACCGAGTTGAAAAACGGCGACACCATCGAAATCACCAGCTCTGCTTTGGTGCTGGAGCAGCTAATCGGAAAATTTATGACCAATACCGTAGAAAAAAACGGCGTAACACAATAAACACACTACAACATTTTCATTTTTCACTGGGAAAGGAAACATCAATGAAAAAATCCGCACTCACCGCCGCCCTGAGCATTGGCATCATGAGCATCGGCCTGGCCTTCGCTACGCCGCAGCAGGCCGTGGCACAGCTCAAGCAAAACAGCACCCAAGTGCTGAACATCTTGCAAAACGCCAAAAACAACAACGATGTGCAAGTTCGCCGTCAGGCCGAAAACTATGCCATCCCCTATTTTGACTTTACCCGCATGACCGAACTGGCTGTGGGCGCCAACTGGCGCAACGCCACCCCGGCGCAGAAAACCGCGCTTACCGAACAGTTTAAAACCCTGCTCATCCGCACCTACTCCGGCACCATGCTGCAATACCGCAACGCCAACGTGGTTATCCGCGAGAACGCGGTTCAGCGCGGCAACAGCATTATCGTTACCGCCGACATCACTCCCGCCGGCGGCAAACCGGTAACTATGGATTACACCATGTACCAAAGCGGCGGCAAATACCGCGTTTATAACGTGGCCGTAGAGGGCGCCAGCCTGGTAACCGTGTACCGCAGCCAGTTCAACAACACCATCGCGCAAAAAGGCATCGACGGCCTGATTCAAGAGCTGCGCAACAAAAACGGCAGCTGAATCCATGCACAGCGAATGCCGCGATGAAACCGTGTACCTCAGTGGGGAAGTGACCGTTGCCACGGTAACCTCCCCGCTGTTTCACGCCTATTGCCAACAGCTGGGCTACCTGAAAAACAGCCCAGCCCCCGCAATCGATTTCTCCGGCGTAAGCCAAGCCGATTCCGTCTGCATTTCCCTTATGGCCGCCGCCAAACGCAGCCGCCCCGAAGCCGCTTGGGTGTTCCGCGGCCTGCCCACTGGCGTGGCCGCTTTGGCCGAACTGTATGAAGTAGGCGGCTGGATAACATCATGAAAAAACTGCTCACCCTCACCCTGCTCACCATCGGCCTGTCCGGCAATGCCTTGGCCGAAGGCGTCGCCTACGACCCCTATGAAGGCTACAACCGCTTCATGTTCGGCGTAAACGACCGCATCGACCGCCACTTCCTTTCTCCCGTGGCACGCGGCTACCGCGCCGTTACCCCCCGCCCAGTGCGCAGCGGCATCGGCAACTTTTTCAATAACCTGCGCGACATCGTGAGCGTGGGCAGCAACCTATTGCGGCTCAACATTTCCAAAGCCGGTAGCGACCTGGTTCGCGTGGGCATCAACACCACCTTCGGCTTCGGCGGCCTTATCGACATCGCCAGCGAAGCCCAAATGCCCAACAACAAAAACACCCTCGGCGACACCTTCGCCAGCTGGGGCTGGAAAAACAGCAACTACTTCGTCTATCCCCTGCTCGGCCCCAGCACCGTGCGCGATGCACTGGGCAACACCATCACCAGCGTTTATTCCCCCGAAAAACTCGCCTTCGGTAACGGCGCCGGCTACTGGGCCGCCACCGGCGTGAAAACCCTCGACACCCGCGCCAACCTGCTCGACCTCACCGACGGCGTAAACCAAGTTGCGCTCGACCGCTATACCTTCATCCGCGACGCCTACATGGCCGCCCGCGCCAAACAAACCGGCACCATCCTGCCCGGCAGCGAAGACGACTACGTGCCCAGCTTTGAAGAAGATAGCGGCAACACTGGCAGCGAAGCCACAGCTACTGCCGAGCAACCCGCCGCTGGACCAGCCACCGCCGCGCAACCGTCTGCCGAACCCGCAGCAAACTCAGCCACCCCAGCTGCCAATACTCCGGCAGACAACACAAACAGCGGCCGCCCGGCTCCCAATACCATCCACGAAGAAATCATCAGCCGCTAAATTGCCACCCTTCAGATTTTCAGGTAGCCTTTCCACAAGTAGCAAAGGCTACCTGAAAAATAAAGGCTACCTGAAACCCTTCCCCCACCGCCTCATCAAAGGAGCGCATCATGTACGAAATCAACCGCAGCGTATTCCGGCTGGTGCCGCTACAGCCGTTTTGGAACTGGCTCACCGCCCTGCCCGGCGCCGAGCTTGACGACCTTACCCTCGAAGACCTGCAAAACAACGCCAACGCCTACCTCACCAACCCCTGCGATGACGGCGAAGAAGTGTGGGCGGAAGTCAAACCCCAAATCGACACCATCTTCGCCGCCGAGCTGGCCGACTGGTGCGAAGACGAAAGCCAATGGCCAGATTTGCATCCCGACATCTTTGCCGAATGGTTCAACATCCAGATCTCCCCCATCCTCTGCGATTTGTCCGCCCGCGAAGTAGAGCGCGAACCCTTCCAACCCCTGTAAAACCAAAGGCCGGCAGCCCGCACGCCGGCCATTTCCATCCCTGCCATGCCATGCCACACCACACCCACCTCACCGTACGCGGCTACCACCTCGACGTATACCGCCACGTAAACAACGCCCGCTATCTCGAATTTCTCGAAGAAGCCCGCTGGGACTATTTCGACCACAACGGGCTAGCCGAATTCTTCCGTAACAGCCGCTACGGCATGGCCATCGTCCACATCGACATCCACTACCGCCGTGCCGCCCTCCTCGGCGACCAACTCGACATCGAGACCGCCTTTGCCCAAGCCGATGCACGCCAAGTCGTTATCAGCCAAATCATCCGCAAAACCGGCAGCACACACATCCTCGCCGAAGCCCGTGTCAGCTTCATGCTCATCAACCAAACCTCCGGCCGCGCCATCCGCTTCCCCGCCGAACTGCAGCAAGCCATTGCCTCCCATATCCCATCCAACCCCGCAGAACCCGCCTCATGAAAAAATACCTCGGCGCCTTCCTCCTGCTGGCCGTGCTCGCCGCCGCCGGCTACATCCTGTTCGCCCCCAAACGCCTTCGCCTTCGCCCTGCAAAACCTGCAAGGCCAAAACGTGGATCACCCCGCCCCGCAAGGCAAAGTTACCCTCATCAACTTCTGGTTTCCCTACTGCCCCGGCTGCATAACCAAAATGCCCAAACCCACCGTCTGCTCTTCACCGTGCTCTACGACACACAAGGCCAAACCCAGCAGGCCTACCAAGTCATCGCCGCTGCGTTTCCTTTCTGATGGACAAAAACGGCCAGATCGCCAAAACCTATGTGGGCGAGCTCAACTTCGCCGAAGTGTACCGCCTGGCCGAACAACCGCTCGCCGAACAACCTGCCCCAATATTTTCAGGTAGCCTTCCTCCGAAGAAAGGCTACCTGAAAAATAAACTACCGATCAATCAATACTCCACACCATGAAACCTCAAAAACGCCCCCTCGACGGCGTCCTCCTGCTCGACAAAGCCACCGGCCTCTCCAGCAACAGCGCCCTCCAGCAAGCCCGCCGCCTCTACCGTGCCGAAAAAGCCGGCCACACCGGCGTGCTCGATCCGCTGGCCACCGGCTTGCTCCCCGTCTGCTTCGGCCAAGCCACCAAATTCGCCCAATACCTGCTCGATGCCAACAAAGCCTACATCGCCACCCTCCGCCTCGGCCAGTCCACCGATACCGGCGATGCCGAAGGCAGCATCATCGCCACCAGCAACACCGAAATCAGCCAAACCGATTTTCAGGTAGCCTGCCGGCAGCACCTTGGCGCACAGCAGCAGCTGCCTCCCATGTATTCCGCCCTCAAGCACCAAGGCAAACCCCTCTACCAATACGCCCGCCAAGGCATCGATATCCAACGCCAGCCCCGCAGCATACATATTCACGACATCCAAATCCTCCGCTTCCAATTCCCCGAAACCCAAATCAGCGTGCAATGCAGCAAAGGCACCTACATCCGTACCCTCGCCGAAGACATTGCCAAAAGCGCCCACACCCTAGCCCACCTCACCGCCCTGCGCCGCACCGCCACCGCCGGCTTCCAAATCGAACACAGCCACAGCATCGAAAGCCTTACCGCGTTCACGGAGGAGCAGCGCGATGCCTTACTGTTGCCCTGCGATACATTGGTGCAACATCTGCCGCAGCACACCGCCAGTGAACAAACCATTCGCGCCCTGCGCTTCGGCCAAACCCCTGTTGCCCCGCCAGAGCTGCCAGAAAACACCCCCCTGCGCATCTACTCCGCCAACCGCGAATTCATCGGCCTCGTCACCAGCCGGCAAGGCTACCTGAAAGCCCTGCGCCTGATGAGCACACAAGCCAACTGAATTGGGTAACCCCAACAATCCGATCAATCCCGACGATCCCAATCCGGGCGGTGGCAATCCTCCTCCCCCTCCCGCTAATCAGCGTACCGGCAAGGCCATCACCCTATCATCTAACGGCTATCTGCGCATCAGCGAGCAGGCTCTGTCCTTTACCCAGCAAAACTTTGGCGTGCTGAAGGTAGATGGTCAAGAGCTGAACATTATCCCTCTCAACATAGTTGCCGGCGGTCTGCTCAATATGCAAGCACGAAACACCGCACGCGTAGGGCAAGTGATGACTCAGTCCAGCTATGGCTATGTCCGCGAAGGAACCGATGCCCAGGGCTATATGTTTTCACAAGGCATCGTAACCTCAGCCAACGACATGCCTACCAGCGGTACATTTAACTATTCCGGTTATGCCGTTCACGCCCCAGTGTCCAACCAAACCAATGCCCAGATTGAAACCGGCGCGGCCAACTTCAATGTTAATTTCGGCAACCGCACTATCAGCGGCACGCTTTCCCCCACCAACAACGCAGCCGTTGTGTTGGATAACGGTATCATTTCCGGCAACAGCTTTAGCGGCACGGCCAACTCTGGCGCGAAATTCAGCGGCCACTTCTATGGCGGCCATGCCGACGAGATGGGCGGCACCTACCAAAAACAAGGTGAGTACACCGGCGCTTTCGGCACACGGAAAATCGCTCCTTAATCGATCTGGCTGAAACGCTTTTGCTGTGTAGTTAATCAAAGCAGCAACACAACAGGCTACCTGAAACTTTAGCTTCACAGAAACTGTGTAGCATTTTCAGGTAGCCTGTTTCTTAATTGCACTTCAGCCAGGCAGGCGGCTATCTCATCCCGCCGCTTCCGTCTCAAACAACAACTTTAGCGTTTGCAAAGCCTGCCCGCCGGCCTGCAAGTCCTTGCCTGCCGCGCCGTGTTTGATAACCGCCAGCAACACAAAAGCCTCATCGTGTGCCGCACTGTTAATAACAATGCCCACTTCCTCACCATCGGCTTCCACCTTGCTGCCCACGGCTACAGGCTGGGCGCTGCGGCACACCGCCATACCACGCCGCACCTGGCCGCGATATTGCGCACGGGCGATGATTTCCTGCCCCGGATAGCAGCCTTTTTTGAAATGCACGCCGCCGAGCAGGTGCTGATTCAACATTTGCGCCACACAGCTTTCCACAGTGGGCCGTGAAATCCACGGCCGCCCCTGCAAAATTTCGGCGGCCTGCCAGGCTTCGGCAGCGGCAGGGCAGTCGGCATCGGGCAGCGGCACCGGGCTGAGCACCATGCGATTGCCGCCGGCCAAAGCCAGCGTAATCAGCCCGTTATCGTCTTCTTCGGCGGCAAATTTGAGTGCGGCGGCATCCGCGCCCGTATCCGCACCGCTTTGGCCGTACACCTGCCAAGCACTGTCGGTGTGGAACACTGTTTTGCTGCGCAGCACAAACATCCGCAGCCGCTTTATCGTGGCTTCCAGCAAATCCGCCGCCATCACCAGCAGGAAACGGTCGGCACGGCGCAACACCAGCATATTGGCCAGCACCCGCCCGCGCGGCGAATTGTAGGTGGCGAAACAAGTCTCGCCCGGCTGCAAATCCAAAATGTGGTTAGAAAGCTGGCTGTGCAGAAATTCGGCAGCATCCGCGCCACTTACCTCCGCCACGCCGAAAAAGGGCAATTTGCAAAGTGTGTGCATGGTTTTCTCCTGTGTTTTAGCAAATGAAATTTAAACCGATACTGCATTGGCCCGACTGTACTATCTGCGGTCAACCGCCTTATCTCGATTTAAATCTAATTCACGACACCTGATTTAGTCAGTACTTCTTCTCACCAAAAAAGGCATAAGTTGCATCATGGAACAGCTCGCTTTGTGCGCTGTCGGAATATTCCAGCCGCGCCAATTCATCGTCAAACCCCGCACGCACTGCCTCCAGCACATCTTGCGCCATATCTGGCGGCAGGCTGCGCAGCAGGCTTTTCAGCGCACTGCCCAACACCAGATTTTGCATATGCAAAGCCTCGCATATTTCTTCCAAATAGCTGATTCTCTGATTGATTTCTTCCATAACATTCTTCCTTTCCGCCTTAGGCCACGCTGCCGGGCAACGGGGCGGATTATAAGCTCAAGCCCGGCGATTGGACAGCCGCCACCCACAGAAGCATATTTTATGAAATAATATCGTCTGTTACGTTTTCAGGTAGCCTCATGGCAAGCAATCAAAGGCTACCTAAAACGGTTAATACATAAACTAACCACTCCTCGAAAAAACCACCATGACCCAAGCGCAAGACAATTTGGTTTTCACCCTCAATGACAACACCTCCACCCCGCAATCCACCACATCAGACACCGAAGATTGGGAAAAAGGCCTGGAACGCCTGCAACAAAAACGCCGCCATCTGGCCAAACAGGCACAACAACCGCCCGCTGCCCAATCCAACCGCCTCCCTTCTGCCGCCCTCCTATACGACACTTTGGTGGCCGAGGCCAACCCAACACCTGCGCCGTCTGCCACGCCTACTGCCGAACCCCGCACCGTACCGCTTCACACCCCCGCACCCGTGACCGAAACTGCCGCACAAACCGCCAGCACCAACACGCGCCCCAGCGCGCTCAGTGGCAGCCGCCACCGCCGCCTGAATCTGGATGAACAAAAACAGGCCTATCAAGCCTATTTCCAACATTGGCAGCAACAGCACAACCTGCAAACCGCCAGCTCCGAAGCCGAGCTAAACAACCCGCAAATCCTGTTTCAAGAAGACTGGCTGGCCGCCCAACATTCCCTGCGCGTCGGCCGTGACGAGCCCGTAATCGAGCAGGCCACCGTGTGGCTGGGCGGCGCACAGCCCACGGTAACGCCCGATCAAGACGTGGCTGAACAAATCGAAGCTGCCACCGAGGCCGCCGCACAGCCCGAATACGATGTCCAAGCCGAGCCCGGTACCGCCGCGCTGGCCGCCGCCGCCGAAAAAGTGGTGCTGCTCAATGCCTATGCCCTGCCCAGCAATTTGCAACACAAAATCCTCTGCCTGAGCGAGCAAGTCCTGCTCGAACGCCTAGCCGAAAAACTGCGTCCGCATCTGGCCGATGCCGTATCTGGCATGGTGAAAACCGCGCTTCAACGGCAAACCGCGCTGATGGTGCAGAATATGCAGCAGGCCTTCTTAGATGAAGTGCCCCGCCTGGTGGACGACGTACTGGCCTACAACCTCGCCCGTGCCCTGGCTGCTGTGAAAAAAGAACAGCTATAACAGCTACCCCCGAATCAAGGCTACCTGAAAATCCCCGCCGGTTTTCAGGTAGCCTTTGCCATTTTGCGCCGCCTCGATGTCTCCGCATTCATATCATTTCAACAATTCATTGTATTCACGATAAATTTTAGCAAAGTAAATTCCTTCTATTTACGTAAAAAACTGCTAAAATGCGCTAGACAATTCATTGGTTGCAGTACTTTCATCAACTTGAATTAAGGAGTAGGAAATGGACAACAAACTCGGGTTTAAACCCATGCCAATGGCGGTGGCCGTTGCGCTCACGCTGTTGATTTGGTTTGTCATTCCCGTGCCGCAGGGCGTTACCCCCAATGCCTGGCATCTGTTGGCGCTGTTTGTGGGCGTGATTGCCGCCATCATCGGTAAAGCCATGCCTATCGGCGCGCTGTCGATTCTCGCCATTATGCTGGTGGCCATTACCAAGGTAACCGTGCCCGAGCTTGATCCCGAAGGCAACCCGATCAAAAGCCCGGCCACCGTGGCCATTAAAGATGCTTTGAGCTCCTTCGGCGACCCGCTGATTTGGCTCATTGGTATTTCCATTATGATTTCGCGCGGCATCCTAAAAACCGGGCTGGGCGCGCGTATCGGCTACTACTTTATCTCCTTGTTCGGCAAGAAAACGCTGGGCATCGGCTACAGCCTGGCCATTTCCGAGCTGATTCTCGCCCCGGTAACGCCCAGTAATACTGCGCGCGGCGGCGGCATCATCCACCCGATTATGAAATCCATTGCGGGCAGCTTCGATTCCGACCCGGAAAAAGGTACGCAAAACCGCATCGGCAAATACCTGGCCTTGGTAAACTACCACAGCAACCCTATTACCTCTGCTATGTTCATCACTGCCACCGCGCCCAACCCGCTGATCGTGGATCTGATCGCCAAAGCCACCAACTCCGATATCCATCTGAGCTGGGGCACTTGGGCTGTTGCTATGCTTGTGCCCGGTTTGGCAGCTATGTTCCTGATGCCGCTGGTGCTGTATCTCTTCTTCCCGCCCGAAATCAAAGAAACCCCGAACGCTTCTCAGTTTGCCAAAGACAAGCTGCAAGAACTGGGCCCGATGAACCGCGGCGAGAAAATTATGTTGGGCATTTTTGCCATCCTGCTGCTGCTGTGGGCAGGCATTCCAGCCATGATTTTCGGCAAAGCCTACGCCGTCAACCCGACTACCACCGCCTTCCTCGGCCTCTCCCTGCTGCTGCTCAGCGGCGTGCTTACCTGGCAGGATGTCCTGACTGAAAAAGGCGCGTGGGACACCGTTACCTGGTTCTCTGCCCTGGTGATGATGGCCACCTTCCTCAACAAGCTCGGCCTGATTGCCTGGCTCTCCAAACTCTTGGAAAGCGGCATCGGCGGCATAGGCATGGGCTGGGTTGGCGCGGTAACCCTGCTGCTTCTGGCCTATATGTATGCCCACTACATCTTCGCCAGCACCACCGCCCACATCACCGCCATGCTCAGCGCCTTCTATGCCGCCGGCCTGGCCTTGGGCGCGCCTCCCATGCTCTACGCCCTGCTGCTGGCTTCCTCTTCCAGCATCATGATGACCCTTACCCACTACGCCACCGGTACTTCGCCCGTGATTTTCGGCTCCGGCTACACCACCTTGGGCGAATGGTGGAAAGCAGGCTTCATCATGAGCGTGGTCAACCTCGCCGTCTTCGTGATTATCGGCGGCGTTTGGTGGAAAGTGATGAATTACTGGTAAACCCAAAGCTTTACACCAGTAACGTTGAAGCATAACGGAAGGCTACCTGAAAACTCAGCGCAGCGAAGTTTCTGCGAAGCTAAAGTTTCAGGTAGCCTTTATAGTATAGTGGATTAAATTTAAATCAGGACAAGGCGACGAAGCCGCAGACAGTACAGATAGTACGGCAAGGCGAGGCAACGCTGTACTGGTTTAAATTTAATCCACTATAGATTAACAACGCACAATGTAGGCCGATACGACCGAGCTTGAGCAATCGGCATTCCAGCTAGCCCATGCTGTTTCAGGCTACCTGAAAACGAAAAAAGGCCACACCGATTTTTCAGGTAGCCTTTCTCTTTTTCGGCCGGTAACCCCTTAGTTTCGCCGTTCGGTAACGAAGGCGGCCAGTTGGCGCAGACGGTCGGCACGGGCATCGAAGCCGGACAAGGCCTGCTGCGCTTCGGCCACGAGCCGTTCGGCATAGTCGCGGGCGGTGTTCAGCCCCATGAGTTTGACATAAGTGGGCTTGTCAGCTTCTTGGTCTTTACCGGCGGTTTTGCCCAAGGTGGCGGTATCGGCCTCGCAGTCGAGCACGTCGTCGATCACTTGGAAGGCGAGGCCGAGTTTGGCGGCGTAGTCGTCGAGCCGTGCCAGGGCAGCAGCGTCCAAATCGGGGCAGCTTAGCGCGCCCAGGGCCACGGCGGCGCGGATGAGGGCGCCGGTTTTCAGGCGGTGCATGGTTTCCAATTCTGGCTGGCCAATATGCTGCCCCACGAATTGCAAATCGATGGCCTGCCCGCCGGCCATGCCAAGGCTGCCGGAAGCGCGGGCGAGGGTGTGCACCATTTGCAACTGCCGCTGCGCGGGCAGGTCGTTGGGGCGGCTGAGCACGTCGAAAGCGAGGGTTTGCAGCGCGTCGCCCACCAGAAGGGCGGTGGCTTCGTCGTATTGGACGTGGCAGGTGGGTTTGCCGCGGCGCAGGCTGTCGTTGTCCATGGCGGGCATGTCGTCGTGTACCAAGGAATAAACGTGCACCAGCTCCACGGCGGCCAGGGCGGCCTCGGCAGCGGCGGCTTCGGATTGGCCTAGTTCGGCGGCAGCCAGCACCAGCAGCGGGCGCAGCCGTTTGCCGCCGCCGAGCACGGCATAGCGCATGGCTTGGTGCAGCCGCTGCGGCAGGCTGTTTTCTGGGGGCAGCACGCGCTCCAGCACAAGTTCGGCTTGGGCGCGGGCGCGTTGTTGCCAATTATTGGGTTTATTCATCTTGTTCCAACACCAGCTCGCGTTCCACGCCGGAATCCAGCACTTGCAGCTTCTGCTCCACTTCGGCCAGCCGCGCTTGGCAGAAACGCACCAGTTCGCTGCCTTCCTGATAGGCGGCCAGCGCGTCTTCCAGCGGCATATCGCTGGCCTGCATGGCTTGGTTGATGGCTTCCAGCCGGCTCACGGCTTCTTCAAAGGTTTTCGGTTTTTTCTTGGTCATGGCGGGTTTGCGGCAGTTCGATTCAAGGGCGGGATTGTAGCACAGCGGGCGGGTGGGTTTTAGGTAGCCTCCTCTGCCGCCTAAGTGACTGGGATAGGAAATAAAGCCTACTTATTTTCAGGTAGCCTGCCGCCGTCATCGTATAACATATACTGACACACCGCCCGCTTTCATTTACAATCAGCACAGTAAAGCAGCCGGAATAACCCGTCCGGCTGAAATATTTTGTTTGTGACCACCTGCCAATAAGGAAACCCGATGCGTATCCGAACCGCCCTCTTCCTGCCGCTGCTCGCCCTGCCGCTTCCCGCGCTGGCCGGCGAGCTCAACGGCGCCGAGCTGAGCCTGCCCTGGGGCATTCCCTTCGTGCTGATTCTGCTCTCCATCGCCACCGGCCCGCTGTTTTTCGCCCACATTTGGCACCACCACTTCGGCAAAATCACCGCAGCGTGGACCCTGGCCTTCCTCATCCCCTTTACCCTCGTGTACGGCTTCTCCACCAGCCTGCACGTGCTGGTGCACGCCTTGGTGGCCGAATACATCCCCTTCATTTTACTGCTGTGGGCGCTCTACACCATCTCCGGCGGTATCCTCGTGTGGGGCAATCTGCACGGCAGCCCACGCATGAACACCGCGCTGCTCGCCATCGGCACGCTCCTAGCCTCCGTGATGGGCACCACCGGCGCCGCCATGCTGATGATCCGCCCCATCCTCAAAGCCAACGACAATCGCAAGCACCGCGTGCACGTGGTGGTCTTCTTCATTTTCCTCGTGGCCAATATCGGCGGCGGCCTCACCCCGCTGGGCGATCCACCCCTCTTCCTCGGCTTCCTCAAAGGCGTGGATTTCATGTGGACAGTGCAACACATGCTGCCGCCCGTGTTGATTAGTGCTGCTGTGCTGCTCATCGTGTTCTACGTCCTCGACAGCAAATACTTCGCCCAAGCCGACGAAATCCTTGCCAAAGACCCGAGCCCAGACAGCCCGACCGAAAAAATCAAGCTCATGGGCAAATGGAACTTCCTGCTCCTGGGCGGCGTAGTGGCAGCCGTGATAATGTCCGGCATTTGGAAGCCCGCACACCCTGGCCTGGAAATTTTTGGCACCCACTACGCCCTGCAAAACCTCACCCGCGACCTGATGTTGGTGGCACTGGCCATTACTTCCCTCGCCATCACCCCCAAACAGGTGCGTGCCGGCAACGAATTCAACTGGGGGCCCATCGCCGAAGTGGGCAAACTCTTCCTCGGCATCTTCATCACCATCGCCCCCGTATTGGCCATACTGCAAGCCGGCGAACACGGTGCGTTTGCCCCGCTGATTTCCCTCGTGCACGATGCTTCCGGCAATCCGATCAATACCATGTATTTCTGGATGACCGGCATGCTCTCCGCCTTTTTGGATAACGCCCCCACCTACCTCGTGTTCTTCAACATGGCCGGCGGCGACACACACACCCTGATGAACGGCCACCTGTTCCACACACTGCTCGCCGTGTCCATGGGTTCCGTGTTCATGGGCGCACTCAGCTACATCGGCAACGCCCCCAACTTCATGGTGAAAGCCATCGCCGAACAGCGCAAAGTGCCCATGCCCGGCTTCTTCGGCTACATGGCCTGGTCGTTCGGCATCCTCGTGCCGCTGTTTATCCTGCACACCTTGATTTTCTTCGTGTGGCAGATTTTATGATTCCATAGTAGGTAAAAGGCTACCTGAAAGTGTAAGCTTCAACGAAGTTAAAACGGCTACACAAGTTTCTGCGCAGCTGGAATTTCAGGTAGCCTTTATTATTCAAGGAAGCCACCATCCAGTACAGGCTGCCTGAAAACAAGAGCTCCAACAAAGTGAAAACATAACTATCCTTTCTCGCGAAGAAACACCATCTTGCCGCAATACGCTACTACCCATCGCCACAAAACCCTTATACTGCCAAACATTACAGCTAAAGCACTTATTGCTTCATACCGCGTTGGCTCGCCCGGTATGAAAAACAATTACTGCAGCCGTATCCACCACGCCCGAAAGGGAAAAATCATGACTCAACAAATCCTGCAAGAAGCCACCGGCACACTCTGCAGACAAACAGCTCGCTCCAATTGAAGGACTGTTTTTCAAAGTACACAGCCTGTAGAACGGCACATTATTTGATACAGGAGGGGCTACCTGAAGATTTCAGGTAGCCCCTTCCTCATGTCCCCCCCTCAACTTTACTTGCTCGGCAACTGCCACATCCACACTGTTACCGCCAAACACACTATCACCATCCCCGCACCTGCCCACCAGCGCTCTGGGAAACGATACAGCATCCACGCACACGAACAGGACATCATCAACGCCGATATTATCTTGCCCTTAAGCGGAATCACCCGTTTGCGCTCCCAGTCACGCACCATCGGGCCGAAATGGCGGTGTTCGCTCAGCCAACGGTGGAAACGCGGCGATGTGCGCGACCAACAGCCTGCCGCCAGCAACACAAACGGTACAGTCGGCAAACCCGGCAAAAAAATGCCGATAATACCCAAGAGTATAGCCAGCCAACCCGCCAGCCACACCAAAGGCCGCCACAACGGTAAGTAAGAATCTTGACCAGTTTGCCGGCGATGCCGTATCCACGCCACCCCAGCCGCCAGCCCTGCCGCCAAAACCGCAATCATCCATTCCATTTTGCCCATTATTCTTAATTCTCCCGCAAGGTTTGGTACGATTGTATCATTTGGTGAAGGAAATGCGACTTATTCACATATGCCCAAATGGCGTGAATATTTTGAAATAGAGCCGCAACTGCAGCCGCATATTTTGCATAATCGTTCTTTACTTTGAAGGTTAAGGTCGAACCCGAGATAAATTTCAGGTAGCCTCAAACCATCTATTTAAAGGCTACCTGAAACCGGAATAATTAAAGGGGCAAAGGCGGCAAACGCTACTCTTCCCGCTCTGCATTCGCAGCATCGTAAGCATCCACAATTTTCTGCACCAAGGGATGGCGTACCACGTCTTCGCTGGTAAAGGTGTGGAAATAAATGCCCTCGATGCCTTGCAGTTTTTCCCGCGCGTCTTTCAGACCGGACTTAATATTGCGTGGCAAGTCGATTTGGCTGATGTCGCCGGTGATTGCTGCCTTAGCGCCGAAGCCGATACGCGTGAGGAACATTTTCATCTGTTCCGGAGTGGTATTTTGCGCTTCGTCTAGAATCACATACGAGCCGTTCAGCGTACGCCCGCGCATATAGGCCAGCGGTGCAATTTCAATCAGCCCGCGTTCCAGCAGCTTGGTAACGCGGTCGAAGCCCATCAAATCATACAGCGCGTCATACAGCGGGCGCAGATAAGGGTCTACCTTTTGCACCAAATCGCCCGGCAGAAAGCCGAGTTTCTCCCCCGCTTCCACCGCAGGGCGAACTAATACAATGCGTTCCACCTCATGTTTGCTCATTGCGTCCACTGCTGCCGCTACTGCCAAATAAGTTTTGCCCGTGCCCGCCGGGCCCAGGCCAAACACAATATCGTGGTTGAGCAGTGCGCGGATATAACCGTTTTGGCGCGGCGTGCGTCCGCCCAGCTTGCCGCGCCGCGTTTGCAGGAAATACTGATATCCAGCTTCGCTCTTTGGCACAAAAGTCTCGTCGGCTGTTTTGGCCTCTACTGCTGAGAGCTGGATGTCGTTATCGTCCAAATCCCGCCGCTCAGCCAATTCGGCCAGCTTTAAGAGGGCGGCCCGCGCTGCATGAGCATGATTGCCAATAAAGGCAAATTCGGCAAACTGTCGCCCAATTTCCACTTCCAACACTTTACCAAGTTTTTCCAAATTCTCTTCCAGCGGCCCGCACAGCCGCTGCAAAACAGAGTTGTCTATCTCTTCAAATTTCAGGTGTACAGTGTGGCTCATAAACTCTCAAACATTTATTTCAAACTCCCGGCTGCACCACCTTCTGGCAGCCGGAACATAATTTATACGATAATAGGCCGTATCGCGTACCAAGGCAATCCTCGCCGCGCAACCAGATTCTGCCAGAAAGCACAGCCCTGAAACAACACAAAACCCGCCCCTCAACACAGCGCTACATTGTTGCATAAAGCATACAACTTCGCCCGCATCTGCTGTTTTGCCCGCGATTGGATTTGTTTTTTTGCCGCCGAACAATTATATTGCAGTTATGAAATCGCTAATGCGGCGATTGCGTAAGAGCTTAAATAAAGGAAGACGAAGTTTCTTTTTTAAGTGTGTATTTTTAGTTTAGACATAGATAAAGGAATGCAGCATGAAAAAAACCCTGATTGCATTAGCATTGGTTTCCTTGCCGGTTGCCGCTTCTGCAGAAGTGATTCTGTACGGTAACATCCGTGCCGGTGTTGAATTTGTTCGTGAAGGCACCTCTGCCCAGCCGAAGAGCGTAAGAAACGCTTGGGGTGTGGTTGACTACGGTAGCTACATCGGCTTCAAAGGTTCTGAAGACCTGGGTGGCAACCTGAAAGCTATTTGGCAAGTTGAAGCTAACACCAGCTTGGCCGGTGGTAGCTTTGTAAACAACCGAGACAGCTTCATTGGTTTGGAAGGTGGTTTCGGTACTGTTAAAGTTGGTCGTGTAAGCACTCCGCTGAGAAATGCTGTAGTTGCCCAAGACAACTGGGAATATGGCAGCTACCTCTTAGGCTTGGATCGCTATACCCGTTTCGGTACTCGCCGTACCAGCTTGAACTATCAGTCTCCTGACTTTGGTGGTTTTGACTTCTCATTCCAGATGGCTCCTGGTGCTAACGTACACGGCGGCCGCACTAATGACGGCAAGCCGGTATTTGGTTTGGGCTTAGGTTACAAAAACAGCGGCTTCTTCGCACGTTACGCAACTGAATACGCTCGCAAATCTACCAGTGCTGCTGCCGGTCGGAAAGACAGCCACGCTCACAACCTGTCTGTAGGTTATGATGCTAACAACCTGTATGTTGCTGGTGGTTTCCAATACGCTAAAAACGTAAACACTGACTTCTTTGCAGATGCTGACGTTGCTGCTACCACCGAAAACAACGGCAAAACCACAGAGGCTCAACTCTCTGCTGCTTACACTTTCGGTGCTATTACTCCGAAAGCAACTGTAGCTTACGGCCGTGCTAAGAGTGATAATGTTCGGACCGATGGTGGTCGCTACCTGCAAGCCATTGTTGGTGCTGACTACGCGTTCTCTCGCCGCACCACTGGCTTGGTATCTGTAGGTTGGTTGCGTGAAAAAGCCAACACTAACGATAAAAACGTAAACAACTGGGGCGTAGGCACTGGCGTGGTACATAAATTCTAATTTGTGGCTAGCCTAGCCTAGTAACCCAACAAAAGGCTTGCTTCGGCAAGCCTTTTCTTTGCCTATACTCTTCTTGATTGTTTGGAACAAAGGAAAATAGGGTTACCTGAAAGTAACGCTTCAACGAAGCTAAACCAGGCAATCTGTATTCTCAGGTAGCCTTCGATTTAGTATAGCAAACTATGTGCATGGAGTGTGCCGCACGTATACTGGAGCTTTCCCTTGCAATATTTCTCTCGTAATATGGCTCACAAAGTTGCTCTGCACTCACCTTGTACATGGAGGAGGCTACCTGAACCCCTTCAGGTAGCCTTTTCTCATCCAGCCCAGTGGTTTAATTGGTAAACGGATGCTGCAGCACGATGGTCTCCACGCGATCTGGGCCAGTGGAGACAATGGCGATGGGCGCGCCGCATACTTCTGCGATGCGTTTCAGATAGCCTTTGGCATTTTCCGGCAGCTGATCAAAGCTTTGCACGCCGAAGGTGGATTCTGTCCAGCCGGGTAAGGTTTCGTAGATTGGGGTGCAACCGGCCACGGCATCGCTGCCAAAGGGCAGGATATCGGTGGTGCTGCCGTCGGGCAGAGTGTAGCCGGTGCAGATTTTGATTTCGGGGATGCCGTCCATCACGTCGAGCTTGGTGATGCACAGGCCGCTGATGCCGTTGATTTGGATGGAGCGCTTGAGGGCGGCGGCATCAAACCAGCCGCAACGGCGAGCACGGCCGGTTACCGAGCCGAATTCGTTGCCGCGTTCGGCCAGGCCTTTGCCGGTGTCGTCGAACAGTTCGGTGGGGAAGGGGCCGGAACCGACGCGGGTGGTGTAGGCCTTCACGATGCCGAGCACATAATCCAAGGCCTGCGGCGGCACGCCAGCACCGGAAGAGGCAGCGCCTGCCAAGCAGTTGGACGAGGTAACAAAGGGATAAGTGCCGTAGTCGATATCCAACAGCGTGCCTTGCGCACCTTCAAACAGCAGGCGTTCGCCGCACTGAATGGTGTCATGCAGGCTGCGCGACACGTCGGCGAGCATCGGCAGAATACGCTCTTTGAAGGCGTTGATTTTGGCCATCACGTCATCAAACTGCACGGGTTCTGCGCCATGCAGGTGTTGCAGCTGCACGTTATACACTTCAAGGTTGGCGCGCAGTTTGTCGGACAAGAGCTCGGTATTGGCCAAATCGCCCAAGCGGATGGCGCGGCGGGCTACTTTGTCTTCGTAAGCCGGGCCGATGCCGCGGCCGGTGGTGCCGATTTTGCCGGCGCCTTTGGAGGCTTCGCGGGCATGATCGAGCGCAATGTGGTAGGGCAGAATCATCGGGCAGGTGGGGGCGATGTGCAGCCGACCGGCCACGTTTTTCACGCCGGCCGCGGTGAGCTCGTCAATTTCGCCGAGCAGGGCTTCGGGGGAAACCACCACGCCCGAGCCGATATAACAATGCAGGTTTTCATGCAGGATGCCGCTGGGAATCAGGCGCAGCACGGTTTTTTTGCCGTTCACCACCAGCGTGTGCCCGGCATTGTGGCCGCCTTGGAAACGCACCACACCGGCGCATTCTTCGGCCAGCCAGTCTACGATTTTGCCTTTGCCTTCGTCGCCCCATTGTGCGCCGATTACTACGATATTTTTTGCCATAATGTTGTTGCCTTTATTGGTTAATTGGTAGAAATGGTTTTTTATAACTTCTGCCTACATTAGAACCTTGATGTGTTCAGGTAGCATGGGCAGGGTAAGGAAGCTAATTCATACATACTGCTGAAAGCTTTGGCCTGTGCTTCGTCTATATCGGTAACCAGTAAGATAAAGTTTTCGGCGGGAATATTCAGCCGTTTGCGTAGGGTAAGGTATTTATCCAAATCGCGACGGTACTCACCGGTTTTGCATTCGATTACCAAAGGCTGTTTGCCAGTAGGCAGAAAGACAACATCCAGTTCATGCAGGTCTTCATTGGCGAAACGGATTTCCAAGCTTCTGGCACAAGAGAAAGAGAAAGTTTTCCCTCGTTGCTTGGCTTCTTTCAATATCTGCCCGAGTGCATACCACTCCAGCCATTCACCACTAAAAAATTGGCGGACAGGTGCGGCACTTTGTAGTTTCAAGTGGATGAGTTTATCTTGTTTTTGATAAGAATAACGGGAAAATAGGGTGTTGCTATAAAACTCGCGGCAGAGGGTGTTAATTTGTTGGGCGTCTTTTTGCGAGTATTTTTTCAAACCCAAATTCAGCCCGCTGTGGCTATTGCGGTATGACCAAGCAATTCTACTGATAATGTCTTTAAATACGTTGTAATACTGCCCAATACGTTCGGCAGCTTCATCGTAATAGCCGCTCATGTCCACGGCGGAATAGTCGAAGTTTGGGGTAATTTGTTTGTCAGCAAACCATTGCGCCAATCCGAAATGCTGCTGTGTAGTACTTAGAACTTCAGTATTCGACAATTTAATGCCGTATAGTGGATTGGTATCACTTGATTGTGTGGCCTCATTTGCTGAATTAGAAACCTGTTCGCTTTCCTGCTCTTTCAACGCATTTAGTTCACGCATAACAGCAGCGTAGCGGTTAATCAGCTGGTTGATGAAATACACGGTATCGTAAACGATAACGGGCTGCCCACATTTTTGGCATACGGCACCTTCTTGTACAGAATGTTCCCCTAGTTGTTTACAATGGTTGCAGCGATAGACGCCCATTACCTCCCCTTTTTAATCTTATTAATCTTAATAAATAAGAAGCACTTAGATTTTTCAGGTAGCCTCCCCATACCAATAATTAGGCTACCTGAAACTATTTATGCCACCTGTGTTTGATGCTCGCTTCCCGCGCGTTCGCAGATTGTGCCCAGGCGGTACACGGTTTCGCCTTGTTCGGTGAGGAAGGCCTGCACTGCCTCAGCCTGCTCGGCAGGCACGACAACAGCCATGCCAATGCCGCAGTTGAAGGTGCGGTACATTTCCTGCTGCTCCACGTTGCCGGCCTGTTGCAGCCATTGGAACAGTTTGGGCAGCGGCCAAGATTGGGCATCGATTTGCGCCACGCAGTTTTCAGGCAGCACGCGCGGGATATTTTCGGTAATGCCGCCACCGGTAATGTGCGCCATGCCTTTGATTTCAAATCTTTCCAGCGCCGCCAAAATCGGTTTCACATACAGGCGGGTAGGCGCGATAACGGCTTGGCGCAGGGTTTTACCTCCGTCGAATTCGGCATCTAAATCGGGATTGCTGCGCTCGATGATTTTGCGGATGAGGGAGTAGCCGTTGGAGTGTGCGCCGTTGGAGGCGAGGCCGAGCACCACGTCGCCCGGCCGGATGCTGCGGCCGTTGATGACTTTGCTTTTTTCCACCACGCCCACGGCGAAGCCGGCCAAATCGTATTCGCCTTCGGGATACATGCCGGGCATTTCGGCCGTTTCGCCGCCAATCAGGGCGCAGCCGGATTGTTCGCAGCCCTCGGCGATGCCTTTAATCACATCGGTGGCGCGCGCCACATCGAGCTTACCGCAGGCGAAATAGTCGAGGAAAAACAGCGGCTCTGCGCCTTGTACGAGGATGTCGTTCACGCTCATGGCCACCAGGTCGATGCCCACGGTGTCGTGAATATCCCATTCAAACGCTAGTTTCAGCTTGGTGCCTACGCCGTCGGTGCCGCTTACCAGCACGGGGTTTTGATACTTTTTGCTGATTTCCACCAGCGCGCCGAAGCCGCCCAAGCCTCCCAACACTTCGGGGCGCATGGTGCGCTTGGCAAAGGATTTGATGTTTTCGACCAGTTGGTCGCCCGCATCGATATCGACACCGGCATCGCGGTAGCTGAGGGATTGAGTCATGGCACTCTTTCGGGGAAAAATTTAAAACAGGAAAACGCTATTTTACCTGATTTTAAGCAGCAGCTAAGGATTGAATTGGGTGGCCTAATTCAGCAGGTTGTCGAGCGCACGCTCAATGGTGGGGAAGGCAAACTCAAATCCTTGCTGCAACAGGGCTTTCGGCGGGGCAAATTGGCCGTCCAACACCAAATCGGCCTGCTCGCCCAGCATCAGGCGCAACATCTGCTCGGGAACGGAAAACAACAGCGGGCGGCGCAGCCGTTGGGCGGCAGCGCGAGCAAAGTCGAGCTGGGTGGTGCGCTTGGGGGCAGTAATGTTGTAGGCCTGAAAGCTGTTGTGCGGTTGCGTGGCCAGAAAACGGATGGCGGCTACGATATCATCCATATGCACCCACGGCAGGGGCTGCTCGCCGCTGCCGAGCCGGCCCGCGCAGTAGCGCACCGGTTTGAGCAGCTGCGGCAAAATGCCGCCATCCCTGCCCAGCACCACACCAAGGCGGCACACGGCCACCGGCACGCCGCTCTCCTGCTGTACGCGCTGTATCGCCGCTTCCCATTGCTGGCACAGCTGCGAAGGGAAAACATTTTGCGGTGGTGCGTTTTCCGCACACGGCGGCCAGCCCTCCGCGCTGCCATTGCCATAATAGCCCACGGCGGAAGCCTGAATGATGAGGCACGGCGGCTGCGGGTGGCGGCGCAGCCAGTCGGCCACAGCCTGCACCAGCTGTAAGCGGCTTTGCAACAGCTCCTGCTTGCGCTGCGCCGTCCAGCGGCCTTCGCCCACCGACACCCCCGCCAGGTTAATCAGCAAATCGGGGCGGGTGCTGTCGTAGAGGTGGTGCAGCGCGGCGATGTATTCAAAACGCTTATCCGCCTCCAGCGCGCTGGCCGGATGGCGGCTAACGATGATCACCCGATGGCCGTCGGCCTGATACGCCGCAGCCAGATGGCGGCCGATAAAGCCGCTGCCGCCGATAATCACGATGGTTTGCCGGCTCATGCACACCTCCGGCCGGCAAAAGAAAAGGCTACCTGAAACATGGTTTCTCTTTCATGAAGAATTTTCAGGTAGCCTGCCATGTTCCGGGCAGGTGTGCAAGTTTATTGATGCGAGGATATTCGGGCTTGTTTCAGGTAGCCTCAGCGGCGCAGACCACCTGAAATACCATCCTATTCCTTGCAAAAGAACAAATCTGCAAGCACTCAAAATATCAAAAGGCTACCTGAAACCTTTCAGGTAGCCTTTAATCATGCTTACAACAGTAGCCTACTGATGCCGGCGCAGCTCTTGGCGCAGCGACTGCAAGCCGGAGCGGCGGTCGGCAATTTGCAGTTGCAGGTTGCCGGCACGATCAGACTGGTTGTTGCGGCGGGCAGTGGCCAGCTCGCGTTCTACCCGCGCCAAGGCACGTTCTTCACGACGGATGTCGCGGGCGATGATTTCCTTGGGTGTAAGCGGTTTGGCGGCAGCAATCACCGGCGCAGGGTGCACGGGGGCGCGACGCTCGGGCTGGTGGCGCAGGGTAACGCGCATGGACACGGGTTTGCTGATTTCCACATCGCTGGCGGCAGCCACGGCTTCCTGCCACACATCGGGCAATTCGCTGCCGGTATCGGCGTTGTTGGCAGTCTGTTTAACTGGCTCAGAGGCGGCAGCCACGGGAGCGGCAGCGGCCTGCTTAGGCAAATCAACCTCTTCCTCAGCCAAAGATTTGGCCACGGGTCGGCAACAGCCTTGCGGCAAGGAGGTGCGCACACTGCGCCCGTCGGCCAGCTGACAGAGATAGGAAATTTCGGCTGGAGCGGTTTCGCTGCGGGCGGTGGGGGTTTCGGTGGCGGCACTGATGCTGAAAGCCAGCAGCAAAAAGCCGGGCAGGGCGATGTGGGCTAGTTCTTCGAGCATGATTTGGTGTGTATAGCTAAGCACTTAGTTCTCCAATATAGCGTTGGCACGCCTATATAGAGAATTAATCTGCTGTGTTATGAATGAATACGGCATTATATCAAACAGCAGGCACACAGGCTGCTGGCTTAGGTTTAAACAGGTAAACAGGCTACCTGAAAAACACAACGGGATTTAAGCAGCGTGAATTCAATTTAATTCAGGACAAGGCGCAGCATAAAGGCTTAAAATACTCGTTTTTCCAGCAGGAGAGAGCCATGGCACAATTCTTCGCCATCCACCCCGAAAATCCCCAAGAGCGGCTGGTGAAACAAGCCGCCGAAATCGTGCGCCAGGGCGGCGTGATCGTGTATCCCACCGACTCCTGCTACGCGCTCGGCTGCCAGATGGGTAATAAGGAAGCCATGGAACGCATCCTAGCCATCCGCCAAATCGATTTGAAACACCACCTCACCCTCATGTGCGCCGATTTGAGCGAGCTGGGCACTTACGCCAAGGTGGACAACAGCCAATTCCGCCAGCTCAAAGCCGCCACCCCGGGCGCATACACCTTTATCCTGCCCGCCACCAAAGAAGTGCCCAACCGCACGCTGCACCCCAAACGCAAAACCATCGGCCTTCGCGTGCCCGACAACCAAATCGCTCTCGCCCTTTTGGCCGAGCTGGGCGAGCCCATGCTCTCCTGCACCCTGATGCTGCCCGAAGAAACCGAGCCGCAAACCGACCCCTACGAAATCCGCAACCTGCTCGAACACGCTGTGGATTTAATCATCGACGGCGGCTGGTGCGGCACCGAGCCGACCACGGTAATCGATATGACCAATGGCACCGAGCTTATCCGCCAAGGCGCGGGCGATACATCGGTATTTGGGTTGTAACCGTCAGCCTGTTTGTAAGCTGATTGCCCTTAAAGGCTACCTGAAACTTTCAGGTAGCCTTTAATCATATTTTATGATTGAAACGAGTATTTTTCAGGTAGCCTGAACCTTATTCCCGCCATTTTTCACCCTCCGCCGCCAGCAAGCTGGCCAGCAGTTGTTCCGATTGGTGCAGACTCTTGATTTGGCTGCCGATGTGTGCGAGTGTGTTGGCCAGTTTGCCGCGTAACGCTGGGCAAAAGTTTTGCGGCTCGTCATTTAAGCAGTCGCGCATCAGGGCGATGTCTTTCAGGGCGAGGCCGGCGCGGTTGAGCAGCACCACCTTGCGGACAAAGGCGATGTCTTGCTCGCGGTATTCCCGATAACCGCCCGGCGTGCGCGCAGGCACAAGGATGCCGGCACTTTCATAAAACCGCAGCATCCGCACACTGATGCCGCTTTGCTTGGCAAATTCGCCAATTCTCATCTTGACCCTCACACTGTGTCATTCTGTAAGCTCCAGTCCATTGTAAACAAATAGGAGCACTCATCCCCATGAACCGCAGACAATTTTGCGCCGCTGCAGGCGCGGGCGTATTGCTGGCTGGCTGCAAAAACTTGACCAAACCGCAGGTCGAGCCAGTGCGCGTGTTTATCATCCACGGCTACGGCGCCACGGTGGCCGATCATTGGTTCCCATGGCTGGCACGGCAACTGCAGCAACAAGGTATAACCGCCCTGCCCGTTGCACTGCCCGACAGTATGCAGCCCGATTACCGCCGCTGGCAAGATGCGCTCTCGCAGGCAGTAGGCATGCCGTCCGGGCGCACAATTTTAGTGGCGCACAGCCTGGGCACAATTTCGCTGCTGCATTATCTGAGCCGGGTTCGCCCGCACAAAGTAAGCGGGCTGGTGCTGGTGTCTGCCTTCGGCGCACGCATTCCCACGCTGCCGCAGATTAATGGTTTTAATGTAGACAACTATGTAGACCAGTGCCCGGTGGATTTTGCCGCCATACGCCAAATAACAGGCCGGATTACCTTATTTACCGCCGATAACGACAGCATCGTGCCGCCGGAAAACACCCGCCGTTTGGCACGGCAGTTAGGCGGCAAATTAGAAGAAATCCCTGGCGGCGGCCACTTTTTGGGCCGCGACGGCTATACGGAGTTTCCGCAAGTATTGCAAGCGGTAGAACACATAGCAGCGGCCATTCAAGGAGAAAGCCATGTTTAAAATCACCATGCTGGTGAAGAAGAAAGCCGAATTATCGCAACAAGAGTTTTTGGCACACTGGGCGTCGCATTCGGCCAAAGTGTTGCAATACCAAAATGTCCTCCGCATCCGGCGCTATGCCAAAACCCTGCCGCTGGATGCCGCCTCCCAGCAGGCCACACAACGGCACACCTAAGCGTTCCGCTTCGATGCCATGGGCGAACTATGGTATGACAGCCGAGAAGACTTCGCCGCCGCCCACACCACGCCAGAAGGCGCCGCCACGCAGGCAGAACTGCGAGCAGACGAAGTGCGTTTTGTGGATATGGCGCAATCGGTGATGTGGCTGGGCGAGGAAGAATGTGTAGTCGGCTTGGCCGGAGAAACAAACTGAAGGCAACACAACGATTTTGTGTGGCCTATCTTCCAGCTTTCAGGTAACCCTTCCCTGCCCTACTCTGCCACGCCAAAACAAAACCGCCTGCATTCATTGTGTGCAGGCGGTTTCGTTTTGGCGTGGCTACGTCGGATTACAGCACGGCCAAAGCGGCTTCGTAGTTGGGCTCTTGGCCGATTTCGGGCACGAGCTCGGCGTGCAGCACTTTGTTGTTTTCATCCAGCACCACCACGGCACGGGCGGTGAGGCCGCGCAGCGGAGTATCGGCTAGGGTGATACCGTAGTCGGCGCCGAAGCTGCTGCGGAAGCTGGAGAGCGTTACCACATTTTCAATGCCTTCCGCGCCGCAGAAGCGGGAAAGGGCGAAGGGCAGGTCGGCGGAAATGCACAGCACCACGGCGTTTTGCAGCGCAGCAGCGCGTTGGTTGAAGGTGCGCACGGATTGGGCGCACACGCCGGTGTCGATGCTGGGGAAAATATTGAGCACTTTGCGTTTGCCGGCGAAGTCGGCCAAGGTTTTGTCGGACAAATCGGCGGCGGTGAGGGTGAAGGCGGGAGCGGCGGCGCCAACGGCGGGCAGGTTGCCTACGGTGTTGGCGGGCGTACCGCGGAAGGTGATGTTTGCCATTTTGCTATCCTTTTCTTGATGTTGATGAAGATTGCTGTTACGCGGCGGCAAGGATAGAGGTTTTTCTACGGATTGCCAAGCAATGGCTACCTGAAAGCGTAGCTTCAACGGAGTTAAAACGGCGCGCAGCAGCGTTTTGTGAGGCAATACAAAGCGGCGAGCCGCAGGCAATACAAAAATACAGCCAAGCAACCCAACACCATATCGGCCATTCAGCTGGCTCACTATCCAACTTTTCAGGTAGCCTCACCCATCCAAGGCATCCAATAAAGCAATCCTCGCCCGCAGGCCCCAATAGCTGGACAACCCAGTGGTGCTGTGGCGCACACGGCCGTTTTTCACCAGCACGATGGTAGGCGTTACCTGCACCTGCCATTGCCGCGCCCAGCCGCCGTCTGTATCATTTACCGTATCGAATTGCCAGCCGTGCGTTTTCAGGTAGATCCTCACTTCTTCATCGCCGCCCGACTGCAAGGCCACACCCACCACAGGCACGCCGTTGCGCGCGAGTTTATCCACCGCCGGAGAGGTGTGCCGGCAGATGCCGCACCACGAACCCCAGAAATACAGCACAGTAGTGCGGCCGCCACCCAGTTCGAACAAGGTGGTTTGCCGCCCTTGCAGGGTGTGTAGCGGCAGTACGGCAGTCTGGGGCGGCACGACAGGGGCGCGATACCAGTCAAGCAGCAGGCTGATAACGATAAAGGCGGCAGCCATCGTGGCGGCTTGGCGCAGGAAGGAGAAAAGGCGTTGGCGGATGGGCAGCATGGTTTGGTTTGAATGGTGTGTGGAAGGATTGGTTTTTAACTTCATTGAAGCTGCGCTTTCAGGCAGCCCCAATCCCCCAATAATAAAGGCTACCTGAAAAACGATGCGAAGCAAAGTTTCTGTGAAGCTAAAGCGTAGCTTCAATGAAATTAAAACGAGCAGCACGAGTTTCTATGGAGCTAAAATTTTTTGGCAGCCTATGTTGAGCCTTATTTTTCTTGCAGCTTGCGGATTTCGTTTTTGAGCCGTTCCGCCCAATTGGGACGTTGGCGGCAGAGGGCTCACTTCAGTAGAGGCAGTCCCTGCCATACCGCGCGAAGCTTCGGTATTGCGGGCAAACATTCGGGCAACAAAGAAGGCAAACGTTTCCGCGCTTTGCCACATGCCGCCATGCTCGCCATACACGCGGCAGGCTTCAGGGTGGAGCACATCAAGCAGGGCTTCGATTTCGGGTTGCCGGGCAAGCCATGAGCCATTGTCATCATCATAAGTTGGGCACTTCCTCCAGCCAGCATTTGATGTTTTCCAGCCCCTGAAAGCGCGGGTTGTGCCAGAGCAGGCACAGGGGCGCAGGCAGAGCTTTAGTTTCCGGTATGCCTTGCGGGTTATTGTGGTCAAATCGCCAAACAAGTTCATACAGGACGCGGTTGTGCTTGGTTACGGGCAAGGCGAGCAGGATGTCGCGGACTTGCTCGGGGTATGCCAGAGGCTGAGTTTGGTCATGATGTATTCGGTGTGGGGTTGGCCGGTTTCAGGTAGCTTTTCCGTTTCCGTGCCCAAGCCACGCAAATTTGCGCTCTTTTATCGGCAGCGTTATATTTCTCCATACATAAATCTTTCTCCAAAGGAGTGAAATCATGGAAAAACTCACCCCCAAATCCTTCATGATGCACCTGCTCAATGGCTCGGCCTTAGGCATTGTGGTTGCCCTGGTGCCGGGCGCACTGTTGGGCGAGTTGTTTAAGGCGCTCACGCCGTATTGCGAGCCGCTGGGCATGCTCACGCAGATGATCGGCGCCACCAACGCCATGGTCGGCATCGCCGTGGGCGTGGCCATCGGCTATATGTTTAAATTCACGCCGATTGAATCGATTTCGGTGGGGCTGGCCACCATGGCCGCCGGCGGTGCGGTGCGCTTTGCTGACGGCATTATCCAGCTCAAGGGCACGGGCGATATTTTCACCATGGTGTTCACTGCCGGCATTGCCGCCGGCCTGATTGTGCTGCTGCGCGGCAAGGTGCGCGGCTATGCGATTTTGGTGGTGCCCGTGGTGAGCCTGTTTGTGGCGGGTGCGCTGGGGCGGCTGGCGTTTCCGTATTTCATTGCCTTTTCTCAGCTGCTGGGCTCGTGGATTGCCCACCTGCTCACGCTGGAGCAAACGCTGATGGCGGTGTTGATTGCCATCGCGTTTGCCTGCCTGATTGTGTCGCCGGTGTCTTCCGTGGGCATTGCTACGGCAATTCATTTGGCTGGCGTGGGCTCGGGCGCGGCCAATTTGGGCATTTGCGCCTGTGCGTTTTCGCTGGCCGTGGCCGGACGGCGGGTGAACCCGTTGGGCACTTGCGCGGCGCATTTTGTGGGTTCGCCCAAGCTGTCCATGCCCAATATCGTGGCCAAACCCAAGCTCTTGTTGCCGATTATGCTCAATGCCGCGCTGGCCGGGGTGCTGGCTTCGTTGTTCCAAATCCAAGGCACGGAATTTAGCGCCGGCTTCGGTATCAGCGGCCTCATCGGCCCGGTGAACCATTTGAAACTCGCCGGCTGGGGTGCGGGGCAGCTGGCGGTATCGCTGCTGGTGTTTGTGCTTGTGCCCGTGGCCGGGGCGTTTGCAGTGGATTGGCTGTTTGTGAATAAGCTTAAATGGATTGCGCCGGAAGATTACAAGATTGATGTGTAATGAAAAGAGGCTACCTGAAAAATGGGCAAGCAGTTTTAATTTCATTGAAGTTGCGCTTTAGCTTCGTAGAAACTCGTCTTCCTACGGAACCCTCGTTTTCAGGTAGCCTTTGGTTTGTGTGCCGAAAGGCTACCTGAACAAGCAAAATTACCTTGCCCTGCTATATAATCCGCCGCCATGAACACCATCGAATCCGCCCAAAACCCCGCGCTCAAACATCTGGCCAAACTGCTGCGCAGTGCCCGTGCGCGCCGCGAGAGCGGGCAGGCTGTGCTGGAAGGGGCGCATTTGCTCGCCGCCTATTTGCAGGCCGGCGGGCAGGTGCTGCAAGTTTATGTGCCGGCAAGCAAAATGCAGCAGCCGGAAACTGCGCGGCTGCTCTCGCAGCTGCCACCCGAACGGGTGGTGCAGACGGGGGGCGCGGCCTTGCAGAAAATCACCAGCCTCACCGATGCCGAAGAAATCACCGCGCTGATTGCGCTGCCGCCCACCGCGCCATTTGATGCCGAAGCCGATTGCGTGGTGTTGGAGCGCATTCAAGACCCGGGCAATATCGGCACGATTCTGCGCAGCGCGGCAGCGGCGGGCGTGGGGCAGGTGGTGCTTTCTGCTGATTGTGCCGATGCGTGGTCGCCCAAGGTGCTGCGTGCGGGCATGGGGGCACATTTCGCGCTGCGCTTGTTTGTTGAGCCGGATTTGGCCTCGTGGCGGGAGAGATGCCGCGTGCTGCTGCTGGCCACCGCTCTGCACCGCAACAGTGTGAGCCTGTACGATTGTGATTTGCGCGCCCCCGCCGCCTGGTTGTTTGGCAACGAAGGCGCGGGCGTGAGCGAAACCATGCTGGCCGCGGCTAGCCGCCTCGTGCATATTCCGATGGCGGCGCAAACCGAATCGCTGAACGTGGCGATGGCAGCCACCGTTTGTTTGTTTGAGCAGATGCGGCAGCGGTTGTAGCGGAAGTTCGGTTTTCGGCCAAAAAGCTACCTGAAAACTCAGCTTCCTTTAGAAGCCTCGTTTTCAGGTAGCCTTTTGGTTACATGGCGGCATCATCTTTGGCGCGATTTTGCCTGTGCGGCTGTTTTTGACAGCGGTTTTGTGCCATAATCCGCGCCTGCCTGTTTTAGCAGGCATTAGGAGTTGGCGTGGGTCTTCCCGGCTCAGCCAGCTTGTCCGGCCGCAAGGCTATATTTTTGGAGTTTTATTATGGCATTAACCGTAGAACAAAAAGCGCAAATCATCAAAGATTTCCAGCGCAAAGAAGGCGATACCGGCTCTTCTGAAGTGCAAATCGCTCTCTTGACTTTCCGCATCAACGATTTGGCTCCGCACTTCAAAGCCAATCCGAAAGATTTCCACAGCCGCCGCGGCCTGCTGAAAATGGTGAGCGCTCGCCGCCGCCTGTTGGCCTACCTGCGCAATACTGATGTGGACACCTACCGCGATGTGATTACCCGCCTGAACCTGCGTAAGTAATCTTTGCCCAATAAAAATCGTGCCGCCGGAGCTTTCCGGCGGCACGGTTTTTTTGTTTTAGCTGCTCTTTAACTTGATAGCAACTCAGCTTTGACTTTGCCAAAACCTCGGTCCGCTTCGCAGAAACTCGTCCTCCTGCGGAAACCTCGTTTTCAGGTAGCCCGTTGGGTGTAAGGCTACCTGAAAATAGTATTGTTCAAGCGTTGCTTTTGGGCTGCTGCGTTGGTTCTTCTTGCTGCTCCGTTTGGTATGAAAAACGTGCTGCAGCCATAGGGCAGGCTTTCAGGTAGCCTTTTCCAGCAGGTGGGCTATTTCGGCCACGATGGCATCGGCGGTATCGCGTTTGCCCATTTCCGGCAGCGCGGTTTCGGCTGAATCGCTGATGAGCGTTACTTGGTTGTTGCCGCTGCCCATGGCGATGACGGCGTGGTTAGCCACGATCAGCGGCACGCCTTTGCGCAGCCGTTTGGCGCGGGCGTGTTCGAGTACGTTGTGGCTTTCGGCAGCAAAACCCACGCAGAAGGGCGCGTTGGGCAGCCGAGCCACGGCGGCGAGGATGTCTGGGTTTTCGGCCAATTCGATAACGGGCGGCGTGCCGCTGCCGTCTTTTTTCAGCTTTTCGGCGCTGCGGTTGGCCACGTGGTAGTCGGCTACGGCGGCTACGCTGATGAATACATCGCAGCTGCCTACTTCCCGCATCACAGCTTCGTACATTTCTCGCGCGCTGTGGGCATGATGCACAGTTACACCGGCGGGCGGGGCTACCTGAAGCTGCCCGGCCACCAGCACCACTTCCGCCCCGGCGGCGCGGCAGGCCTGCGCCAGCGCCACGCCCATGCGGCCGCTGGACAGGTTGGTGATGCCGCGCACGGGGTCGATGGCTTCAAAGGTGGCGCCGGCCGTGAGTAGCACGCGTTTGCCGGCGAGCAGTTTGGGTGTCCATAAATCGGGCAGCAGTTCGGCCAATTCGGCGGCTTCGAGCATGCGGCCTTCGCCGGTTTCGCCACAGGCCTGGCTGCCGCTGGCGGGGCCGAACACGGTGATGCCGTCGGCCTGCAGTTGGGCGATGTTACGCAGGTTGGCCGGGTTGCACCACATTTCCACGTTCATGGCGGGGGCAACGGCCAGCGGGCAGGCGCGGGCGGCGGCCAGGGTGGAGAGTAGGTTGTCGGCCATGCCGTGGGCGATTTTAGCCAAGGTGTTGGCGCTGGCGGGAGCGATGAGGAATACGTCGGCCTCACGGCTGAGGTGAATGTGTGCCATGCCGTCGGCGGAGTCGGCAGTATCGTCCGTCCACACAGTGTGCCCGCTCAGGGCTTGGAAGGTTTGCGGAGAAATGAAACCGGCAGCGGCGCGGCTCATGGCCACGCTCACGGTATGCCCCTGTTTTCTGAGCAGGCGCACGAGTTCGCAGGATTTATAGGCAGCAATGCCGCCGCTGATGCCGAGCAGGATGTGTTTGGTGGGCATGGTGTATGGCGTGATGTGAAAAGATGGGCGCTATGGTAACACAGGGATGGGCAGGGTGTTTCAGGTAGCCTTTGGGTAGGGAAGGCTACCTGAAACCAGTTATTGCACACTGATAACAGAGAAACAGTATCTATTTAGAGCAATTATTTCAATGAGATGTGTTGTATTACTGTTTTGTATCTTTTATCCATCAATTGCTGTTGTTGGAGATAAGTTTTCGTTAGTTCTCTTGTTTGCATATGTTAAAATTCTTAGTTTTTATTTTGCGGAACGGTATGCGAGCATTTGGAGCCTGTTCGAATGTATCAGCGTATTTGCACTTTAAGGAGTTAATTTAATGAATAAAATTTATAATATCGTGTACTCTGAAGAGCGTGGCACCTGGGTGGTGTGCTCAGAATTGGAGCGTGCCAGCCGGAAGAAGTCTTCCAGTAATTCTGCCGCCAAACTGCTTGCTTCTGCTGCAGTAGTTGGTCTTGGCGTATCTGCTTTGCCCGCAGCGGCTTCTACCTGTGGTAATGGCAGTGCTGTAGCCAGCGGCGGCAGCTGTGATATGGGTGTTTATACTGCAGCCGCAAACGACAATAAAGTTGGTCAGGCTTTGGTAACCGGTGGTGATACTGTTACCTTAACATCACCCGATATCAACAACATTACCGGTAATGCGAATGATCGTTCTATCCGAAGCGGGAAATTGAGCGAACTCTTTACCGACCCCGCAATTCTTGCTGAGCTGAACCAGCGCCAACGTCTGCTGGCCAATCAAAAAGGCCGCACAGTTAATGTAACTGATCCTGCAACCAACAGTAATCAAACAGTAAACGTTTACAACAACGTTGGCTCTATATCTGCGGCGGACATTCAAAGTACTGTATCAACGGGTAATGACATATACGTTGATATGCGCTTGGGTACCGCCAATGGCAACGGCAGCAAAATTATTGCCAGCTTAGGTGATCCGGCTGCTACTATGGCAGATGAGACTACTACTAAAAACACTGTAAGAACACTGATTGCTTTAAAAAACTCTCGTCTGGTGCAGGCCGAAAACGGCGGATCGGCAGAATGGGTCTCTAAAAACCGCATTTACTTTGAAGAAACCCGTGTAGCTTCCCAAGAGTTGGCGATTAGTCAAGATTTGTTTAAACCCAAAACCGTTACCTTCAAGGGAGTAAGTCACACACTGAATACAGTGCAGGATCTGATTAACTATAATAATAATGTATTAATTCCTGCTGTTGGTACTCCAGGCTTTGCCAACGCCGGTGAAACCCAACAGGCGGCATATGATCGCTATTTCAATGAGGCTGCTGCGACTGAAACGAAGGTTTTCCGACAAAACAACTCCATTAACACCCATCCAGATTCCACCCTTCCGATTGGTGAACGCTGGGTGCTGGCTGCAACCGGTGCAGGTTCTACTGCCACCATCAAGAACGGCGGGCAAATTGATGTAAGCCCCGGTTTGGAATCAGGCAACGGTGGCGGCATGCTGGCCGAAAACGGCGGCAAAGCAGTCATTGAAGAAGGGGCACAATTGTCCGGCCGTTTTAACAGCCTGACCGTGCGCGGTGCGGGCAGTACAGCAGTCAACAATGGTGTGATTTCTGGTGGTTTCTTTGCGTCTGATAATTACGACACAACTCAAGCTAGCCAAGCCAACAAAAACGACTACTATTCTTTGTCTACCACCATTCATGCTACCAATAGCGGTAAATTTGAAAACAATGGCATCATCAATCTTGCCGGTTATACCTATCAAGGTTATTCACATAACAACTATGCACTCCGCGTAAATAACAATGCCACGGCAACCAATAAAGCCGGCGGTGTTATTAATGTAGCCGTAAACATTGCTCCGAATAGCGGTATTACTGGTGTACGTGTAGAAAAAGATGGTACGTTTAACGGTGAGAAAGATAGCCAGATCTTCATCGGCCGTGCTGCACAATACAGCAAAAATGCGCCGACTAAGCTGATTGGTAATGCTACTGACCAAGTTGGCATCTTGGTTAATGGTAGCAATGCTGTTGTTAATCACGATGGTAAGATTACCATTGGTGAACAGACCCAAGGTGCTACTGCGATCCGCGTAGGTAAAGACAGTACGGCTTCGACAGTAGTTAATTTGGGTGCAGACAGCACCATCAATATTGAAGGTAAGGCTCGCGGTGTTGGCGGTGCCCAACCAAAACAAAACGTTGGTATTCAGGCGCAAAACTCTGGTGCAGCTCAAATTACTAATGCCGGTGCAATCAATGTAATTGGTACGAATGCTGTCGGTGAAAATGTTGTGGCTGAAGCAGGGCATACAGCAAAAATCACCAATACTGCCAGCAGCAAAATTACGGTAGAAGAGGCTTCTGCCAACCAGGTTACTCGTAACTACGGTATTTATGCTGACGGTCAGGGTACTGGCAAAGCTGATGTGGTTGCAGACGGTACGTTGACCTTGAAAGGTGACAACGTAATCGGTGCGCACGCACGCGGCAATTCAACAATGACCGTCAATGCGGGCATGAAAGCCGTATTCGATAATTCTACCAATGCGAAAAACCAAATTGCTTACCACATCAATGGTGGCAATGCTGTTGCCAACGTAGCTGCCTTGGCCAACAGTACCGACATCACTACCGAGAACTCCACTATGTTCCGTGCAGATGCTGGCGGTACCGTAAATGCATCCAACCTCACCGTTACTGCGTCCGGCAAAGATGCCGTGATTCTGGCTAGTGATGGCGCTGATGCGGCAGGTAAGGCTTCTGCCATCAATGTGAATAATGGCACTTATAACCTGACCGGCAGCGGCTCTAAAGTGGCCTTGGTATCCGGCGGCGCAACGGCAACCCTGAAAGGTACGGCCAATATTGCCAATACTGCCGCCAATGCAACCATTGGTATAGCAGATGGTAAAAACCACGGCTTAAACAACCAAACAGTTGCCGGTAGTTCACCTAATAACAAAACCAAACTGGTTTCCAAGCTGAACACCACCACCAGCACAGCTGGTGTAACCGGATACACTGCGCAAAACAGCAGCACAGTGGACTATTCAGGTAGCCTCAATCTAAATGGTGCCAACAGCGTTGCCGTACAAACGCTGAATAACGGTACAGCCAACCTGAACAACGCAACGGTGAAAGCCAATGGTGATGCTTTGCGAGCCAATGCTGGCAACAACACCATCAACGTTAATGGTGGTACGGTAACCGGCACCACCAACGTATTTAATTCAGTTACCGGCACCAACTCACTCGTTGCCACTAATGGCGCAGTGCTGAATGGTGTTATGTCGCTGGCGGCAGGTACTTCCTCTGTGAATCTGGGTAACGGCACCACCTGGAACAATACTGGAAATTCCACCGTAACCAGCTTGGATAACTCAGGCACCGTAGCCTTTGCCACACCGGTTGCAGCTGCTGTTGGTAATTACAAAACCATCACCGTAAACGGCAACTACACCGGCAATAACGGCAAATTGGTGGTGAACACCCTGTGGAACAGCGATGCCGACAAAGATTCTGATCACCTGATCATCAAAGGCACCGCTAGCGGTACTACCGTGGTTAGCACGCCGAACGGCATCATCGGTAACATCAGCAAAACCAACGCCCAGCAATTCTCGTCTGACGTGGTTACTGTAGAAACCCCGAGTGCCAATGCCCCTGGTCAGCAAGAAGGCCAGCCTGACGGCAATGCCATCTTTACCGGTACGGCCAATACCACCAATGCCGGACAAGCCCAGCTCGTGTTGAAGAGCACTGCCGGCGGTAAAAACGTGTATGCCTGGACGCTGTTTGCTGATCCCAATGCAGGCCCGTCGACTTACATTTACGCCCCTGCCGTAGCCGGCTATGTGTTGATGCCGCAAGTGAACCAAGAAATTGGCCACCACACCATCGGCACCCTGCACGAGCGCCGTGGCGAGAACCAAACCCTTGCTTGGGATGATTGCGCGCGTTGCGGCGAACAAGCCAAAGGCCAAACTTGGACCCGCCTCCTTGGCAGCCGCCTCGATAGCGATGGCAAAGAACGCTTCAATTTTGAAACCAAAATGGGCGGTTTCCAGATCGGTCACGACTTCGCTGTTCACCGCAACGATAAAGGCGGCCACCGTCTCACCGGCGGCTACCTAGCCTATACCCGAACCAGTACCGATTTCTTCGACCGTTATCGTGCTGTAAACGGCAGCATCAGCCCTGACCACTACAGCGGCAAAGGCACTACCGATGCGGTTAGCCTCGGCTTGAGCAACACCTACTATGCCGCCAATGGCAGCTACTTCGACTTGGTTGGCCAGCTGAGCTGGTCGCGTAATAAATACCAAGATCGCGACAGCACCAGCGTGAAACAAAACGGCTGGGGTGCTGCCCTCTCTGCCGAAGTTGGCCGTCCGTTTGCCTTAGGCAGCCATGCCGACAACCAAGGTGGCTGGCTGATTGAGCCGCAGGCACAACTGGTATACCAATACGTTGGTCTCAAAGATTTCAACGACAGTATCCGCCAAGTTAGCCAAGACAAGCAGCACAGCTTGCGCGGCCGCCTCGGTGCCCGCTTGGCCTACAACGGCCCCAGCCGCAATCTGCGTACCAACACCTTCTATGCCGTGGCCAACGTATGGCACGACTTTATCAAGCCGCATGGCGTAAACATCGGTGAAGACAATGTGCGCGAGAAACGCAACGCCACTTGGGGCGAAGTTGGCCTCGGTGCCCAGCTGCCCGTATCCAACAACGCCTATGTGTATGGCGATGCCCGCTACCAACACAACTTTGGCAGCACCAGCCGCCATGGTTACCGTGGCAGCGTAGGCTTCAAATACACTTGGAAGTAAGCGTTTGATGCAGCAAAGGCTACCTGAAAAAGTTTGAACGAACAGTTTTCAGGTAGCCCCAACAAGGATTGAATACAATGAATCAGATTACAAAAACCCTCCTCCTCACAGCCTTGGCCGCCGGTTTGAGCAGCCAAGCCGCCGCCCGCGACGTACGCCACCGCTGGTGTGCCGAAGAAGCGCCTGTTGCGCAACCCGTTGTGGCAACGCCGCAAGTTGAGCGCATCAACCTCTCGGCTGATGCCCTGTTCCGCTTCAACCAATCGGATGCTGCCGATATGTTGCCCGAAGGCAAAGCTACCCTCGACCGCTTGGCCGAAAACCTCGTTAGCCGTCAAGCTCATATCGACAGCATCGCCCTCACCGGCCACACCGACCGCCTCGGCAGCGAGCAATACAACTACAACCTCGGCCTGCGGCGTGCTCAAACAGTAAAAGACTATCTGCAGGGTAAAGGCGTGCAAGCCCCCATCAGCGTAGCCAGCGCCGGCGAAAGCCAGCCAGTTACTACGGCTTGTACCGGCACCCGTGCTACTGCGGCTCTGAAAGCCTGCCTGCAGCCCGACCGCCGCGTTACCGTGGATATTTCCGGCACAGCAGCGCAATAGTAGTTAAGCCGGTTGGAATGGAGGCTACCTGAAAAGCAGCAGAGCGGAATTGCCGCGAAGCTGAAATTTCAGGTAGCCTTTTCTATGGTTAAACCAAGGTATTGGATTGTCTGAAATTTTGGGCATAAGTTGAGGCTACCTGAAAAATGGAATGATGGCTTGCTGACTTGGCCAGGCAACTTTCAGGTAGCCTTTTGCGGCACCGGTATGCCTTCAGTCGGCAACACTTTCCCTACCGAATCGGCTAAAAGCGGGCGCATTCGGTTTTTTCATTGCCCCTGCCGGTGCTCTATCCTACAATTATGCTTTGCAGTCTGTGATTTATCGCTTGAAATAGAAAAAACGATATGGGGGCGAATCGCCTTGCCGCTCCAATGCCACCGTTTTACCTCGTGCCTATTTTAAACAAGCATACACAAACTGCCACCTGCGGCTTCCCGTGCGGAAGCCGGTTTGCAACTGCTGCGGAGCCCTGTGCCCATGTCTGAAAAATATATTCCTCCCCAAACCAAGCCCTATCTGCAAATCAAAGACGTGGTGAAAACCTACGGCGAGAATTATGCGGTGGACCACATCGATTTGGATATCGACCGACATGAAATCTTCGCCCTTTTGGGCAGTTCCGGTTCGGGCAAGTCCACGCTGCTGCGTATGCTGGCGGGTATGGAAACGCCGGATCAGGGCAAAATTATTTTGGACGGGCAAGACATCACCCGCCTGCCACCCTACGATAGGCCGATTAACATGATGTTCCAAAGCTACGCCCTGTTCCCGCACATGACGGTGGAGCAGAACATCGCCTTTGGCCTGAAGCAGGACAAAATGCCCAAAGACCAGATTGCTGAACGGGTAGAGGAAATGCTGCGTCTGGTGCAGATGAGCAAATACGCCAAACGCAAGCCGCACCAGCTTTCCGGCGGGCAGCAGCAACGCATCGCGCTGGCCCGCGCTCTGGCCAAGCAGCCCAAACTTTTGCTGCTGGACGAGCCCTTGGGCGCGCTGGATAAAAACCTGCGCCAGCAAACCCAGCTGGAATTGGTGGATACGCTGGAGAAGGTGGGCGTAACCTGCATCATGGTAACGCACGACCAAGGAGAAGCCATGACCATGGCCACGCGCATCGCTATCATGTCGGAAGGCCAGTTGCAACAGGTGGGCACGCCGCGCGAGGTGTACGACTTCCCCAATAGCCGCTTCACCGCCGAATTCATTGGCGAAACCAATATTTTTGAAGGCCATTTGGTGGTGGACGAGGCCGACCATGCCGAAATCGACTGCCCCGAGCTGGCGCAGAATATCCTCATCGACCACAGCGTGGCCGGGCCGGAAGAGCAGACCATGTGGGTCAGCATCCGCCCGGAAGACATCAATATGCACAAGGAAAAGCCGGCCAATGTGGGCGAACACAACTGGACCATCGGCACAGTGAAGGAAATCGCCTATTTGGGCAGCTTCGCCATCTATCATGTGCAGCTGCCCAGCGGGCGCATGGTGAAAAGCCAGGTGTTGTCGTCTTATTGGTATTTGGCCAACCTGGAGCCGCCCACTTGGGACGAAACCGTGTATCTGAGCTGGCCGGCCAACCAGCCCGTACCGCTCACCCGCTAAAGGCTACCTAAAAACGTAGCGAAGCGAAGTTTCTGCGAAGCGGACCGAGGCTTCCGCAGGAAGACGAGTTGCTGCGGAGCTAAAGCTCGGCTTCATGAAGTTTTGGTGCAACGAAAGCAGAGTTTTGCAAAGCCAAAACGCGGTTGCAACACAGTTAAAACCAACATACCGGTTCGGCAAGGCAGCCGAACATAAAAAGGCTACCTGAAACCTGAAACCGCACTTTCAGGCCAGGGCAAGCAAGAGAGGCTACCTGAAAAATGAAATGGCAGGCTTTAAAACGCAAACTCAGCCCCGGGCAGGGGCTGGTTATCGGCATACCTTATTTGTGGCTGCTGGTACTCTTCCTGATCCCCTTCTTCTTTGTGCTGAAAATCAGTCTAGCCGAGCAAGCCACCTCGATTCCGCCCTACACCCCGCTCTACACGGTGGACGAAGCGGCCGGGCGCGTGAATATTTCCCTGAGCTACCTGAATTACACCGGCATTTTCGAGAATTTCTGGTCGTCGCTGTGGCTTGGGCTCAATCCGTTTGCCGATAAATCCGGCAGCAACCTGTATGTGCACATCTACCTGCTCTCCATCAAAACCGCCATCACCACCACGCTGATTTGCCTATTGGCCGGCTACCCCATTGCCTATGCCATCTCGCGCAGCCGCGAAAAATGGCGCAACCCGCTGCTCTTGGCCATTATGCTGCCGTTTTGGACCTCGCTGCTGCTACGCGTGTATGCCTGGATGGGCCTGCTTTCGCAAAACGGCATCATCAACAACCTGCTGTTGCGTTGGGGTTGGATTAACCAGCCGCTGGACATGTTCTACAACAGCTTCTCGCTCAATATCGTGATGGTGTACACCTATCTGCCCTTTATGGTGTTGCCGCTGTACACCCAGCTCCTCAAGCTGGATAACCGCCTGCTCGAAGCTTCTGCCGATTTGGGCGCCGGACCGGTGAAATCGTTTTTCTCCATCACCCTGCCGCTCTCCAAAAGCGGCATCATCGCCGGCTCCATGCTGGTGTTTATCCCGGCGGTGGGCGAATTTGTGATTCCCGATTTGGTGGGCGGGCCCGAACACCTGATGATTGGTAAAGCCCTGTGGCAGGCCTTCTTCACCCAAAACGACTGGCCGCTCGCCTCGGCCATGGCCGTGGTGATGGTGCTGCTTTTGGTGGTGCCCATCGGCCTGTTCCACCGTCATGAAGCCAAACAGCTGGAAGGAGCGCGCCGTGGCTAGAAAATCTGCATCGTCCACTTGGTTTCTGCGCATCTGCCTGTTTTTGGGACTGGCCTTCCTTTATATCCCGCTGCTGGTGCTGGTGGTGTATTCCTTCAACCGTTCCGAGCTGGTAACCGTATGGGGCGGCTTCTCCACCAAATGGTATGGCGCGCTGCTGAATAACAGCGAGATTTTGGAAGCCACCTGGCTCTCCATCCGCATCGCGCTCATTTCCTCCGCTGCCGCCGTAGTGCTCGGCACTATGGCCGCCTATGCCCTGGCACGCATCAAACGTTTCCGTGGCAGCACCTTGTTTACCGGCATGGTGTCCGCCCCCATGGTGATGCCCGACATCATCACCGGTATTTCGCTGGTGATGCTGATTTTGCAGGTGCAGGCCTTGCTGCGTGGCTCCAGCCTGAGCTGGCTGCAATTTGAGCGCGGTTGGTTCACCATTTGGCTTGGCCACACCACCCTATGCATGGCCTACGTTACCGTGGTGATCCGCACCCGCTTGGGCGAGCTCGACCAATCCCTGGAAGAAGCCGCACAGGATTTGGGCGCCAAGCCGTGGAAGATTTTCTGGGTGATCACTCTGCCACTGATCGCTCCCGCCATCGCCTCCGGCTTCCTGCTCGCCATGACCCTTTCCATGGACGATTTGGTGATCACCTCCTTCCTTAGCGGCCCCAACTACACCACCCTGCCGCAGCTGATTTTCGCCAAAGTGAAACGTGGCGTGAACCCGCAGATGAACGTACTGGCCACCTTCCTGATCACCATCATCGGCACCCTCGTCATCACTGGCAACTACCTCATGATGCGCCGCGTAAACAAACGCGACCGCGAAGCCGCCCTGGCCTACAAACAAGCCCAGGAAGCTGCTGCCGCTGTCGCCACCCCGCCGCCTTCCGCGCTGATTGAAGCTGAAGAGGCTGCGCAGGAGGCAGATGGCCATGCGGAAGAGCCTGCAGCAACCGATGAGGTTTCGGAGGATTAGCATTGCCAACATTGTGAGGCAATATCCTCAGTTTGAAGTAAAGGCTACCTGAAAGCGCAATGCAGCAAAGTTTCTGCGTTGTGCTTTCAGGTAGCCTTTTTATTTGCGGTTACGCCAACTTGGGCAGGGTTATTCCTGCACTTTAATCGCGCTGCCGTTATCCAGCTCGATGATTTCGCCGGTGAGGATTTTGGCGGTTTTGCGGGTTTCAGTTGCGCCGTTGCGGCGCACGCGGCCTTCGGCGATCCAGGTTTTGGCTTGGCCGCCGCTGTCGGCCAGGCCGGTGAGTTTGAGCAGGTCGCACAGGGCGATGTGTTCGTGGCCGTTAAGGGAGAAGGTTTGCATGGCTTTTGTTTTAAATGTTTGGGTTGGCGGGCGATAGAGGCTACCTGAAAAATATGTTTCAGGTAGCCTCTTTGCTGGGTGGTTTACAGATTGCCGAGAATGTCTTCGCTCAGAGCGAGGTCGGCATTTTTATTGATGCCAATTTGGCGGGCGAGGATGTTGCGGGCGATTTCTTTCGCTTCTTCGAGGGAGTGCATGCGGTAGGTGCCGCATTGGTATTCGTTCAGCTCGGGGATTTGGCTTTGGTTTTGCACGTTTAAAATATCCTGCATGGCGGCTTTCCAAGCGGTGGCCACGGCTTCTTCACTGGGGGTGCCGATCACGCTCATGTAGAAGCCGGTGCGGCAGCCCATGGGGGAAATGTCGATGATTTCTACGTTAGCGCCGTTAAGATGCTCGCGCATGAAGCCGGCAAACAGGTGTTCCAGCGTGTGGATGCCTTTTTCGGGCAGGATTTCTTGGTTTGGCACGCAGAAGCGCAGGTCGAATACGGTGATGTCGTCGCCTTTTGGGGTGCGCATATTTTTGGCCACGCGCACGGCGGGGGCATGCATGCGGGTGTGGTCTACGGTGAAACTGTCGAGCAGGGGCATGGAAGTTCCTTTGTGTGTTGGGATTACGAAGGCGGTATCATACCATTTTCGCTTGTGGCTTGAAAAAATGTATGCTTTGTGCAGGATTTTGCCTCTTTCTTAACCATAAACAAGGGCAATGTCGTAGAGCTTAGGTAGTCCATTGGTTACTCTGGGCATTCTGGCAATTTTTTTAGACTTCCTCAACCGTGTACCGAAAGTATTGGCCTGGATTTATAACTGGGGCGCTAACGTAGGGCATTAAAATTGCGCTTCTCGCAGTGGGCGGCGTGCTGTGGCTGATTGACTGCGATCAGGAAAAGTGTCCGGCCTCGGTAGAAGAAGAAAACGATTAAGCGTGTTCCTCTGCAACGATAAAATCCGCCGGCAAGCCATCATGCCTGCCAGCGGATTGTTTTGCTTGGATTGGGCGTTTGAACTACGTTGAAGCTGCGCTTTCAGGTAGCCTGTTTGATTAAGAGGCTACCTGAAATCTCCAGAACTACATTTCCCGCCGCTTGAAGTGGCACGGCCGAAAGCCCAGCAACCCAAGCGTGGCAAAATACAGCACCATGCCGAAGCCGATCAGCGCAAACAGCTGCCCCGTGCGCCGCAAGCCGCCCACGCGCACCCACTCCAGCGCCACATAATGCTGTACTGCCCAAAGTCCGCCGGCCATCACGGCCAGCGCAATCGCCAACTTCAGCAAAAACGCGCGCCAGCCCGCCTTGGGCTGATACATCTCTTTAATCCGCAACAATAAAAACAGGAACGCCGCATTGATACACGCGCCCAGGCTGATGGATAAGGCCAGTCCAGCATGCTGCAGCTTCCACACAAATATCAGGTTCATCAGCTGCGTGCACACCAGCGTTACAATCGCCACCTTCACCGGCGTTTTGATGTTTTTCTGTGCATAAAACCCCGGCGCCAGCACCTTAATCAGAATCAGCCCCAGCAGGCCCACCGCATAGGCAATCAGCGCCTGTTGCGTCATCTGTGCGTCGTGCACGCCGATTTTGTTATACATAAACAGCGTGGCCACCAGCGGGAAGGCCAGCACCGCCATGCCCACCGCCGCCGGCGCCGTAAGTAGCAGGCACAGACGCAAGCCCCAATCCAACAGTGCGGAAAATTCCCGCTTATCGCCCGTAGCAGCGTGTTTAGACAGCCCCGGCAGCAGAATCGTGCCCAGCGCCACGCCCAACACACCGGTGGGCAGCTCCATCAGCCGGTCGGCAAAATACATCCACGATACGCTGCCGCTTTGCAAGTACGACGCAATATTCGTGTTGATCACCAACGACACCTGCGCCACCGACGTGCCCAAAATTGCCGGTGCCATCTGTTTAATCACCCGGTTTACCGCCGGATCGCCGAAACGCAGCTTCGGCATTTTCAAAAAGCCCAGCTTAAACAGCCAAGGCAGCTGGAAACCCAGTTGCAGCACCCCGCCGCAAAACACGCCCCAACCCAAAGCCATCACCGGCTGCTCGAAATGCTTCGTCCCCAACAGCGCAAAGCCGATGAGCGACACATTCAGCAACACCGGTGTGAAGGCAGGCACGGAAAACTTGCCATAAGTGTTGAGAATGCTGCCTACTAAAGACGATAGTGAAATCAGCAGGATATACGGGAAAATAATCCGCAAAAGCTGCGAAGCCAGCACAAACTTCTCCGGCTTGCCGCCCCAGCCGCTGGCCGTGGCCCAAATCACCGCCGGCGCCGCCAGCACGCCGATGGCGGTAACGATGAGCAGCGCAAACATCAGCATCCCCGCCACATGCTGCACAAATTCCTGCGTTTCTGCCGGCGATTTCTTCTGCCGGTATTCCGCCAGAATCGGCACAAAAGCCTGCGAAAACGCCCCTTCGGCAAAAATACGGCGCAGCAAGTTGGGCAGGCGGAAGGCCACCACGAATGCGTCCATGGCAATGCCCGCACCGAAAATCCTCGCCAGCACCGCATCGCGCACAAAACCGAGCACCCGCGACAGCATGGTCATGCTGCCGATTTTCGCCAACGCGCTAAGAAGGTTCATGCTTTCCTACCTATAGATAAAACGGGCGCAAGTGTACCGCAAGCAGCTGCTTTTGTGGGAGGGAGCGAAGAAAAGGTTACCTGAAAGCATCGGCTTTAACGAAGTTAAAACTGTTTTGCGGTTTTCAGGTAGCCTCAAAATATGGGCAGCAGGATTAGCCGGGCTTGGGCAATGCGGCCGATAAAATCAGGGAGGAGATGGCACCGACTAAGGCAAATACCGGTCCGAATATGGGCAAGGCCTCGCCTGCACCGTTATCACTAGGCAGAATAGCGAAGACAAGAAAAAACAGTGAAATGCCGGCAAAGTAAACACCGCCGTCGATTAACGCCGACAGCAGCTCGCCGGCAAACAGCATTCAGCCGACCATTTCCAGCCCCCAGGTTAATGCGAAACCGGCAACCATCAGCAACAGAACCAGCGGAAAGCCCAAAAATACCTGCATGACAGTATAGCGACTGTAGAGGGATACCATACGCGTAAACTTTCATCTAACTCTGATGGTGTTTTTATCTTGATTCATCGGCAATTCTCTTAATGTGGCAAACGCACGGCTTAGTTTGGGACGAAACTTTTTTAGGTAGCCTCAACAGCAGTTTAAGCAAAACCCTGTTCTTTTAAAAAGGCATACAGCTTTTCGGCAAACAGGCGGTAGCCGGCGGCATTGGCGTGAATTTGGTCGGATTTCAAATCTCGGTCACCGAGGATTTCCGACCACGCGCCGCTCATCAGGGGAAGGCGGTATTGTTCGGCTATTTCACGGTAAAGCGGGTGGTCGCTGAGTTTGCCGAACAGTGCGCCTACGGTGAAATGGGGGATGGCCACCAGCACGGCGGGGATGTTTGCGACCTGCACGGTTTGGATAATTCTGCCGATGTTGGCGCGGGTGGTGCTTTCGGGCAGTTTGCGCAGGAAATCGTTGCCGCCGATGCTGATAATAACGAGTTTGGGCCGCCGTTGCATGAGCCCGGGCAGGCGGGCGAGGGCATCGGCTGTGGTGTCACCGGATACGCCGCCGTTAATGATTTTCCAACCGGTAAGCTCAGCCAACTGCATAGGGTAAGCGGCGGCAGGGGCGGCACCATAGCCGTAAGTGAGGGAATCTCCCAGAGCGAGTACGGCACTGTCTTTGGGAAGGGCCTGGGTGCGGTTGCGGCGCTTGCCGCAGGCGGCCAAGGCGAGGATGGCGCTGCTGATGAGGAATTGTCGTCTGTTCATGGATGTGTGGGTTTCAGGTAGCCTTTTGGCAAACCTGCTGCGGGCGGAAATGGAAAACAGCCTGAAAGCCAACTTTCAGGCTATTGTTTACCTAGTTAGGCAATTTCGGCAGCGTATTGCTCTGCGTTCATCAGGCTGTCTAAGTCGGCAGGGTTGACAGGCTTGATGCGGAAGAACCAGCCTTCGCCGTAGGGGTCGCTGTTTACGGTTTCGGGCGCATCGGGCAAGGCTTCGTTTACGGCCACGACTTCGCCGGCAATAGGGGCGTACACGTCGGAAGCGGCTTTCACTGATTCCACTACGCCGGCTTGGTCTTCGGCGGCGAGCGATGTGCCCACTTCGGGCAATTCAACGAATACGATGTCGCCCAAAAGCTCCTGTGCGTGGTGGGTTACGCCCACGGTTACGCTACCGTCGGCTTCGGCGCGCAGCCATTCGTGGCTGGAAACGTATTTGAGTTCGGCGGGAATGTTGTTGCTCATGGTTTTTCTCCGGAGTTATGAAGGTGGGCTGATGTAAGGTCATTCACATTATACAGATTTGCCTGTATTGGGTTTGCGCTGACGCAAGGCTACCTGAAAAACAGCATCTTGCACTGAGCAAATTCTTGGTGTGTGTTGAACGGGCTTACGCTTTTGCTTAGCTTCGTTGAAACTGTGCTTTCAGGTAGCCTTATTTATCTTGTAGGGCACGGCGGATTTTCTGGTCGGTTTTATATTGGCTCAGGGCATACACCGACCAGATGGCGGCGGGAATCCAACCGATGAGCGTGAGTTGCAACAGCAGACAGATGACGCCAGAAATGGGTTTGCCGATGGTGAAAAATTGCAACCAGGGCAGAAGCAGGGCGAGGATGAGACGCATAGTGGGTTTCCTTTCTTATGTGGTGTGGTAAAGCGAATATTTTCAGGTAGCCTGCACTACTGCTTGGGTGGGTTTAACGCCCTGTGCAATGCCTGCTGCCTTTCGGACGGCCAGCCGGCGGTATATTTCTCTACCAATGCTTTAATCTGCGGATATTGCTTCATGTTCGAGCCGAGCGACCAGCGGGCGGCACCATAGGTTAGGATTTTTTCAGCATCTTGCTGAGTGGGGTTGGCCGGCTTTTCATCAAGTAGCTCAGCATTATCGGCCACATAATCGACGATGCGGTACACGTATTCAGGCTGTCCAGTAGCGTAGAAGCTTGCCCAGTGGATATCGAGAGTTACCGGCGCGAGATTCAAGCGTAAGAAGCTTTCTGCGGTCAGCGTGGGGGCGGACAATACTTCTTGGTACTCAGGAGGCAGATCAAGCTGACCAAGACACTTTCTGCTATCCGGCGTACCGGAGAGTTGGAATATCAGAATAAGTTGGTTATTCGGATGCTGCTGTCGCAATTCTTGGCACCAAGCCATGGTTTGATCCGGATGTGTTGCCAAGATTTGTGCCGCCCAAACAGATAGGTTATTGAATGGACCGGGCTTAGCTCCTGGCGTGGTCATCATTGGATCGTTCAAACCTTGATGGAGAATGGCCAGCGCGCGCTTTAAACCAGGGTCTGGAGTTTGATAATACACGGGAACGGCATCGCTCCACGATCCCTCAAGCACCACGGGCGTGGAAACGGTTTGCACTTGGGTAGGTGCTTCAGCAACAGAAGCAGCAGGAATAGAGGCGACTGTCGGAGTAGGATGGTTATCTTGCGGCGAACAGGCACTTAAACCGATAGCTGCCAACAGAAGGGGAATCAGCTGGAGTTTGTACATATTGAATTCTTTGATAAAAGGGCAAAATAGTTTTTTAGCTTTGTAGAAACTTCGCCCACACCTTATGCAGACTTCTTTTGAACTACGTCCAAGCATTGTTTTCAGGTAGCCTGCGTGCCCGATTGATGCAACAGGCTACCTGAAAACCTAAACGCGTTTAATCAAACTGTTTCTGGCCGTTGCGCACGAAAGGCAGTTTCAGCACGCGTACATCCACTTCTTTGCCGCGAATCACCACTTTGGCAGTATTTCCTTCAAAGGTTTTGGGCACGCGGGCGATGGCGATGGATTGCTTGAGGCTGGGTGAGAACACACCGCTGGTGGTTACCCCTTTGCCCTGCGGGGTGATCACTTCCATGTGCTCGCGCAGCACGCCTCCCCTGGCCAAGAGCAGGCCGACCTGTTTCACACTCACGCCTTTTTCTTTCAGGGCCACCAGTGGGGCTTTACCGACGAAATCGCGGGCTTCGTCTTTCAAATCCACCGTCCAGGCCATGCCGGCTTCAAGCGGGCTGGTATCGTCGTCCATATCGTTGCCGTAGAGGTTCATGCCGGCTTCCATACGCAGGGTGTCACGCGCGCCGAGGCCGCAAGGCTTCACGCCGGCCTGTTGTAATGCTTTAAAGAAAGGCTCGGCTTCGCTGCCGGGCAGAATCACTTCCACACCGTCTTCGCCGGTGTAGCCGGTGCGGGCTACGAACCAATCATTGCCCAAATCGGCGCTTTGGAAGGGCTTGAGGCTGTTTACGGTGTCAGCCCATTCAGGTTTCACGGTGAGCAGCTTAGCCACGGCTTTGGGGCCTTGTACGGCGAGCATGGCCAAATCGTAACGGGGTGTAAGCTTAATGCTGAATTCGGCGCCGATTTTTTGGAACTGGGCGGAGTCTTTTTCGCGGGTGGCGCCGTTGGATATGATGCGGTATTGCGTTTCGGCTTCGTTGCCGCGATAAACGATGAGGTCGTCGATTACTCCGCCTTGGTCGTTGAGCATGGCGGAGTAGAGGGCTTTGCCAACAAAGGCGAGTTTGGCCACATCGTTGGCCAGCAGTTTCCGGAAAAAAGCCTTGGCTTGCTCGCCGGATACATCGGTTACGAGCATATGGGATACGTCGAACATGCCAGCATCGGTGCGTACAGCTTCGTGCTCGGCGATTTGCGAGCCGTAATGGATGGGTAGCTCCCAGCCAGCAAAATCAACCAGCTTGGCGCCCGCATCTTGATGGGCTTGGTAGAAAGGGGTAGTTTTGATCGCAGGCATGATTTCAGAGTCTCCATTGGGCGGTAATAAAAGTAGCTTCTCTAATCTGTTTCGGGTATCTGAGATTTTCAGCGAATTTGCCGATTCTTCAGTGGGCACTGTGCGCTGCTCTCTGGATGAAGCTGTTTCAGACAGCCTAGCAGACAGGCCGACACATAAGGGACTTGGGAAGCAAGTTTACCCCCAACGGATGATTCCTCTTTAATCATCGCAAAGAAGACCTGTATCAACTCTTGCTTAAAGATGTTGCGGAATCATCCGTGGGGTATAGACCCCATTTAATAACCCCCAGTTATCTAGGATAGCTTCTTTAATGAAAGCAGGTTGCAATGTTAATTGCAGACAATCTTGATTGCCAAGCCTCCTTGTGATGTTTCGCGGTATTTGGCGTCCATATCCTTACCGGTTTCATACATGGCATCAATCACTTTGTCCAAGTCGACATATGGCGTACTGGCGCGGCGCAGAGCCATACGTGCAGCATTGATGGCTTTTACTGAACCGATGGCATTACGTTCGATGCAAGGAACCTGCACTTGGCCGCCTACTGGGTCACAAGTGAGACCAAGACTATGCTCCATGGCGATTTCTGCTGCGCTGCAAACGCGTTCGGGCGTACCGCCTAAAATTTCCGCCAACCCTGCCGCTGCCATTGAACAGGCTACGCCGACTTCGCCTTGGCAGCCTACTTCCGCTCCCGAAATAGAGGCATTCATTTTATAGAGCGATCCAATAATGCCTGCGGTGAGCAAATAGCGGTCGATGATTTCGGGGGTGAGCGGTTCGACAAATTTGTCGTAATACATCAAAACGGCAGGCACGACACCGCACGCACCGTTGGTCGGGGCAGTTACCACGCGGCCACCGGCGGCATTTTCTTCGCTTACCGCTAGAGCATACATATTTACCCAGTCTATAATCTGCATCGGGTCGTTGCTGAGGCTTTTATTAGCAGAAAGCCAGCGGTGAAGCCCTGTGGCGCGACGGACGACTTTTAGTGGGCCTGGCAACACGCCTTCAGTTGCCAAGCCATGCTTCATGCAGTCGGACATGGTTTGCCAGATGTATTGCAGGTATTCTCCAACTGCTTCTTCGCCATGCAATGCCACTTCATTTTGATACATCAGATTGGAAATGGACAAACCGTTGTCGTTGCAGTACTTGATAATGTCTTTGGCGTTTTTATAAGGGAAGGGGACTTCAATTGTTTGTTTTTCTTCAGCGCCGAAATGCGCTTCGTCAACAATAAAACCGCCGCCGATGGAATAATAAGTTTGGTGGTAGCCTTCTTTTTCGTCTTTATCAAAGGCTGTGATGGTCATGCCGTTTTCATGCAGAGGCAAAAAATCGTTATGGAACAACATGTCTTCGGCGTATTGGAAGCGTACTTCGTGTTCGTTTAATGCCACAGCCAGTTTGCCGCTTGCTTTAACGTTTTCAACAAAAATCGGAATCAAATCGATATCGACGTTATGCGGCAAATAACCAGCCAACCCCATAATGATGGCAGTATCCGTCCCATGACCCAAACCGGTCATGGATAATGAACCATATACGTCAATGCGGATATGCTCTATCTGCTTCAATTTGCCTTGAGCGCACAAATCGTCAATGAATTGTTTGCCTGCTTTCATCGGACCGACAGTGTGTGAGCTCGAAGGACCGACCCCAACTTTAAAAATATCGAATACACTAATCATGGCACTGCTCACTTATCTTTAGGATACGGCTTTATAAAGCCGGAATGGTATTTGTCTGAGAGGCCGTCTGAGAAACCTCTTGCTTCACATGACCATAAAACATTTGAACAGATGGTTTTCAGATGGCCTGAATACGGTTACAGCTTATTTAAGCAATTAGGTTATAGATAATATTGGATATTGCAATCAAGCCCATTACCACCACGAAGATATTGCTGAATTTGCCTTGGAACCGTTTCATTGCCGGTACTTTTCTGACGGCGTACATTGGCATAATGAACAGGATCATAGCAATAATGGGGCCGCCCAGCGACTCAATCAAGCCCAAGATGCTCGGATTGATGATGGCAACAACCCACAAAGTAATCAGGAAGAACAGAGCAGAGTAGAGGTTCAGTTTTTTATGATTGATGGCAGTATCCGAGCCGGCATCGCGTTTAAGCTTGATAAACAAGCCTTCCAAACCCTCGCGCGCACCCATATAGTGGCCGAAGAAAGAGCTGGCAATAGCTAGAAATGCAACAAACGGACCTAAATAGGAAATGTAAGGATTGTCGAATTTATTGGCGAGGAACGACAGAATCGAAATATTTTGTTCTTTTGCCAGGGCCAGCTCAGACGGCGTTAAAGTCAATACGCAACTGAACACGAACAGCATCACGAAAACCAATAACACGGTGGCAGTGCTGCGCAGGGTGTTGCTGGCATGCTGGTCTGTTAATTCGGCATCTTGGTATTCTCGTTGTTGGGACAAAACGAAAGAAGAAATGGCCGGCGAATGGTTGAAGGAAAAAACCAACACGGGTATCGTAATCCATAAAGTGGTTAAAAACGCGCCCGCGCTCGGAATATTGGTAAGCGAAGAAGTATTCCATTCAGGAATCAGGTATACCGATAAGATAAACAGAATAAATACCAGCGGATATACCAGCCATTCGGTTACTTTCAAAACGATACGCTCACCCAACAACAGCACACCGATTAACGAAGCAATCAAAATGAATGACAACAAGGCCCGCGGAGGAGAAGCCATGCCGAGCTGGTTGACAAGAAAGGAATCTACGGTATTGGTGATGCCGTTACCGTAAATCAGCAAAATGGGGAAAATGGCAAAGAAGTAGAGCAGGGTAATTAATTTGCCGGCAGTTTTGCCGAAGTGCTCTTCTACTACTTCGGTAATATCGCTGCCGGGCTTGGCGGAAGAAAGTACAAAACGCGCCAACCCCCGATGGGCGAAATAAGTCATCGGGCCGACAATAATGGCCATGGCAAAAAGCGGCCAAAATCCGCTCATGCCTGCATTGATCGGAAGGAACAGCACACCAGCGCCCACGGCGGTGCCGAATAGGTTTAGTATCCAAACCAAGTCAAATTTATTCAATTTCGAAGAGACCGTTTGCTGGTGGCCTGAATGCTGTAATTTCATCTTAAAACCCTCCAAATAAATGTTTTTTTAAAATTTTACTGAACTCAGGAATCTGTACTATCAAAAATATCAAAAGTCTATCATTATTTAGGACCGATCCTCCCAAGTCATTAATAAAAATAACTGTTGAAATGGGCTTGCAGCATTTTACCTAGGCAATTGTGCCTTTGGTGCCATTGTTAATTTTTGTTAACAATTCTCCTGCAAACTCATCAAATTATTACCTGAAATCGGGTTTTGAGGCAAGATTTGTTTACTGAGCGTGAGGTATTTTAGTGATTTGTAGAGCTTAGGGCCTATTGCTTCATATCGAATTCAACTAAAAATGCTCAGATATTGAATAGCTAGGTAAGATATTTCTCTATAATTGGAAATTATAGCGGATTATTCCAACATATTTACAATATAATAATCGACCAGATATTTGCTGTGTATAGCCAGTAAACCAGCTACAAGTCGGAGTGGTTGCTTTCCTAGTTGACAGCTTGGACTGGCACACATACAGTCTCTGCCTCAGTAGTATGATTGGATACCGAAATCATGACCATATCTGTTTCGCTTGACAAAATCGACCTGAAAATAATTCAGGCCTTGCAACACAACGGCCGACTGAGCAACGTTGAACTGTCCGAACGTGTTGCTCTTTCCCCTTCCCCCTGCCTGCGCCGACTCAAGCAATTGGAGTCCACAGGCATTATCCAGGGTTATGCTGCCTTGGTTCATCCTTCCACCGTGGCTCTCGGCCTGCAGGTGTTTATCCGCGTATCGGTGGATAAAAGCAACCATCTGCGCGATGGCTTTGCCGATTCTGTGAGCAATTGGCCGCAGGTGCTGCGCTGTTTCGCACTCACTGGCGAAACCGACTATATGCTGCACGCTTTTTTCGCCGACATGGCAAGCTTCTCCCAATTCATCCTAGACACCCTACTGGCGCATCCGGGCGTGGTGGATGCACGTTCCAGCTTTGTACTGCAGGAAGTGAAAAATTCCACCGTGCTGCCATTGGACCATTTGCAAATGGATTAGGATAGTTGTTACCAGATATTGAGTGCTTAGTAGAGAGTAAGATTTCAGGTAGCCTTTAGTATATGGGCTGCCTGATTTTTTTGTGCGGGCAGTTTGGATTTCAGGGAGGCTCCTTTATTGTAGCTACCTGAAAAGTTAATCTTAATTGCAGATAGTTTCATATAGCCTCACGCGGCAGCAGGGCAGCACTATCCTACGCCACTATTCCATTTTTCCTACCCATAAAAAGGCACACCGCAAAAGCGGTGTGCTTAAAATTTTCAGATAGCCCGGAGGTGGAGGAGAAGCTACCTGAAAATGCTGTCTAGCGGATTAAATCGCTATCGGCGTAATCACAGCATCCTCTAGGCCACTTGCCGCCATTTCTGCTGCTGTTCGCGGTGGTAGTGCCTGAGCGTGTGTTCTTTGCGCCGCCCGCTTGAGAAGGCGGAAACGCGTTTCAGGTAGCCGATGACGCGGGTACCGTAGTCGATATCATGCGAACCACAGGTGGAACAGGCGTGCAGGGTGCGTTTGTCGATGTGGCCGCATTTGTTGCAGATGGTGATGCGCACATTCACGCAGAAGTAGTTGCAGCCAGTTTGCGCAGCAATGTCCAGCAACGAGCGGTAGCCGGATGCGGGCAGGGCTTCGTCCAGGTTCAGGTGCAGCGCAGAGCCGCCGTCGAGCCAGTCCACCAGTTCTTTGCCGTGCAGCAGGAATTTATCGAGCGCGTTGATTTCTTCGTCTTCAACAACGTAGAAATAGGAGTTGTAGCATTCGCGGTTGACTTTGTAGCCGTCAGCCTTGTCCCATTTGGCGTTTTTCACGCCAAGGTTTTCGGCGGGGACAAACTCGGTGTTGAACTTCACGCCGTAGTGCTTGCTGGCTGCTTGGTTGGCTTCGAATATGGTTTTCAGACGGCTTTGGACGAAGTTGATGTAGTCGTCGTTGTAGCCGACTTTGATGCCTTGCGATTCGGCGGCCTCCGCCATGCCGTTGATGCCGATGGTAAGGAACTGTTTGTCCAGCGTGATGAAGCCTGCATCGTAAACGGGCAACATTCCGGCGGCTTGGTATTCTTCCATCAGTTTGCGGTAGGCGTATTGGTATTTGTGGATTTTGGCCACTTCGGCGGCAAGGTCGCGCCCGTCTTGTTCCAGCCGGTTCATATTGATGGTGATGACGTTGATGGAACCGGTCGCCACGCCGCCCGCGCCGAGTGTGTAGCTGAAGGTGCGGTCTTCGATGGCGTTGCGCAGGCGGCAGCAGGAAGCCAAGGAGTCGGGATTGTCGGAAAGATAGACGAAGAAGGAATTGCCTTCCGCCAATTCTTTTGCCATTTCGTCGGCGAACACGGTGTCTTTGCATTTGCCGCCGTCGGTCAGCATCGCAGCGGTTACGACGGGGAAGGTCAAAACGGCTTTGCTGCGCTCCTGATTGAACCATTTGAGGAAGAAGTTTTGCAGCTTCGCCACGCTCGCCCACACCGGTTTGCTGAAATCGGGGAAGACGAAATCGCCGAACATCGCGTCGAAATAGTATTGGTCGTAAACGGAAATATTCCAGAACACGCTCTGATAACCACGCGCTGCGGCGGGCTGGTTGATGCTGTACACCACCTGCTGCATGTGGTTGGCGATTTCTTTGCCGTGGGTTTCCAAATAATTGTCGCCGTAGTCTTTGCGGGCAAAGTGGTCGAAATAGGTCAAAAATTCCACTGTCGCTACCGCGCCGGCAAACTGCGCACTGATGGCAAACACGAGGTTGATAAATGAACCGCAAAACGATGCCAGATGTTGCGGCGCTTTGGATTCGCCACCGAGTTTGCTTAAACCATCCAGCAGGAAGGGATACAGCGTAGCCGACACGCAATAGGGCTTCAGGCTGGTTTCGTCGTGCACATAGATTTCGTGTGCTTCTATTTGGCGCAGATATTCGTTTGCCACGGATTGGTCGAAAATTTCGGCAATTTTGCGCGACACCTGGGCGCGGTTAATCTGCACGAAAAAGTCTTTCATCAGCTCGGCTTCCATCGTGGCGATGTTCTTCTGCGTTACGTTGGCGTTGGCGTCCATTTTCGAGCCGTCCGCCGCGTTTTGCGCGCTGATGTAGTCGTGCATGAACTGCAGTTTGCCGTTTAGCCGTTCGGAATCTAGCCGGATCATGGGTTTACTCTCCTCATTGACAGTGTTAGTGGGGGCGAAAGGGGCGAATATTCAGCCGTTAGGCCGATTGAAAATGCAGACTACCGGCCGCCGCCAGCGGCGGTTGTTGCACCAAGGGGATGACGGGGCGGCGGGGCGCGGCCTGCTCGTCGATAAACAGATGGTTGAGCACCTCGCCGGTGCGCAAATCGATGAAACGCTGATTGGTGTGCGGGCTTTCCAGGCCGCCGAGTTCCATTTTCCAGCGGCCGGTTTTGAGATAGGTGAGCTGCGGGATGATGGCGATGGAGGCGCGTTCCAGCTCGTCTTGCTCCAGGCCGGTGTAGAGGCAGGTGTGCAGGCCGGCTGCACGCACGGTTTCCAAGAGCGGCAGCAGTTTTTCAGGTAGCCACTCGCCGCCCATAAACAATACGCAGGTAATCAGCCCGCGATAGCGTGCCAGGCGGCTTTGCAGGTATTCGGCAGTCAGTTCGGCGCCCAAACTGCCCTTCCAACTGTCGGCGCTGTGGCAGCCTTTGCAGCGCAGCGGGCAGCCGGAAAACAGAAATGCCAGCGACACTTCGCCCGGCACTTCCTGCCAAACGATTTGCTCACGGGTAAAATTCAGCGTTTCCATAGCCCTATCCTTAAAAATACAACATATAGTGCAATAAATTTTTTAAAACACTATATGTTGTGGTGAATTGTCCTGCTTCCGCAGGAAAAACGCAAGCGGCTGCGCCGTTAAATCGGGTTAATTACGAATGCTTTTAAATGAGAACAGCCTCTGAAGGGCAGGAAGATTTTTGTGCAGACAAGAGTTTGTACCCATCCATCATGCAGGGAAAACTGAATCCCTATCTCTCTTCGACAGACACAGAATTTGACTTAGCTCAAAAGTGCACGAAGCTTGTGGCAGACAGGGGAATGGTTACATGGAGGCGAAGCCTCAACACAATTAAAACGCAACGCAGTTTCTGCAGGGAAAACTTCAGGCAGCCTTCAACGTATCAGCCAAAACATACATACCCGAGCAAATTAGTTGGAAAATTTAACGCAATCATGCATAATGCTGCAAAATTTTACATATAGCGGATGAACACGCTTCCACTGCGACGTTAGCATGCCTTGTATCGAAAACGCATTCCTTTGCTATAACCCTCTTGGCAAAATTTATTTCTCCTCCAACAAAAGGAAACAACCCATGAAAAAACTCGCCCTGCTGCCAATTTTGGCCGCCCTCTCCCTACCCGCCTTTGCTGCCGACAATTACCTCACCAGCCAAGCATCCAACCACACTGAAACCATCAAAAATGAAGACTCTGCCGCACAGCAGCTGTTTCAGCGCAGCTTCCGCCTGGAAGAAGGCCAAAGCAACACCACCCCGCTGGATGTGAAAGCCGGCCAGGTATACACCGTGTTTGCCGACTGCTCCGTGAACTGCTCCAACATCAAATTCAGCGTTACCCAAGGCCGCAACACCCTATTCCGTAAAAACCGTGGCGACGGCTCCCGCTTCACCTGGCAGGCCGAACGCGACGGCCGCGTGGAACTCAACACCGAAATGGCCGAATGCTCACGCAGCCGCTGCCGCTCCATGCTGCAAGTATTTAGCGGCAGCAAAGTAGGCAACAGCGACAACGCAGGCCCCTCCTTGGAAGCCGCACAAAAAGCCACCCGTGAAACGCAGCAAGCTCTCGACAAAAACATCCACGAACTGCCCCTGATTAGCGGCCAACTCACCGACAGCCAAAACCGTAGTGTGGAAATCGAGCTCACCGCCGGCAAGTATTACAGCGTGTTCGGCCGCTGCGACCAATCCTGCGAAGACCTCGATCTCGCCCTCAGCGCCAATGGCAAAACCATCGCCTCCGACACCGACAGCGATGACGCACCCCAACTGAGCTTCAAAGCTGAGCAAGGCGGCCGCCACCAGCTCAACATCAGCATGGAAGACTGCAACAACAACTCCTGCACCTACTCCGTGCAAGTGTTTGAAAGCAGCACCGAAACCGATCCCTCCCTGCTGCGTGCCCAGCAAAGCAACGTGAACATCGTGAAAAACCACGACCCGGCCGCCCGCGTGTTCCTCCTACGCCAGCAACGCCTTGCTGCCGGCCAGAGCCACACCGAGCAAGTTAACCTCACCGCCGGCAAAGCCTACACTTTCTACGGCGACTGCGACGACAACTGCTCCGACATCGACCTCACCGTACGCCTCAATGGCCGCGTGGTGAAACAAGACGTATTGGGCGACAGCGTGCCCCTGTTCAGCTACCGCCCTGCCCGCAGCGGCCGCTACAGCGTAACCCTACCGATGAAAGCATGCTCCGCTGCCACCTGCGCCGCCAGCATCCACATCTTTGAAGGCACCAAAATGGTGTACGACAACAACGGCCGCAACCGCTAACAAACTGAGCCGTCAGTAATCACAAGCAAAGGCTACCTGAAAGCGCAACGCAGCGAAGTTTCTGCGAAGCCAAACTTTCAGGTAGCCTTTTAGATTGCACTCAACAGTTACCCTCGGGCAACAATAGCTAAAGCACTTATTGCTTCATACCGAGCAGCGAGCCGCCGTAGTACGGCAAAGCTTGCCGATACAGTAGGCAGAAATAAGTGCTTTAACTATGGCCATACCGCCCGATCCAACACACCGCAAACCGGCATCGTCATACCGATACACATATCATCAAAAGGCTACCTGAAAATCCAAACAAACACTTTTCAGGTAGCCTTCAAACAGCAAACAAAATAAAGCGCATACTGCTTCCAATATGCGCTTCTTCTTACCTAACCGAACTTATTTCAAACTGCCTACCATATCGGCAGGACGTACCCAGTCGTCAAACTGCTCGGCGCTCAAGAGGCTGGATTTAACGGCTTCTTCGCGCAGGGTGGTGCCGTTTTTGTGAGCGGCTTTGGCGATTTTGGCAGCGTTTTCGTAGCCGATTTTGGTGTTCAACGCGGTAACCAGCATCAGGGAGTTATCGAGCTGCTGTTTGATACGAGGCAGGTTGGGCTCAATGCCGGCTGCACAATGTTCGTCAAACGAGATGCAAGCATCAGCCAAAAGCTGCGCAGATTGCAGGAAGTTGGCAGCCATCACGGGTTTGAACACGTTGAGCTGGAACTGGCCCTGCGTGCCGGAGAAGGAAATGGCGGTATCGTTACCCAACACTTGGGCACACACCATGGTGAGGGCTTCACATTGAGTGGGGTTCACTTTGCCGGGCATAATGGAGGAGCCGGGCTCATTCTCTGGAATCAGGATTTCGCCGATACCGGAGCGCGGGCCGGAGGCCAACAAGCGGATGTCGTTGGCAATTTTATACAGCGACACAGCCAGCTGCTTCAATGCGCCGTGGGTTTCCACAATAGCGTCGTGTGTGGCCAATGCTTCGAATTTGTTCGGTGCGGTAACGAAAGGCAGGCCGGTGAATTTGGCGATATAGGAGGCTACCTGAACATCGTAGCCTTTGGGCGTGTTCAAGCCGGTGCCCACGGCAGTGCCGCCTAAGGCAAGTTCGGCCAAGTGCGGTAGGGTGTTTTCCAAGGCACGGATGCCGTAGGCAAGCTGGGCGGCATAGGCAGAAAATTCTTGACCGAGGGTGAGCGGAGTGGCATCCATCAGATGGGTACGGCCGATTTTCACCACGTCGGCAAATGCCTCGGCTTTGGCAGCCAAGGTTTTTTGCAGGCGCTTAACGGCGGGTAGGGTGTGCTGCACTACCTTTTGGTAGGCGGCAATGTGCATGGCGGTGGGATAGGTGTCGTTGGAAGACTGGGATTTGTTTACGTCGTCATTGGGGTGGATAACGCTTTTCTCGCCCAATTTGCCGCCGTTCAACACGTGAGCACGGTTGGAAATCACTTCGTTCAAATTCATATTGGACTGTGTGCCGGAGCCGGTTTGCCAAATCACCAGCGGAAACTCTTCGTCCAGCTTGTGTGCCAAAATTTCGTCGCAGGCGGTGGCAATCAGGTCACGCTTCTCAGCAGGCAATACACCCAAATCGGCATTGGCAAACGCGGCGGCTTTTTTCAAATAGGCAAAGGCTTCAATGATTTCATGCGGCATAGAAGCGGCCGGGTCGATTTTGAAGTTGTTGCGGGAGCGCTCGGTCTGCGCGCCCCAATACCGGTTGGCCGGCACCCTTACTTCTCCCATGGTATCTTTTTCAATGCGAAATTCCATCACACAGCTCCTGAAGTTTGTTAGATTTCTAAATTCAAAAACCAACTGGGTAGATAAAACACTTAATTACCGCGTTGGCTCACCTTGCCATATTGCTCATACTGTCTGCGGATTATCGCCTTGCATGAAAAATATGCTTCAATTATAGCGGCTTCCAATTATGGCACAACTAAGCGGGCACTATCTGCATCATACTGATTCTAAATAACTATATTAAGACATATCCAACTTATTCCTAGCCAAGGGGAATATATCATAAAACCAAGCGGCTTTTCACGGTGGGATATGGAAAATATTAAAACTGGAAATGCCAAAACCCCGCTGCCTTTAAGCAGCGGGGTTTTTATATTGAAATGGCGCGGTGGACGGGACTCGAACCCGCGACCACCGGCGTGACAGGCCGGTACTCTAACCAACTGAGCTACCACCGCGCGCGCAAAATGGTGGGTGATGACGGAGTCGAACCGCCGACATTCTGCTTGTAAGGCAGACGCTCTACCAACTGAGCTAATCACCCGTGTTTCCGTGCACAGCACTAGAAGAAGAGCATTACACCAAACTATCCGCGCCATTGCAAGTATTTCTTACAAAAAACTTGCTATAAAATAGCAACACACTGTTATAAAAGTGAAAAAACTTTTTCAACATTTCACCCGTCAACCTGTCGATAATCTCTCAGCCCACCCGTTTGCGCTATAATGTGCCGTTTAATTAATACCACGCACTATGGCTTTATGAACGCCGTTATCCGTACCCGCCAAGCCGACCCCGAAGCCGAACAAGCCCTGCTGGCCGCCGGCACTCCGCCCTTGTTGGCACGCCTGTTTGCAGCCCGCAATGTCCGCTCCCCCGCCGAACTGCATAACCATTTAGCCAGCCTGCTACCCTATCAATCACTGAAAAATATTGATGCTGCCGCCGAACGGTTGGCTCGCGCCATCCGGGAGCAAGAGCGAATTTTAATTGTGGCCGACTACGATGCCGACGGTGCTACCGCCTGCGCGGCAGGCATTTTAGGCTTGCGCCGCATGGGGGCATGGGTGGAGTTTTTAGTGCCGGACCGTTTCAAACATGGCTACGGCCTCACCCCGCAATTAGCCGAGCTGGCTGCCAAACGAGGTACTCAGCTGCTATTAACCGTAGATAACGGTATTTCCAGCACCGCTGGTGTAGCACACGCCCAAGCATTGGGCATGGATGTGATTATCACCGACCACCACTTGCCGGGCGACACGCTACCTGAATGTATCATCGTTAACCCCAATCAACCGGGATGCACGTTTGCCAGCAAGAATCTGGCCGGAGTGGGCGTAATCTTCTATGTATTAACTGCCCTACGCGCCCTGCTGCGTACACAGCAATGGTTCAACCCACAAAGGCTACCTGAACCTAATTTGGCCGAGCTTTTAGACTTGGTTGCTTTGGGCACCGTGGCCGATGTGGTGACATTGGATTACAACAACCGAATCTTGGTTAGCCAAGGGCTCAAACGAATGCAGATTGGCAAAACCCGCCCCGGCATTCAGGCGCTTTTTCAGGTAGCCCAGCGCGATATTCGGCAAGCCAAGCCATTTGACTTGGGCTTTGCCATCGGTCCGCGCATTAATGCTGCCGGCCGTTTGGAAAACATGGAAATCGGCATTGCCTGCTTACTAACCGAAGACCCAGCCACCGCCGCCGAACTAGCCGAACAGCTAAATGAACTTAACCGTACACGGCAAGAAATCGAGCAAAACATGCTACAAGAAGCCCTTGCCCTGGCTGATCAAATCATCGTTGGCAGCAACCTGGGCATTACCGCCTTCCATCCCGATTGGCACCAAGGCGTGGTCGGTATTGTGGCCAGCCGGCTAAAAGACCGCCTCCATCGCCCCTCAATCGTGTTCGCCCCCACAGGCAATGGCGAACTGCGTGGCTCTGGCCGTTCTATCCCCTCATTACATCTGCGTGATGCCATCGATTTGGTGGCCAAACGCCATCCCGAGCTAATTCTAAAATTCGGTGGCCACGCCATGGCTGCCGGCCTCAGCATCCGCGAACAGGATTTTCCCCGATTCCAACAGGCTTTCGAAAACGTGCTGTCCGAACTACTAGATCGAGACTCCCTTACCAGCACCTTCCTCACCGACGGCAGCCTGAACCCAGAAGAAATTTCCCTGCACACTGCCGAAACGCTGTCCAACCAAGTATGGGGGCAAGGCTTTCAACCCCCATGTTTCTATAACCAGTTTGAAGTATTGTGGCAGCGGGTAGTTGGCAACGGCCATAAAAAAGCTGGTCTAAACTGCGGCGGACACACTGTAGAAGCCATGTTTTTCCGTTGCACCGAAGAACTCCCGGCCAAAATTCACACCGTATACCGCCCCATCGCCAATCAATGGCGCAATCAATACGAATTACAACTGCATATCGACCACTGGGAGGCAGGCTGATGTGCAATACACAGCCAAAACTCTTATCATTGTCCTCATGGTACACCAACATATCTGGCTGCAGGGAATAATCACTTTTTCCATAAACGGTGCATTCTTACCATGATTTAACTTATAATCGCACCTTAACTATAATACTGTAAAAGCATTCTTACTAAATGTGGACATTGGGGGCGGTATCCTAAAAAGCAAATATCCACTCGAAATTTCGAAATCCATTCTACTTTACTCAGGCAAATACTATGAGCGTCGGACTATTGCGCATCCTATTTCAAACCAAGCTGATTGAACAGGATCAGGTTGAAAAATACCGAGAAAAGGTTAATCAAAACAAAAATATAATTCCAATTCTGGCCGAAGCCGGCATCATCAAGCAGACAGATTTGGCACAACTTTTGGCCAAGTTGTTCCACTATCCGATTTTAGATTTGTCCCTCTACTCCCGCAGCATGATGGTGCAGGATGTGCTCAACGACAGCCAGATGATGGAGTACCGCTGTGTACCTTTGTTCAAACGCGGGCAAAAACTGTTTTTGGGTGTCTCCGATCCCACTTTGTTGCAAACATACCAAAAGCTCGTTTTCCCTAGCGGCCTAATTGTCGACCTGATTCTGGTAAACGACGAGCAACTAGATCGTCTGCTGGAATTCGCCAGCCAAACATCCACAGCCATTTTGGATGAAATTTCTGCCGATCCCACAGGCGTGGCCGCACCAGCACTCAAGGTGGATGACGAAGAAGAAGACGGCCCGATTGCCAAATTCATCCACAAAGTGCTGTCTGATGCCCTCAACACTGGCGCATCTGATATTCACTTTGAGTTCTACGAAGAAATGGCACGCATCCGCTTCCGTACTGACGGTCAGCTGCGTGAAGTGGTACAACCACCTCTGAATATCCGCGGGCAGATTGCTTCACGTATAAAAGTAATGTCCAAAATGGATATTTCTGAAAAACGCGTTCCACAAGACGGCCGTATTCAGATTCAGTTCAATAAAAACCAAAAGCCCATCGACTTCCGTGTGAATACGCTGCCCACCCTATTCGGCGAAAAAATCGTAATGCGTATTTTGAATTCGGATGCTGCCACGCTGAACATCAACCAACTGGGTTTCGAACCTTTCCAAAAAGAATTGCTGCTGGAAGCCATCCACCGCCCCTATGGAATGGTACTGGTTACTGGCCCGACCGGTTCCGGTAAAACCGTGTCACTGTATACCTGCTTGAACATTTTAAATACCGACAGTGTAAACATTTCCACTGCCGAAGATCCGGCCGAGATTAACCTGCCTGGCATCAATCAAGTAAATGTGAACGATAAACAAGGCTTGACATTTGCCGCAGCACTGAAGGCTTTCCTGCGCCAGGATCCAGACATCATCATGGTGGGTGAGATTCGTGATTTGGAAACCGCCGATATTGCCATTAAAGCGGCACAAACCGGCCACATGGTGTTCTCCACCCTGCACACCAACAACGCCCCGGCCACTCTATCCCGTATGCTGAACATGGGGGTAGCACCGTTCAATATCGCCAGCTCGGTTAATCTGATTATGGCACAGCGTTTGGTGCGCCGACTCTGCACCTGCAAGCAACCAATCGAACGTCCGCCTGCCGAGGCTTTACTGAAAGTCGGCTTCACTGAAGAAGATTTGACCAAGGATGACTGGCAGCTATACCGTCAAGTGGGTTGCGACCGTTGCAAAGGCAAAGGCTTCAAAGGCCGTGCCGGTGTATATGAAATCATGCCGGTTACTGATGCCATGCAGAAAATCATCATCAATAACGGCACCGAGGTGGATATTGCCGAACAAGCCTATGCCGACGGACTGGTGGACTTGCGCCGAGCCGGTATTTTAAAAGCAATGCAAGGTATTACCACCTTAGAAGAAATTCTTGCCAGCACCAATGATTAATTCAAAGTTCGTTTCATTTTAAAGGGAATCATCATGGCTACAAACAAACGAAACAACCACCCCAAAAAAGTGGCGGGAACCAGCTACGAATTTGAAGGCCGACACATGGAGTCCGAACAAATTGTCCGTGGCGAAGTAGTTGCCAAAGACGAACAGGATGCCCGTGCCAAACTCGCTCGCCGCCGCATCAAGGTTATCAGCCTACATAAAAAGAAAAAAGTTCGCGAAAAGAAAATTACCCAGAGCGACATTACCGTTTTTACCCGCCAACTAGCTACTATGATGAAAGCCGGCCTGCCGGTTATGCAAGCATTTGATATTGTGGCAAAAGGTCACTCCAATGCCTCTATGACCAAGCTTTTGATGGAAGTACGCAACGACATCGAGCAAGGGACGTCTATGGCCAATGCATTCCGCAGGCATCCTAAATATTTTGATGATTTCTATTGCAACCTAGTGGATGCCGGTGAGGCAGGCGGTGTACTAGAAACTCTACTGGACAAACTGGCCGTATATAAAGAAAAAACCCAAGCCATCAAAAAGAAAATCAAGAGCGCACTGACTTACCCGATTGCAGTAGTGGTAGTAGCCATCGTTTTAGTTATCATCATGATGATGTTCGTATTGCCCGAGTTTAAGAAAGTATATGACGGTATGAATGCAGAAATGCCGGCACTTACTCAATTTATGATGGGTATTTCCGATTTCATGGTAGCTTACGGCTGGATCGTCATCATTGTAATGATTGGCTCTGTAGTAGCCTTTATTCAATGGCATAAACGCTCATTTGAACTGCAAAAACGTATTGATGCCCTATTGCTCAAAATGCCTATTTTCGGCGACATAGTAGAAAAAGGTACGATTGCCCGCTGGGCTCGTACAACCGCCACCCTATTTACCGCTGGTGTACCGCTGGTGGAGGCACTAGAATCCGTAGGCGGCGCATCAGGTAATATTATTTATGAGGAAGCTACTAGAAGTATCCGTAACCAAGTAAATCAAGGTACTTCTTTAACTACCGCAATGGGATCAACCGACCTGTTCCCCAATATGGTTCTTCAAATGGCCTCTATCGGTGAAGAATCTGGCTCGCTGGACGATATGCTGAACAAAGCTGCGGAATTTTATGAGGAAGAAGTAGATATTGCCGTTTCTACTCTATCGTCCCTGATGGAACCGATTATTATGGTGGTATTAGGCAGCATTATTGGTGTGATTCTAGTTGCCATGTACCTGCCACTGTTCAACCTGGGCAGCGTAGTTGGCTAATCTATTCAGTCAACCCATTCCATCTTAATCATCTTAGCCTTTCAGGTAGCCTCCCACGGGCTACCTGAAAATATACCCGCACCACGCCCATGACCAATCTTGATCCCGAAATCTACATCCCCTTCGCCGTCCTGCTTGGCCTGCTGGTGGGCAGCTTTCTCAACGTGGTTATCTACCGCCTGCCGGTCATGCTAGAGAAACAATGGCGTATCGCTGCCAAACAGCATCTTGAACTGCCGCTGGACGAAGAAGACCAAAAACCGTTCAACATCAGCACCCCGCCCTCGCGCTGCCCCAAATGCGGCAGCCCGGTGAAACCGTGGCAAAATATCCCCATCATCAGCTACCTGCTGCTACGCGGCCGCTGCCATAGCTGCCACACCCCCATCGGCTGGCGTTACCCCGCCGTCGAGCTGCTCACCGGCATCCTATTTGGCATCGTCGTCTGGCGCTACGGCTACACTTGGCTCACCCTTGGCGGCCTCGTGTTCACCGCCATGCTGGTTGCCCTCACCTTTATCGATGCCGATACCCAACTCTTACCAGACCAGCTCACCCTGCCCCTGATTTGGCTCGGCCTGCTGTTCAACTGGCAGGTAGGCTTTGTTAGTCTGCCTTCAGCACTGCTCGGTGCTGTGGTCGGCTATTTGAGCCTCTGGCTGCTGTTCCACCTATTCAAACTCATCACCGGTAAAGAGGGCATGGGCTATGGTGACTTCAAACTGCTCGCCGCACTTGGCGCCTGGCTCGGCGTTAGCACCCTGCCCGTTATTGTTTTCGTGGCCGCTTTGGTTGGTCTCGTTGCTGCCTTAGTGATGCGTGCTGCTAAAGGCCAGCCCATTGCCTTTGGCCCCGCGCTCGCCATTGCCGGCTGGCTGGTTTTTGCTGCCAACAGCTATATCCTGCAAGGCATCCAATGGTGGCTGCACAAATCCGGATTCATCTGATATGACCGCCTGGGTCGGCCTCACCGGCGGCATCGGCAGCGGCAAATCTACCGCTGCCCGCCTGTTTGCCCAACACGGCGTGCCGCTGATTGATGCCGATGCTGTCTCCCGCGCCCTCACCGCAGATGGCGGAGCTGCCCTGCCCGCCATCCGTGCTGCCTTTGGCGAGGCCGTATTCGATTTTTCAGGTAGCCTCAACCGCGCCACCCTGCGCCAACTCGTTTTTCAATCCCCCGAAGCCAAATCCAAGCTCGAAAACATCCTCCACCCACTGATTCTCGCCGAAATCCGGATGCAACAGCAGCAATATCCCCAAGCCACCTACGGCATCATCGAAATCCCCCTGCTTACCGAGCAGCCTGTTTTTCAAAGCATTCTCCAGCGCATTCTCGTTATCGATTGCAGCGAAGAAACACAAATCCGCCGCACCATTGAACGCAGCGGCCTTACCCGTGATATGATTAACGGCATTCTCACCGCCCAGGTCAGCCGTCAACAGCGCCGCCGCATTGCCGACGACCTCATCAGCAATGAAGCCGGCCTGCCCGAGTTTGCTGCCGCCGTGAAGCGGCAACACCTTATTTACCAACAATTATTCGGTAGTTGAACCATGTCCGCCATCATTACCTTCGAACACCCTCTGTCCGAACGCATCCGCAACTTCCTGCGCCTCGAGCATCTCTTTTCCCGCTTCAACGCCACCGTCAGCTATCCAGACCCTTGGGCACACCACGCCGCCCTCGGCACCCTATTCGAAATCATGGATTGCGCTTCCCGCGCCGAACTCAAGCTAGACATCCTGCAAGAGCTCGAACGCCAACGCCAGCAAATTTCCCAAGCCGAACGCGAGCAATACGACTCCACCCCCGAGCAAGACGACCTCTACCAGGCCACCCAGAATCTGCAAGAAGTACAACAAAAATTCGGCCAACATCTGCGCGAAAACGAATGGCTCATGGGCGTAAAGCAGCGTATGCTCGTATCCGGCGGCACCAGCCCCTTCGACCTTCCCTCTTATCACTACTGGCTGCAACTGCCCTTTGAGCAGCGCGTGGCCGACCTCGGCTGCTGGATTCGCTCCCTCACCCCCACCGGTGATGCCATCTCCCTGCTGCTGCGCATCCTGCGCCGCAACAGCATCCGCCTCGAATGCCTCGCCCGTCAAGGCAACTATCAAAACACCAAGCTCGGCAGCAACATCCACATGCTCACCGTAGATGTGGCCCAATCCCACCACACCCTGCCCGAGATTTCTGCCAACAAATACTTCACCCATATCCGCTTCACCCAAGCCACCCAAGACAGTCCGCGTGGAAAACAGATCGACACCGACATCCCCTTCCAGCTCAAAATGTGCAGCTTCGACCCCATCACCGACAAACCATGACCCAGCGCACCGTATCCTGCCCCACCTGCCAAAAGCCTGTACTCTGGAGCGAGAGCAGTCCCTACCGCCCCTTCTGCAGCCAACGCTGCAAAATGATCGATCTAGGCACCTGGGCAGACGAAAGCTACCGCATCCCCAACCAGGAAGAGGCCCCTCCCCAGATTGGCGACCACGAATAGTCGACAGAGGCTACCTGAACCCCCAATCCCGCTTTCAGGTAGCCTCAATCTATCCACACCATGAACACCGCCACCATCCACAGCATCGACCACGAAGGCCGCGGCGTAGCCCGCATCCACGGCAAAACCACCTTCATCACCGGCGCCCTGCCCCAAGAAACCGTTGTCTACCAAATCACCCGCAGCAAGAAACACCACGACGAAGCCCAAACCGCCCGCATCCTCACCCCCTCCCCCTACCGCACCGCCCCCGCCTGCCCCCACTACAACCAATGCGGCGGCTGCACCCTCCAACACGTCCACAGCAACGTTCAGGTAGCCTACAAACAACGCATCCTCGAAGACCAACTCCAACGCCTCGGCAAAATCCGCCCCCAATACCTCCTGCCCCCCCGTCTACGGCCAAGCCTGGGGCTACCGCCACCGCGCCCGCCTCAGCGCCCACCACAGCCAAGGCCGCACCATCCTCGGCTTCCAAAGCCGCAGCAGCCACCGCATTGTCGATATCCGACAATGCCCCATCCTCGCCCCCCAGCTTGCCAGCCAACTGGGCAACACCCGTGCCCTGCTCCAGCAGCTCAACCGCCTGCACGCCCCTGTCCACACCATCGAACTACACCACAGCCCCACCGCCAACAGCCTCACCCTACACACCGAACACCTCCCCAAAGCCGCCCGCGCCCACCTCATCCAGCACGCCCAAAGCCTGCCCGCCAACTGGCACATCTGGCTGCAAACCCCACACCAGCCCGCCCAACCCCTTCTGCCAGACAGCCCCCAACTCAGCTACAGCCTGCCCGAATACGCCCTCACCCTCCCCTACCGCCCCGGCGACTTCACCCAAGTCAACCCCGCCGCCAACGCCCTGCTCGTTGCCCGCGCCATGCAGCTGTTGCGGCCCCAAAGCGGCGAACGCATCGCCGACCTTTTCTGCGGTCTCGGCAACTTCAGCCTCCCCATCGCCGCCGCCGGCGCACAAGTCATCGGCATCGAAGGCTCGCCCGCGCTCACCGAGCGTGCCAGCCAAAACGCCCGCCTCAACCACCTCGCCGAACGCGCCCAGTTCCACAGCGCCGACCTCTTCCAAACCACCGAACACACCGTCGCCGGCTGGGGCTATTTCGACAAAATCCTGCTCGATCCGCCCCGCAGCGGCGCCTACGCCCTCGTCCAAGCCCTGCACGCCCCCTACCTCCCCCGCCGCATCGTGTACGTTTCCTGCAACCCCGCCACCTTTGCCCGCGATGCCGACGTACTCGTGGGCAAAGGCTACCGCTTCCGCAACGCCGGCATCGTCAACATGTTCCCCCAAACCGCCCACGTTGAAACCGTCGGCTGCTTCGATTTGGAATAGCCTCCATGCCCGCTATAGCAGACTAAAATGCTCATAAAGCAAGGCAGCGAGCCAACGCACCAGCATTCTGATCATTCGCCATAAAAAGGCTACCTGAAACTTTAGCAACGCAGAAACTTTGCTGCGCTACGTTTTCAGGTAGCCTTTCCCTTTCCTCCCCACCCCCTCAAACGTGTACAATACCCCCATTTCGACACCCAACCCAATCACACCATGCAACCCTATCTCCACCTCATGCAGCACATCCTCAGCCACGGCACCAACAAATCCGACCGCACCGGCACCGGTACCCGTTCCATATTCGGCCACCAAATGCGCTTCGACCTCGCCCAAGGCTTTCCCCTGCTCACCACCAAAAAGCTCCACCTGCGCTCCATCATCCACGAGCTCCTTTGGTTTCTCAAAGGCGACACCAACATCCGCTACCTGAAAGAAAACAACGTCTCCATCTGGGACGAATGGGCCGACGAAAACGGCGACCTCGGCCCCGTATACGGCTACCAATGGCGCTCCTGGCCCGCCCCCGACGGCCGGCATATCGACCAAATCGCCAACGTTGTCGAACAAATCAAACGCAACCCCGACAGCCGCCGTCTTATCGTATCCGCCTGGAACCCCGCCCTCGTTGACGAAATGGCGCTGCCCCCCTGCCACGCCCTGTTTCAATTTTACGTAGCCGAAGGCCGCCTCTCCTGCCAGCTCTACCAACGCAGCGCCGACGTCTTCCTCGGCGTGCCCTTCAACATCGCCAGCTATTCCCTGCTTACCATGATGATGGCGCAAGTGTGCGGCCTCGCACCCGGCGAGTTCATCCACACCTTCGGCGACGCCCACCTCTACAGCAACCACTTCGAGCAAGCCAAACTCCAGCTGACCCGCGAGCCGCGAGCCCTGCCGCAAATGCAGCTCAACCCCGAAGTGCGAAACCTGTTCGACTTCCGCTTTGAAGACTTCGAGCTGCAAAACTACGACCCGCACCCGCATATCAAAGCGCAAGTGGCGGTGTAGTATCGGCAGCAATCAAACAAGAGGCTACCTGAAAGTTTCAGGTAGCCTTTTCACATCCCTACTCCAACAGTCCTATGGCACGCACTCGTCCCACACCGCTTCGCCGTCTTCGCTAAACAAATGCAGTCGCAGGCGGCTGTCGGGCAGGGTTTCGATGCGCAGGCGGCCGCTGCTGCTGTGGGCGGCTCCGGCGAGGGTGAGGTGTTGGCGGGCGTAGGCAATGCTGCTGCGTTCGGTGTAGCGGCCGAGCAGGAAGCCTTTGCGGATGCCGCCGCCTTGGTATTCCGCCCACACGGTGTCGCCGTCTTGGTGGAAGTGGCAGCGTTCGGGTGTTTCGCCTGCATGGCCTGCTTCGGCGGGTTGGAACACTTTGCCTTCGAGGTTGAACAGGGCTTGGTCGGTTGCGGCGGGAGCGGGGCGTTGGCGGAAATAGAGCAGCAGGTCGCGGAAAACGTCAGGGTCTTTCACGAAGGTCATTTCGCCGCCCTGCGGGAAGTGGTAGTCGAGCAGGCGGGATACCCAGAAACGGATGCAGCCGGCACGGTGGGCAATGGGCAGGTAGGCCTGTTCGGCGGGAGTGAGGGGGCGCACGCTTTGATAGCCACGCATAAAGGCTTTCTGTAACTGCGGGTCGATGCGGTTGTCGGCCAGGCGCGCCCAGTCGTTTACGGCGATGGCGAGGTCGTACATGAAGCTGCCGTTGCAGGCGTAGTAGAAATCGATGAAGCCGGCTACCTGAATGCCGTCGAGCAGCACGTTGTCTTTGAACAGGTCGGCATGGATGATGCCGTGGGGCAGGTGGCTGTCGGGGTGGGCGGCGAGAAAGGCGATTTCGTCTTGCAGCAGCGCGGCATCTTCACTGCTCAGGCAGGGCAGCAGGCGGCGGCTTTCGGCTTCCCACCAGGCGGCGTGGCGCGGGTTGGGCATGCTTTGGCCGAAGCTTCGACCGGCGATATGCATTTTGGCGAGCATGGCGCCGGTGTGGAAGCATTGGGCGGCATCGGGTACGGCGATGTCGCGGCCATTGAGAAAAGTGGCGAGGCAGGCGGGTTTGCCGGCGAGCGTGCTGTCGAAGCGCCCGTCGCGCCGAGGAATGGGCGCGGGGCAGGCTACGCCGTTGCGGCTAAGGTGCTGGCTGAGATCCATGAAAAAGGGCAGCTCTTCGCGGGTGAGCACCTCGAAGATGGTGAGCACATAGCGGCCGCAGTCGGTGTCGAGGAAATAGTTGCTGTTGGTCACGCCTTGGGCAATGCCTTGCAACGACACGAAGCCCCCTAAGTCGTAGTCTTCTAAAAACTGGCGGATTTCTTGATCGGAAACGCTGGTGTAAACAGACATGGCGGGCATCGCGGCAAAGTGGTTGAGGAATAGGCATTCTAGCAAATGAAACAGCAGGCAGGCTATCTGAAAGCGCAAGCTTCAGCATCCATCAGAAACCGTATGCCTCGGCAAAAATAATATCGCAATAATTTCCAGCCGCCAGCCGTAAAACGAGCTAAACCCGGCGCCACCAAACTGCGCCAGCCGCCCTGCCCGCGCTGCTTTCAGGTAGCCTCTATTTAAGCGACCCAATTCAAGCGAAAGTTATAATATAACATGATTTAAATCAATAAGTTATTTTGTTAATAAGCCTTGACTGCCAGCTTGGGAAAAGTGCATACTTCCGATCGAGTAGTCCCCCTAATCAACCAATCAGCACAAGGATCATAGCCATGAAAATGAAAGCAGCAGTTGTTACCCCCCAATGCGACGGTAACGTAGAAATCGTTGAGCGCGACATCCCTGCCGTGGGCGCGGGCGAAGCGCTGGTGGAAGTGGAATACTGCGGCGTTTGCCACACCGACTTGCACGTGGCTGCCGGCGACTACGGTAAAAAACCCGGCCGTGTGCTCGGCCACGAAGGCATCGGTATCGTGAAGCAGATTGCGCCCGACGTAACCACCCTGAAAGTAGGCGACCGCGTGAGCATTGCTTGGCTGTTTGCCAGCTGCGGCCACTGCGAATACTGCATCACCGGCCGTGAAACCTTCTGCCGCAGCGTGCTGAACGCCGGCTACACCGCCGACGGCGGCATGGCCACCCACTGCGTGGTGAAAGCCGATTATGCGGTGAAAGTGCCCGAAGGCCTCGATCCTGCCCAGGCCAGCAGTATCACCTGTGCCGGCGTAACCACCTATAAAGCCATCAAAGTGGCCGGCGCGGCGCCAGGTCAGTGGATTACCATCTACGGCGCCGGTGGCTTGGGTAACCTGGCCGTGCAATACGCCAAGAAAGTATTCGGTGCACACGTGATTGCCGTGGACATCAACGACGACAAACTGGCTCTGGCCAAAGAATCCGGCGCTGATTTGATTGTGAACCCGGCCAAACAAGACGCTGCCAAGTTCATTCAAGAGAAAACCGGCGGCGCCCACTCCGCCGTGGTAACTGCCGTGTCCCGCGCTGCATTCAATTCCGCTGTGGATTGCGTGCGCGCTTGCGGCCGCGTGGTGGCCGTTGGGCTACCGCCCGAAACCATGGATTTGTCGATTCCGCGCCTGGTGCTGGACGGCATCGAAGTGGTGGGCTCACTGGTGGGCACGCGCAAAGACTTGGAAGAAGCCTTCCAATTCGGCGCCGAAGGCATCGTGGTGCCCGTGGTGCAGCTGCGCCAGCTGGACGAAGCCAATGCCATTTTCCAAGAAATGCGCGACGGCAAAATCCAAGGCCGTATGGTTATCGACATGAAAGCCTGCGGTTGCCATCACTAAACCTTAGGCTGTAAACAAACAGGCCGCGCCCCAAAACGGGGCGGCCTGCTTGCTTTGCGGGAGGCTACCTGAAAATTGAAATCAACGCGTAGGCCATGTGCAGAACACACCCCCTATCAATGCAAGCTACGATCGCTGCCGCTCCAGCCATTTCGGCATCACCACCGAGCCTACCGTGGCAGAAATCACCAGTACCACGCCCGCCAGCGACATGGCCGAAATACGCTCACCCAAAATCAACACGGCCAGCAGCGTGCCGAAAATCGGCTCCGAGGCCGTCAGCATACCCGACACATTCGACGACACACTGGTCATGCCCTTGTTCCAACAAGTGTACGACAACCAACTGCAACACACCCCTAAATACAGCAGCCCCAACGTGCCCGGCAAATTCCAGCCAATGTGCAAATCATCCGCGAGCAGCAGGCTCACCGGCGAACACAACAAAGGTGCCAACCCCATCGATAACGACGTAAACGCCGGCGCACCGATGGCCGCGATCATCTTCTGCGTCGGACGCAATGTGGCACAGAACACCACCCCGCCGCCCAACACCATCAAGCAGCCCAGCAAACTGATGTCGCCACCCTCGCCGCCACCCGCAATCAAAAGCGCCACGCCGATAAAGGCCAGCAGTCCGCATAACCAGTGGTACCACTCGGCACGGTCGTGAAAAAAGAAATGGCCGATAAACACCGTTAACAGCGGTTCCAGCCCCGCAATGGTGGACGTGCTCGCTGCTGAAGTAAACTTCAGCCCCCAGAACTGCAAAGCCAGCACCACCACATAATTTAAAAACGACAGCCATAACAGCCCCGGCCAATAGCGCCGTTCAATAGTCCGCCAATAGCGCAGGCAAGGTGGCAACACCAGCAAAGCCGCAATCCCCAGCCGGAACAGCAGCATCATCAGCGGATCCATCATCGTGTAGGAATATTTGGCCGCAATGAAAGCACTGCTCCATAAAAGCAGTGCAATAACTTGGTAAAACACAGCACCTCCTCAGGCATGCCCTGCCGAAAATCATTGTGCAAGCAGTTTACTGCGCCAGCATGCCTGCCCGCAAGGATAGAAAAGGCTACCTGAAAACGGCAATGCGGCAGGTTCAATTCGTTGCAGTCCGCGTTTTCAGGTAGCCTCTTTCACTGCATCCGGCACACGCCCGCTCAATGCCCGGCCACAGTCATCTGTTCGAGCAGCAGGGAGCCGGTTTTGTGGACGCTGCGTTTGAGGGCGTCGTTGGCGGCACCGGCGATGTTGGGCAGCATGTCTTGCAGGCGGCTGGCGATGGTGATCTCCTGCACGGGGTAGGCGATTTGGCCGTTTTCCACCCAAAAGCCGGCGGCGCCGCGCGAGTAGTCGCCGGTGAGGGTGTTGACGCCTTGGCCCATGAGTTCGGTAACGAGCAGGCCGCTGCCCATTTCGCGCAGGAGCTCGGCCTGGCTTGGGTGGGTGTGGCTGAGGATGAGGTTGTGGGCGCCGCCGGCGTTGGCGGTGGTGGGCAGGCCGAGTTTGCGGGCGCTGTAGCTGCTGAGGAAGTAGCCTTGGATGATGCCGTTTTCAATCACGAAGCGGGGGCGGGTGGCGACGCCTTCGGCATCGAAGGCGGTGCTGGCCAGGGCTTTGGGCAGGTGCGGCTCTTCGCGCAGGCTGAGTGCGGCGGGGAGGATTTGGCGGCCGATGCTGTCTTGCAGGAAGCTGGTTTGGCGGTAGAGTGCGCCGCCGCTGAGTGCGCCGGCGAGGTGGCCGATGAGGCTACCTGAAACGGTGGCATCGAATAGCACAGGGTAGCTGCCGGTGGGCAGGCTTTTGGCACCGAGGCGCCGCACGGCGCGGCGGGTGGCGGTTTGGCCGATGTGTTCGGGCGTGTCCAAATCGGCGCTGCTGCGGGCGAGGTCGTACCAATAATCGCGCTGCATGCCGCTGCCGCTGCCGGCCACCACGCTGCAAGACAGGCTGTGGCGGCTGCTGCGCTGGTGTTGCATAAAGCCGTGGCTGTTGCCGTATACATATTGATAATGGCCGGTTTGGATGTGGGCGCCTTCGGAATTGGTGATGCGGGAATCGGCGGCGCGGGCGGCGGCTTCGCTACGGCGGGCGAGTTCGGCGGCTTCGGCGGTGCTCAGCGGCCATTCGTGGTAGCTTTGCAAATCAGGAAATTCGGTGGCCATCAGAGAGGCTTCGGCCAGGCCGGCGCAGGGGTCTTCGGCGGTGTAGCGAGCAATATCGAGCGCGGCGCGCACGGTATCGGCAATGGCGGCGGGGGAGAAATCGGCGGTGCTGGCGCGGCCTTTGCGCCGGCCTACATACACGGTGAGATCGAGCGATTTGTCTTGCTGGTATTCGATGTGCTCGATTTCCTGCAGCCGCACCTGCACGGATTGGCCGATGGACTCGCTCACGTCGGCTTCGGCCGCGGTGGCACCGCCGGCTTTAGCCAGCTCGAGGACTTGGGTGCAAACATCGCGCAGGGTTTGCTCGCTGTGGTTGAACATGGTGGTGTACCCGTATCAAATGAAAACGCCGTATTGTACCTGAGCCGATGCTAAATTTTCAGGTAGCCTGACGGCGGGGCTATAATGCGCCTGTTTTTTATTCACGGCCTATCCAACTATGCCTACCCCTTTCGATATAGTCTTTTTCGGCGGCACTGGCGACCTCGTGATGCGCAAGCTGCTGCCCGCCCTCTATCAAGCCCACGCCGCAAGCACGCTGCACCCGGGCGGCCGCATCATCGGCCTCGGCCGCCGCGATTTAGGGCGCGCAGGCTATCTGAAAAAAGTAGAAGAATCTGCCCGACCGCATATTCCCAACCTCGAAGCCGAAACGTGGCATACCTTCTGCCAACGCATCAACTATCTGCCCGTAGACGCCGAAAATGCCGAACAATTCCACCGCCTCGCCGCGCTGCTCGGCGCCGAAGCCGGGCAAAACAGCCGCGCCCTGGTGGTTTACCTTTCCACCGCGCCGCACTATTTCATGCCCATCTGCCGCAATCTGGCCGACGCTGGGCTGAACCGCCCCGCAACCCGCATCGTGCTGGAAAAACCGCTCGGCCACGACCTTGCCTCCGCGCAAAGCATCAACACCGCCGTGGCCGCCTTCTTCCGCGAAGAGCAGATCTACCGTATCGACCATTATCTCGGCAAAGAGCCCGTACAAAACCTGCTCGCCCTGCGCTTTGCCAACCGCCTGTTCGAGCCACTGTGGTGTGCCGCCCAAATCCGCGCCGTGGAAATCACCATTGCCGAAGAGCTCGGTGTGGAAAAACGCGGCGAGTTCTACGACCAAACCGGCGCCCTGCGAGATATGTTGCAAAACCACCTGTTGCAGCTTTTGTGCTTCACCGCCATGGAACCGCCACTGTCGCTCGGCGATAACGACGTGCGCAACGCAAAGCTCAACGTCTTGCGTGCACTCAAGCCCTTCAATGCCTACAGCGTGCGTGCTGATGTGGTACACGGCCAATACACCGCCGGCCAAATCCGGGGCGAAAACGTGTGCGGCTACCGCGAAGAAGCCAACGTAGCCCCGCAAAGCCGCACCGAAACCTTCATCGCCCTACGCGCCGAAATCGACAACCCGCGCTGGCGCGGCGTGCCCTTCCTGTTACGCAGCGGCAAGCGCATGGCCGGGCGGCTGGCTGAAATCGTGCTCCACTTCTGGCCGGAAGCCCACCCCGTATTCGGCTGCGGCGGCTCGCCCAACCGCATCAGCGTGCGCCTGCAGCCGCAGGAATCCGTGAAGCTGTTCCTGCAAATGAAAGCCCCCGGCACTAGCCTGTGCGTGCACGAAGCCGCACTGGATTTGGACTTGCTCAAAATCTTCCCCGAACGCCGTGCCGACGCTTATGAGCGCCTGCTGCTCGACGCGATAAACGGCAAACTCGCCCTCTTTATGCGCAGCGACGAACTCGAAGCCGCCTGGCGCTGGCTCCAGCCCGTGCTCGACGACTGGACGGCACGCCAACCCGAACCCCAGCCCTACCCTGCCGGCAGCCACGCCCCCGAAGCCGCCATCGAAATGGCCGCCGCCTGCGGCGTGGATTGGCGCCATCGCTAGATCAAAAGGCTACCTGAAAACGAGATATCAAAAATAGACAGTTTTCAGGTAGCCCCAAGTTTGCGGATGTGGTGTTTATGACACGTTGTGAAACGGGGTTCAGCAGGTAAAAAATTCACGCAAAGCTAGATATCAAGCTACTCTCGGGCAAATCAAAAGTCTTTGTTTCGAGTAATGTTTCTATTAAAAATAGCAGTATATGCCGTTTATTTGATTTAACTGCAGGTTTAAGCGGTTTTACCAAGTAGTGATTGCTCCTATAATGCCCCAAAGTTAAGGTGGGAATCTTTGCCAATTTGCAGTTTTGCAAGGTTTCCGTTTCGGTTTAGTTGCTGCCAGGCAGCCTCGTCGGGAGAAATAGAGCATGAGCACACCGAATCTAACCCCTTCAACCGCGGCCAACCCTGCTACCACGCAGGCCAACAAAAACAAAATCCGCCGCAATTTAAAAACCCGCCATCTTTCCATGATTGCCATCGGCGGCAGTATCGGCACCGGCCTGTTTATGGCCAGCGGCAGCGCCATCCATATGGCAGGCCCGGGCGGCGCATTGGTGGCTTATGCCGCCATCGGCCTGATGG
>NZ_LXST01000013.1:0-1469 GCF_001648535.1 Eikenella sp. NML99-0057 | reverse complement strand
CGCCATCTTTCCATGATTGCCATCGGCGGCAGTATCGGCACCGGCCTGTTTATGGCCAGCGGCAGCGCCATCCATATGGCAGGCCCGGGCGGCGCATTGGTGGCTTATGCCGCCATCGGCCTGATGGTGTATTTCCTGATGACTTCCTTGGGCGAAATGGCCACTTATCTGCCGGTGTCCGGCTCGTTTTCCACTTATGCCGCCAAGTTTGTCGATCCCTCGCTGGGTTATGCCCTAGGCTGGAATTATTGGTTTAGTTGGGTCATCACCGTAGCAGTAGACATTTCCATTGCCGCGCTGGTAATCACGTATTGGGAACCGATGCGCTTTATGCCGCCTTGGGGCTGGAGCCTGCTGTTTTTCGGGCTGATTGTGCTGTTGAATATGTTGTCGGTAGAAGCTTTCGGCGAATCGGAATATTGGTTTTCGCTGGTTAAGGTGGTTACGGTTGTCGTATTTCTCGGCGTGGGCATGCTGACGATTTTCGGTATTCTTGGCGGCAACTATGTGGGTCTGGCTAACTTTACCGTGGGCGACGCGCCGTTTTTAGGTGACGGTTTTTCAGGTAGCTTCTTAACCATGCTGGGCGTGTTCCTGATCGCCGGTTTCTCTTTCCAAGGGACGGAGCTGATTGGCATCACCGCCGGTGAGTCGGAAAACCCGAAAGAGAGCATCCCGAAAGCCGTGAAACAGGTGTTTTGGCGCATCCTGATTTTCTATATCTTGTCGATTTTTGTGATCGGCCTGCTGATTCCCTATACCAGCCCGGAATTGCTGGGGGCGGAAAACGTGTCTGAGATTGCCAAATCGCCGTTTACGCTGGTGTTTGAGCGCGCTGGCTTAGCCATGGCGGCAGCGGTGATGAACGCGGTCATCCTTACTTCTATTCTCTCTGCCGGCAATTCGGGTATGTATGCTTCGGTGCGCATGTTGTATGCCATGGGCAAAAGCGGCATGGCATACAAGAGCTTCCGCAAGGTAAACCGCTTCGGCGTACCGGTACGTTCGGTGCTGGCCACGGCAGCGGTGGTGCTGCTGCTGTTTTTAATCGAAATTTTCAACGACCACGCCTATGAATATATTCTGGCCGCTTCAAGCTTAACCGGCTTCATCTCTTGGCTAGGCATCGCCATCAGCCACTACCGTTTCCGCCGCGCCTACATTGCCCAGGGTTTTGATTTGAAAGACTTGGATTACCGTGCCAAATGGTTCCCCTTCGGTCCGCTGATCGCGCTGGTGTTGTGTGTGTTGGTGATTCTGGGGCAGGACACCGAGCTGGTGATGAGCGGCGAAATCGATTGGCAACGGATTGTGGTGACCTATATGGGCCTGCCCATATTCTTCGGTTTCTATCTCTACCACAAACTGCGCTACCGCACCCGGGTGATCCCGCTTGAGGAAGTGGATTTAGGCGACGAGGAAGAGGACGAAGACGAATAACCCCATCATATAAAAGGCTACCTGAAAAC
>NZ_LXST01000012.1:0-1684 GCF_001648535.1 Eikenella sp. NML99-0057 | reverse complement strand
CCTGCGGGCGGCACCGCCTGAAAACGGAGGATGAAATGTCCGAACAGGATAAATACCAAATCATTGCCGACTTTTTACGGCAGGTCGGCTTCCGGCGCGGCGTACTGCTGTTTCTCGCCGGCATCCCGGCACTGGTGTTGTGGAAAACCGACCCCATCGCGCTGGTCGACCGTTTCAGCCGGGCCAATGCGGAAACGGCAATCGAAGGGGTGCACAAAGAAGGGTCGGCTGCGCCCTACCTGCAGTCCCCGCACGGCTTTGTGGAAAACAAAGAAGCCGAAAGCGCGGCGGACGGCGTGGCGATGGCGGACCTGCAGGCCGTTTTGGGCTACAAATTCGTACCGAGCAGCAACCCCTACGAATATCAGGGGCGGCTGTTGGTATTTGCCAAAACCAAGCAGGACGAACAGCGCATGGTGTCGGAAATCGGGCTGTCGTGGCTGCCGATTTTAAGCGGCAAGTCCACGGTGGAGAAAATCCTGGCCGGGCAGAGTGGCGTGTCGGCGTGGCAGCCGGAGAAGCAGGGCTTTTACTTTGCCGACGGCACGGCGGACGAAACGCCGAGCCTGAATACCGACCTGCTGGCACACGGCTACGGCGTGCGGCGGGTATACCGCTACCCCGTTAAAAAAGGCGGGCGCGTGGCAGGCTATCTGGCCGTGTATGCGGAAAAGGAATTGGACGCGGCAACGCGCGCGCAGTTGGAAACCGCCGCCGCGAGATTGGGAGCGTATCTATGAGGGGCTTACTGACCGGATACGGCGGCGGTACCGCCAGCCTGTCCAAAGTCGTGATGCTCAGCGGGCATGTGGTGTGCAGCGCGGTGATCGGCTGGCAGGCATACAAGGGCAGCCTGCACTTCGATTTCTTCCTGGCCTACGCCTGCGCCTGCTACGGCACGAACAGCACCAACAAGGCCATCAGCATCCTCGGCCGGCGGACGGCGGCCTCTCGGGACGAACAAGGAGGGGCATCATGAAGCCGAGACTGCCCAAACACTGCACCGCCGCCATTGTGATTTGCGGGGCGCTGGCCGGCTTTACCGCCTATTCGTGGTACGGCTTTGCCGAAGCGCTGGCGGGCAAGAATGCCGAACTGGCGGCCTTGGCGGCCGAGCGGGACGAACTGCTGGAGATCATGGTGGCGCAGGACGGCCTGATACAGAGCCAAACCGCCGCACTGCAAAGCGCCAAGCTGGACAATGCCGGCAGCCGGGCGGAACTCCGTGCCCAGGCGCAAAAACTGGCACAGATGCGCGCCGAGCTGGCCGCCAAACATCCGGCCGCCGCCTTCAGGCCACCTGAAAAAGTCGGACGCGAGACCGCTAACAACCTGAGAAGGATAAACAGACTATGGCAAAAATAATCCTGACCGCCGCACTGCTGGGCCTGGCGGCCTGCACCGGCCCCGCCCACTACCCGACCGTCTGCAGCAAACCGAAACCCAGCACCGACGCCCCCCGGCTGCAGGCGGCGCAAATCAGGGCCGGTACCGGCCAAGACAAGGCCGTGGAACTGCTGACCCAATCCCTGCACACCGCCGCCGTGTACACCAAAAGGCTGGAAGAGTTTGCCGACAGCTGCCGCGCCAATCCCGCCTTCAAGGCACGCCGCTAGACGGCAGAATAAACAGTAAATTGGAATTTAACCTGGTGTAAAACCACCAAATTAAAACGTTTCCAGGC
>NZ_LXST01000011.1:0-5671 GCF_001648535.1 Eikenella sp. NML99-0057 | reverse complement strand
TTTGACAAAATATTCTGGTAGGCGTATAGTCCGCATCTTCGCTGTTCCTTACGGCACGGTTTTGTTGTCGGTTTTACGGTTCAGCAGCTCTTTAACAATCAGATTACCGATAAGTGTGGGTGTTTTACACCTGCACTGTTGAGAAGAAGACAAGACGATGTTTAACATTGTTCTGTCGGTTTCTTTGAAGCAGACCAGAAGTTATTAAGTTAGAGATTGAACATAAGAGTTTGATCCTGGCTCAGATTGAACGCTGGCGGCATGCTTTACACATGCAAGTCGAACGGCAGCGGGGTAGTGCTTGCACTACTGCCGGCGAGTGGCGAACGGGTGAGTAATATATCGGAACGTACCGAGTAATGGGGGATAACCAATCGAAAGATTGGCTAATACCGCATACGTCCTGAGGGAGAAAGCGGGGGATCGCAAGACCTCGCGTTATTCGAGCGGCCGATAACTGATTAGCTAGTTGGTGGGGTAAAGGCCTACCAAGGCGACGATCAGTAGCGGGTCTGAGAGGACGATCCGCCACACTGGGACTGAGACACGGCCCAGACTCCTACGGGAGGCAGCAGTGGGGAATTTTGGACAATGGGGGCAACCCTGATCCAGCCATGCCGCGTGTATGAAGAAGGCCTTCGGGTTGTAAAGTACTTTTGTTCGGGAAGAAAAGGAGGGTGCTAATACCACCCTTTGCTGACGGTACCGAAAGAATAAGCACCGGCTAACTACGTGCCAGCAGCCGCGGTAATACGTAGGGTGCGAGCGTTAATCGGAATTACTGGGCGTAAAGCGAGCGCAGATGGTTATTTAAGCAGGATGTGAAATCCCCGGGCTCAACCTGGGAACTGCGTTCTGAACTGGATAGCTAGAGTGTGTCAGAGGGGGGTAGAATTCCACGTGTAGCAGTGAAATGCGTAGAGATGTGGAGGAATACCGATGGCGAAGGCAGCCCCCTGGGATAACACTGACGTTCATGCTCGAAAGCGTGGGTAGCAAACAGGATTAGATACCCTGGTAGTCCACGCCCTAAACGATGTCGATTAGCTGTTGGGGTACATGATACCTTAGTAGCGTAGCTAACGCGTGAAATCGACCGCCTGGGGAGTACGGTCGCAAGATTAAAACTCAAAGGAATTGACGGGGACCCGCACAAGCGGTGGATGATGTGGATTAATTCGATGCAACGCGAAGAACCTTACCTGGTTTTGACATGTACGGAACCCTTTAGAGATAGAGGGGTGCCTTCGGGAGCCGTAACACAGGTGCTGCATGGCTGTCGTCAGCTCGTGTCGTGAGATGTTGGGTTAAGTCCCGCAACGAGCGCAACCCTTGTCATTAGTTGCCATCATTTAGTTGGGCACTCTAATGAGACTGCCGGTGACAAACCGGAGGAAGGTGGGGATGACGTCAAGTCCTCATGGCCCTTATGACCAGGGCTTCACACGTCATACAATGGTCGGTACAGAGGGTAGCCAAGCCGCGAGGCGGAGCCAATCCCAGAAAACCGATCGTAGTCCGGATTGCACTCTGCAACTCGAGTGCATGAAGTCGGAATCGCTAGTAATCGCAGGTCAGCATACTGCGGTGAATACGTTCCCGGGTCTTGTACACACCGCCCGTCACACCATGGGAGTGGGGGATACCAGAAGCAGGTAGGGTAACCGCAAGGAGCCCGCTTGCCACGGTATGCTTCATGACTGGGGTGAAGTCGTAACAAGGTAGCCGTAGGGGAACCTGCGGCTGGATCACCTCCTTTCTAGAGAAAAAGTAGGGGTAGAGCATCCACACCTATCGGTAATCAGATACAGATGCGAAGAGAATGTTGGGTTTGTAGCTCAGCTGGTTAGAGCACACGCTTGATAAGCGTGGGGTCGGAGGTTCAAGTCCTCCCAGACCCACCAGTAGGCGTAGAGTGGAGCAGATCCGCCCAAGTACTGGGGGCATAGCTCAGTTGGTAGAGCACCTGCTTTGCAAGCAGGGGGTCATCGGTTCGATCCCGTTTGCCTCCACCACACAATACTTTCCAAATAAAAGTATGCTAAATATGCGAGCAAGCTGCTACATGTTGCAGTTTTGAGCGGTAGTTTATTTTTATTTGCGAAGTCAAAACGCATCGATCTTTAACAAATTGGCAAGCCGAAATCAACAAACAAACGAAGTAAGGCTTATCTTAAAGATAAGTCATACAGAAATTTGGGTGATGATTGTATCGACCGAATCCTGAAACGCAAAAGGCAGGATTTGGACACAACAAGCAGTAAGCTTTATCAAAGTAGAGGCCTTAAGCCCCAGCTGTAGTCAACGCAGCGCAGGCGAAGTCAAAAAGGCACTTCAAATGATAGAGTCAAGTGAATAAGTGCATCAGGTGGATGCCTTGGCGATGATAGGCGACGAAGGACGTGTAAGCCTGCGAAAAGCATCGGGGAGCTGGCAATAGAGCTTTGATCCGGTGATGTCCGAATGGGGGAACCCACACAGCAATGTGTATCCTAAGCTGAATATATAAGCTTAGAGAAGCGAACCCGGAGAACTGAACCATCTAAGTACCCGGAGGAAAAGAAATCAACCGAGATTCCGCAAGTAGTGGCGAGCGAACGCGGAGCAGCCTGTATGTGATAGCCGTCGGGATAGGAGAAGGAATTGGAAACTTCCGCCATAGTGGGTGATAGCCCCGTATCCGAAATTCCGGCAGTGGTACTAAGCATACGACAAGTAGGGCGGGACACGAGAAATCCTGTCTGAAGATGGGGGGACCATCCTCCAAGGCTAAATACTCATCATCGACCGATAGTGAACCAGTACCGTGAGGGAAAGGCGAAAAGAACCCCGGGAGGGGAGTGAAATAGAACCTGAAACCTGATGCATACAAACAGTGGGAGCACTTTATTGTGTGACTGCGTACCTTTTGTATAATGGGTCAACGACTTACATTCAGTAGCGAGCTTAACCGGATAGGGGAGGCGTAGGGAAACCGAGTCTTAATAGGGCGTCATAGTTGCTGGGTGTAGACCCGAAACCGAGTGATCTATCCATGGCCAGGTTGAAGGTGCCGTAACAGGTACTGGAGGACCGAACCCACGCATGTTGCAAAATGCGGGGATGAGCTGTGGATAGGGGTGAAAGGCTAAACAAACTCGGAGATAGCTGGTTCTCCCCGAAAACTATTTAGGTAGTGCCTCATGTATCACTTCCGGGGGTAAAGCACTGTTATGGCTAGGGGGTCATTGCGACTTACCAACCCATGGCAAACTCAGAATACCGGAAAGTGCAATCATGGGAGACAGACAGCGGGTGCTAACGTCCGTTGTCGAAAGGGAAACAACCCAGACCGCCAGCTAAGGTCCCAAATGATAGATTAAGTGGTAAACGAAGTGGGAAGGCTTAGACAGCCAGGATGTTGGCTTAGAAGCAGCCATCATTTAAAGAAAGCGTAACAGCTCACTGGTCGAGTCATCCTGCGCGGAAGATGTAACGGGGCTCAAATCTATAACCGAAGCTGCGGATGCATGCTTCATTAAAACAGCTTGCCGGAGCAAAGCGACGGAAAGCGCCCATCAAAGTCGAGTATGGTAGATGGGGTTAGCTGTTTTAATGAAGCATGCATGGTAGGGGAGCGTTCTGTAGGCCTGAGAAGGTGTTTCGTAAGGAATGCTGGAGGTATCAGAAGTGCGAATGTTGACATGAGTAGCGATAAAGCGGGTGAAAAGCCCGCTCGCCGAAAGCCCAAGGTTTCCTGCGCAACGTTCATCGGCGCAGGGTGAGTCGGCCCCTAAGGCGAGGCAGAGATGCGTAGTCGATGGGAAACGGGTTAATATTCCTGTACTTGATTTAAGTGCGATGTGGGGACGGAGAAGGTTAGGTCAGCAAACTGTTGGAATAGTTTGTTCAAGCTAGTAGGTGGAAGAATTAGGCAAATCCGGTTCTTCATAACACCGAGAAGCGATAACGAGTATCTACGGATACGAAGTGACTGATACCACGCTTCCAGGAAAAGCCACTAAGCTCCAGCTTAAATCGAACCGTACCGCAAACCGACACAGGTGGGCAGGATGAGAATTCTAAGGCGCTTGAGAGAACTCGGGAGAAGGAACTCGGCAAATTGATACCGTAACTTCGGGAGAAGGTATGCCCTCTGAGGTGAAGGATTTACTCCGTAAGCTTTGGGGGGTCGCAGAGAATCGGTGGCTGCGACTGTTTATTAAAAACACAGCACTCTGCAAACACGAAAGTGGACGTATAGGGTGTGACGCCTGCCCGGTGCTGGAAGGTTAATTGAAGATGTGAGAGCATCGGATCGAAGCCCCAGTAAACGGCGGCCGTAACTATAACGGTCCTAAGGTAGCGAAATTCCTTGTCGGGTAAGTTCCGACCCGCACGAATGGCGTAACGATGGCCACACTGTCTCCTCCCGAGACTCAGCGAAGTTGAAGTGGTTGTGAAGATGCAATCTACCCGCTGCTAGACGGAAAGACCCCGTGAACCTTTACTGTAGCTTTGCATTGGACTTTGAAGTCACTTGTGTAGGATAGGTGGGAGGCTTAGAAGCAGAGGCGCTAGTTTCTGTGGAGCCGTCCTTGAAATACCACCCTGGTGACTTTGAGGTTCTAACCCAGGTCCGTAAACCGGATCGGGGACCGTGCATGGTAGGCAGTTTGACTGGGGCGGTCTCCTCCCAAAGAGTAACGGAGGAGTTCGAAGGTTACCTAGGTCCGGTCGGAAATCGGACTGATAGTGCAATGGCAAAAGGTAGCTTAACTGCGAGACCGACAAGTCGAGCAGGTGCGAAAGCAGGACATAGTGATCCGGTGGTTCTGAATGGAAGGGCCATCGCTCAACGGATAAAAGGTACTCCGGGGATAACAGGCTGATTCCGCCCAAGAGTTCATATCGACGGCGGAGTTTGGCACCTCGATGTCGGCTCATCACATCCTGGGGCTGTAGTCGGTCCCAAGGGTATGGCTGTTCGCCATTTAAAGTGGTACGTGAGCTGGGTTTAAAACGTCGTGAGACAGTTTGGTCCCTATCTGCAGTGGGCGTTGGAAGTTTGACAGGGGCTGCTCCTAGTACGAGAGGACCGGAGTGGACGAACCTCTGGTGTACCGGTTGTCACGCCAGTGGCATTGCCGGGTAGCTAAGTTCGGGAAGGATAAGCGCTGAAAGCATCTAAGCGCGAAACCTGCCTGGAGATGAGACTTCCCTTGCGGTATAACCGCGCTGAAGAGTCGTTCTAGACCAGGACGTTGATAGGTGGGGTGTGGAAGCGCGGCAACGCGTGCAGCTAACCCATACTAATTGCTCGTGAGGCTTGGCTCTATCATTTGAAGTGCTTTGCGGTGTGGAGACACTGGGAAGGACACTCATAGAGAATAAAGCTTACTGGAATCGATACACATTACCCGATTGTTTGGTTAGTAGCCGGACAGGACAGTTTGATTTGATTGGCCGGAGTGGACGCTACCGGCGGCTTGACGATTTGTACAGTTTAAGTTTGGCGGCCATAGCGGTTTGGTCCCACGCCTTCCCATCCCGAACAGGGCCGTGAAACGAACCAGCGCCGATGATAGTGCGGATACCCGTGCGAAAGTAGGACACTGCCAAACACCTATTTACGACACCTGCCTGATGGCGGGTGTTGTGCTTTGTGGGAGTATGATGAAAGGAATGGAAA
>NZ_LXST01000010.1:0-8709 GCF_001648535.1 Eikenella sp. NML99-0057 | reverse complement strand
CCATCAGGCCGATGGCGGCATAAGCCACCAATGCGCCGCCCGGGCCTGCCATATGGATGGCGCTGCCGCTGGCCATAAACAGGCCGGTGCCGATACTGCCGCCGATGGCAATCATGGAAAGATGGCGCGACTTTAAATGACGGCGCACTTTGGTGCCGCCAGAAGAAGCCGGTGCGGGCGCCACGGCCACCGCCGCAGCAGAACTACCATCGAAAGAACTCATTTTGGTTCCTTTCAAAAAAGCATATAGCCAAAATCTTTTCTGCCATAACTCATTGAACGGCAAGGAAAACGACTTTAGCTATACGTTATTACGCACACGCGGCGCGCCAGCACCGCAACTCAATTTTGGGCGGATTATAAACCCTGATCGCCCGCTGAAAAACCCATAAATTCCCCTGGCGGCCAAATCGGCCAAATTAGCTGCCTTTTTTAATTGACACATTACTCAACCAGCACCCAACCCGTTGCCCTGAAAGCCGCTTGATACCTGGCCTCACGCGCCGAGCAAGCTCCGAGTTGCCGCTGCGAAAAAACGTAACATAAAAACCACATTTGCCCGAGGGGCTCTCCCCAAAATACTTGCAGGCTACCTGAAAACGCCCGGTTAGGTTTCAGGTAGCCTGCTTGATGTGGCGGCACGCGGTGCGGAACAATGCGCCGCTGTCGGTTGGCAAAGGGGAATAAAACAGCAAAGCCGATTAGTGTGGGCTCGACAAAAGGCTACCTGAAAACGCCGGCTCAAAATGAAAATGCCGCCCTCAGCTGCATTCCCAAATTTCAGGTAGCCTCCGCTTCTCCATCACGGCCTGCCGCGCATCACTGCTCGCCGCGTCGGAACACCCATTCGTTTTCCGAAGAAGCCGCCGCGCAGAAGGCGTAGCCCTCGCTGTTGAAATCCAGCAGCTGCTCCGGCTCGGTGAGGGTGCGTTCGGCGGCATAGCGCAGCATCAGGCCGCGGGCGCGTTTGGCGTAGAAACTGATGATTTTGTAGCGGCCGTTTTTCTCGTCTTGGAACACGGGGGTAATCAGGCGGCCGCCGAGTTTGGCCGGCTGCACGGCTTTGAAATATTCCTGCGACGCCAGGTTCACCAACACATCGGTTTGCGCCTCGGCCATGCGTTCGGCCAGCAATTCGGTAATCAGGCTGCCCCAGAAGGCGTATAAATCCTTGCCACGCGGGTTGGTCAGCTTGGTGCCCATTTCCAAACGGTAGGGCTGGATTAAATCTAAGGGGCGCAACAGGCCGTAGAGGCCGGAAAGCAGGCCGGCATGGCCTTGCAGCCAATCGATTTGCGGCGAGGCGAGGCTCTCGGCATCGAGGCCTTCATACACATCGCCGTTAAACAAATACACCGCCTGCTTGGCGTTTTGCAGGCTGAAAGGCGGCTGCCAAGCCGCATTGCGCTCGGCGTTGAGGCGGGCGATTTTGTCCGATACGCCCATCAGCGCCGACAAATCCTGCGGCGCCAGCTCGCGCAGTTGCGCCATCAGGATGGCAGACTGCTCAAGCAGCGCGGGCGGGCTGTGTTCCTTGGTGGGCGCGGCGGCGGTTTCGTTTAGGTTTTTAGCGGGCGAGAGGATGAAAAACATGGCGTTCTCTTTAATGAAGGGGTGCAAATTGGCGGGCAGTTTAGCCGCCTGCGGGGCAACAGGCAAACGGCGGAATAAATCGGCGCGATAGTTTGCAGATAGTTTTCAGGTAGCCTACACCCTGCCTGCCTCATTAAAATAGCCGTCTCCATAAAAGGCTACCTGAAAACCATGTTCGGCATCATCAATCCCCTCTCCTACCTAATCGGCACCATCATCCTCGTCATTATGCCCGGCCCGAACAGCATGTTTTGCCTCTCCGTAGCCGCACAGCACGGCGCGCGCAAAGCCTACCGCGCCGTATGCGGCGTATTGCTGGGCGATTTAGTGCTGATCCTGCTCACCGTACTCGGCGCCGGCACCGCGCTCAAGCTCTATCCCGCCCTATTTCACGCCATGAAGCTCGCCGGCGGCCTGTATCTGGCCTACATCGGCTCCGGCCTCTTGCGCGGCGCATTGCGCAAATGGTTTGCCCCGCCGCCCGTTTTGGCAGCCGGTTTGCCGCCCACCCCGCCCGCCGGGCACATCTTCAAACGCGCCCTGCTGCTCAGCCTCACCAACCCCAAAGCCATCCTGTTTTTGCTGTCGTTTTTTGTTCAGTTCGTCGATCCCGCCTATCCGCACCCCGCCCTCTCCTTCCTGCTGCTGGCACTGGTTATGCAAACCGTCAGCTTCAGCTACCTCACCCTGCTCGTTTTCGCCGGCCACCGCCTCGCCAACCTGTTCCGCCGCCACCGCCACGTGACCACCGCCTGCACCGCCACCACCGGCCTGCTCTTTATCGGCTTCGCCGTGAGCCTGTGGCTGGCCGGAACCGAGTTTTAATTTACGGCTTCAGATAGCCTCATTCAGATAGAAATAACTGCTCAGGCTACCTGAAAAGCAAAACAGATTGCCGTATAATTGGCGGCATTTGGCCTCGCGCCCCATCTTTGCCGAATTTAAGGAATCCCCATGCGCAAACTCATCCCCCTCCTCGCCGCCCTCGCCCTTTCCGCCTGCTCCAGCCTCGGCAACCAAGCCTTCGGCGGCGAAAGCGCCACTTTCGGCAGCGACAACATCCTACGCGACGACGTGCTCAAAGTCGTGCGCACCGCCGAAGCCGCCTCGTTCAATTGCCGCAATATCGAATCCGTACACAGCAAAATCAACAGCGCCCACAAAGTGCACGGCCGCCTGCAGGTGCGCGAAGTGTGGACCGTCCGCGCCTGCGGCCAGGCCCACCGCTACAACATCGGCCTTTTCGAAGACGCGCGCGGCGAAACCGACTTCACCGTCAGCCTGAGCTCCCGCTAAACACCAAAGAAAGGCTACCTGAAAAAGATGTCTTGCGGAGCAAGGCTGAGTTTCTGCGAAGCTAAAAAGGATTTTGCCGATTTTCAGGTAGCCTTTTGGAGCAAGGACTATTCAAACATCCTTTGAATCCGTCAATAGGGTATGTGCCGAAAGGCACGCACGCGGTGGGTTGGGTTTGCCGGGAAAATGGAGAACGCGTGCGGGCGTACCGCACACACCCTACATGCGGGCTACGGCTTGCTTAGGAAATATTTCAGGGGAAATATTTCAGGGATACCATATGTCATAATAATGTAATTATTATTAAGATGAGGATAATAATATGTCTGAAGGATTCATTATTGTTAACAAAGGCGTTTTTGAAAAACTAATCATTGGGAAATTTGAGCTAGAAATTAAACCCAAACCTAATAAAGATGGAATAGTAAAAAGATTTTACAGATATGATGAACGTGGCCACAAAAGATATATAGCTGTTGCCGATGAAGACAAAAATGATTTTAGAATAGATAAAGAAATTTATACTGAACTAGACCTTTAATATTCTTACAACTTAGAACTAGAGACCCCACTCATGCCCAAACGTACCGACCTAAAATCCATCCTTATCATCGGCGCCGGCCCTATCGTTATCGGTCAGGCCTGCGAATTTGACTATTCGGGCGCACAGGCCTGTAAGGCTTTGCGTGAAGAAGGCTATAAAGTCATTCTGGTGAATTCCAACCCCGCCACGATTATGACCGACCCTGAAATGGCGGATGTTACCTACATCGAGCCGATTATGTGGCAGACGGTGGAGAAGATTATCGCCAAAGAGCGGCCCGATGCGATTCTGCCCACGATGGGTGGCCAGACCGCGCTGAACTGTGCGCTGGATTTGGCGCGCAACGGCGTGCTGACGAAATACAATGTCGAGCTGATTGGCGCGACGGAAGACGCGATCGACAAGGCGGAAGACCGCGGCCGCTTTAAGGAGGCGATGGAGAAAATCGGCCTCTCCTGCCCAAAATCTTTTGTCTGCCACACGATGAACGAAGCTTTGGCGGCGCAGGAACAGGTCGGCTTCCCGACGCTGATTCGTCCGTCTTTCACCATGGGCGGTTCGGGCGGCGGCATTGCGTACAATAAAGACGAGTTTTTGGCGATTTGCGAACGCGGTTTCGATGCGTCGCCCACACATGAGCTGCTGATTGAGCAGTCCGTTCTCGGCTGGAAAGAGTACGAGATGGAAGTGGTGCGCGATAAGAACGACAACTGCATCATTATTTGTTCGATTGAAAACTTCGACCCGATGGGCGTGCATACGGGTGACTCGATTACAGTTGCGCCGGCGCAAACGCTGACGGACAAGGAATACCAAATCATGCGCAACGCAAGCTTAGCGGTATTGCGCGAAATCGGCGTGGACACGGGCGGCTCGAACGTGCAGTTTGCAGTGAACCCTGAAAACGGCGAGATGATTGTGATTGAGATGAACCCGCGCGTGAGCCGTTCGTCCGCGCTGGCTTCCAAAGCAACCGGCTTCCCGATTGCGAAGGTGGCGGCGAAACTGGCTGTCGGCTTTACGCTGGACGAGTTGCGCAACGACATCACCGGCGGTCGTACGCCTGCGTCGTTCGAGCCTTCCATCGACTATGTGGTAACCAAAATCCCGCGTTTTGCGTTTGAAAAATTCCCTGCCGCAGACGACCGCCTGACCACGCAGATGAAATCGGTGGGCGAAGTGATGGCGATGGGCCGCACCATTCAGGAAAGCTTCCAAAAAGCCCTGCGCGGCTTGGAAACAGGCTTGTGCGGCTTCAATCCGCGCAGCGAAGACAAAGCGGAAATCCGCCGCGAACTGGCTAACCCCGGCCCCGAGCGTATGCTGTTTGTGGCAGACGCGTTCCGCGCGAGCTTCACGCTGGAAGAAATCCACGAAATCTGCGCCATCGACCCTTGGTTCTTGGCGCAAATCGAAGACTTGGTGAAAGAAGAGCAGCAGGTAAGTGCAGGCTGCCTGCAAGATTTGGATTTCGCCGCCTTACGTCGTCTGAAACGCAAAGGCTTCTCCGACAAACGCATCGCGCAGCTTTTAGGAGTAAAAGAAAAAGAAGTGCGCGAACACCGCTACGCGCTGAAGCTGCATCCCGTCTATAAACGCGTCGATACCTGCGCCGCCGAGTTCGCCACCGAAACCGCCTACCTCTATTCCACTTACGAAGAAGAATGCGAAGCGCGTCCTTCCGACCGTAAAAAAGTGATGATTCTCGGCGGCGGCCCGAACCGCATCGGTCAGGGCATCGAGTTTGACTACTGCTGCGTTCACGCCGCGCTCGCACTGCGCGAATCGGGTTTTGAAACGATTATGGTCAACTGCAACCCCGAAACTGTGTCCACCGACTTTGACACCAGCGACCGCCTGTATTTCGAGCCGCTAACGCTGGAAGACGTGTTGGAAATCGTCCGCACCGAAAACCCGTGGGGCGTGATTGTGCATTACGGCGGCCAAACCCCGCTCAAACTCGCCAACGCGTTGGTTGAAAACGGCGTGAACATCATCGGCACATCCGCCGACAGCATCGACGCCGCCGAAGACCGCGAACGCTTCCAAAAAGTGTTGAACGACTTAGGCTTGCGCCAACCGCCCAACCGCATCGCCCACAACGAAGAAGAAGCGCTCGTCAAAGCCGAAGAAATCGGCTATCCGCTGGTCGTGCGCCCGTCTTATGTCCTCGGCGGCCGCGCCATGCAGGTCGTCCACTCCGCCGAAGAGTTGCAAAAATACATGCGCGAGGCCGTGCAGGTATCCGAAGACAGCCCCGTGTTGCTCGACTTCTTCCTGAACAACGCGATTGAAGTCGATGTGGACTGCGTTTCAGACGGCAAAGACGTCGTTATCGGCGGCATCATGCAGCACGTCGAACAGGCAGGCATCCACTCCGGCGACTCCGGCTGCTCGCTGCCGCCCTACTCGCTCAGCGAAGAAATCCAAGACGAAATCCGCCGCCAAACCAAAGCCATGGCCTACGCGCTGGGCGTGGTCGGCCTGATGAACGTACAGTTTGCCGTGCAGGACGGCGTGGTGTTCGTGTTGGAAGTGAACCCGCGCGCCAGCCGTACCGTCCCCTTCGTCTCCAAAGCCACCGGCGTGCCGCTCGCCAAAGTCGGCGCGCGCTGCATGGCAGGCATTTCCCTGCAAGAGCAAGGCGTGGAAAAAGAAGTCGTCCCCGATTTCTATGCCGTTAAAGAAGCCGTGTTCCCCTTCATCAAATTCCCCGGCGTGGACACCATTCTCGGCCCAGAAATGCGCTCCACCGGCGAAGTGATGGGCGTAGGCGAGACCTTTAGCGAAGCATACCTCAAAGCCCAGCTCGGCGCAGGAGAACGCATGCCCGCCACCGGCAAAATCTTCCTTTCCGTGCGCGAAGAAGACAAGCCGATCATCGTCCAAACCGCGCAAAACTTCCAAGCCTTAGGCTACGGCGTCTGCGCCACGCGCGGCACGGCAGGCTACCTGAAAGAGCACGGCGTGGTGGTGCAGGCGGTCAACAAAGTGCCCGAAGGCCGCCCACACATCGTGGACGCGATTAAAAACGGCGAAATCGCGCTGGTGGTAAACACCGTGGCCAGCAGCCCGCAGTCCGTGGCCGACAGCCACAGCATCCGCCGCAGCGCCCTCACCCAACGCGTACCGCAATACACCACCGTGGCCGGTGGCGAAGCCATGAGCGAAGGGATGAAAAGCTTCAACCTCCTCGATGTGTATAGTGTGCAGGATTTACATGCCCGCTTGAAAGGATAGCCGGCATCTGCGAACATGCCATGAAAGAATGGGGGCTGCTGCGCGAGAACCTCGTACGCAAAATCAGCAACCCGAAAAAAGGCAGAGAGAGAACTAGGTGGCCAACCGAACAAGAGATTACCAATATCTGCGCCGCTCTCTTATATCAGCCGGACGGCAAGTCGGAACTGATTGTACAACGGGTAGCCATTGCCGTTTTATTCACCATCGAAACTGCCATGCGGGCAGGCAAGATTTGCGGCCTGAAATGGGCAGATGTGGATTTCACGCGCCGCCTTGCCCATCTACAGATTACCAAAAACGGCGACAGCCGAGACGTGCCATTATCCAAGCGTGCGCTGGAACTGCTCGAGCAACTGCGCAGCATTGATGATGTGTGGGTATTTAACGTGGATGCCAAAAGTTTGGACGTGTTATTTAGGCGGGCGCGGGATAACTGCGGCATTATCGACCTGCATTTTCACGATACCCGCCGCGAAGCTCCCACACGTTTATCCAAAAAAGTACCGATTGAAGTGCTGGCAAAAATCAGCGGCCACCAGGATTTAAGAATACTGCTCAATGTGTACTACCGCCCTGATATGGCGGATATTGCGTAAATGCTGGACTAGCGTGGCCATGCCTTGATCAACCCGTCATGCCGTGCCGCACAGTCGTTATACAGATGCACCACTTCCAGCGCCCACGGCAGTATCACCTTGCCCGTTGTTCCCGACAATTCGGGCAGCCTGGGGCAGGGCATAGCCAAATCGGCCGGCGGCTCAATGGCGCTCGGCAATGGCGGCGTTGAGGACTTGCACCCCGGAAGCATCAACGCAATCGCCAGTAAACACAGGCCGCTCGATAATTTGCTGTACCACTTCACGCCTTACCCTCACTTTCTCGTCCGCTTCGGACTTCTCTTGTTGATATTCCACGCTTGCCGCATGGGCGGTTTTTTGATGCTTCTGCTTTTGCTCGGCCAGTTTGGCATTGATGGCTGCCGTGGCCGCATCGTAGCCCACCTGATAGCGTGCCCTGCCGTATTGCACTTCGCCGTATATCACGGCCAGCAGTACCACACCGCCGAGCAGCGGCTTCCAGTATTTAAAAAACCATGTTATGGGATTCCTTTCTTCTTCCTGTTTACACCTGCAAACACTTTCACTATAATCAGGCTACCTTAACCAATCGGACAGTCAGCATGGGCAAGCATCCCGACAAACACATCAGAGCCGCATTGGCTTATGCCGAGCAGCACGGCTGGGCGGTTGTTCCCGCCGGCAAGCCCGCCCATGCGTTCTGCCGCTTGCGTTGTCTGCAAGGACATACCGAACACCAAATGAGCGTGTGGAGCACACCGCGCAATCCGGAAAACCATGCCAAACAAATCATCCGTAAAGTAAACGAATGCCTGCCCGAACAGGAGTGACCCATGAATACCTACCATTTCAGCATCCTCATCCGCGATACCGACCTGCACGATTTAGAAGACCGCCTGTATGAAGCGGGCTGCGACGATGCGCTGCTGTGCTTCTATAACCAAACCCCATATCTCGAATTCGACCGTGAGGCCGAGAGTGCCGAAGCTGCCGTGCGCAGCGCCCTAGACAATATCCGTGCTGCCGGTTTCGGCGATTTGGTGTTGCAGGAATCCGGTGTGGCTACCTTGGCCGAGATGGCCGCCCGCGCCGGACTGACCCGCGCTGCCCTCTCCAACTACGCCACCGGCAAACGCGGCGGCGGCTTCCCTGCGCCGATGTATGGGGTGGGCAGCGGCTCTGCCCTGTATTCGTGGCCAGAAGTGGCCGGCTGGCTGCACCGGCACGGCCAACTGTCGCAGGCGCAATACGATATCGCCCATGTGGCCGGATAGTTTCAGGCAGCCCCTTGCATTTGCAGGGGGTTTTGTTTATGATGATCTCACTATTAAATCACAAGCGGATATCTGCCCCGTCAGTGCACATTTTTTGTGCCTATCGGTTTCGTTGCTCTCTCCTTGCATGAGATTAGCGGCACAAAACGCCAAGTTTCTCTGGCGGGTCTATACGCAGAAA
>NZ_LXST01000009.1:0-22728 GCF_001648535.1 Eikenella sp. NML99-0057 | reverse complement strand
GTTTCTGCGAAACACTCTCTTTTCGGGTAGCCTTTAGTTTGAAGTGGATGAGATAGGCGAAAGACGGGAGGGTAAGGCTATTGCAGATGGTCGGGCATCAACACTCACTCTAAAATTTCAAACGGATACTGTTCGCGTGCCGCCATTGTCGCCGGCCGCAAAGCTGGCTGCACTGCATTATCGGTCAAAATCTTCTGCTATTTGTCGGTTACAACCGTAAAAAAAGCAAGTACCGCCTGTACGGTAAAAACGATAGTATTTCATAGTATTCTTGGAATGATCTTGGTAAGTTGGATTCTCGAGTCCGACATTTTTGGCATTGTGGCAATGGATTACAATGGCGGGAGCGTTAAAGATTTTGACGGATACAAGTATTTGACCTGTGCTTGCTTTTTTTGAGGTCTGGGAAGATAGACAAGCCGCCGCGTGCGTACCACAGACCTCTTACGCATTGGTTCAATATTCGTGCAGCTTGTGTAGATAGAGTGTGTAGTACAGCTACGCACATGGGTATAGAATTTCAAACAACGCGTACGTGTCAAGGCACACCTCCTACTCACGCAAGCTATTGCTTGCTACTCGCACCTACGGGCTACAGCTTGTTAATAATAAGTTACAAATGCTAATTCATCAACCACAATGTATTTTTTGTTATTTTGTGACACCCTTAATTCCCCCAAATATAAAATATAAGATCCCACTAGATCTTCCGCATCATTGATCTTAAATCGTTCGAAGAGAGGTTGTTGAATTGTTGTTGGCAAGCACAGACTAACATCATTTTGCCCACCAAAATTAAGCCATTATATGCTTCTCCAATATCGGCGATTTGCCTTCAAGACCCATAGTAATCACTTATATAATAATTGACTAATATTATTAATCAGTGCATCCATCAAAATGAGGGCAAGCTCCAAAACAAGCAGCTTGCCTATTCCTAGCTGCTCTTCTAAAAAAGGCAGGAGCATAACGAGTTGGATATTCAAGAAATCTTCTTAAATTGGAAATAGTTGCCATATCCAATTGAGAAAATTGATATGCACTGTAAATTTTATTATCCTTTGTGCAAAAAGCATTATCCATCAGAACACTTCATAATCGTCACAGTTTGGTTAAAATTTAGCTGATAAATTAAGTTATTTACTATGATTTCAATAGTATTGAACTGTAATACTAGAAACATCAATTCAATCACTCCACCCCCCAAAGCAGATTCTCTTTAATCCCCCGTATCCTATCCCGTAACACCGCCGCCTCTTCAAACTGCAAATCCCTAGCCGCCTGCTGCATGGCTTTTTCGAGTTTGGCGATTTCTTTAATCGCGTCTTCTTCGTTGTGAATTTCACCAACTTTAACCTTGTTTTTGCCTTTCAGACGACCTTTGCCGCTGTCTTCTTCGTGGTACACGCCGTCGATGATGTCTTTGACCTGTTTTTTAATCTGCTGCGGCACGATGCCGTGTTCTTCGTTGAATTTCATCTGTTTTTCGCGGCGGCGTTCGGTTTCGTCGATGGCGGCTTTCATAGAGTCGGTGATTTTGTCGGCGTACAGAATGGCGACGCCGTTCACGTTGCGCGCGGCGCGGCCTATGGTTTGAATCAGGCTGCGGTGGGAGCGCAGAAAGCCTTCTTTGTCTGCATCGAGGATGGCGACGAGGGAGACTTCGGGGATGTCGAGGCCTTCGCGCAAAAGGTTGATGCCGACGAGTACGTCAAACAGGCCGAGCCGTAAATCTCTAATGATTTCAACGCGCTCTACAGTGTCGATGTCGCTGTGCAGGTAGCGCACTTTGATGCCGAGTTCGCTGTAATAGTCGGTGAGTTGCTCCGCCATGCGTTTGGTGAGGGTGGTAACGAGTACGCGTTCGCCTTTTTGGATGCGGTCGTTGATTTCGCTCATTAAGTCGTCGACTTGGGTGGCGACGGGGCGGATGATGATTTGGGGGTCGACCAACCCTGTGGGGCGGACGACTTGTTCGACCACTTGTCCGGCGTGTTCTTCTTCGTATTTGGCAGGGGTGGCGGAGACGAAGATGGTTTGCGGCATGACTTTTTCAAATTCGTGGAATTTGAGCGGGCGGTTGTCGCGGGCAGAAGGCAGGCGGAAGCCGTAGTCCACGAGGTTTTGCTTGCGCGATGCGTCGCCTTTGTACATGCCGCCGATTTGGGTTACGGTAACGTGGCTTTCGTCGATGAACATGATGGCGTTGTCGGGCAGGTAGTCCATCAGTGTGGGCGGCGGTTCGCCTTCTTTTTTGCCGGAGAAGTGACGGGAGTAGTTTTCGATGCCTTTGCAGAAGCCCATTTCGTAGAGCATTTCGAGGTCGAAACGGGTGCGCTGTTCGATGCGTTGTTGTTCGACGGGGCGTTGTTCGCGGGCGAAAAATTCGATGCGTTCGCGCAGTTCTTCTTTGATGGACTCGCAGGCGCGCAATACGGTGTCGCGCGGGGTAACGTAGTGGCTGGACGGGAAGACGGTGTAGCGGCCGACGCGCTGGTGCAGGCTGCCTGAAAGTGGGTCGAACATATCGAGGCGGTCGATTTCGTCGTCAAACAGGCTGATGCGCAAGGCGTTTTCGGAGCTTTCGGCGGGGTACACGTCAATCACATCGCCGCGCACGCGGAAGCTGCCGCGTTTGAAGTCCAAATCGCCGCGTTCGTACTGCATGGAAACGAGCGTGGCGATGATGTCGCGCTGCTCGATGGTGTCGCCTTCTTTGACGGATAGTACCATTTGTTGATACTCGGTCGGGTCGCCGATACCGTAAATGGCGGACACGGTGGCGACGATAATCACGTCGTCGCGCGTCATCAGGTTTTTAGTGGCGGAAAGGCGCATCTGCTCGATGTGTTCGTTGATCGCGCTGTCTTTTTCGATAAACAAGTCGCGGCTGGGCACATAGGCTTCGGGCTGGTAATAGTCGTAGTAGGAGACGAAATATTCCACCGCGTTTTCGGGGAAAAACTCGCGCATTTCGGCGTAGAGTTGGGCGGCAAGGGTTTTGTTGTGCGCCATGATGATGGCGGGGCGGCCGCTTTGGGCGATGACGTTCGCCATGGTGTAGGTTTTGCCCGAACCGGTTACACCAAGCAGGGTTTGATAGGCAAGGCCGTCTGAAAGCCCTTCGAGCAGGCCGGCAATGGCGGTGGGCTGGTCGCCTGCGGGCGGGAAGGGTTGGTGGAGTTTGAAAGGGGAATTGGGGTATTGGATGATGTCCATGAGGCTACCTGAAAAAGCGCGGGCAAAGGTGGAATTATAACGCTAATGCGAGAGCTTGCTGCTGGGTGGCTGGGGAAGTTTCAGGTAGCCTTTTGTGGCAGGATAGAGCGGCAATGGGGGAGGGCGGTATTGTTATGCTGCCGGCTCAGTTCCTGCACAGCTAGAACCGCAGCCCGGCTATGCCACCATCCGATTTTCAGGTAGCCTTTATGGCTTGATACGAACAAGGAGTTTCCCATGAGCAATATCCGCCCGTATTTAGATGCCGTGCCGCAGGTGCATGGCAGTTGTTATCTCGATCCGCTGTGTTTGGTGGCGGGGGATGTGGTGTTGGCCGAGAATGTGTCGGTATGGCCGTTTGCCGTGTTGCGCGGGGATGTGAACAGCATCCGTGTGGGGCGGGGCAGCAATATTCAAGATCATGTGATGCTGCATGTGAGCCACAAAATGGACAGCAAGCCGGAAGGTTCGCCGCTGATTATCGGCGAGGATTGCACCATCGGCCATCATGTTACGCTGCACGGTTGTACTGTTGGCAATCGCGTGTTGGTGGGGATGGGCAGCATCGTGTTGGATGATGCGGTGATTGAAGACAATGTGATGATTGGAGCGGGCAGCTTGGTGCCGCCACGCAAACGGCTGGAAAGCGGCTATTTATATGTGGGCTCGCCGGTGAAGCAGGTGCGGCGGCTTACGGCGGAGGAGCTGGCGTTTTTGCCTTATTCGGCGGCGCATTATGTGCGGGTGGCAGAGGGGCATAAGGCGGGCGGCTGATTTGAGTTCCACAGAAACTCAGTATTCCTTCGGAAACTTCGTTGAAGTTGGGCTTTCGGGTAGCCGGCTGTGCCGTAGAGGCTACCTGAAAATTATTGTGCTATTATTCGCTATTACTTGTATTGTATTCAATCAGATGAAAGGAAAAGCAATGAAAGCAGCATATCGTTTGGCCGCTGTGGCGGTGTTGGTTGTTATGTTGTCGGCCTGCGGTGCCGGCGTGGGTGTGGGTGTGAGCGGCGGCAACGGTCACGTAGGTGCGAGTGGTTCGGTGGATTTGGGTAGCGGGAATAACAGCGTTACGCCCTATGGCAAAGTGGGTGTTGGTGTGGAGGTAACGCGCTAGACTGCTGTTTTGCCGATGATGTTTTTGCATCTGTTTATTAGAAAGGCTATCTGAAAACCGGTTGGATGGTTTCAGGTAGCCTTTTTGCTGTTCGGCCTTGTTGTTCAGCCACGGCACATCAGGCGTTGTGTTTCATGCCATATGCCGTCGGGGCGTTGTTCGACCACGGCGATGAGGCCGGGGGCTTGGCGGATGAGTTCGGTGGCGTTGATGGTTTGTTCCAAGGGAACGCAGGCGGGGGCGAGGTAGGCGAGGCGGGGCAGGGGGTGGAAGCGTTGTGCGGCCTGGGCGGGATAGTCTGTCCATTGTGGGAGGAGGAGGCCGCTCCAGCCGAGGGGGTTGAGGGGGCTGCCGTTGAGGATGCTGTCTGGGGTGAAGCCGATGCCGCGGATGATGGTGGCGGTGTTGAGGGCTTGGCTAATGTTGGGAGTTTGGCGGCAATTTGTTTTGTCCGTATTGGTTTCGCGGGTGCTTGCTTCGCTTGTTTTAGCTTCGCAGAAACTCACTTCGTTCGTTTTAGCTCCGCAGAAACTCACTTCGTTCGTTTTCAGGTAGCCTTGGAGTGGTGCGGGCAGTTGGGCATGGGCTTGGGGGGTGTGGAAGAGGCGGCATTGTTGCTGTAGTTTAGCGGCCTTGCCAAGCAGGGCGTCGGCGGGGTTGAGGCCTTGGAAATCGTTGGGTGCTGTGCCGCCGTAGTATTTGCAGGTGAGTTCGAGGTGGTAGGGGGTAGAGTCGAGCAGGTAGAGGAAGTCGGCGGCGCCGAGGGTTTGGCCGCTTTCGCTGCGGATGGGGTGGTTGCGGGCGATGAGTTGGCAATGGGGGGCGTTTGCCAGCCAGAAGGCGAGTAGGCTTTCGGCGTAGTGGCCTAGGCGGTGGCCGAAAGGGGCTTCTTGTTCGAGCCATTGTTGCAGCGGTGCGGGCTGGCTGTCGAGGCTGAGCAGGAAGCGGAAGCCTTGGCTGCCGAGCAAGCGGGGGATGGGGAGCTCGCAGCCGCTGTGCCATAGGGGCGGGGCGGTGAGTAGGGAGGCGAGGTCGCGCACGGCGGGGTGGCGCAGCCGCCACCAGATGGCATCGAGGGCGTAGTTCATGCTTGGGCGGGGATAAAATGGGATGGAGGGAATGTAGTCGCGGCGGGATAAGCAGTCAAGTTGTTTGGAAAGGCTACCTGAAAATAGGGAGTGGTTTCAGGTAACCTTTGGTTGTGGATTGTGTGTGAAATCATTTGTTTTTTATAGGTTGACACCGGATAATGCGCGCGACGCGGCGTGTGCCGGATGAATTTAAGAGGCTGTAGTATGTATCAAGCGAAGAAGCGTGGCTGGCTGCCTTGGGTGGTGGGCTTGGCGTTGTTGGTGGCGGTGGTGTTTTTAATCGTGCAGATGCGCGATGTGCTTTCGCCGTTTGTGGTGGCTGCGGTGTTGGCCTATATTTTGAACCCGCTGGTGGAAAAGCTTTGCCGGCACGGGGTGCGGCGCGGGGCGGCGGCGATGTTGGTGATGGTGTTTACGTTGCTGTTGCTGGTGTTGCTGCTGCTGATTGTGGTGCCGATGTTGGTGCAGCAGTTCGGCAGCCTGCTGGGAAAAATGTCGGAGTTGGCGAATTTTGTGCAAAATAAGGCGCTGCCTTTGGCCAACCGGCTGCTGGGTACGCATTGGGCTTTGGACGAGCAATCGCTGTCGAATTGGTTGAGCAGCCATTTGGGCAGCGTTAAAACTGGGCTTTCCAAGGCACTGCCGGCCTTGTTGGAGCAGGGCGGCAGTTTGGTATCCAGTTTGGGCAATTTGGCGGTGCTGCCGTTTTTGCTGTATTACTTCCTGCTGGATTGGTCGCGCTGGACGGAAGGGATTAAAACCATGATTCCGCGCCGCTATCTGGCGGCCTATACCCGCATCGGCGGCAATATGGACACGGTGTTGGGCGAGTTTTTGCGCGGGCAGCTGACGGTGATGCTGATTATGGGGCTGCTCTACGGTTTGGGCCTGATGCTGGCCGGGTTGGAATCTGGCTTTGCTATTGGTATGGTAGCCGGGCTCTTGGTGTTCGTGCCTTATTTGGGCGCGTTTACCGGCCTGCTGCTGGCCACAATGGCTGCGTTGTTGCAGTTTGGCACTTGGCAGGGGCTGATTACGGTGTGGGCGGTGTTTGCCGTGGGGCAGTTTCTGGAAAGTTTCTTCATCACGCCGAAAATTGTGGGCGACCGCATTGGGCTTTCGCCATTTTGGGTGATTTTCGCCTTGATGGCTTTCGGCAGCCTGCTGGGCTTCGTGGGCATGCTGCTGGCGCTGCCTTTGGCCGCGGTAACGCTGGTGTTGCTGCGCGAGGGCGTGGCGGCATATATGGATAGCGGGTTCTACCGGCGCGAGAAATAGTCGGGCAGGGCAGGCGTTGTTTGCACAGGCTACCTGAAACGCAGCCCAGCGGAATTTCGGTGCAGCCAAAGTTTCAGGTAGCCTTTGATTTGGCTTTGGAGGCTGGCTGGAAAATGCGCTAGGCCGTATCGGTTTTGTTGTATCAGGCAAACGTTCTTTCCCTACTTACCCGCCGTTTGCCGAAAATAGCTCGTGGCTGCTTGCATTTAGGCAACATCGCCAGTAAAATGCCGCGCTTACGGATTTTATTTTACTTATCAGGAGATTTTTCATATGGCCAATAGCGCCCAGGCACGCAAACGCGCCCGCCAGTCGCAGAAAAACCGTGCACACAATGCCAGCCTGCGTACTGCTTTCCGTACCGCAGTGAAGAAAGTTTTGAAGGTTGTGGAAAGTGGCGATAAAGCCGCCGCCCAAGCCGAATTCGTGGCAGCCACCAAAGTGATGGACCGCATCGCCGACAAAGGCGTGTTCCACAAAAACAAAGCCGCCCGCCACAAAAGCCGCTTGGCTGCCAAAATCAAAGCCATGGCCTAAGCCGCTTGCTGCATAAACGTTGCCGCATCTTGCAAATAGATGCGGCTTTGTTTTGCGCGGAAGATTTGCAGAACGGCTGTGAGGCTACCTGAAAAATATGCCAATCCCGGCAAGCCTCTGCCGCCCCACCTGTAAGGCTGCAGCCAAAATGCGCTACAATGCGCCCACTATCTTGCACAACAGGAATACTCAATGATCTACGGCATCGGCACCGACATCCTGCGTATCGAGCGCATCGAGCAGCTATACGACAAATACGGCCAGGCATTGGCCGAACGCCTGCTCAGCCGCATCGAACTTTTGGAGTGGCGCTCCGTCGGCAACAAGGTAAACTTCCTGGCCAAGCGGTTTGCCGCCAAAGAAGCCTTTGCTAAAGCCGTGCACACCGGCTTGCGCTCGCCGGTAACACTGCACCACATTTCCATCGCCCACGACAAACTCGGCCGCCCGGAATTCGTGGTGGAGCCGCCCTTGCAGGAATGGCTGCGCCAACAAGGTATCGGGCGGGTGCATTTGAGCCTGAGCGACGACAACGGCGCGGTGGTAGCCTTCGTCGTGGCCGAAAAAGAGTAGGGCAAAGCAGTTTAGAAAAATAATAAAAACAATCGCATCAAGTTTTAGTTTCGCAGAAGCCAGCAGGGCTTGTTTTAGCTTCGTTAAAGCTGCGCTTTCAGGTAGCCTGCTGCATGGGCTGCCCGCTAAAACCATTTAATCCAAAGCAAATAGAGAAAGGAAACACCATGTTCTATAGCCGAAACGTCGTCAGCAACACATTGCTATACGAACGCCCCGCCGACAGCATGGACACCTTCAGCCAAAGCCTGGCCGAAATGCGCACCGCCCAGCGCCGCTTTGCCGCTGCCGGCATGCAGGCACGTGTGGCCATGCTTGCTGCCTTTGCCGACCGCCTCGAAGCCGAAAAAACCAAGCTCGCCCGCATGATTTGCGAAGAAGTCGGCCGCTGCCTGCGCGAATGTGAAGCCGAGATGGATAAATCCGTCTCCCTCATCCGCTATTATGTGAAGCTCGCCCCCCAGCTTCTGCAACACCAAACCATCGCCACCCAGGCCAGCCTCAGCCAAGTGCGCTTCGAGCCCTTGGGCGTGGTGCTGGCCGTGATGCCGTGGAACTATCCCGTATGGCAGATTATCCGCTTTGCCGTTCCTGCCTTGTGTTCTGGTAATGCCTGTTTGGTGAAACCCGCGCCCAGCGTGGCCCGCGTAACCGCCGCCCTGTTTGATATTGTTGGCAGCGAATTGCCCTGGCGAGCCACTTGGTTGGCACACGAAGATGTGGAATACGCCATTGCCAAAACCGATGCACTGGCCTTCACCGGCTCTGCCGACGTCGGCCGTCGCCTTGCCGGCTACGCCGGAAGCCATCTGAAAAAATCCGTGATGGAACTCGGCGGCAGCAACGCCTTCATCGTGCTCGACGATGCCGACATCGCCCAAGCTGCCGCTGATGCCTGCTATGCCCGTTTCCGCGATGCCGGCCAATCCTGCAACGCCGGTAAACGCATCATTCTCACCAAAGGCATCGCCGCCGAATTCACCCGCCTCTTCCTTGAACACTGCCGCCGCCTCACTCCCGGCTGCCCGCTCGACCCCGACACCACCCTCGCCCCACTGCACCGCAAAGACCTACAGCTGCAAGTGCACGAACAAGTGCAAGACGCGCTCGAACACGGCGCCAAACTGCTGCTCGGCGGCGAGCTGCCTAACGAAGCCGACACCACTTTCTACCCCGCTACCGTGCTCGACAACATCACCCCCGCCTGCCGCATGTACCGCGAAGAAGTGTTCGGCCCTGCTGTGGGTATTTTCCACGCCCGCGATGCCGCCAACGCCGTGCGCCTGGCCAACGACAACCCCTTCGGGCTCGGTGCCAGCATCTACTCCGCCAACCTCGACAAAGCCTGGGAGCTCGGCCAGCAAATCGAAGCCGGCAGCGTATTCATCAACCGCCACACCAGCAGCGACCTGCGCCTGCCCTTCGGCGGCGTGAAAGATTCCGGCTTCGGGCGCGAACTTTCCGAATTTGGCTTGTATGAATTTGTGAACGTGAAGGCATATTGGCAGAAATAGCGCAGCAGAAGGCTACCTGAAAGCGCAGCTTCAACACAGTTAAAACGATGTTTGGGCGCAGCTCAAACTGAGTTTCTGCGAAGCTAAAACGGCAGCCCCGTAGGCCGGTTCGCAGCCGGGCGGCATTGCTGCACCGATGCCGGATTATTTTCAGGTAGCCTCTATGCCACAGCAAAGGCTGCCTGAAAGAGTAAGTACCAACAAAGTTTCAATCGGTCTCTCATGTTTCAATCTCTAGCCGGAACACATTTTTCACAGGACAGCGAGCTACAGACAATATGGCAGTAGTAGGATGAGCTAATGCCTCATGAAGAGCAGTGCCTTGGCTATTTCCGAACACTGTGGTGCAAGCGCAATATAAAAGGCTACCTGAAATATTTTCAGATAGCCTTTTTGCTTGCTTAATCCGCTTAGTGCTCAATCGGTTTGGCCGGGCGGGTGGCGGCCTGGCCCAGGGAGGCGCGCCATTGTTGTGGAGCTTTCACCAGTTCCAAAGCGCGGCGCAATTGGTCGTCTTTGGCCGGATCGGGTTTGTAGCGGGTGGCGGGGTTGTTGTCGGCCTCGTCTTTGGCAGCGGGCTCAGAGGCGGCTTTGTTTTCGGCGCTGTGGTTGTTCAGTGCACGGCCGCGCACTTCGTGGCCGCCGTTGGGGTTGCTCAGGTGGCCGGAGAGGTCGGCTTCGCGGCTTTCATAACGGCGGGTTTTATCAGCCACTTCCACGTCGGGCATGATACCTTGGGCTTGTATGGAGCGGCCGCTGGGGGTGTAGTAGAGCTGGGTGGTGATCTTCAGCGCGCCGCCATTGGAAAGGGGCATCACGGATTGTACGGAGCCTTTGCCGAAGCTTTGGGTGCCCACAATCACGGCGCGTTTGTGGTCTTGCAGGGCGCCGGCCACGATCTCGGAGGCGGAGGCGGAGCCGGAGTTAATCAACACGGTGATGGGGATGGTTTTAAATTCGGCAGGCAGGCCAGCAAGAGGGTCTTTGCTGCTGCCGATTTGGTAGTCGGCGGGCTGGGCTTTGAGATTCATGTTTTCTTTGCCGTTGCGGCCTTTGGTACTCACCACGAGCTGGCCATTTTGCAGGAAGGCGGCAGATACGCCCACTGCGCCATTGAGCAGGCCGCCAGGGTCGTCGCGCAGGTCGATGACGAGGCCTTTGAGAGGGCCGCCGTTGGTGCGGCGCATAGTTTGCAGAGCCTCAACCATAGCAGGCACGGTACGTTCTTGGAACTGACTGATACGTAGGTAGCCGTAGCTGGGCTCGATGAGGTCGTGGCGCACGCTGCGCACTTTGATGATGGCGCGGGTAAGGGTAACCACGATGGGCTGGGGCGCGTCTTTTCGGGTGAGGGTAAGGGTGATTTTGGTACCGGGCTCGCCGCGCATGCGCTTCACAGCATCGTTTACACTCATGTTGCGGGTGGAGGCATCATCGATTTTGATGATGTAGTCGCCACTTTGGATACCGGCACGTTCGGCCGGCGTATCTTCAATCGGGGCAACGATTTTGATGAAGTTATTTTCAGAACTGACCTCCATGCCTAAGCCGCCGAATTCACCTTTAGTATTTTCCTGCAGGTCGGCATAGTCTTTGGTGTTCATGTATTCGGAGTGCGGATCGAGGTGGGCAACCATGCCTTTGAGCGCGCCTTCGAGGATTTCGTCGTCGGTTTTGTCTTGATAGTAGTTGGCTTTCACCTGGCTGTACACTTCGGCCATGGTGCGCAGGGAATCCACGGGCAGGGGCTGCTGGCTGCGGGTTTCGGCAAAGCTCTGCATACTCAGGCTCACGGCGATGCCGGTGAAGGTGCCCAGGGTGTAGAGGGCAATTTTTTTGAAGGTGTTGTTGGACATAATGGATTTTTGTCTTTCAGTTTGCTGATTAGGTGGCCGGGATGGTTTGCAGTTGCGGGGCTATTTGGTTTTCAGGTAGCCTGCTGCTCAGCCAGATTGAACTTTAGGCAAATTTTCCTGTTCCAGCAAGGGGGTGGGGGTAAATAAATGCTAAATGGGGGATTTTAGCAGGTTCTGTGTGAGTGGAGGCTGCCTGAAAATGTAGCGCAGCGAGGTTTCTGCAAAGCTAAAGGTCGACTGTTTGGTTTGATTAATTTACCCATGAAGTGGGATTCATGGCTTGGTTGCGGTAGCGGATTTCGAAGTAGAGGCCGTTTTCGCCGTCGGGGAGGCTGCCGCTGCGGCCGATGGTTTGGCGGGCGGATACGCGGCTGCCTGCGCTGGCGCTGATTTGGGAGAGGCCGGTGTAGATGCTGAGGTAGCCGCTGCCGTGGTCGATGATAACGGTGTTGCCGTAGCCTTGCAGGGGGGCGGCGTAGGCGACTTCGCCTTCGGCGATGCTGCGCACGGCGGTGGGCGGGGTACTGATGAAGAGGCCTTTCCAGGTGCCGCCGCCGGGGCGGGCTTGGCCGAAGCGGCCGCTGATGCTGCCGCTGGCGGGACGTTGCAGGCGGCCTTGCATGCGGCTGAAGCCATGGCTTTGCGGCTCTTGGGCTTCGGGGGCTTCGAGGGTGAGGTCTTCGGCGGTGAGGGTGTTGCGGTTGGGGTTTTCTGGTGTTGGAGTGTCGTGTTGACGGGCTTCGTTGCGTTCGCTTTCAGGTAGCCTTTGGGGGCGTGGGGCGGGTTTGTTGCCGTTTTGGGCTTGCTGGACTTGCTGCTGGCGGCGTTGGCGCAGGGCTTGGGCTCGGCGCTGGCGTTCGGCTTCCTGCCTTTGGGCGGAGCGGCGGCTGAGGCTGGCGATGAGGCCGTTGAGGCGGCTTTCGTTTTGGCGCAGGGTTTGCAGCTTGGCGGTTTCGCGGCTGATGTCTTGCTCGAGGCTTTGCTGTTGGCGTTGCTGCTGTTGCTGTTGGCGGCCGAGGCGGGCGGCAGTGGTTTGCTGTTGGCGTTTGAGGGCGTCGAGCCGCTTCAGCTGCTCATTGATGCTGTCTTGCTGCTGTTTGAGCTCTTGGCGGTTGTGTTGCAGCTGGGTAAGAGCCTGGGCGTTGGCTTGGTTGAGGTGGCGCAGGTATTCGAGGTGGCGGCCTTTCTGCTGGGGGTCGGCGTTTTGCAGAAACAGGGTTACGGCGTTGGGCTGCTGGTTGCGATAACGGCTGTTGAGCAGGCGGGCGGCTTGGGCTTGGGTGTTTTGGATGCGGGTTTGCAGGCTGTCGAGCTTGGCCTGCATGGCTTGCAGCTCGCGCCAGGCGGTTTGGCGGCTGCGGGTGAGGCGGTCGAGCTCGCGGCGCACGGTGTCGAGTTCGCTTTGGGTTTGGCGGATGTTGCTTTGCAGCTGGCGTTGTTCGCTTTGCTGCTGTTGGAGTTTGCGGTTGCTCTCGCCGATGGCGCGCTGCACTTGGCGCAGGTCGTCTTTGGGTGCGGCGGCGGCGGGCAGGGCGCTGCAGAGGAGGGCGAGGAGGATAAGGATTTTGCTGTGCTTCATGAGGCTACCTGAAAAAGGAGAGGCTACCTGAAAAGGGTTTAGAGGAAATGGAGGTGTTCGGCGAGGATGAGCGTGCCGATGCCGATGAGTACGAGGCCGCCGAGGATTTCGGCGCGTTTGCCAATGGCGCTGCCCAGGAAGCTGCCCAAACGCAGGCCGATGGCGGCCATGATGGTGGTGGCCAGGCCGATGGTGAGGGCGGTGAGCAGGATGTTGACTTCGAGGAAGGCCAGGCCGACGCCGACGATCATGGAGTCGATGCTGGTGGCGAAGGCGATGGCGACGAGCATGAGCGGCGAGGGCGGGCGGCGGCCGGATTGGCCGCTTTCGGGCTGCGCCTCTGCAGATTGTTCCCCGGCGGGCTGTTCCGGCTGTAGCGCGCCGTAAATCATGCGTAGGCCGAGCAGGAGCAGCAGGGTGAAGGCGATCCAGTGGTCCCAATCGGCGATGTAGTGTTGTGCTACGGAGCCGACTGCCCAGCCGATGAGCGGGGTGAGGGTTTCCACACTGCCAAACACGGCGGCGGTGCGCAGTGTGCCCCGGCGGGTGTGTGTGCCGATGGCGGCGCCTTGGGCGATGGCGGCGGCGAAGGCGTCCATAGACATGCCGAAGGCGAGGGCGAGGATGGTGAGGAAGCTCATGACGGGTGGAGGCTACCTGAAGCTTTCAGGTAGCCTGCTGCTGGGCGGTCAAACAAACTCAATCAGGCTCTCGCCGCTCATTTCCTGCGGCTTGGGCAGGCCGAGCATGGCGAGGAGGGTGGGGGCGATGTCTTTCAGCGCGCCGCCGGCCTTGATGCGGGCGGGACGGCCCACATACAGGAAGGGCACGGGGTTGGTGGTGTGCTGGGTGTGCGGCTGGCCGTTGGCGGGGTCGAACATCTGCTCGCAGTTGCCGTGGTCGGCGGTAATCAGCACTTCGCCGCCGGCTGCTTGGGCGGCGGCCACGATTTTGCCCACGCAGTCGTCGAGCGTTTCCACCGCTTTGATGGTGGCGGCCAGCACGCCGCTGTGGCCGACCATATCGCCGTTGGCGAAGTTGCATAGAATCACATCGAAACGCTTGGCGGCGAGGCTGTCGAGGATGTGTTGGCACACTTGCGGCGCGCTCATTTCGGGCTGTAAATCGTAAGTGGCAACTTTGGGCGAGGGCACGAGGATGCGCTCTTCGCCGGGATAGGGCTCTTCGCGGCCGCCGTTGAGGAAGTAGGTAACGTGCGGATATTTCTCGGTTTCGGCAATGCGCAGTTGGCTTATGCCTTGGGCAGACAGGTATTCGCCCAAGCCGTTGCGGATACTTTCTTGGGCAAACAGCACCGGGAAGTGGTATTGGCTGCCGTAGCTGGTGAGCGAGGTGAAATAGCTGGGGCGGAAGCGCTGTTGGCGAGGGAAGCCTTGGAAATCGTCGAACAGCAGGGCTTGGGTGAGCTCGCGGGCGCGGTCGGCGCGGAAGTTCATGAAGACAACCGCATTGCCATCGTGCAGGGCGGCTGTGGGATCAATAACGGTGGGCTGCACGAATTCGTCGTGTTCGCCACGTTCATAGGCGGCAGCCAGGGCTTGCAGCGGCGTGTCGGCACGGAACGGGGCTTGGCCGAACAGGGCGTTGTAGGCCTGCTCAACGCGCTCCCAGCGGTTGTCGCGGTCCATGGCGAAGAAGCGGCCGACCACGCAGCCCACTTTCACTTGCGGGTGTTGCTCGCAATAGCTTTGCAGGGTTTTCAGGTAGCCTTCCGCACTTTGCGGCGGAGTGTCGCGGCCGTCTAGGAAGGGGTGGAACACGATTTTCTGCATACCGGCGGCCAGAGCGGCATCGGCCACAGCGAAGAAGTGGTTGATGTAGCTGTGCACGCCGCCATCGGAGAAGCAGCCGAGCAGGTGCACAGTTTTTGTGGGGCTTTGCCAGGCGGCGGTGAGGGCGGGGTTTTGCGCGAGCGAGCCGTTTTCGATGGCCATATCGATGCGGGTGATGTCTTGCTCTACCACACGGCCGGCACCGATATTCAAATGCCCCACTTCGGAGTTGCCGAACTGGCCGGAGGGCAGACCCACCATGCGCTCGGAGGCGTCGATCGTGCCGTAGGCGTATTGGGCTTTGAGGCGGTCGAGATTGGGGGTGTTGGCGAGGAGGACGGAATTGTCGCCGCCTTCGAGGCGGTGGCCGAAGCCGTCGAGAATAAGGAGGACGATGGGTTTGGTGAGCTTGCTCATGATGTGTGTTTCGGATGGAAATTGGGATGACGGCATTATATAGCGGATTGGGTGAGAATTGAATGCGGGGGGAGGGCAGGGTGTTGTTTGGGAAGAGGGTTGGGCAAAGGGGGTGGCACAAAAGGCTACCTGAAATTTCAGGTAGCCTTCGTAATTGCGGCGGGGAGATGATTACCAAGTTTTTTCTTGCTGAAAAACAGGCTACCTGAAGAAGCTAAATCGGTTTTCAGGTAGCCTTTATTCAACCAAACGGCCTTACACCACGATATTCACCAGCCGTTTCGGCACGACGATGATTTTCTTCGGTTCTTTGCCTTCCATAAACTTCTGCGCGCCGGCGGTGGCGAGGGCGGCGGCTTTAACGGCGGCTTCGTCCGCATCGGCGGCGATTTGGATTTTGTCGCGCAGTTTGCCGTTCACCTGCACCATCATCTCCATCTCGGTTTGCACCAGCGCGGCGGGATCGGTTTTCGGCCAGGGCTGTTGCCACACATTACCGCCCTCGCGCAGCTGCTCCCACAGGTTTTCGCAAATATGCGGCACGATGGGCCACAGCAGAAGCAGTACGGTTTCGAGGGTTTCCTGCGCCACTTCGCGGCCATGGGCTTCGGCGAATGCACCGTTTTTGGCAGTGGCATCATACTGGTTCAGTAGTTCCATCACGGCGGCGATGGCGGTGTTGAACTGCTGGCGGCGGTCGTAATCGTCCGTTACTTTGGCGATGGTGCTATGCAGCTTGAAGCGCAACTCTTTCAGGCTACCTGAAAGTGAGTTGTGGCTACCTGCAAACACTGCAGCCGTGCCACCCTGTTTGAACTCATACACGGTGCGCCACAGGCGGCGCAGGAAGCGGTGTGCGCCTTCCACGCCTGCATCCGACCATTCCAGTGACTGCTCGGGCGGGCTGGCGAACATCATAAACAAGCGGGCGGTGTCCGCGCCGTAGGCTTCGATGAGTTCTTGCGGATCCTTGCCGTTGTTTTTAGATTTGGACATTTTTTCCATACCGCCAATAATGACTGGCTGGCCATCCGAACGCAAAGTGGCGGAAACAGGACGTGCTTTCTCGTCCAATTCCACAATCACATCATCTGGATTGAACCAAATTTTTTTGGTTTGCGTTTCATCTGCCCAACGGAAATACGTCGCTGCCAGCACCATGCCCTGCGTGAGCAGCTGTTTGAACGGCTCGCGCACGGACACGATGCCTTCGTCGTTCATCAGTTTGGTGAAGAAACGGGCATACAGCAGGTGCAGGATGGCGTGTTCTATGCCGCCGATATACTGGTCGGCCTGCCCCCAATACGCGGCGGCTTCGGGTGCGACCATATGCGCGTCGTCGCGCGGCGACATATAGCGGAACTGGTACCAGCTCGATTCCATAAACGTGTCCATGGTGTCGGTTTCGCGCTTGGCCGCGCCGCCACATTTCGGACATTTTGTCTCATAAAACTCGGGCATTTTGGCCAGCGGCGAACCTGCGCCGTCGGGCACGACGTTTTCAGGCAGCACCACGGGCAAATCTTGCTCCGGCACGGGCACGTCGCCGCATTGGTCACAGTGGATAATCGGCACGGGGCAGCCCCAATAGCGTTGGCGCGAAATGCCCCAGTCGCGCAGGCGGTATTGCGTTTTCGGCTCGCCCGCAGAAGCAGCCTGCAACTTGGCGGCAATGGCATCAAAGGCTGCTTGGAAATTCAAACCGTCCAAATCGCCGCTGTTTACCAGCACGCCGTTTTCCTTGTCGGCATACCAATCCTGCCATTGCGCCGCGTCGAACGGCTGTCCGTCCACGCTAATTACTTGTTTCATCGGCAGATGGTATTGTTTGGCAAAGGCGAAATCGCGCTCGTCATGCGCGGGCACGGCCATCACCGCGCCGTCGCCGTAACCCCACAGCACATAGTTCGCCACCCACACTTCCAGCCGCTCGCCGTTGAGCGGGTTGATGACGAAGCGGCCGGTGGGCATGCCTTTTTTCTCCATGGTCGCCATGTCGGCTTCCGCCACGCTGCCGGCTTTGCATTCGGCAATGAACGCTTGCAGTGCAGGCTGCTTTTCGGCAGCGGCGGCGGCCAGCGGATGCTCGGCGGCCACGGCCACATACGTTGCGCCCATCAACGTGTCGGGGCGGGTGGTGTACACCTGCACAAATTCGCGGTGGCTTTCAGGTAGCCTTTCGCGGCTGTCGGCGGCTACCTGAAAACGCACCGTCATGCCGCGCGATTTGCCAATCCAGTTGCGCTGCATGGTTTTCACCTGCTCCGGCCAGTCCAAACCGTCCAAATCCGCCAGTAGCTGCTCGGCATAATCGGTGATTTTGAAGTAGTACATCGGGATTTCGCGCTTTTCCACCAGCGCGCCGGAACGCCAGCCGCGGCCGTCAATCACTTGCTCGTTGGCCAGCACGGTCTGGTCAATCGGGTCCCAGTTCACCGTGCCCAACTTCTTGTACACAATGCCTTTTTCAAACAGCTTGGTAAACAGGAGCTGCTCCCAGCGGTAGTATTCCGGGCGGCAGGTGGCGATTTCGCGCTCCCAATCCAGCGCAAAGCCCAGGCTCTGCAACTGCTTGCGCATATAGGCAATGTTTTCATACGTCCATTTGGACGGCGCAACTTGGTGGTTAATCGCCGCATTTTCGGCGGGCATGCCGAACGCGTCCCAACCCATTGGCTGCAACACGTTGAACCCCTGCATTTTTTTGAAGCGGCTGCGCACATCGCCGATGGTGTAGTTGCGCACATGCCCCATGTGCAGCTTGCCGCTGGGATAGGGGAACATGGAGAGGCAGTAGAATTTGGGTTTGGAAGCGTCTTCGGACACATTGAACACGCGTTCGGCGGCCCATTTTTTCTGCGCAGCGGGTTCGGTGAGTGAGGGTTGGTAGTGTTCTTGCATGATGAGGTTTTGCCGATGGTTTCGGATAGATTGAAAAGCTATGGATTATAAGCCAGCAGCGGGCGCTACGCCAAACGGGATGACGGCGGGAAAATCAATTAGGAGTGATACAGCGTTAGCTTGCCTTACTAATCTGTACTGTCTATGGCTAGCCACCTGATCTCATTCCTACTTGGAACAATTATAAATTGGGAGGCTGTTGTTTGAAACAGCCTCCCAAGGCGATGTAATGATTCTGAAAAAACGAGCTCATAGATTGCAATAGTCGGTTCCACATTTCTCTGTGGCCAGAGACTACCTGAAAGCACAAAACTCAAATGAGCTTAGCTTCCTTCCCTTCGTTTTGGCTGGCTAAATATAGAAACCCCCTCCATCTAGCCTACACAAAAAAACCATCAATACCAAGGGAGGAAGTATCGATGGCCAATTTGCGGGAAAACGTCTACTTACTATCCATGCTTGCCTACCAAGAAGCAGCACAGATGTTGTACATTATATAGAACACTTTCCACGATGTCGCTACCTAATTGTCTTTATTTACCTAACTGCCGCAATTTACTGCAATTAAATTGCATAAAAATACACTTTGCCAACAACTCGAGCGTTTACTTTACTTAATATTGATATCAGTATTTAAACAATATTGTTTAACATTTATTCACTTTTTGCCTGATAATGCCGTGCGATGTTATGTTATTTCAAATGTTGTATTTTTGTCATCATCCATTGTATTCATCTTTTTAACGGCTTGCCGCACCTTCTCCGGATCGCTCAGGCGCAGCAGTTTTTGCACCTGTGCTGCCAGCTCGCCAGCGTGGCTTTGAATGATTACATTCTTCACGGCCAAAAGATTGCTGGCGTTCATGGAGAAGCGGCGCAAGCCCAAGCCGAGCAGCAGGCGGATGAAATGTAAATCACCAGCCATTTCGCCGCATACCGACACTGGCTTGCCCATGCGTTTGGCAGTGCGGAAAATATGGTGCAGTAGTTTCAACACTGCTGGATGGGCGGGCTGGTAGAGGTAGCTCACGCTATCGTCGCCACGGTCTACTGATAAGGTGTATTGAATCAAATCGTTGGTGCCCACTGAGATAAAATCCAAGTGTTGCAGGATATGGCCCACTGTGAGCGCGGCGGAGGGAATTTCAATCATCGCGCCCACCTGCACTTCGCCATATTCTGTGTCACGTTCATCCAGCTGCTTACGGGCAACGGCCAAATGATTGATACATTGTCGCACTTCATCCACCGAAGTAATCATCGGCCACATAATCTTTACCGACCCGTGCGCCGCTGCGCGCAAAATCGCACGCATTTGGGTACGGAACATCAGTGGCTCGGCCAGGCATAGGCGGATACCGGTCATGCCCAGCGCGGGATTGAGCGCATGGTCCTCGCCGAACCAGCGCGGGTTTTTGTCCACGCCCAAATCCACGGTACGCACGGTGAGCGGCTTGCCTTTGAGCTTTTTCACAATGCCGGCATACACGCGGTATTGCTCGTCTTCATCAGGCAGATTGTCGCGGTTGAGAAACAGAAATTCACTGCGAAACAGTCCCACGCCGTCGGCAGAGAGGCGGTGCATCAGGCGCACATCTTGGGCGGATTCAATATTAGCCAACAGCTCTATATCTACGCCGTCTTTGGTGGTGGCGGTGATGTCTTTGAGTTTGTTGAGCAGGCGGCGCTGGCTGCGGTATACGCGGTCGCGCTTGCGGTATTCGCTGAGGATTAAATCGTCGGGGTTGATAATCAGCACGCCACTGATGCCGTCCACGATAATCCAGTCGTCTTGGCTGATGAGTTCGCGTGCGTTGTAGAGCCCGATTACCGAGGGCATATCCAGGCTGCGCCCCAAAATGGCGGTATGGCTGGTGGGGCCGCCGGCATCGGTGGCGAATCCGGCAATATGGTGTTCTTTGAAGTACACTGCATCGGCAGGCGACAAATCGTGGGCAATCAGGATGATGTCGTCGTCTAACTCGCTTTCTTCGGGCAAGAAATCGGTATGCTGCCCCATCAGGTTTTGGTGAATCCGCTCGGCTACCTGAAGCATATCCTGCTTGCGTTCGCGCAGGTATTCATCTTCAATCGCATCAAACTGCTCGGCCAGCTTGTCGGTTTGCAGCTTCAGCGCCCATTCGGCATTGATGGCCTGCGCGCGCAGAATATCAATCGGCTCGCGCGAAAGTGTAACGTCGGTCAGGAGCATCAGGTGCAGCGAAATAAACGCGCCCAATTCGGTTGGCGCATTTTCCGGAATGGCGCTGCGCAGCTGCTCCAGCTGACGGCGCGTGGCCTTGATGGCGACATCGAAACGTTCGGCTTCCGCATCAATTTCTTCTGGCGCCAAATCCAGTTGCGGCACTTCCTCCATGCCGCGCACCACCAAATGTGCCCGCCCGATGGCAATCCCACCGCCTGCTGCAAATCCGTGCAACACCACGCTCATGTTTATTCGCCTTCGTCAAAATAATTGTTGATTAAAGCCGTCAGCGCCTGCATGGCTGCTTGTTCGTCTGCACCCTCGGTTTCAATTTCAATCACCGAGCCCTTGGCTGCCGCCAGCATCATCAAACCCATAATGCTTTTGCCGTTTACGCATCTGCCGTTGCGGCACACCCGCACTTCCGCCGCAAACGCGCCTGCCGTTTGCGTGAACTTGCTGCACGCGCGCGCGTGCAGCCCCAGTTTGTTTATAATCTCCACCTCCTGTTTCAGCATACACCCTGCTCCTCTTCCGGCAACACCAACATAATCCCCGCCAAGGCCGACTGGCGGACCGACTCGGCCATTGCCAGTAAATCATCAGCCTTTTCCGCATCCTGCACCGCTTTCACCATCATCGGCGCATTCAGCCCGGTGAGCATCACCATGCGGTGGTGTGGTAGCAGCCGGCGGCCGATATTGCATGGTGTGGCACCGAACACGTCGGCTAAAAGCAAAATACCGTCGGCAAATGCCAAACGCTCCGCTTCCGATTGGGCTCGAGCGGCGGCCACGTCCACATCTTCATCCGGGTTCACTCCCACAATCGCCAAATGCGCTGGCATCTGCCCGAAAAAATGCCGGGCCAGCTTGGTGTACGACTTGCCCAGCGTTTCATGTGTGATAATCATCAAACCAATCATTGTGTTTCTCATTCCATTGCAAAATTTTTTTCAGGTAGCCTTGAACCAGTTAGGAGGGCAATGATAAGCAGGCCGGAGGCTATCTGAAAACATGTAATCGGTCATTTTCCTTTTTCGGGTAGAGGGTGGATTTTGGCAACAGGCTACCTGAAACTTTAACTCAACCAATAATACACATACAGCCCGAAAATACTGAACAGCACCACCAGCGCACAGCCCAACTTCGCCACCACGCCCGCCACAAAGCCCAAGAGCGTGCCCAGCCCCACTTTGCCAGCTGCCCACAAGTTGCGTTGCGCCGCAAATTCTCCCATTGCCGCGCCAACCAGCGGGCCCAGCACCATGCCCGGCAGCGCAAAAAACAGCCCCACAACACCGCCCGCCAACGAGCCCCACAGCGCCTGTTTGCTCGCCCCGGTAAACTTCGCCCCCAGCAGCCCCGCCACATAATCCAGCGTCCAGGCCAGCGCCATAATCAGCCCCAACACCGTCAGCGCCGTGGTGCCGATAACTTCGTAATTCTGGCTGTAGGCCAAGAGCCAAGTGCCCGCAAACATCAGCGGCATCCCCGGCAGCAGCGGGTGTATTGCGCCCGCCAAACCTGCCAGCAGCAACACCAGTGCCAGAATAATCAGCAAAGCCGTCATCATTAAATTCCTTTATCAAACAAGGCAGGCAACTTTCCCGCACGTTCAATCAGATAAGGCCGCTGCCGCCAATTTAAAGCCCGGGCGCTTTTGCCCGTCTGCCGCCCAAGGTATAATGCCGCCCCAACATCGGCTGCCGTTTCCGGCGCAGCCTTTCCATTTTCAGGTAGTCTGCCAGCAGCAGCCTGCCCCCACCAGCCAAATCGGAGAAATATGAATCCCGTCCTCAACACCGCTGTCAAAGCCGCCCGCCGCGCCGGCGACATGATGCTACGTGCCGCCAACAACCTGCCCGCAGTTAAAATCGACAGCAAGGCCTTCAACGATTTCGTTTCCGACATAGACCGCACCGCCGAGGAAATCATCCGCGAAATCCTACAAGAAGCCTATCCCCAGCACAAAATCACCGCCGAAGAAGGCGGCAGTAGCGGCCCCGAAAAAGCCGAATACGAATGGATTATCGCCCCGCTCGACGGCACCACCAACTACCTGCACGGCCATCCCCAATACGCCATCAGCATGGCTCTGCTGCACAAAGGCGTATTGCAGGAAGCCCTCGTTTACGCCCCCGAGCGCAACGACCTCTACCTCGCCTCACGCGGCCAAGGCGCCCTACTCAACGACCGCCGCATCCGCGTATCCAGCCGCATCGAGCTCAACCGCTGCCTGATTGGCACCGGCTTCCCCGTGGTGGATCAAAGTATGATGGAACGCTACCTGAACATCCTGTGCGACTTCCTCGCCAAAACCGCCGGCGCCCGCCGCGAAGGCGCCGCCTCACTCGACCTGTGTGCCGTGGCCTGCGGCCGCTTCGACGGCTTCTTCGAGTTTAACCTCAAACCCTGGGACATCGCCGCCGGCGCACTGATCGTGCAGGAAGCGGGCGGTATTGTAACCGATATGCGTGGCAACGAAGGCTGGCTCGAAAGCGGCGACATCGTAGCCGCCCCGCCCAAAGTGCTGGCACAAATGCTGCAAACCATCGCCCCGCATTTGGCTGCCTAATACTCTTACATAGTATAAAGGCTATCTGAAAACACTGCGTCAATGAGATTCAAACCACGCGCTGTGT
>NZ_LXST01000008.1:0-89489 GCF_001648535.1 Eikenella sp. NML99-0057 | reverse complement strand
CCGCCACCACCAATGCCAGCTTGTTCCACCATTCCCATTCGCTCATTTTGAACCAAGCCATTTCGCTTTCTCCATTCGGTGTTCAGGCTACCTGAAAATATGCCTACCCGATTTTTCAGGCAGCCTTCTCCCCTGCCAAGGCTACCTGAAACCTGCTAAGCTATTGCTGCCAATCCGCTTTGGGCTATAATCACTATTTTTCATTATCTTCCGGTTTCCTTTTGAAATTCGCCACCCGCTTGCGCCGTGCGCGCCGCTACCGGCTATATCAGCCGAAGGCGGTAATGCCGGCACACTATATTTCCTGCCATTCCTGCGGGCTTGAGCTGCGCCTGCCGCCGCTCAAGCCGGGGAAAGCGGCGTTTTGCCCGCGCTGCGGCCATCCGCTGGCGCGTGTGGAAACCAACCCGTTTCTGCTGCCACTGGCGCTGGCTTTGGCTTCGCTGATTATGCTGGCGGTGGTGTTTTCCGGGCTGTATATACATGTTACGGTGTTGGGCCTAGAGGTGCCGCTCACTATGCCGGAAATGATGAAGGTGCTGATTTTGCAGAAATCCGGCTTTTTGGCCGAGGTGATGTTTGTGCTCACCTTCGGCGCGCCGTTTTTCTTCTGCCTGCTGTGTTTGTATGTGTATGGCGGGCTGCTGTGGGGCAAGCCGCCGCCTGGTGTGCTGCGGGCCACGCGCTGGCTGGTGCGGCTGCGCGGCTGGATGATGGTGGATGTGTTTTTTATTTCCACGCTGGTGGCCTACATCAAGCTAGGCAAAGTGGCGGAAGTGCATTTCGGGCCGGCGTTTTATTTGATGTTTGTGCTGTCCGTGCTGCTTATCCGCATTGCGCTTTCCGTGCCGGAGCATTGGGTGTATTACCAAATCCGGCGGCTGCGTGGGGATAAGGATTTGGTGCGACCAGAAGGCGGCTCGGTGTTTTGCGGCAAGTGTTTGTTTGAGCGGCCGGCACACGAAACCGAATGCGAAATTTGCGGCTCGGGGCTGCACAAACGGCGGCCAAACAGTCTGAGCTTGAGCTTGGCGCTGTTGATTACTTCTGTGATTTTGCTGCTGCCGGCCAATCTGATGACGATTATGGTGTCGTCCAACCCCACGGTTATCGAACGCAGCACGATTTTCAGCGGTATCCAGTTTATGTGGCGCGACGGCGACCACTACATCGCCATGATTATTTTCAGCGCGAGCATTATGGTGCCGTGGCTGAAGATTATCGCCATGGGCGTGCTGCTGTATGCAGCGAAGTTCGGCACCAAGATGGCGCCGCAGAAGCTTTCCAAGCTGTATTTGCTTACGGAGTCCATCGGGCGCTGGTCGATGATTGATATTTTCGTCATCATCATGCTGATGTCCACTTTCCGCACGCACATGGCGCGGGTAGTACCCGGACCGGCGGCGCTGTATTTCTGCTTGGTGGTGCTGCTCACTATGCTGTCGGCACATTTTTTCGACCCGCGCCTGATGTGGGACAAAGCTGCCCAGCGCAACACAAAGGCTACCTGAAACCGTTAGGGCTGCCCGAACCATTTTCAGGTAGCCCCAACGCAGCATAGGCTACCTGAAAACCTCTTCCATAAAACGCAAAATCACACAATGAATAAACATTCTTCCACACGCGAACCACAGGCAAAAATCCGCCGCAACCGCAGTTTTTCCTTTATGGTTTGGCTGATTCCGCTCATCGCCCTCTTCACCGGCGGCTGGCTGCTGTTCGACCACATCCGCAACACCGGCCCGGAAATCACGCTGTATATGAGCAATGCCGAGGGCATTGAAGTGAATAACACCGTGATTAAGGTGTTGGATGTAGACGTGGGCCGCGTTACTGCCATCCACCTGCGCCCCGGCCAAGAAGGCGTGGCACTCACCGCCCAGCTCACTGGCGAAGCAAAAGACATGATCCGCAAAGACAGCCAGTTTTGGATGGTGAAACCGCGCGTGGACCAAAGCGGCATCACCGGCTTGAGCACGCTCGTGTCCGGCTCGTATATTGCCCTAATGCCCGGGAAAAGCCCGGAAGAAGCACGCGAATTCACCGTGGCCGATGTGCCGCCCGTGTCTGCCTTCGCCCAAGGCGGCCTGCGGCTGCGCTTAAAAGGCGGCAGCGGCAAAATTCTTAGCAGCGGCAGCCCGGTGATGTACCGCGACATCGTGGTGGGCATCGTAGAGGGCGCGAAATTCGATCCCGTATCCAAAACCACCGACTACCAAATCTTCATCGGCAGCCCCAACGACAAACTCATCGGCAACAATGTGCGCTTCTGGCTGCAAAGCGGCCTCAAAATCGAGCTCGGCGGCAGCGGCCTCAAAGTGGATACCCCTTCCCTGCCCGCCCTGATTTCCGGCGCCATCGCCTTCGACGACCCGCCCGACGGCAACAAAGGCAGCCAGGTGGGCAACAACACTCTCTTCCCCCTCTATGACAGCCGTGCCGACGTGGACAACCAAGCCGACGCACGCTCGCTGTATTACGTGGTCTTCTTCAAACAAAGCGTACGCGGCCTGGCCGCCGGCGCGCCCGTGGAATACAAAGGCATCCCCATCGGCACGGTAACCGACGTGCCCTATTTCAGCCGCAACGACAGTCTCAACCTGTTCGACAACGGCTGGGTTCCCGTGCGCATCCGCATCGACCCCTCACGCCTCGAAATCAACGCCGACAGCCAAAGCAAAGAAGCCTGGGCCGACCAAATCAGCCGCGCCCTCAGCAAAGGCCTCAGCGCCACCCTGTCCAGCAACAACCTGCTCACCGGCTCCCTGTTTGTCGAGCTTTCCGAAGCCCCCGGCCAAAGTGTGCTCAAACCCGCCGCCAGCTATCAGGGCAACACCGTGATTGCCAGCCGCAACGGCGGCAGCCTGGGCGATTTGCAGCAGCAAGTATCCGCCCTGCTCGACAAATTCAACCGCCTGCCGCTGGATAAAACCGTGCGCGAACTCAACGGCAGCCTAACTGAGCTGAAAGGTACGCTCGCCCAAGCCAACCGCCTGCTCGGCCAGCCGCAAACCCAGCAGCTGCCCGGCGAGCTCAACCGCACCCTGGCCGAACTGCGCACCACCTTGCAGGGCGTATCCCCGCAATCGCCCGTGTATGGCGACGTGCAGAAAACCCTGCGCAGCATCGACCGCACCCTGCAGCAGGCCGCGCCCGTGCTCAACACCCTCAAAGAGCAGCCCAACGCCCTGATTTTCAACTCTTCCGCCACCGACCCCACCCCGAAAGGAAGCCGCTGATGTCCTTGTTTGCCAAACTGCCCGTTGCCGCCACAGCCCTGCTGCTGGCCGCCTGTGCCTCTACCCCCGCCCCCCAGTATTTCAGCCTGCCCGACAGCGCCTTTGTGCCGCCCGCCGGCCAAAGCAGCAGCCAAACCGCCGTGCAAATCATCCTGGCCGAGCCACTCGGCCAAGGCGGCCTCGTTTACCAAACCGACGCCCACCGCCTCAACTTCGCCCGCCACCACCTGTGGGCCGCTCCGCTGGATCAAAGCCTTGCCGCCGCCTTCAGCAACCGGCTCAACCGCCACGGCAGCGCCCGCTTCGTGCCTTACGGCCGCGGCAACGGCCTGCCCGTGCTCAAGATTTACATCGAGCAATTCCAAGGCAGCTTCCAAGGCCTCACCCTCGTAAGCGGCTATGCCCAATGGCCAAACGGCCGAACCACCCCGTTCAACATCCAAACCCCGCAGCAAGGCGACGGCTACCCCGCCATGGTGGAATCCCTGTCCCAAGGTCTAACCCGTGCTGCCGACACCGTAGGCGGCCACTAAATACCACGCCACAGACATCAGTAAAAAGCTACCTGAAAACTAAAGCAGCGGGCATGAAGCGCAGGTTATTGGCCAAAGCGGTGTTTACTCGGCGGCTTTTTTATTGCCTTCCATCACCACGGTGAGCTTGCCGGTAGCAGGGTGGATAGCCAAGCCGCATACGGCGATGCACTCAGACATCAGCAGGTGTTGTTTGATGGACTTCACGGTTGGCGTACGCTGTCGTCAGCATTATCGAAGCCGGTGAGTCAGACGTCTAAGTCAATACCAGTATGACGTAGGATGTTGGTGTTCGCCTCCGGAATGCTGGCGGCGCGGGCTTTATTAAACGGGCGATTGGGAGAAAAGCCGTACATGCTGCAGTCATGATGCACCACCACCATGATTTCTTCCACATCTAAATCAAACACAACCACCAAGAGTCTGCGTATTCCTGAACCCCACGGGTGCGGCACTACAGCGCCGGTATTACGGATAACTTTGCCATCGCCGTTTTTCAAGTTTAAGGCGGCATACAGCAGCTCGAAAAATACGTATATCCATGCAGGATAGGATGGCCAGTTTCTTTTCAGGGTATTTATTGCTGAAAAATTCTACGCATTCGCCGCTTTCAACGAAGTGTTTGTTGTGTTTTATAGTTTCATCAAGTAGGTTCATGAAAGCTCCCTTCATAGCTGGGATGGAGCTGCAAAGTAATACGGATAAGTAATGTTCAATATATACCAGAGGAGTAAATCATTTCTGCATTCTATTTAAATGTGCTCCTTAATATAGTCTTCCCAAGTAGGATGAAGACGCCGAACTACAGACAAAAAACAGTAGCAAGACAAGGCAACACCGTATCATTCCTATTCTGGATGGCCATACAAACAGGCTACCTGAAACGATTTTCAGGTAGCCTATGGAGCAAAATCTACTCAGATTAAGAGCGGATGCCGGATGCTTTCACGCTGTCAACGTAGCCATGGTCGTTAATACGGATGTGGCGGAACAACCAGCCTTCACATAAAGTAATTACTTCATCCAAGGCTTCAAGGTCGCCGTTGTGATAACGGGCTTGCAGGGTACTCATACGGTTTACGAAGTTTTGATGCACTTTTCTGTGCTGCTCTACCAGACGGTACTGTGCCTCCTCCAACATCATTTCTTCGTAGCTGAAGTGTTCTACGGTGTAGTCAATCAGGTGTTGGAGTTCCAGCTCGATAGCTTCTTTATCGTTAGCTTCTCTGGCATCATACAACTTATTAGTATAATCAACCAATTGGCGGTGTTGTGCATCGATATCGTCGAGTCCGGTGTCCAAATCGGAAGTCCAATATACGAAAGGCATGGTGTATCCCTCATCAAGTAAACAAAAAATTGATCGCCGCGGCACTTAAACTTCCTTGCCAAGCAGCAACTTTTACATAAAACCGAAAATCCGCCAGCAAAATCCTGACAGGTGAAACAGATATGTAAGAGCTATCTAATTTCAAGCAAGTCTTATGCCAGTTTCCTCCCCTGCAATAAATAAACCTTTCTGCCGAAACAGAAAGGTTTATTTATTGCCAACTGAGTACCAACAAAACTGCCTATAGGCAAGCTTAGCGGCTGCCGTAACCGTCTACTTGGATCTCCACACGACGATTGGGCTGCAGGCAGGTGATCAGCTGGTTGCGTCCTCCGTGGTTATCGCACTGCCTAACTGGCTGGGATTCGCCCATGCCAACTGCGCGGATTTTGTCAGCCGGCAAGCCTTGAGCTACCAAATAACGGCGCACAGTTTCGGCGCGATGCTGCGATAGATTTTGATTATAGGCATCTGAGCCGAGGTAATCGGTGTGGCCGATTACGGTGATGCTATTGAGCTGCTCGAAGTTTCTCAATTTAGCGGCCAATTCGCTCAGCTCTTCGCGTCCACGTGGTTGTAAATCATATTCGCCGCTACGGTCGAACGCAAATAATACATCTGCACTCAGCGTGTAGCGGTGCTGCTGTTGTGCAGGGGCTGCAGACTCTTGCGATAGTGGTGGCAAGTGGCGTTTTCAGGATCAACAGCACGCCAGTAAGTTTCGTTGCTGAACATGTTTTTGTCGAACAACACTTTGAATTGGCAAGTAGTTACGCCATTGGTACCTTGGCCGGGAGTATGGAAGTGGAACAGGTAGTTCCATTCACGCGGACGCCACATTTCACCGTAGTGCGGACGGCCGATCAGGTAGTACAAATCGTCTTTGGTCAGGCCAGCTCTCACTTGGTTCAGGCTGCCCAAATCAGGGAAGGTGCCACGGGTTTTATTGAGGGTTACCCGATCCCACTTTGGCCATACCGGCTGGTCAGTAGTACCGCTTGAGCTTACTCTTGTTAGTGAGGAACAGGCAGACAATACTATGGCGATAGTGGCCACAGCTGCTGTGCAACGGGCTACTTTAGCAAATTTCATAATTTTTTCCTTTGGGTTGTTTATTTTGGAGAATCCAGTAGGGCTACCTGAAATTTCTATGCTTAGATTTTCAGGTAGCCTCTTTCAGCTTACCACTGATAGCCTGCACCGATAGAAGCACCGAAGTTACCACGTGAATTACCACTGCCGGTAGCTTTAATAATCCAGTTACCGCTATCAGAAATAGTGGAGAAGCCAACGGCATAACCGGTTTCGCCTTTGTAGTAGCCGCCACCCACAGCCACCATGTTTTTGCCCGGCAAGTAAGCCTGCGGCAGGCCTGCAGTGGCAATGGCTTGGGCCACACCAGCATTGGCAGTATTGGCTACATCGTTAACTTTGGCATCCAGAGCAATGATGTTAGCATTGTTGGTACCGCTCAAAGCACCCAGGGCCGCATTCAGCTGATTCACGTTAACTGCATCCGTGCCATCCGTACCTCTAGCAACATTGGTAATTTTGTTGCCGCCGTTGTTCAGACCACCGGTGGTAAGACTAACGGGGTTGCCGCCACCTGCTGCCGGAGTGATGGTTACGCCACTACCGTTGGTAACAGTTTTATTACCAGCTGCATCGGTGGTGGTTACGCTGGTTACGTTCAGGTTCGGGTTCAACGCCAACTGTGTGCCGCCAGCTATAGTGGTGCTGGTAATGTTACTGTCACCTTTCACGTTGATAGTGTCACCCAGCTTGTAGTTGTTGCTGCCAGTAGTACCGCCGAAGTTGATACCTTTAGCCACGTTTTGGTTGGTGGCATACAGCTGACCGCCGTTTACAGCTTCCTTGCTGCCTGCGGCAACAGTACCGTCCGCTACGTTACCTAAGGTAACCGGGTTGCCTGCGGTACCGCCTACTAAGTTCACCCTGTTAGTTGGCGTATTAGTGGGGTTGCCTGAAGCATCGGCATAGGTCATCGGGGTATCAACCTTAACGGTAGTTACGCCGTTGGTACTCGTTACTTTGGCTACAGTACCTTGGCCGTTGGCGAAGTTGACGGTGTCGCCGTGGGTGACGAAGTCCTTATTAACTCCGTTGCCTTGTACGGTGAAGCCAGCGTTCAATACGTCGTTTACGGTAGCGGCATTGTTGCCTTTGCCTGCAAAATCAGCGCGGCTGTTGTTGGCCGGGTTGTTTACAGCATTGGTTGTATCAGCCAGGTTGCTCTTCACATTGGCCAATGTGGTCGGCTCAGTGGTGGAGCCAGCGGCATTCTGCATGCTGGCAATTACATCGCCAGCTGCTACTTGAGTACCTGCGCCGTTAGGCTGGGTGTAGAACTTGCCATCGGTGTGTTTGTACACTTTGCTGCCGTCAGCTTTGGTGTACGCCACTGGGGTTTGGGCGCTCTGCACCACAGATTGGGCATTCAGGGCGTAGGTGTAGCTCTGATTGCCATTGCCGTCCACCTCCTGTTTCACAGTCAACCCGTTGCCCGCTTTCAGGGTCAGAGTGCTGCCGGGTTTGGCGAGCGTAGCAGAATGATTACCCGCTACATTGCCGCCAGCATCGATGTTGAAGCCGCTGTTGTTGATGGCCTTGGCTATATCGCCGGCAGTAGCCAGTTTGTTAGCATCAGCGGGAGCCGGAGCAATCACTTTACCAGCCGGGTTGCCACCGGTGCCGTCGCCCACGTTCAACGCAGTGGTGTCGGCAGCCACTTTGTAGGTGGTACTGCCATCAGCATTTGGCGTACTGCTAACACTAATACCGTTGCCTGCTTCTATCTTGCTGGTGGCTGCTGCTTTAGCCGCATTCAGCTGATTCACGTTAACTGCATCCGTGCCATCCGTACCTCTAGCAACATTGGTAATTTTGTTGCCGCCGTTGTTCAGACCACCGGTGGTAAGACTAACGGGGTTGCCGCCACCTGCTGCCGGAGTGATGGTTACGCCACTACCGTTGGTAACAGTTTTATTACCAGCTGCATCGGTGGTGGTTACGCTGGTTACGTTCAGGTTCGGGTTCAACGCCAACTGTGTGCCGCCAGCTATAGTGGTGCTGGTAATGTTACTGTCACCTTTCACGTTGATAGTGTCACCCAGCTTGTAGTTGTTGCTGCCAGTAGTACCGCCGAAGTTGATACCTTTAGCCACGTTTTGGTTGGTGGCATACAGCTGACCGCCGTTTACAGCTTCCTTGCTGCCTGCGGCAACAGTACCGTCCGCTACGTTACCTAAGGTAACCGGGTTGCCTGCGGTACCGCCTACTAAGTTCACCCTGTTAGTTGGCGTATTAGTGGGGTTGCCTGAAGCATCGGCATAGGTCATCGGGGTATCAACCTTAACGGTAGTTACGCCGTTGGTACTCGTTACTTTGGCTACAGTACCTTGGCCGTTGGCGAAGTTGACGGTGTCGCCGTGGGTGACGAAGTCCTTATTAACTCCGTTGCCTTGTACGGTGAAGCCAGCGTTCAATACGTCGTTTACGGTAGCGGCATTGTTGCCTTTGCCTGCAAAATCAGCGCGGCTGTTGTTGGCCGGGTTGTTTACAGCATTGGTTGTATCAGCCAGGTTGCTCTTCACATTGGCCAATGTGGTCGGCTCAGTGGTGGAGCCAGCGGCATTCTGCATGCTGGCAATTACATCGCCAGCTGCTACTTGAGTACCTGCGCCGTTAGGCTGGGTGTAGAACTTGCCATCGGTGTGTTTGTACACTTTGCTGCCGTCAGCTTTGGTGTAGACCACCGGCAGCTGGGCAGACTCGGCCAAGCCTTGGGCGTTGACACTCAGATCGTAGTTATCTGCGCCAGTTGTTCCATTGGTCGTTTTGGTGACCGTAAGGCTGCCGTTGTTAGAAGACACCGTGGTTCTACTGGCTTGAATGGCTTCGTGAATGTTGCCCTTACCTGTGCCACCAATATTGTTCATGCTGAGTTTACCATCGGCACCGACGGCTGCATTACCACCCAAAATATTCTTCATGCTACCAGCCACATTGCCAATCACCGTTTGTGTGGCATACAGCTGGCTGCCATTGATGGCATCGGTGCTGGTGGCACTGATGCGGCCCGCGGCCACATTGGTAATTGTACGTTTTTCACTGCCATTACCAACACTTACTGTCGCAACAGGATTGGTTCCCGCAAAACCACCGTAAGTGATATTGCCTACCGTTGCAGTATTTGTACCTACCGCATTTTCAGTAGTCGAAGAACTACCCAATGCAACAGACTTAGAATGGGTTGCCGATGCGCCAGAACCGATGGCAGTACCATATTGTCCAGCACTTTCTACTTTTGCACCCGCACCGATAGCAACACCGCTGGCGGCTGCCACCTTAGCCTCAGTACCTATAGAGGTGGAGCTACCCTGAGAAGCAATAGCCTTAGAACCGATAGCTGTTGCGCTATCCGCTTTGGCTTCAGCACCTTGTCCTAATGCGGAGGAATCAATACCGTCAGCTTTCGCATTACTGCCGAATGCCGAACTGCGTAATTTTGTTGCTGTTGCCGCACTCCCGATTGTGGTCGCATCATCGGCAGTCGCAATTGCATTCGGGCCGACCACGACCGTCCTTTCGCCGGTAGCCGAGGACTTATAGCCAATAGCGATATTATTATTTTTAGTAACCTTGGCTTCACGACCCATTGCAATAGCTTGTGCAGCATTAGCAGCAGCCGATTCCCCGATAGAAATCGCAGCATCACCCCCTGCATTAGCCTCTCTACCAACTGCAACAGAACTTCGTCCTCCAGCCTTCGCATCATTAGCTAATGCTACTGCAGCATCTCCCATAGCTTTGGAACCGGTACCGACCGCGGTGGAATAACCGCCCGTAGCTTTTGCATGTGCGCCATTACCGATAGCAACCCCATGCTTGGTTGATTCAGCCGTATTACCGATTGCGGTTGCGCCCATTCCGTTTGCACGAGTTGTCGTACCAATACCCAGCGCATCTCGTCCTGTCGCTTGAGCATCATTACCAAACGCAACAGTTCCTTTATCCATTGCCTTGGCTGCAGAACCTACGGCTACTGAATGCTCCGCAGAAGCAGACGCATTTACGCCAGCGGCTAGTGCATGCGTACCTGTTGCGCCGTCGTTGTTGTAGTTTCCGTCGGTAGCACCACTGCCTTTTACACTATAGTAATGCGTTTTCGCAGCACCAATCTGGTTTTGCAATCCTTGCGTTACATAAAACAGCTGGCTGCCGTTGATGGCATCGGTGCTGGCAGCATTAATAGCGCCTGGAGCAACGTGTTTGATTTGGCGCTCGAAACCTGCCGTACCAATAGAAACCTGGTCACCGGCAGTCACGCTGCCGCTGCCAGCAAACGGATTAGCCGCGCTGCCATAAGTGATTGAACCCACGGTTGCCGTTTTTTCTGACGTAGCCGCTGCAGCCGTGGTGCTGCCCGCGCCCAATGCAACCGCATTTTCTTTCGATGCATTGGAGCCCACGCCCAGTGCCAATGACGCCACGCCCGAAGCAGCAGAACGCGTACCGAATGCAGTGGAAAGACTACCGCTCGCTTTGGCCTGCACGCCGACAGCTACAGCCGCCGTACCCGACTCAGTGGGAATGAACGGTGCAGCGGTATTCTGCACCAACTCATCGCCTGTCAGCGCCTTGTACTTCTTCGCCACGTCGGATTGATTGAAATTACCACCAGCATCCTTCGACACAGCATTCAAATCATCGCCGCCGATAGCTACGGAAGAATCGCCTCTGGAAATGCTGTTGTTACCGATTGCAGTAGACTGGGCACCAATCGCCTGAGTCGACGGCCCCAAAGCTACGGCCTGCCCACCGGATGCCTTGGCACGCACGCCATAGACCACATCTTCGTTGCCAGTTGCCTCTGCCGCCCAGCCGATGGCTACCGTTCTGAGCCCAGTGGATTTGGTGTCTACACCGATAGCAATAGATGCCTCTTTGTTATTGGCCTCATTTAAAGTAATGCCAGTACCCATGCGAATGCTGTTCGATGAACGATACAGGTTACCATTGGTATCTTTATATTCGCCGTTCTGAGTGAAGTTGGGATCAACCCCGTTCGTGCCACGGTTACCGATGCCAATAATGCCGCTGTTGACATCCAATCGGCCGCCCAAGGTCAGGTTTTTGGCGCCATTATCGGTAGTATTAGCAGGAGCATTTACAGTGCCATAGAACAAAGTGCGGTTGGTCTGTGTATCACGGTTTTCCGCGCCAGTCCCATTGATCGGCTTACACGGGTTATATGTCGGCGTTATGCCAAAAAAAGTAGGATTCGGTACTTGCACAGTGCCTATACCCCGCAATGGCGTATGAATGTTTGTACCCATGATGGCATATTGAACAGCATTTGTACTGTCAGCAAGACCTGTACAGTTAATATCCCGACCGTCGTTAAAATAGAATCCAGCTTCGGCATTAGCCTGACCGGCTACAGCAGCCACAGCCAATACTACTGCGGAAGAAACAAAGCGGGACATTCTAATGCCTACTCGACTCAAAATAGCCCCACTAATACCATTTGCACTTATAATAGAGGCCGACTTGCCATGCGCCTTAGCTGTTTCCTGCACAGCCACCCAAGTGTTGGTACATTCATTCCATACGGTACAGTAAACTTTGTTCATATAATTCAGCTTCCTAACTTTCCAAAATTAAAGAATCAAAAAATAAAACACATTAAACAACGGAAAAGCCCATCGGTTGATTTACATCAATCACCATCGATTTCTTCCTACGCTTGTCAGGTCATACAAAACTTAAATTATTTTTGCGGAGTGCCTTTATTTTATTCAAATAAATTCAATAGACTACGTATTCTAAACCCGTGGGCAAATTGAGGCTGGCATAATACAGGCAGTTAACGTATCATCCTAGCCGCTTATCGCTTGGTTGGATTTCTTTTACAAAAACTTGCAACAAATTTGTAACACTCTCTACTTATACAAGCCACATCAACTACACATTTCAGGCGGTTTTTAGGTAGCGAACATAATATTATAATTCCTGGATATACAAACACTTAAATACCACCTAAAAACCAAGCATAAATACGCTCGTTTCCTATTGCCCGAGCCGAAGCTTCACTTTATTGAGTAACCTCCCTAAGTAAATTACAAGCTATTCCTAGCTTGAATCAACTTGTAGCTTAGCAGCAATATCTATTACAAAATTCTCTATAATACGCAACAAAATAGTAATAAAATATTGTATTGCCATGTCCTCCTAAATTTCAGGTAACTTTCTCCTCCCTACCCTTTATGAGGTTTTAATCGTAATACAACACAAACCTAGATCGTAAATGGCACAGGGCACCGCAAAATCGGGCAAACACAACCCAATGTCAATCGCCCCTAGTCCTTACACAAAAACGCTTGCTTATCATTAGGATAAACAAGCGTTTCAAACTCTCAGCTGTAAAATAAATTTTCAGCAATTGTCTTTACAAAGGCCCTATTACACCCATCGCCTAATACAGAGGAAAAACAAGGTTGCTATCCTGCTCCATCCATCGCCTCAAAACGGTTGCCGCAGTTCGCTCAAGCTGATACCCAACGCTTGGGCGTATTTAGCCAAGGTTTTTTCAGGTAGCCCCTCAAACACGACTGGTTGTAAATGGCGGCGCAGCTGCCAACGCCATACGCCGGCGGCCATAGCCAGGCCGACTTCGTCGTATCGGCTGCGGAACATGTGGTAATACAAAGCGGAACGCTCGCCACGCTCCACGGCCTGCTTGGCGGCTTCGGCCTGTTCCTCCAACTCGGCCACGGCCTGCACAGTGGCGTAGGATTCGTCTTGCCAGCCGGTGCTGGTGGCGGCTTGGTAACGGCCATTGTGCGTGCCATAGATAATTTTTTGATGCCCACGATAGCTGGGGCTGTCGTCTTGCGGAATGTCGTTGATATCCATGCTGAATAGTTCCAAACAAGCAGAATCTGGGTTTTCAGGTAGCCTCAGGCATACACCGCTTCCAGCAACATAAAACAAGTGGAAAAGCGGCCGCTTTCGGGAATGTAGCATAGGATTTTCTGGCCATTTCGGATATCCGTGCGGCGCATAAACTCTTCCAAAATAATGTAAATCGCCGCCGAGCCGGTGTTGCCTTTATAGTGCAGGTTGGTAAACCATTTTTCTTCGGCAATCGGCAGCCCCGCTGCAGCAAGACCATCGGCTAACTTACTGCGGAAGAAATCGGAGGAGTAATGCGGCAGAAACCAATCAATCTCGCCGGCTTGCAGGCCGTGCTTGGCAATCAGACGGCGCAGCGGCTTTTCCACCGTGTAAGCCACGATATTTTCATTCAACAGCTTCACATCCTGCTTCACCACCATCAGGCTGCGCTTGGCGCACTCATCAGCATCGACATCTTTCCAGCTCAGCCACTCCCCACCCTGCCCCACTTCGCCGCCGGCATACATGCACACCGGCATCTCGTTGGCATACGACAGCAAATCAATCCAATGGATTTTAAAATTCAACTGCCCGGCCAGCGGCTCACTGCCCAGCTGCACCGCGCCGGCACCGTCCGACAGCATCCAGCGCAAAAAATCCTTGTTAAACGCAATTTCCGGCTTGGCATCCTGCAGGCGCAGGCTGTCGGTTTCACAACGGAAACGCTCGCCGCGCAATACCGCAGAAGCCGTTTCCGAAGCCGCTGCCACCGCTTCGCTACATTCCCCGGTGCGCACCGCGCGTTCGGCCTGCTTCATCGCCGCCATCCCTGCCGCACACACGCCAGCTGTGCTCACCACCTCGCAGGGTGGAATCTGCGGCAGCAGCCCGTGCACCATCACCGCATGGCCGGGCAAAATCTGGTCGGGGTAAGACGTGCCGCAGGCAAGGCTACCGATTTCGTCCGCACGCAAGCCCTGCCCCAACAAACCACACACCGCCTGCGCAGCCAGCTCCGTGTTGCTATGAGTGGTTTGACGGGTGTGCGGATCAATGGCGTAATGGCGGGAAGTAATGGCATTGGAGCGCAAAATCATCTTGCGCACCCGCGAAGGCATATCCCCCACCATACCGAGCACAGCTTCCATCTGCTCATTGCTCACCGGCGGATTCGGCAGAAACGCAGCAGCGCGCTTGATATAAACATCTGATGGCTTATGCAATTCCAGCTCCCCTTCGATATTATATGATGTGTGTGTGGACATTTTCAGGTAGCCTACAGCGGCATATAGCAAAGGCTACCTGAAACTTAGCAGCTAACGCAAAATAGCCTGAAATGCTAATCATTTCAGGCTGTCGTATTATTTGGCAGGCTTTTATCAAAGCCGCATTCTATGCTCATAATTATAAATGCGAACCGCCATATGCCACATCCTAAACACCAACAAAAGCACTCACACACCCAAACTATGCAGCTTCTTTGCAACAATCCCACCAAATCCGTGCCATTCAAGCAAAACTATTTATCCAAGCCGCGCCCCAGGCAAAGCCCCAAGCAATGGAACAGCCAAATAACGGCATAACCAAATGGAAAAGGCTACCTAAAAGCAACACCTGCAGCAAAGCAACCTCATGACTTGCTAAAAAGGGCAACGCCGATTAGGTAAAGCCCAAGATTGGCCAACAGCAGCAGCTGTCTTTTGTAGAGTGCAAATGCAGCAGCGGAGAGCAGCTAGTTTCAGGTAGCCTGCAGGCAAGATTGCAACTCATGCCAACAGTTTCTTTCTTTTTATCGCTTCTTATCGCTCCTATACAAAATAAATTCTTTTCACGCCAACCAATATGTAGTAAAATAAAAATTTTAGCTTCGACCGCCAGGCTTTAACCTAGGCGGTCGCGGTGCTTCCGCTTCGTCCGAGCCAATGTTTTAGCTTCACCGAAGCTTACGCCTTTAGGTAGCCTGCCGCATACGGAAGTTCAATATTATTTCAATAATCAACAGAAGATTGACAAGCGCAGGGCAAACATTTACGTCTGTGTGCTTTCAGGCTACCTGAAAACGGGCAATGCAGGTTTCTGCGGAGCTGCAAATTTAAGATGTACGGCAGATGAAGATTATCGATATATCGCTGGATGGCGTTGATGTCTGCGTGGTTTTTAGGTAGCCGCGTAGGTAGCAAGTGCCCGACCTATGCTTGCTGTAACAATCCTGTTAAAAGGAATTTGAGATGGATAAACAACAGCCTTCAATACATAAAAATGATCAAATATTTGGGGCCGAACCTCAGCCCCCATCTCATCAAATAAGTTACCTGAAACGTTTTTCTCCATGGCTATGGGGCATATCCATTTGGGCGGTGTTGCTGTATGTATTAATTAATATCCCCTTTACAAGAACAATTATCTTGGGAATATTCCAACCATCATCCTATAATAGTTTCCCCTTAGGTAAAAACGGACAGATCGAGATCAATAAAAATATTTATATCAAGCACTCATACTGTCTTGGAATGAACATAGATTTTATTAATGGCTCAACAAAACTAAAAGCAGGGGATAAAGATAAAATTAATACATATGACGATAAATATTTCACATCATTCCATAACTTACAAGGACTAGCCCCTACAGAATATAGACAAGAAATGTACTCTATAAAACTGGAGATATATAAAATTACTGGAATTGAACAGAATTTAATAAACCAAAGAGAATATACAAATTTAGATATAATTGATGGATGGGATGGAAGATCAAAGAATTTAAATGATATTTCATCTTATTTAAAGTTTGGATGCTTTTATTTGCGACCTGGAAGATATAAATTTAAAATCAGTGATAATAGCAAATATATAGATGATTTTAAAGGAATAAATACCTATATAGGTATTAATCCAGATTATTCTCTACCAAAATAACCTTATGACAAGTGAAAGGAAATGATTATGGCTAATGATACGTACACTCTTACTATTAGGAGTGCCCCATCAGGGACACCTAAACCTGGAGGAAAACATTCTCTACCAGGGCATATGTGGTACGAGTTACACCAATCAGGAAATTTTATAGCTAGCTTTGGTTAGTCTGCTGAATCAGATACGGGGGAAAAAGGTCATGTAAATAGGCATGATAACGAATTTTATATAGCAGATAAAGATCATCCCATTACCTCTATTACACTGGAAATTTGATTACTTAATGAATAACTTCTCTAGAGAAGCCAATAACAATCAATTATGGCTTGATGGCTTCCACTCTGGATACAGTCTCCCTACTAATAGCTGTAATAGATTATATAGGGACAGCTTTATATCGTATTGGTTTAGCTGATCGATTTTTTGGTGGAATGCCCGGTGCTTTACCAAGTAGCCCCGAAAACCTAAGAGCATTCCTTGATCAATTAGCAAAACATGCTCTACCAGGAACAAAAATTCATGTTGAGAATATGCCTACAGATACCATGGGAGATCGAAAGATAAATAGATTTGATAACCTTGGCACTATTCCATCGTTAGAAAGAAAATACGAATCCTATGACATTACCGTTCCGGACAACACTCCCTCTAAACACCTTAAAAAACAGCATTGGGTAGATGGTGGCAAACTCAAAAAATGGCATGAACACGCCAATAAAGGCAAAAAATACCACATCGTCGACCCCCTCGCCCTAGACCTTGATGGCAACGGTATCAGCACTGTGGCCGCCAACCAGTTTTCAGGTAGCCTCTTCGACCACGACGGCGACGGTATCCGCACCGCTTCAGGCTGGGTAGGCAAAGAAGGCGGGCTGTTGGTGTACGACCGCAACGGCGACGGCATCATCAACAACGGCAGCGAGCTGTTCGGCGATGCCACCCGCCTGAAAAACGGCGGCATGGCGGCACACGGTTTTGCCGCGCTGGCCGATTTGGACGACAACGGCGACGGCAAAATCGATGCGGCCGACAAGGCGTTCTCTTCATTGCGCGTTTGGCGCGATCTCAATCAAGACGGCATCAGCCAGGAAGGCGAGCTGCTCACGCTGGAGCAGGCTAAGGTGCGGTTGCTCAACACTCAATTTCGCAACACCAACCGCAGCCTGGGCGACGGCAACACGCTGGCGCAGGAAGGCAGCTACACCACCACTGACGGCCAGACCCGCCAGATGGGCGATTTGCTGTTGGCCAACGATCCGCTGTTCAGCCGTTTTAATAATAAAGTGGCGCTGACTGCTGAGCAACTGCAAAACACACTCTCCCAATTGCAGGCTTTGCGCAACGGCAAAGTAAACATTTCCCCCGAACTGTAGGCCGATTTTGACATGCTACAAGACAAAATCCGCTTGCTGGATGCCTTCACCGGCGAAGATTCCCGCACACTGAGCTACGGCACACTGGAACAAGTGAAAGAAATTATCCGCGTGGCCAACAACACTTACGCCCAGCTGGAGCACAGCCTCTACCAAGGCCTGCTATTCCAAACCTGCCTGAAACCCTATCTGAATGCCGTAGGCCTCCCACAATCGCCTCTGTGCTTTACCGTGATAGCGGTAATTGTAGACAAAATACCGTGTGCTGCCTCGGAAAATAGGAGCAACGACAAATGATAGCCCTCCACCGTCGGCCAAGGTCTGTTTTTTTCTTACCGGGTTTGAGGCTTTTAATCTTGTGGTCACTTAATAACATAACATTTCCCTTATTGGCAGAATAACCGTTTATTTTAGTCATACTCTCTCTCAATTTGCCATACTAGGATGTTGGTGCTTTTGCCAGTTATCTTAACCATGCACCTACAAAAGCACCAACTGATTGATGTGGCTTTTGGAAAACAAGGGAAGATTTGTAAAGATGGAAAGTTAAAATCAAAACAAATCAATCGATTGAATTTAAATTACTTTGCAGTTTTTAGTGGGTACGGGAAGATAAAAAAATAACCGCTGAAAAGCGGTTTGTGGTGCCCAGGGTCGGACTCGAACCGACACACCTTGCGGCGGGGGATTTTGAGTCCCCTGCGTCTACCAATTTCGCCACCTGGGCAGGTGATGAGGAAACGGCATTATAGGCATTTTTCCACGTTTGTAAAGTTTTTTACCTGCACATCCGCCGTTTTGCCGTTTAAAACCGAGTTTTCAATGACAATAAAACCACAGCCCTACTCCGCCGTGCTGCCTTTTGGCTGGCCAAAACCTCATTTTGTGCGATGGTGGAGTTCTAGTTTGTACTTATTAAGTATAGCAGATTGGCTTAAATCAGGACAAGTTAACAAGCCACAGGGTGCAGCTAGCATAGCGAGCCAACGCAGTACTGGTTTAAAGTGAATCCACTATATATAATCGCCGCATATGCATACCAATACTCCTTATCCGCAGCCCTCCTGCTATCGGACGGTTGCCCATCCAAACCACCTGCCGTGCCTGAAGTGTCGGCATCTTCGGCTTCTACCACCTCTGCTGTTGCCAGCCGGTTTCACGGCACAGACATCAGCCAAGACCCTAGCGGCAGCGAATCCACCTCCACCTACCGCAACGGCTGCTCCGTGGTGATGGGAGCCGTCAGTCAAACCGCCATCCATCTGGTGGAAGACCTCAAAACCCTGTTAAACCAATAGCCTTAACACCAAAGGCTACCTGAAAACCATTTTCCAGGTAGCCTCAACCCAGAAACCAAACACCATGCAGAAAAACGACCAACAAGCCCGCCTCGCCGTCCTCATCGACGCCGACAACGCCCCCGCCGACATCATCGACCGTCTGCTCGAAGAAATCGCCAAATACGGCATCGCCAGTGTGAAACGCATTTATGGCGATTGGAGCCACGGCCTCTCCAAATGGAAAGCCGCCCTCCTGCCGCACGCCATCATCCCCGTGCAGCAATTTGCCTACACCAAAGGCAAAAACGCCACCGACATGGCCTTGGTAATTGATGCGATGGACTTGCTCTACAGCGGCAATTTCGACGGCTTCTGCATCGTGTCTAGTGACTCCGACTTCACCCGCCTCGCCAGCCGCCTGCGCGAAAGCGGGCTCACTGTATACGGCTTCGGCGAAAAGAAAACCCCCACCGCCTTCCGCAAAGCCTGCGACAAATTTATCTACACCGAAATCTTCCTGCCCGAAAAACAGCGTGCCAACAAAGAGCGCGGCAACGGCAAAGCCCCCGCCGCCGAAGAAAGCAACAACACACCCGACGCCCTGCCCCTGCTCAAACGTGCCGTACGCGAAAACGCCGACGACCTCGGCTGGGCCAACCTCGGCCCCATCGGCAGCTACATCAATAAAATCAACCCCGATTTCGACTCCCGCCTCTACGGCTACGGCAAACTCTCCGACCTCATCAAATCCTTCGACATCTTCGAACACCGCACCGACAACAACCAGCTCCAAGTGCGCCGCAAAACCGAATCCCACCCCGAAAGGCTACCTGAAAATCAAAACGAGCAACGCGAAGCACGGCAAAGCCAGAATGAACGAAGCGAAGCCCGCCCCAACCCAAACGAGCCGCGCCAGCAAAGCGACCAGCCCACCGAAAGCAAACCCGCCAAACGCAAACCCCAGTCCGCCAAAGCCGAAGCCAGTTCGTCCAAAGCCGCCAAACCTTCCTTCACCAAGCTCATTCCCGCCGTGCAGCAGGCCATCCAAGCCACCGCCGACCCCGACGGCTGGGCGCGGCTGGGCGACGTAGTCAAACAGCTTCCCGCCGCCATCGACCCCATCCAATACGGCTGCGCCAACGGCCGCGACCTCATCCACTCCATCTACAGCGACTGGGTGGAAATCAAAAAAGCCGGTCGCGGCGAACGCATCCGCATCAACAAAGCCTTTATCGTGAAAAACGAACAAGCCTAGCCAAGCAAAAGGCTACCTGAAACAAACAAAACCGATTGCTGTCAAGCCAATTCAGGTAGACTCATAAATAAAACATATCATGCTGTTATTTACATATAATTGCGACTCTTTCATCTACAGCATCGTCCAATACTTCGCCGAGTTCGGCTAGGAAATCAGTGTGCGCCGCAACGACGACATAGCGCTGGACGAAATTGTCGAACTCCGGCCCCAATACCTTGTTATCGGCCCCGACCCCTGCTCGCCCAAAGAAGCCGGCATTTCCGTGCTCCCCTCTGCGCCGCTTTGCCGGGCAGATTCCCATTTTGGGCGTGTGCCTCGGCCACTCAAGCTCGGCGGCCGCATCGTGCGTGCAAAAGCTGATGCACGGCAAAGTATCGCCCGTGTACCACACCAATAGCGGCGTACTCGCCGGTCTGCCCAAATACCTCGACATCACCGTCTGGGCGGCAGACGGTAAAATCATGGACGTGCTCCATAAACAACACACCGTAGAAGGCGTACAATTCCACCCCGAAACCCTGCTCACCGAACATGGCCACGATATGCTGGCTAACTTCATCTAAAGAGCACGCGGCCGCAATAGCCAGTGAGCCTAACTTCCGCTCCCGCGTTGGCTCGCTTCGTAGCAAAACCAAAGGCTACCTGAACCCCCAAATTCAAACCTCAAACAAAAAGGAGAACACCATGAGCCTGAAAACCCGCCTCACCGAAGACATGAAAACCGCCATGCGTGCCAAAGACACGCTCACTCTCTCCACCATCCGCCTGGCCAATGCCGAAATCAAACGCTACGAAGTGGACGAGCGCGCCGAAGCCGACGATGTCAAAATCACCGCCATGCTCAGCAAAATGATTAAGCAGCGCAAAGAAAGCGCCACCATCTATCACGAAGCCGGCCGCCAAGACCTGGCCGACAAAGAGCTGGCCGAAGTGGCCATCCTCCAGCGCTACCTGCCCGAAATGCTGTCTGAAGCCGAAATCCAAAGCGCCGTGGCCGAAGCCATTGCCCAAACCGGCGCATCCGGCATGGCCGACATGGGCAAAGCCATGGGCGTGCTGAAAAAACGCCTCGCCGGCCAGGCCGATATGAGCGATGTAAGCCGCCTGCTCAAAACCGCCTTGCAGAAATAGCAAATGCCAAAGGCTACCCGAACAAAGATGCCGACAAATTTTAGGCTGCGCTCTCAGGTAGCCTTATCTTTTCCCGCAAAGAAACCCCCATTCCCCCACCAACTACCACAGCAGCATGAAATACGTTGTCCCCGTGCGTCGCACATTGGACGTACGCACCGCGTTCAACGTGTTGGGCCCGCTTACCAACCTCGCTGGAGCTGCTAGCCAGCTCATCGGCGTGTTTCACATTGATTTGGTAGGCATCCTCTCCCACGTGTTCCAGCAGCTCGGCAGTAAACACGCCCTCGTGGTGCACGGCAGCGACGAGCTCGACGAAGGCGTGGACATAGCTCGCAAAGCCATCGACAGCAAAAAAGCCCGCGCCAAACGCGAAGAAGTGGCCGCCTTCTCGCAAAAACTGGCCGCACAGCAGGCGAAATAATGCAGATAAGTTTCAGGTAGCCTTTAACAGGTTGCTTGAAATGCCAGCAAGGCTACCTGAAAAGGAAAGGCTACCTGAAGTTTCAGGTAGCCTTTCTGATTGAGTACAGGGCAAAACGTCAGCCTACACCTACTCATACCCCGTAACGGTAATCTTACCGCTATCGTATTCCGCAAGAAATACCGTGCTAATATCTTCTATCCCTTGCTCTTTCAATTCAGACCGCAACCACTCTTCATCTTTATCAATCATCTCCAGCGTAGTAGGCTGGATATTGCCATCAGTAATCAGCGGATATTTCGGGTTTTCTTCGCCAAAAGAGGTGACGATGAGTTGCCCGTCCTGTTCAAGAATGGCTTGCTTAACATCTTTTATCGTATAAATGCCCTGCATACGCAGCTTAAAGGACAAATCATTGGCCGAGATGCCTACTTTACGCACCGCGTCCACATCGATTTTGCCGCGGGAAATCAACATTACAGGCCGCCCGTCCACTAATCTCTTAACCAAATTGTTATGTTTTTTCAACCAGCGCAGCGATAAAACCGCTGCAAACCAAATGGCCAAAATCAACATAAATACGGGAATGGAAATATCGGTGTTGTAGATAACGCCACCCACAATCCCGCCAAGCACATAGTTTTGCACTTGGTCACTGGCCGAAGCTGGCGCAAGATTGCCCTTGCCGGTCAGGTTAATAACCAGCACCAGGGCCAACAGGCCCAGGATAAGTTTGATTGCAACGATGACATAAAACATATGGTGTACCTCATAAAACGGTATCGTACGATATGGCTGAAGCAGCCTGCCCGGCATTAGGGCAGGCCTCAGCTATCAACGATTAAATTTTTATACTTTTAATCAGGCCTGAGAAATAATATGGACATCCCGCTGCGGGAAAGGAATATTGATATTGGCAGCGCGCAGGTTTTCCACCACCTGTTCGTTCAAGCCGAAGCGGAATGCGCCCAAATCGGCTTCGTTCGTCCACGCCCACAATGTGATTTCGATGGCGCTGTCGCCCAGGTTGGTGATGTATGCCACGGCCTGCCTGTCTTTGGTCTGCACACACAGGGGATGCTCTGTGGCGGCTTTCAATACGGCGGCTTTAGCGGCTTTCAGATCGCAGGCGTAATCCACGCCCACCACCACTTGGGCGCGGCACAGCGGGTCGGAAGAGCGGTTCACAATGCTGTTGCCCATCACCACGCTGTTGGGCAGGATGACTTCTTCGTTGTCTGGCGTATGCAATGTGGTCTGCACCATTTTGATTTCGCTCACGGTGCCTTCAAAGCCGTTCACCCTAATGAAATCGCCCACTTTGAACGGTCGGAACAGGATAATCAGCGCGCCTGCAGCGAAGTTCGACAGTTGGTCTTTCAGCGACAGGGCGACCGCCAAGCCCGCGCCGCCGATTAAGGCGGTAACCGATGTGGTGGGGATGCCCAGCTTGCCCAGTGCAGCAATAATAATGAGGATTAACAAACCAATATTAGCCACATTACCGAGAAAGCTGACCAGCGTCTTATCCACTTTGGCACGTATCAAAGTGCCCTTCATCAAAATAACGAGGCGGGCAGCTATCCATTTACCAATAAGGAAAATCGCCAGCGCAGCAACCAAATTGGTGCCAAATGCCATGCCGACTTCGGCAAGGTGTTCCCAGCCGGAAACTGAGGAGAGTTGTTGAATATCTAAATCCATGATTTTTGTATGTGTGTGGTTGAAAAAGAGAATTCCAAACAAGTAAATCTGAAAATCAAAGCAGTAGTTTAGAGTGAGTAACTCAGCATTTAATAAAACTATCTGCAAAGGCTACCTGAAGTTTCAGGTAGCCTTTCATCTTGCGCTCTAGCTTATTTTGCAATATGCAGCAAGCCGCGCCACAGTTTTTCTTCCCTATCCGCAATTTCGCGCAGAAAGGCAGCGATTTGGGCGCAGCCTTGTTCGCTCGGGCGGCAGCATTGTTTCACGCACTGGCTGGCCAGCTGCCGCCATTGGTCGCCGATGGCGGTCATTTCCTGCGAGGCAGTTTGCAGGGCGGGGTTGGCACAGGCATCGGCGGCCTGCTCTAAAAAATAGGCGTAAATATAGCGGAAGCCGGCGCCGCCGGTGCCGATTTCTTCCTGCATGCGAACGAGATGACCGAGCCACAGCTTTTGGTATTTTTCCGGCTCTTGCGGCAAGCGTTCGATTTTCTTGGCCACGGTGCGGATGCCGCGCACGCCCACGAAAAACACGGGGGCGAGCATTTGTTTGGCGTTTTTGCGGATGGCGGCATACAGCAGGGCGGGCAGGCGCTCAGCCAGCTGCTGTTTTTGCGGCAGGCTGGCGGTGTCGAGCGTGTACATCAGGCCTTTGCCGGCCAAGGCACCTTTGGCAAAGCGGGCGCGCTGCAAATCGGCGGCGGCGCAGCGCTGGGGCGTTTCAAACACAGGGTCGCTGATTAAATAATCCTCGCCTTCTCGGCCATACACCAAAAGGTTGTGGGCGTTGAAATGAAAGCGCATTTCGGGCGGGAAATAAGGCAGCCAATACACAGAGGTTTGCAAACCGGCAATCTGCCCGCGCAAAAGCGCCTCATCCAGCGCGGCCGCACCACGCTCGGCTTGGGCGAATTTGCGCATATCCAGCTTCACACCGAGGGCGCGGCAAACGTTTTTGATGATGCCGCGCGGGGCGATGCGGTAGGAAATCAGGGGCATGCTGTTGAGCTTGACCACGGGCAAATACACAAAGGTGAGCGCGTGAGCCAGCCCGAACACCATGGCTTCGTTCATGGCGCAGCCGTGGTGGGTGAGAAGGGTGGATATCACGCCGCTTTCGCAGTGGGCGGTGTGTTGGTGGGTGAAGGTAGTCATGACGTTGGCGTTGGTTGCGGGGAGGCAGATGATACGTGAAAAATGAAGTGGATGGAATTTCAGGTAGCCTATATTACGGCAGACGGGATAAAACCTACTGCTTCAGGTAGCCTTGGACATCTAACAAGATAAATACAGTTAACTCTCCCCTAAACCTATCGGTCTTGCCATCTGTCTGCTGGCACAGCCGAGCGGAGCGCGGTTTTTCGGGGAACAAGGGCTTGCATGTTCGAAGCGGCGCAGCCGCAAGTTACGAGCCCGCCCGAAAAACCGCGTGGAGTGAGGGAAGTTTGGCGAAGCCAAACCTGTGCCCGCAGTCGCCTTTCTTTTGCTTCCTTTTCTTTGGCGAAGCAAAGAAAAGAAAGTGCCCGCGCCGGCATGAGGCGCAAAGGTGAACAGATTGCACATAGTAAATGGCTACCTGAAAAGCTAAAAAGTTCGAAACTGCAAATGTCAGCATAGACCCACCGGGTTCACTCTTTCAGGTAGCCTTTAGCGCACGGGCAGGCTACCTGAAACGCCTCTATTTAGCCCAGCAAATCGGGCTGAACCTGATGCCTGCCCTGTTCGTGGTCGAGCAGCCATTGTTTGCGCTGTAGGCCGCCGCCGTAGCCGGTGAGGCTGCCGTCTTTGCCGATGACGCGGTGGCAGGGAATGAGGATGGAGAGGCGGTTGGCGCCGTTGGCGGCAGCCACGGCGCGTACGGCGGCAGGTTTGCCAAGCTGTTCAGTCAGCGCCTGATAATGGGTGGTTTCGCCGTAGGGGATGGTTTGCAGCGCACTCCATACCCGCCGCTGAAACGGGCTGCCGGGGGCGTGCAGCGGCACGCTAAACTCGCGGCGCGTGCCTTGGAAATATTCGCCCAGCTGGGTTTGCACCAGTCGGGTGTGTTCGTTTTCGCCCTGTTTGGTTTGGCAGCCGAGCAGGCGCTGAAGGTCGCGCAATTCATCGTCGATGCGCTGGCTGCCGGTAAATTCGAGCAGGCACAGGCCGCGTTCGCTGGCGGCGGCAAGGATATTACCTAAGGGCGAGGGGAAGGCGTGCAGATAGAGCATGGGCTTGGGGTTGGATGGCATTGGGCAGAAACTCTGCAATGTTTTCAGGTAGCCTGCCGTGTTGGCAAAAGGCTGCCTGAAAACGTGGCTGCTGCGAAGTTTAAAGGTTTACAGAGCAGTGATAAAGGCAATCAAACCAAACACAATGCCAGGCGCATTAGCCAGCGCCACGGGAATGTCGCGTGGGGTTTTGAACAGGCCGTAGGTGGTCCACAGCGTGCAGTTGATGGCGGCCACCAGTGGCTGAATCGGGCTGCCTTTATGTCCGGCCAGGTTGTTGGCTATCTGCGGGATGTAGGCCACATACATGCCCACGGCCATAATGGTGGCCACCACGGCCAGAATGCGGATTTGCTTTTCGTTCATTTTTGCCTCTTTGAAAAGAGTGAATCAGACGTTTCATGCCGGTATGCGCCGGCTTCCCGGTTTCAGGTAGCCTGCATCCATGCAGGCTACCTGGAAGCGCACAATTATAAAACTCCCTCCCCCACTGCCCACAAGACGCACTACAAAACTTAACCTGTTCTCCCGCGATGGTTTCAGCTAGCCCCACCGCCCCGCAGGCTACCTGAAAACCCTTGCTTGCTTTACAATTACGGCGTTTAGCAACCGGAACACCAGCCACACCATGCCAGAAAACACCGCATCCGCCGAAAACAGCGACATCTTGCTGCTCGCCCCCTACGCCGAACGCGCCTACCTCGAATACGCCATGAGCGTGGTGAAAGGCCGCGCCCTGCCCGACGTGGGCGACGGCCAAAAGCCCGTGCAGCGGCGTATCCTGTTTGCCATGAAGGAAATGGGGCTGGCCGCCAATTCTAAGCCGGTGAAATCCGCGCGCGTGGTGGGCGAAATCCTGGGCAAATACCACCCGCACGGCGACGCTTCCGCCTACGACGCCATGGTGCGCATGGCGCAAGACTTCACCCTGCGCTATCCCTTAATCGACGGCATCGGCAACTTCGGCTCGCGCGACGGCGACGGCGCGGCCGCCATGCGCTACACCGAAGCCCGCCTCACCCCGATTGCTGAGCTGCTGCTTTCCGAGCTGCATCAAGGCACGGTGGATTTTGTGCCGAATTACGACGGCGCGTTTGAAGAGCCCGTAGCCCTGCCCGCCCGTCTGCCCATGGTGCTGCTCAACGGCGCCTCCGGCATCGCCGTGGGCATGGCCACTGAAATCCCGCCGCACAACCTAGGCGAAGTTACCGCCGCCGCCGTGGCCCTGCTCAAAAAGCCCACCCTCACCACCGCCGAGCTGATGGAGCACATTCCCGCCCCCGATTTCGCCGGCGGCGGCCACATCATCACCCCGGCCAAAGACCTGCTCCAGCTCTACGAAACCGGCAAAGGCAGCATCCGCGTGCGCGCCCGCTACGAAATCGAAAAACTGGCGCGCGGCCAATGGCGCCTCATCATCACCGAGCTGCCGCCCAACACCAGCGCACAGAAAATCCTGGCCGAAATCGAAGAGCAAACCAACCCCAAGCCCAAATCCGGCAAAAAACAGCTCAACCAAGACCAGCTCAACACCAAAAAGCTGATGCTCGAGCTCATCGACAAAGTGCGCGACGAGAGCGACGGCGAACACCCCGTTCGCCTCGTGTTCGAACCCAAATCCAGCCGCATCGAGCCGGATAACTTCATCAACACCCTAATGGCGCAAACCGGGCTGGAAGGCAATGTGCCGGCCAATTTGGTGATGATCGGGCTCGACAACCGCCCCGCGCAGAAAAATCTGAAAACTATTTTGCAGGAGTGGCTCGATTTCCGCGTATCCACCGTAACCCGCCGCCTGCAACACCGCTTGGAACAGGTGCTCAAACGCATCCACATCCTCGACGGGCGCATGACCGCCTTTTTGCACATCGACGAGGTTATCCGCGTTATCCGCGAAGCCGACGAACCCAAGCCAGAATTGATGGCCGCCTTCGATCTCTCCGAAATCCAAGCCGAAGATATTTTGGAAATCCGCCTGCGCCAGCTTGCCCGTTTGGAAGGTTTCAAACTGGAACAGGAATTGGCTGATTTGCGCGAAGAAGAAGGCTACCTGAAAAACTTATTGGCCAACGAAGGCGCGAAGAAAAAGCTCATCATCAAAGAGATGCAGGCCGATGCCAAGCAATTTGGCGACCCGCGCCGCACGCTGGTGGCCGAAGCCGAACGCGCCGCGCTCACCCATACCACGGCCGACGAGCCGGTAACGCTTATCCTGTCGCGCCAGGGCTGGATTCGCAGCCGGGCCGGGCATGGGCTGGATTTGTCGGCCACCGCGTTTAAAGAAGGCGACGAATTACAGCAAACGCTGGAAACGCGCACTGTCGACCCGGTAGTGGTGCTCGACACGCTCGGCCGCAGCTACACCATCGACCCGGCCGAAATCCCCGGTGGGCGCGGCGACGGTGTGCCGCTGGCCTCCCTCTTAGAATTACAGCCGGACGCGTCGGTGCTCACCATGCTGGCCGGGCAGCCACAAGAGCACTACCTGCTCGCCGGCAGCGGCGGCTATGGCTTCATCGTCAAACTGGGCGATTTGGTCGGCCGCGTTAAGGCGGGCAAGGAAGTGGTAAAACTGGAGGCGGGCGAAACCCTGCTGATGCCGCAGCCGGTACGCCAGTCTGCACTGATCAACCCTGATTGCCGATTGGTGCTGGCCAGCGCGGGAAAACACCTGCTCGCCTTCCCGATTGGCGAATTGAAAGTGATGGCCAAAGGGCGTGGCCTGCAACTGATGTCTTTGCGTGGCAACGACTCGCTGCAACTGACCGCCTTGGTGTCCACCCCCGATTTCTGGGTATGCAGCCGCGGCAAACGCGGTGCGGCACACCGCGAACGCTTACGCGTGCAGGACATTGAAGGCAAACGCGGCCGCAAAGGCCGGGTGCTGAATGTTTCAGGTAGCCTCATCAGCCTGAGCAGCACGAAGGAGGGCGAAGCATGACCCAACTGCCGAAACCGTACGCCCCCAACGAATGGGACAGCCAACTCGACCGCCTGCCCTGGCTGATGAACATCGCCCGCGTGAGCCTCTTGCTCTCGCTGCTCACCTTCCACGTGTTGGTAAATGCCTACGGCTCAAATGTGGGCATGGCTAGGCTGGCCTCAATGCCCATTTTCAGCAGACGCTTCTATATTTGGGCAGCAGTATACGGAGGGCTAATCGTGTTCAGCATGGCGTTTCCCAACTGGCAGCAACAAAGAAACAATCTGCCCAACATCAGTGCGGTGGTCGACATCACTATGATGGTGATACTGATGCACCTAGCTGGTGGCATTGCCTCCGGCTTCGGCATCCTCATCCTGCCCTTTATCGGCGTATCCTGCCTGCTCAGCCACGGCCGCTACCCGCTCCTATATGCCTCCTACGTTGCCCTCCTGTTGTTTATCGGCACTTGGCTGCATTATTGGCCGTTTGAAGCCAACAGCCAAGCCGGCAGCAGTGCGATTATCCATACCATCGTGCTCTCGGCGGTAGGCTATCTGGTGGCGTTGCTCACCTCGTTTTACGCCTCTTTCCTCAACCGCGCCTCCTCCACCCTGAGCAAACACCGCCGCGCCTTCGACCGCCTCAAAGGCCTGAACGAACTGGTGCTCAACCATGTGGCCGAGGCCGTGGTGGTGGTGGACACCGGCAGCCGCATCTGGCTGATGAACCGCCAGGCCGGCCACTATTTTCCCTATGTGCAACTCGACCGCTACGAAGAAATGTTTACCCTCCTAGTGAAACGCTGGCAGCGCACCCCCACGCGCAATTTCATCACCCATGCCGAGCTGGGTGGGCAAGGCGTACAGGTGCGCGCCCGCCCATTGGTGCGCGAAGACGAATCGCTGCTGATGCTGTTTATTCGCTCCGACCAAGAAGTGGCTGTGGAAGCCATGGCCACCAAGCTGGCTGCGCTCGGCCAACTTACCGCCAACCTAGCGCACGAAATCCGTAACCCGCTCTCCGCCATCCGCCAATCCAACAGCCTCCTGGCCGAAGAAAACGAAGACCCTATGATCTCCAAGCTGCACGGCATCATCGACAACAACATCCAGCGCATCGATAAAATGCTGGAAGAAGTGAGCAGCCTGAACAAGAGCGACCGGCTCGACGCCCAAGTGATCAGCCTGATGAAATTCTGGTTTGATTTCAAACAGGAATTCCTGCTCACCCGTCCCGAAGCCAAACACGCCGTACACCTTTATATGCAGGGCGGCGCACTAAAAGTGTATTTCGATAAAATGCACTTGCAGCAGATTATGTGGAACCTCATCAACAATGCCTGGCAGCACGGCAGCAAGCAGGCTGATTCCATTACCGTATTGGTTAAGCCCACCGACGACAACGTATCCGTATCGCTCACTGTGATGGACGACGGCCCCGGCGTATCGCCCGAAAACCAGCCGCGCCTGTTCGAACCGTTTTTTACCACCCGCGCCGAAGGCACCGGGCTGGGGCTGTATGTGGCACGCGAATTGGCGCACGCTAACTCCGGCCAGCTTCATTATCATCCCGAAATCAAGGGATTCGAACTAATTATGCCGAAAGATATCAATGAGTAAACAAAGCCTGCAAAAACCAGTATTGGTTGTGGACGACGAACAAGACATCCGTGACCTGATGGAAATGACCCTGATGAAAATGGGCCTGTCGGTGGAAACCGCCGAGGGCGTCAATGCCGCTAAAAAGTGGCTCGACAGCAAAAAATTCTCCCTCGTGCTCACCGATATGCGCATGCCCGACGGCTCCGGGCTCGAAGTGGTGGAATATATTAACGAAAAAGAGCTCGACGTGCCCGTGGCCGTAATCACCGCCTTCGGCAATGCCGACCAGGCCGTGCAAGCCATTAAAACCGGCGCCTTCGACTACCTGCAAAAGCCCATCACCCTGGCGCAACTGCGCACCCTGGTAAAATCCGCCATCAAAATCCACGAAGAAGACAGCCACCCTGCCCCCGCACCGGCCAAAGAAGACAACAGTGCTCAAGCAGAAAGCGCAGACGAAGGGCTACCTGAAAGTGAAGATAGTGAGTTTCATCCAGAGCAAAAGCCTCCCGTAGCAGAATCACAAGACAGCAAGGCTGCCAGCCGCAAGCTCCAGCCTGCGGCCGACAAACAGCCTGCAGCCAATCCCGAAGACATCCCCCGCCTCATCGGCCGCTCCCCGCAAATCGAAGAAGCCCGGCAGATGATCCGCAAGCTAGCCCGCACCACCGTGCCCGTATATATCGCCGGCGAATCCGGTTCCGGTAAGGAACAGGCCGCACGCAGCATCCACGAACTCTCCGAGCGGCGCAGCCGACCCTTTGTAGCCGTAAACTGCGGCGCTATCCCCGAAAATCTGATGGAAAGCGAATTCTTCGGCTACAAAAAAGGCAGCTTCACCGGCGCCGACCAAGACCGCCTCGGCTTCTTCCAGCACGCCCACGGCGGCACCCTCTTCCTCGACGAAGTGGCCGACCTGCCCCTGCACATGCAGGTGAAACTCCTGCGCGCCATTCAGGAAAAAGCCGTGCGCCGCATCGGCGACGCGCAAGAAGTGAAAGTGGACGTGCGCATCATCTCCGCCACACATAAAGACCTCGCTGGCCTCGTGGCCAAAGGCGCATTCCGGCAAGACTTGTTCTACCGCCTCAACGTCGTCTCCCTCACCATGCCGCCCCTGCGCGAAATGCGCGAAGACCTGCCCCAGCTTATTACCCAGCTCTTGCGCAAACACCGCCAAGGCGGTAACTACACCCTCACCCAGCCCGCCAAACAGGCGCTGTTGCAATACAGCTATCCCGGCAACTTCCGCGAGCTGGAAAACATCCTCGAACGCGCCGTCGCCCTGGCCGCCGACAACACCATCGACGCCGCCGACCTCCAGCTCTCCAGCTCCCCGCTATTGGAAGAAGATGACAACTGAGGCAGCGCCATCGACGCCGTCGGCCAAAACAGCAGCAGCGCCGAAACAGCTGCTCCCGAAAGCAGCGGCCAGCTCGACAACCTACCCGGTTTTGTACTCGGCCGCACCCAAGTGCAAGACTATCTCGACGATGTGGAACGGCTGATTATCGAGCAAGCCCTGCAAAAAACCCGCTACAACCGCACCCAAGCCGCCAAACTGCTCGGCATCAGCTTCCGTTCCATGCGCTATCGGATGGAGCGTTTGGAAATTGAGTAGCCGCATAACTTGGCTGAAATGAAGCAATAAACTTTCAGGTAGCCTTTGAGGCTACCTGAAAGTTTATCCACATGAATATAAAATATTTTCACAACCAAACCCTTGAAGCACCAAGTACTCGTTCCCATTCAGGCTCCAATCCAAAGGAGTAAAATAACCGCTATCTTTTTAGGCAATCACTGGCCTGCAGATAAGGCTACCTGAAAGCCAAAATCCAGATACAAGGAAAAGCCAATGTGGAAAAAACCGAATCCTCGCACACTGGACGGCTTGCTCGCCGCGCTGTTCTATGTGCCGATGCTGGTACTGTTTATGGTTTATGCCGATTGGTATGGTTTGAGCCTGTACATCCTGCTGATGCTGCCCACGCTAGTTGTGCACGTGTTCGGCCTCAAATGGAAAGAATTCAAACCCTATCTGACCTCAGGCATTTCACTCAGTGCCAATATGGCACTATGGTGGGTATTCCTTCAACCCAACACAGACGCGCTGTTTATTTATCTTATCGGGATGTGTGCCTGGTCTCTCGGCTTTTTCTGGCTGTTGATTACCCAGCGTGATTGGGAAGGCAGCAATAAAGGCGCATTTTGGCGAGAATTTCTGATGACAGGGGTAGGTTTTGCGCTTGTTTGTTTTGCCTCATTATTCTAACAAACACACTCACCGCTACAACTGAAACTCTTACCTCCTCACACCAGACAATAAGCCACCATGCACCCCATCCCGCTCATCACCCCCTCCCCACACACCCTGCCCGACTACGCCCGCCATTCCGCACTGGCCGTTTCCGACACCCCACCTGCCTCCGGCCTCTACCTGGCCGCCGAAGAACACGGCATCGTGTTGCACCGCGCGGGCGACAAAGGCAGCGTGTGGGTAGATTTCACCGCCGGCGCGGCGCAGCATAGGCGGCTGCACGGCGGCGGCGAGTTGCTGGCCAAAGCCGTCGGCCGCGGCAAACAGCCCACCGTATGGGACGCCACCGGCGGACTCGGCCGCGATAGTTTTGTTTTGGCCGGTTTGGGGCTGAACGTGCATATTTTCGAGCGGCATCCCGCCGTATACTGCCTCTTGGCCGACGGCCTCGCACGCGCCCTGCTCCACCCCGATACTACCGAAACCGCTTCCCGCCTCACCCTGCACCACGCCGATGCCGCCGAATATATGCCGCGCCTGGCAGCCGAAATCGGCCGCCCGCAAGTGGTTTATCTCGACCCAATGTACCCCGAACGGCGCAAATCGGCAGCGGTAAAAAAAGAAATGGCTTTTTTCCACGAGCTGGTCGGCACCGCGCAAAACGACTCTGCCCTGCTCGATGCCGCCCTCGCCACAGCCACCGTCCGCGTGGTGATCAAACGCCCGCGTCTGGGCGATTTCCTGTGCGACCGCAAGCCAGATTACCAATACACGGGCAAATCAACCCGGTTTGATGTGTATAACGGGGGTGGTGCTTAACCCAAGCCGTAGGATTGGTATATGTTGCCTCACGTAAACTGCATCGGATTAAATGTGCTATCTAGCCCTTCTGTTTAAAAAGGCTACCTGAAAACCCAGTACAGCGTTTTCAGGTAGCCTCGGAATGGCTTTCAATATTTCAGGTAGCCTTTTCCCAAAGGCTACCTGAAAGCAAAATCTCAATTCCATTCAAACCAAAACCTCCCGCCGCCCCATTCGGGCAGCAGGAGGTTTCATTTTTCATCCAGCCTTAACGCTGCTGGTTTTGCAGCAAAGCAGCACGTTCTTTGAATGCTTCGTTTTCCTGCGGAGTCAGTATCCACATTTCCACGATATTGCCCGCCCCGTTGCGGCGCAGAGCCACGATGCGGCCGGTGTAGTTTTGCAGCTGGCCGTGGGTAATGAAGCGGTTGTTCTCGTCTTTAATACGCACACCCTGCACCATATCCACAGTTTTCGCGCCATCATCCAGCCAACCTAAAGTCAGGGTGCGCAGCCAGGAAAAGCCGTCGGTAGTGAGCGTAACCTGCGGGAAAGAAGCAGATTTCAGCACGGCCACTTCCATGCTGTCGATAGGAAAGCGGTGCGCCCAAGCGGTGCTGCTCAAGGCCAGCAGCAAAGCCAGCAAATATTTTTTCATGTTTCGTCTGCCTGTGTGATTAATCGGATTAAAACGCTGTCATTATAGTATTTTGGCAAACACTCGGCTACTTGCACGCTGCCGGTATGCTGCGCCAAACGCGCGAAAGCGTGGTGCCGTTGGCATACAGTTTAATCTCCGAACTTTTTACGCCGCGTTGCCGCACATCCATCACCACGCCGTCTTTATGTGTGAAGGGGTTGTGCAGTACCACAGTATAGGCCGAATTGGTATAGCTGCGGACTTGGATAAAGTTTTCCGGCAAACGCAAACGGGTTTGCAGCTGTTTTTGCAGGCATTGTGCTACCTCGCCCGGCGCTTTGTCGCTCCGCACCTCCACCTCCGGCCTGCCGCGTGTGGGCTGGCTGCGGAAGCCGTAGGCCATGCGCGAACTACCGATTTTCACATCGTCATCATAATTGATATTCGACTGCTGCCGGCGGATGCCCGCTGCTTCCGGCGAAATGCAACCGGCCAGCGCCAAAAGCGGCAGCAGCCACAATAAATTTGAATATTTCAACTTTTTTCTCCTACAGCCAGCCAAACCTGATCAAGCCCGGCTGATTTGGAACAGAATTCGGAATGCCCGCGCGGTATCCACAAAGTTACGCATGATAGCAGCGGAGCAAGCAATTTCGAAACTGTTTAACCCTGCTTTACTCCAACATACTGTCTGCAATATTATTTTTACAGTTGCAAAACCAGCTGCTCCTGTTTATAAAGGCTGTCTGAAAACGCCAATCCCGTCGCTGCCCGGCACTTGACAGCCTACGCCGCCCCATTGGCACCCCCCATGAATACGCAAAACTTCTCTTTCGCCTCCTTTTTATGGTACCGCCCAACTGAGCAGTATCTTTAATACTGCGCACCTGATTCGCGCTACATTAGCCGAAAGAAAAGCTACCGCCCGGAAACCCCGAGCGGTTTTTTATTTGCCCCGGCAAGGCCGCTCACCCACGGAATCCTTCCATGAACCTCCCAGCCGAACAGGAACACAAAATGTCTGCCCTAGCCCGCCAACTCCGCCAGCTCCAGCTTCCCCCACCCATCCCCGCACCGAGCTGCAACGCTGGTATTTGGCCGTGGACGGCAACCAGCACCGTGCCGATTTGCAGGCCGATACGCCGCAGCAGCAAGATTTCATGCTGTGCGAAGCCCTGCTGCCGCAAATCCGCTCCCTAGCCTGCCTGATTGCTGCCGGGCGGCACAATTTTGAGCAACACAGCCCGGAAGTGTTCACCGAAGAAGCCGATTGGTTTGCCGCCCGTATTTTGGTGTTGGGCGTGCGCGTGTTTCATTTAGACATCATGCTGATTCCGATGCTGCAAACCGCCAACCGCCGTGCTGCCGAATACTCCCGCAAACACGGATTGCCCTTCACCCCCGCACAAATGCGCATGAGCCTGCACGCCTCGCGCCCCAACGGCGGGCTGATTTTGGAAAACGCCTGCTTTGCCGATGCGGATTTGGGTATAATCGGCAATTCGCTACAACTGAGCCACAGCCTGCCCAATCTGATTACCGGTTGAACGCAGGCTGGCGGCTACAGGCGCACAAAACACACCGTCTGATAAAAAGGCTACCTGAAACGAAGTTTGCCCAAGCAAACCAAGTTTCTGCAAAGTAAATAACCAAGCCGCCATCCAACCCCAACCACCATGCTCGTTTTCAACCCCGAATACATCGACCGCCCGCCCGAACGCCTGCCGCGTTTGGGCGTTCTATTGCTGCTGCTATGGATCACCCTGCCGCTGGCTTTTGCCCTGCCTGCCAGCGTGATTGCCGTATTCGGCGTGCTGTGGCTGATCCAACTCGGGCTCACGCTCATCGGCAGCCGCGGTCTGCCCGCTTGGGCCACTGCCATCGGTGGTCTGGCCGTGTTTGGCTTCGTGTTTTCGCAGTTGGGCACATTTCTCGGCAGCGAAGGCGGCAGCGCGCTGCTTCTGCTGCTGGTGCTGCTGAAAACCTATGAAAGCCGCGTGGTGCGCGATTGGCATATGCTGCTCACCGCCATGGTGTTCCTGATGGGCGCCACCGTGCTGCTCAACCAAGGCATGTTCATCGGCCTGTGGCTGTTGGCCGGCCTGTTCGGCACCGCCACCTGCATCGCCCTCTTGAATATGCCGCTGCGCCTGGCCGCCCGCCACGCCGCTACCGCCCTGCTGCTCACCCTGCCCCTGGCTGCCGTATTATTTATTGCCGTGCCGCGCATGAGCGAGCCTTTATGGCGTATCCCGCAGCCCCCCAAGCCCGGCCAAGCTCAAACCGGCCTATCCGACACCATGCAGCCGGGCAGCATCAGCAATTTGGTGCAGAGCAACGAACTGGCTTTCAACGCCACTTTCGATGGGGGCTACACCCCCAACCAATCCGACCTCTATTGGCGTGCCATCACCATGAGCCAGTTTGATGGCGAGCAATGGCGTGCCGATGATGACGAACTGCCCACCCGCGCCGACACTGCCTACACGCAAACCATTGTTTCCTACAGCATCATTATGCGCGACGAGCAAGGCCGCATTCCTGTGCTGGACTACCCCATCATCAACTTCAATACCGACAACGCCCGCAGCAAAATGCGTTTTGCCGAAGGCCACACCATCCGCGTACGCAGCCATGACGGCCTGCGCCGTTTCGTGCTTCGTGCCGCCATCGGCAACAGGCTACCTGAAAAACTTTCCCCCTCGCGCCAGCGCCAGCTGAACCGCCTGCCCGGCTACAGCAACCAGCGCATCCGCTCGCTCGCCCGCCAGCTGCGCAGCCAATCCGCCAATACCGCCGATTTCGTCAACCGTACCTTGGCCTACTACCGTAACCAATCCTTCGCCTACACCCTCAATCCCCCGCTCGACCGCAGCCCCGACCGCATCGACAACTTCGTGTTCGACAACCGCCGCGGCTTCTGCGAACACTACGCCGAAAGTTTTGTGGTCATCATGCGCGCCGCCGGCGTGCCCGCCCGCGTGGTTACCGGCTATCAGGGCGGCGAATACAACCCCGACGGCGGCTTCTGGCAGGTGCGCGGCAAAGATGCCCACGCCTGGGCCGAAGTGTGGCTGCCCGAAGAAGAAGCCTGGCTGCGCGTCGATCCCACCGCCGCCGTGAGCAGCAACCGCATCGAGCAAGGCCTCTCCTCCGCGCTGGAGGGCGGCGAGCAAGAGTTGGTGGCCGGCAGCGACAATTGGCAGTGGTGGAGCAAACTCAGCGCCGAAGGCCAGTTTTACTGGCAGCAATGGGTGGTGAACTACGACAGCAGTTCGCAGCAAAACCTGTTCCACAGCTTGGGCTTGGGCGGCTTCAACCTATTGAGCCTGCTCGTATTCCTGCTGATTGGCGGCACCTTAGCCGTAATTCCGCTGTGGTTATGGTGGCGGCGCAGCAGCCGGCGTTATGCCAACCTCCTGGAAGAAGGCTTCGCCCACATCAAAGAACGCCTGCTCGATATGGAAGGCATCGACCCTGCCGCCCTTGGCCCCGCCGAAACTGCCAACATCTTGCGTGAACAAGAGCATCTCAGTCCCGAGCTAGAAAGCCTGCTAGCGCAATACGAGCGCTGGAACTACGCCGACGGCCTGCCTCCGAAAGCCGCACAAAAGCGCTGGTATCGCCAATGTTGCCGCGCCGTACGCAAGGTTAGGTTGTAAAACACCGCGCCTTTACCTGCACAAACTCGGATTAACGTTTAATTTTCCGTTTATCTATATATCTTTCAGGTAGTCTTAATCAAGGCAAACCCATAGTGGATTAAATTTAAATCAGGACAAGGCGGCAAGCTGCAGATAGCATGGGTAGCACAGCAAGGTAGGTCAACGCAGTCTTGGTTTAAAATCAATTCACTATAACCTTGACAAGGCTACCTGAAAATTCGTTCGCAACACCCGGAAAGGATAACCCATGAAACGTTTCTTCCCCCTGATGGCCGCCCTCGGCTTGGCCGCCTGCGCCGGCAGCCAAACCCCTGCTTCCGCCTCTGAGCCAGCCGACGCCTCTATGCCCGCCGTGGGCGCGGCTAATCCAGCCAGCGTGTACTGCGTACAGCAAGGCGGCAAGTCTGAAATCCGCAAAAACCAAGACGGCAGCGAATACGGCGTGTGCATCCTGCCAGACGGCAAAGAAGTGGAGGAATGGGCATACTACCGCGCCAACAACGGCGGCAACAACAAATAAGCCCCACCCGGCCAAACAGGCAGGCTACCTGAAATCCGATTTTCAGGTAGCCTGTTTGCCTTTTCCCAGCCCCAAGAATAGCGGCGATAATGCTAAAATACCGCCTTCAGCACCATCATGCGCGCACCCCGCACATCCGTGCGCCCGAATAACCCATCAAAGCATCTCACATGGCCTACCAAGTTCTCGCCCGCAAGTGGCGCCCCAAAACCTTTGCCGATTTAGTCGGGCAGGAACACGTTGTCAAAGCCCTGCAAAACGCCCTGGGCAAAGGCCGCCTGCACCACGCCTACCTGCTCACCGGCACTCGCGGCGTGGGCAAAACCACCATCGCCCGCATCCTGGCCAAAAGCCTGAACTGCGAAACCCCGCACGAAGGCGAACCCTGCGGCCAATGCCAATCCTGCCGCGACATCGACACAGGGCGGTTTGTAGACCTGCTGGAAATCGACGCCGCCTCCAACACCGGTATCGACAACATCCGCGAAGTGCTGGAAAACGCCCAATACGCGCCCACCGCCGGCAAATACAAAGTCTATATCATCGACGAAGTGCACATGCTCTCCAAATCCGCGTTCAACGCCATGCTCAAAACGTTGGAAGAGCCGCCCGAACACGTCAAATTCATCCTCGCCACCACCGACCCGCACAAAGTGCCCGTTACTGTACTCAGCCGCTGCCTGCAATTCGTGCTGCGCAACATGACCGCCCAGCAGGTATCGCAGCACCTTGCGCACGTTCTGACCAGCGAACAAATCCCCTACGAAGCCCCCGCCCTCGCCCTGCTCGGCCGTGCCGCCGCAGGCTCCATGCGCGACGCGCTCAGCCTGCTCGACCAAGCCATCGCCATGGGTTCGGGCAGCGTAACCGAAGCCGACGTGCGCCACATGATCGGCGCCGTCGACCAACGCTACCTTTATTCCCTGCTGCAAGCCGCCGCCAACCAAGACGGCGCCGCTCTGCTCGCCACCGCACAGGAAATGGCCGGCCGCGCCATCGGTTTCGACAGCGCCTTGAGTGAGCTCGCCCTCCTACTGCAAAAGCTCGCCCTCATCAAAACCATCCCCGCCGCCGTGCCCGCAGACGACCCCGAGCGCGATACCCTGCAACAGCTCGCCGGCCAACTGGGTGACGAACAAATCCAGCTGTATTACCAATGTGTTATCCACGGCAAGCAAGACCTGCCGCTCGCGCCCGACGAATACGCCGGCTTCGTGATGACCCTGCTGCGCCTGCTTGCCTTCGCCCCCTTGGCCGCCGCCGAGCTGCCCGAAGGCAGTCAAATCAGCGGCAGCGAACTGCACGATCCCACCCCAAAGCCCCGTCCGGCTGCCACACCGCAGCCGGATAAGCCCCTCAGACTGGCTGAAAACCATATAGCAGAAGCCCCTCCCGCCCAAGCCGAACCAAGGCTACCTGAAAGCGGGCATAACAGCCAAAATGAACACGGCAGCTTTTCAGGTAGCCCAAACAACAACGGCAGGCTTTCGCAAAACAACCCCCTGCCGCAAGCAACTGCCACCGCTGCCCGCCATACCGAAAGGCTACCTGAAAATATTTCAGGCAGTCCAAACAGCCGGCACGAGCTTTCGCCCAACCCAAACGCATCCGGCAACCCTGCGCCCGGTTCGGCCGAACCCGGCCGCCCCTACCCTAGCGAGCCGCAACCTACCCAGACAGAAGCCGTCCCTACCGCCTTCGAAAGCAACCCGCCGTGGGACGATGCCCCGCCGCCCGCCGGTTTTGAAAGCGGCCTGCCCGACAGCCCCCCAAGCTCAGGGCTAGCTGAAACCGAGCCCAGCCAAAACCCCGCAAACGAGTTTCCGCATAGCCGAAACCAAAATGACAGCCTGCCCCAGCACAAACATGATGCCGCATCCCGAAACGAATCCGGATTAGGCCGCGAAAGGCTACCTGAAACCGAACAAAGCGGATTTTTACAGAGCCCAAACGGGCAAACCGAAGCCCAATCGGCCGCTGCCGAAACCCCGGAACACACCGGCACGGCTGCCCTGCCCCTGCCCGATGCCGACACCTGGCCGCACATCGTCGCCGCCATCGCCCCCAAAATCGGTGCCGCCCAAATGAGCGCCCAGCACACCGCCTGCCTCGGCTACGACCCGCAGCAACACCTGCTCACCCTCGCCGTGGCCGAAGCCGGGCAAGTCAGCATCAACCGCGAACACATCCAGCGCATCGAGCAGCACCTGGCTGCCGCCTACGGCCATCCCGTCAGCATCCGCACCACCGATTGGCCGGCCGGCGGCACAGCCGCCGAAACCCCCGCCATGCGCCAACAACGCCTGCGCCAGGCCGCCCGCGATCAGGCGCAAAGTCTGCTGGAGCAAGACCCAGCCGCACAAGATATCCTTAATTTATTCGGCGCCCGCTGGCTACCTGAAAGCCTTGTATTGCAGGAAAACGGCCAAACCTAAGGCCGCTCCCGCACTTTTTTATTCCCACCCACTCTTTAAATAGGAGCACATTCATGTTCAACAAAGCCGGCCTCGGCAACCTGATGCAACAGGCACAAAAAATGCAGGAAAAAATGAAACAGGCACAGGCCGAATTGGCCAACATCACCGTGGAAGGCGAAGCCGGCGGCGGCATGGTGAAAATCACCCTCAGCTGCCACCACGCCGTTAAACGCGTGCATATCGACGACAGCCTCGCCGCTGATGCCGCTTCCGACAAAGAAATGCTGGAAGACCTGATTGCCGCCGCCTTCAACGATGCCGCCCGCAAAGTAGAAGCCGCCGCCCAGCAGCATATATCGCAATTCACCCAAGGCCTCGGCCTGCCCCCCGGCATGGACAACTTCTTCAAATAATCCGCGCACAAAACACCGGCTGTCTAAGCTCACCAGGCAGCCGGTTTGTATTTGGCTTACATCAGTTTTCAGGTAGCCTCCATACCATCTTGAGGCTACCTGAAAATTAGAAAAGGCAGCCAAACAAAGCTTTACTACAACAATACCACCCTAACCTTGGTCTTCACCATATACGAATTAAAATTAAGAATGGCTAGCCTGGCCGTATGTATGGCCTGTGGTTCGCCGCCGTGTCTCATTCTTATTCTAATCCACGAGAACAACAAAAAGGCTACCTGAAAACTTTCAGGTAGCCTTTTCATCAGGCCCAAACGCTTACAGGGAAATACGGCGGAAGTCTTTGAGCAGGTTGGCCAAGAACACGGTGAAGCGCATGCCGGCTGCGCCGTCGATCACACGGTGGTCGAACGACAGGGAGAGCGGGCACATTAGGCGGGCTTCGAAATCGGAGCCGTTCCACACCGGTTTCATCTGTGATTTGCACACGCCCAAGATGGCTACTTCGGGGGCATTCACAATCGGGGTGAAGCCGGTGCCGCCGATGCCGCCCAAGCTGGAAATAGTGAAGCAGGCACCCTGCATTTCCTGCGGTTTGAGCTTGCCTTCGCGGGCTTTTTTGCTCAATTCGCCCAGCTCGATGCTGATTTCTTTAAGGCCTTTTTTGTCCACATCTTTAATCACGGGCACCACCAAGCCGTTGGGGGTGTCGGCGGCAAAGCCGATATGGAAGTATTTTTTCAACACCAGGTTGTCGCCGTCGAGTGAGGAGTTGAACTCGGGGAAGGCTTTGAGCGCGGCCACGCTGGCTTTGATGATGAAGGCCAGGGGCGAAAGTTTCACGCCTTCGCGCTCCCACTCTTTGTTGAGCTGTTTGCGGAAGCTTTCCAGCTCGGTCATGTCGGCTTCGTCGTGTACGGTAACGTGCGGAATCATTACCCAGTTGCGCGACAGGTTTTGGCCGGAAATCTTCTTGATGCGGCTGAGTTCTTTCACTTCGACTTCGCCAAATTTGGCGAAATCCACTTTCGGCCACGGCAGCAAATCCAAGCCGCCGCCCAAAGAAGCACCGGCAGCTGCGGGCTTGCCTGCACCGCCCTGCATGGCGGCTTTAACGAAGGCTTTGATGTCGTCTTTGGTGATACGGCCTTTGTTGCCGCTGCCTTTCACCAGGCTCAAATCCACACCCAGTTCGCGCGCCAGTTTGCGAGCGGAGGGGCCGGCGTGGGCTTTGGCGAAACCGGCTTCGTTCACGGGCGCGCTGCCATAGGCAGCGGTGGCCGGAGCGGCAGGCGCAGCGGGGGCTGGAGCCGGGGCGGCAGCAGGCGCGGGTGCGGCTTTTGGCGCTTCGGCAGCGGCGGGAGCAGCAGCGGCAGGTACGCCGGCGGCGGCCACGTCAATAATAATGCTGCCTTCAGACACTTTATCGCCCACTTTAATATGTACGGCAGTAATGGTGCCAGCAGCGGTACTGGGCACGTCCATGGTGGCTTTGTCGGTTTCCAGAGTGATCAGGGTATCGTCCACAGCCACGGTATCGCCCACTTTCACTTCCACGGCAATCACGTCCACATCGGTGTGGCCGCCGATATCGGGCACGGCTACCTGAACATTGGCGGCAACAGCCGGAGTAGCAGCGGGCGCAGCAGGGGCGGGAGCGGCTTCGGCTTTGGGTGCAGCAGCCGGAGCGGCAGCGGCGCCAGCACCGGCGGCTTCCACCAGCACAATCACATGGCCTTCAGACACTTTGTCGCCCACTTTTACCTTCACTTCTTTCACCACGCCAGCAACATTGGCCGGTACATCCATGGTGGCTTTGTCGGTTTCCAGGGTAATCAGGGTGTCATCCAGCGCGATGGTGTCACCGGTTTTCACGGCTACATCGATCACGTCTACATTTTCGTGTCTGCCGATATCAGGGACTTTGATTTCTGCAATACTCATGAGAGTTCCTTTAGTATTCGGTTGGATATGGTCTGAACAGGTTCAGACACTATTAAATTAACGCCTTCTTCGGCAGCTTACCGCGTCTTGCACTTCCATCGGCTTTAGTTCGCCTTACATACCAACTTCATACACAGCCACGGCGCAGCGCCGCCCGGGCAGGCCGATCACTTCGTAATCGTGCCCGGCTTGGGGCACGAATGAAGCCATGCGGGTGTTGCACGAGCCTTCGGTTTGAATGACGGTTTCGGTAGCGCCTTCCATCACATTCTGCAAGTCGAGATAGGCGGCCTGTACGTTCACAGCCGTGCCGGCCGGCACGGCAAATTCGCGGAAAAATCGCCCGCGATAAAATACCGTTGGATTGACCGATATTTTTGCTGTGTACGGTTTCGGCTATGCCCAAACTGCGGCTTTTGACCGTACCGGCAAACGAGCCAAACGCATCGCCCAAGCTGCCGACCACATTCACTTTGTGGCCGCGGCGGATCAATCTTCATCTTCGCAGTTGATGCCGCTCACCATGACGGTGGCTTCCTGTTTTGGACATATAGGGGCACGTGTAACTTGGGTACTGCTGTTCGTAACCGCGGTGTTTTCCTCCTGCACCACCGGCGTATTAGAAGCGCAAGCAGTCAGTAAGACTGACGGAGCATGCAACGAATAAGGGGTTCATATTCTTCCTTTTCTGTTTTTCAGGTAGCCTCTACCGCGGGGGCAAGGCTACCTGAAAACTTCAGGCCGGGATTAGCGTTTCCAGCTGGGGGCAACTTCGGTTTGAACGCCGTATTTCTCGATGGCTTTCTGCACCACGTCTTTGCCCACTTTGCCTTGTTTGGCCAAAGCGTCCAGCGCGGCCACGGCCACATGGTAGCGGTCTACTTCGAAGAAGCTGCGCAGGTTGGCGCGGCTGTCGGAGCGGCCAAAACCGTCGGTGCCGAGCACTACATAATCGCCGTTTTCTTTGGGGATATAGGCGCGGATGCGGTCGGCAAAGCTGCGGATGTAGTCGGTAGCGGCTACAACCGGGCCGGCATAGCCTTGCAGCTGCTGGCTCACGAAGGGCAGTTTCTGCTCGGCAGCCGGGTGCAGGCGGTTCCAACGGTCGGTTTCGATGGCTTCGCGGTGCAGCAGGTTGAATGAGGGACAAGACCAGATGTCGGCTTCCACACCGAAATCGTTTTTCAGCAAATCGGCAGCATGAATCACTTCCTGCAGGATGGTGCCGGATCCCATCAGCTGAACGCGTTTGTCGCCTTTGTCGCCTTCGCGGAACAGATACATACCTTTGAGGATTTCCTGCTCGATGCCTTTGCGTTGCGGCATGGCGGGGTGGGCGTAGTTTTCGTTCATCAGGGTGATGTAGAAGAATACGTCTTCGTTATCCACATACATGCGCTGCAAACCGCTGTGTATGATTACGGCCACTTCGTATTGGAAAGTCGGATCGTAGCTGATGCAATTTGGAATCAAATCAGCTTGCAGCTGGCTGTGGCCGTCTTCGTGCTGCAGGCCCTCGCCGTTCAGGGTTGTGCGGCCTGCGGTGCCGCCCAGGAGGAAGCCGCGGGCGTGCATGTCGCCGGCAGCCCAAGCCAAATCGCCGATGCGTTGGAAACCGAACATGGAGTAGTAGATATAGAACGGAATCATGGCGTAGCGGTTGTTGGCATAGCTGGTGGAAGCAGCAATCCAGTCGGCCATGGCGCCCGGCTCGTTAATACCTTCCTGCAGAATCTGGCCATCCACGCTCTCTTTATAGAACATCAGCTGGTCTTTATCCTGCGGGGTGTACTGCTGGCCTTTCGGGTTCCAAATGCCGTATTGGCGGAACATGCCTTCCATACCAAAGGTGCGGCTCTCATCGGGCACAATCGGCACGATGCGGCGGCCGATTTGCTTGTCTTTCAACAAGGCAGCCAAGATGCGCACAAAAGCCATGGTGGTGGAGAATTCGCGATCGCCGCTGGATTGTAGCTGGGTGCCGAAGGTTTCCAGATCCGGAATCGGTAGGGCTTCGTTGTTCGGATTACGTGCCGGCAGGTAGCCGCCCAAGGCGTTGCGGCGCTCTCGCAGGTATTGCATTTCCGGGCTGTCTTCAGCAAAACGGAAGTAGGGCAAGTCGCCACTGTCGATTTGCTCGTCGGTTACCTGGATGCCGAAGCGGTCGCGGAACTGTTTGAGCGACTTCACGTCCATTTTCTTGGCTTGGTGGGCAACGTTTTGGCCTTCACCGGATGCACCCATGCCGTAGCCTTTGATGGTTTTGGCCAAAATCACAGTGGGGCGGCCGCCAGCGTTGTTCACGGCTTCATGGTAAGCGGCATAAACTTTGTACGGGTCGTGGCCGCCACGGTTCAGGGCCCAGATTTCGTCGTCAGACATATCGGCCACGAGGGCTTTCAGTTCGGGCGTGTTGAAGAAGTGTTCGCGAACGTATGCACCGTCTTTGGACTTGAAGGTTTGGTAGTCGCCATCCAGGCATTCTTCCATGCGCTGTTTCAGGGCGTGGTTGGTGTCGCGTGCCAAGAGGCCGTCCCAGCGGCGACCCCAAATCACTTTTAACACATTCCAGCCTGCGCCGCGGAAGTTGCCTTCCAGTTCTTGGATGATTTTGCCGTTGCCGCGCACCGGGCCGTCCAAACGCTGCAGGTTGCAGTTAATAACGAAAATCAGGTTGTCCAAGCCTTCGCGGGCGGCCAAAGCGATAGCGCCTTGGCTTTCCGGCTCATCCATCTCGCCGTCGCCGCAGAAGCACCATACTTTGCGGCCTTTAGTTTTGGCCAGTCCACGAGACTCCAAGTATTTCAGGAAGCGTGCCTGGTAAATCGCCATCAACGGGCCCAAACCCATGGATACAGTGGGGAACTGCCAGAAATCAGGCATAAGGTGTGGGTGCGGATAAGACGGCAAGCCGTCGCCACCCACTTCTTGGCGGAAGTTGTTCAGCTGATCTTCGCTCAGGCGGCCTTCCACAAAGGCGCGGGAATAAATGCCGGGAGCAGAGTGGCCTTGAACATAAATCAAATCGCCTTCTTCACCGGCGGCTTCGTCTTTGGCACGCCAGAAGTGGTTGAAGCCCACGTCATACAAAGTAGCGGAAGACTGGAAGGAAGCGATGTGGCCGCCCAATTCCAAATCTTTTTTGCCGGCACGCAGCACCATGGCGGCGGCATTCCAGCGGATGGCGGCGCGGATGCGGTGTTCCAGCTCTTGATTGCCGGGCGATTTCTGCTCCTTGCCGACCGGAATGGTGTTCAGATACGCGGTGGTGGCGCTAAACGGCAGGTGCACACCGCGACGGCGGGTGTAGCGCACCAAGTTTTCCAACAGAAAATGCGCCCGCTCCGAGCCTTCGTTTTCTAGCACGGAACTGAGCGCATCCAACCACTCCTGGGTTTCAATCGGGTCGATATCATGTTTTTCGACAGACATAATTCCTATCTTCATTTCTTGAGTTAATAAATGAGCTTTGCTTTTTCGTTTGGCAACACAGTAAAAATCTACCATATTATTATTCTATTTTTCTTACTTGGCTTTTATGAATATACGCCACTGGTATTTCCGCAGATCCATCCCATGTAATATGTAGCCATCCATCTCCTTCTTCCCCATAGGAATGCACTGTTTCTCCATTATATACCTTTCCCATAATTCTTGATTCAGAAGAAGATCCTGCTCTTACATTTGCATAGCCATCTCTTGCTGAAACTACATAATAATCTATTACATTACCTTGACTTTCATGGACATATCCATAGACAGTTTTCCCTGATTCTGTTTTATATTCAATATAATACCAGCTTCCTTCTTTTCTTATTATTCCACCGCCGTCAAAGATATCTAATTTTGCCAATATCCTTGAATTAGTATTAGGTTTTTCCCTAAGATTAGCCCCATCTAAAACTCCACTATGTATTGCAAATTCTCTAGAAAATCCCAAACTTGAAATTGCTAAAAAAAATATCATTATTAATAATTTCTTCATCTCAATCAAAATCCTTTCCTACAAACATAGTATCTTAATCATCTACATAAAACTCTTACAAAGCACGCACTTAAACAGAAAAATTAGGAAACCGCTGTTTCCTAAAGATTTCTGCCACACCAACAATGCTGCAACACTCTGCATTTCCATGGAATATTAACAGTCTTGCGCCTGATTGGCAACGTTTTTTTCAGGCTTTTAAAGCCTTTATTCTTCAAGACACAAGCCCCTTTCCGGCACCTCACTGCCTAAAAAATCATCCGAAAACAGGCTAGGATGGCATATACATAAAACAACAAAACAGAACCGCCTACCCTGCACGCCGTTTACGCAACAAAATGCGCACAGCCCCATCGTTCGCACCATGTGGCTCGACATAAGCCAGCACTTCCGGATGCGCCATCAGCCAGCGGCGCACCAAGCTTTTCAACACCGGCACAAAGCCGTGCGAACCCAGCCCGCTGCCGTGCACGATTTCCGCGCACACCCCGCGTCGCAACACTTCCTCAAGAAACTCGCTCAACTCCCGCTGCGCTTCCTCGTGCGTGCAGCCGTGCAAATCCAAGCGCCCCACGCACGGCCAATGACCGGCCACCAGGCGGCGGATGTCGTCCTGCCCACGGCCGTTTTTGCAAAACGAACGCGGCGGCTCGTGTTCGCTGTCGGCGCTCACATAAAAATACTCATCATCCCACTCCGCCTCATCAAACCGCCGTTTCAAAGGTTTATTGTCTTTCGGTGCAGCCACCCGATTACTGTTTTTCAGCGGCGTAACCTTGCCCACTGCCGCCGCAAAATCCAGCTCTTCCTGCCGCTGCTGCCTCGTTTGCGCCGCCACTTCCTCCTGCCACCGCTTCGCCTCCTTACCCAATTGCTGCAGCAGCTTTTGCGTATCCTGTTTATCCATTATTTCGGCTCCATATCTAGTTTCATCTTTTCAACTGACTATTTTATAACTGAAGCGGCATAATCGGATACAGCCACACGATTTTCCCACCACTCCAAGAGGGGCTTTACCATGCAGCACACTTGCGATATCGTCATTATCGGCATCGGCCCAGCCAGCCTCAGCTTCGCCACCGCAGCCGCATACGGCAGCCTGAACATCCTGCTTATCAAACAAAGCAGCCAGGAACCCTTGGCTAACCCGCCCCATGATAGCTGCAAAATCGCCCTCACCCACCCCTCGCACGGCATCATGGGGAAACTCAGCCTGTGGCAGCACATTCCCGCCGAAGGTATCTACCCGCTCAAAGCCCCAAAGTGCTCAAGGACAGCTCCCCCGCACCATCAACTCCCCCCCCACACACCAACGGCAAAGGCCAGCTCAGCCTCCTCATATCCAACTCACGACATCCGCCGCACCTCCTACCAAACTGCCAGCCGGCAAAAAATGTCCACTTTCTCACCAGCCATAAAGTGCAGGAAGCCGTAGATGGCGAAGAAAACGTGAGCATCCTGCTCGACAACGGCGATACCATATCCGCCTGCCTGCTCATCGCTGCCGACACAAGCTCGGCAACATAACACCAGCCGGCAGCATCCACGCCCACCTCTTGATCAATGTACACACCCGCCGGCTTCTTTACCCGCCAAATTCCTGCGTAATACTGTACTGCGCCTGAGCAACCACCTGCCACCGGTGAAAAAACTGATTACCAAACAACTCACTGGTTAAGCTTAAACCACCACAAACATATTTCAGGTAGCCTGGTTCCCGCAACAGGCTACCTGAGAATATATGCTACACCATTCTATTCTTACCCATTCTCACCAAGTTACCGCAAAACCACGTTCCACTGTTTTTTGCAGCGCCTACTTGCCAAATATACACAACATCGGCATAATGCAGCGTTTCTTGCCGGTGTAGCTCAGTTGGTAGAGCACCTGACTTGTAATCAGGGGGTCGCGAGTTCGATTCCTGCCGCCGGCACCACACTTCTAATCGCAAATCAGCTAGTTAAGTTGGTTTGCGATTTTTCTTGCCTGAATGCTCTCTGGCACTTTGGACAAATTTTGGACTAACTCGACTCCGGGGCGTAGGTCTGAATCAATCAATCTGGCGTGTTGCGAAAGGTGTTCCGGTGCCAGGTGGGCATACCTTTGCACCATTTCGATACTTTCCCAACCGCCCATTTCTTTTAGCGCTGCTAGGGGCGTACCCTGCTGGACTAGCCAGCTTGCCCAAGTATGCCGCAAATCATGCCAGCGGAAATCTTCTATCCCCGCTTTCTCCAACGCTTCGCGCCATACCCTGGTGCTAACCTCTTGAACTCTGCCGCCGCGTGTGTTGGTAAACACATAATCGCTTACCCGTGGCCGCCCCATCAATACTTGCATGGCGGTGTGATTGAGCGGCACACCTATCGCTTTCCCTGCTTTGGCTTGATCGGGATATATCCAGGCCACCTGCCGGTTAAGGTCTAGCTGCTCCCATTTGAGATTAAGCACGTTGGCTTGTCTCAATCCGGTAGCGAGCGAGAAGATAACCAGATGCTGCATATAGGGCAGGTGTGCCAAGGCATTAACTAGGCGCTGTGCTTCTTCGGGATACAGCCACCTGATGCGTTTCTTTGGCTCTTTGTGAAGTTTGAGCTTGGGGGCTTTGTCTAGCCAATCCCATTCGTTTACGCATTTATTCAAGATGGCGCGTATCAGGGCAAAGTATCTGTTCTTGGTGCTGCCTGTTCCCGGTCGCTTATTCACTACGCTATGGATTAGGTCACGGGTTAGCATCTCAAGTGGCAGGCCGCGCAGTTCGGTTAGCAGCCTTATCTTTGTTTTGTCGTCTGATAGGCTTTTCTTGCCTTGGTTTTCTTGTATCCAGCGGATGCAGGCTTCATCCCATAGGCGCTGCGGTTTCTCCCCTAGCTTCTCTTGCCGCCAAAGCTCGTGCTTTAGTTTATCGTGCAACTCTTGCGCGAGTTGTCGGTCGGTTGTTCCAGCAGTACGTCTAAAGCGGACACCGCTTGGTGTACGAAAGGATATTTGCCATATCCCGTGTTTGTTGAGATGGATTGACATTGTGCTTTACTCCTTCTGCCAATCACCGCTTGCTGTTGGCTATTCTGCTTCGCGGCAATGTAGTTTTCAAGTGCGGTTTCTGTGATTACCCATGCCCTGCCCGCTTTGAAGGCTTCTATTTCGCCGGTACGGCACATGTGGCAAACGGTATGATGGTGGCACTTCAGCACTTCGGCGGCTTCGTGGATGTTGTAGGTTTGCATGGTGTCTCCAAACTAAAGACCGCCCGAAGGCGGTCCGGTTAATCAATCTCCAAAATTAAAGCCGCATTACGCGGCGGGGTTTGCAGTTGCGGGCTTCTGCCCATTCGCGGATTTGGGTAAATGTTTTCATGGTTGCTCCTCTGCTTCCGCGGCCGCGTGCGACTGCATGGTGGCATCGATTGCATCACGCAGGCTGTTATATTCGTCTGAGCACCAGCCCGGCAGTATGACTTTGCCGATTTCGTTTGTTGGGTCGGCCAACCAGTCCAGCCGCTCGGTGTCGGAGTGCTGGATGGGTTGCAGGCGGTTGGTTAGGTAGTCGTATGTACGGCCATCCTCTCCGGTTACGGTACAGCTTGATAGGTATCCGCGCAGGAAAACAAACTGCTTACCATCAGCATCTCGCACAATGTCGCCAAATTTGAATTGCTGTGTCATGACTTGCTCCTAAAACGGGATTTCCGAACTGTCTAAATCCTCCACCGGCGCAGACTGCCTTGCTGCGGCAGGATGTGTTGCCGGTTGGGAAGCGTGGGCTTGGTCGCGGCTGCCTTGCAGGGTAATGTCGCCGACTATGATGTCGATGCCCTGCCTCTCTATGCCTTGGCGGTCGGTATATTGGCGGATTTGCAGGCTGCCAAATACGGTAGCCGCCCCGCCCTTTTTGATATAAGGGGCAAGCTTTTCGGCTCGGTTACCGAACAGTTGGCAGTTGAAGAACTGTGCCTGCTCTTGCCCGTTGATGCGGATGTTTTCGGCAATGCCGAAATTAAGAATGTGGTGGCCGTTCGGGGTAATACGGATTTCGCCGTCTTTGGTGAAACGGCCTGCTACTGCGATGGCACTCATGAAAACTCCTTTATCTGTTTGTTTATCAATTCGATGAATCTTTTTTCCCGTGCGAGAAGCTGCTGGATTTGGGTGTGATACTGCTCGCGGCAGACGCGGTAAACCAATAATCGGTATGGATCGGGGGCGAAGCTGCAATAGCTGACAAAATCCCACCAATCGCGCCCGGAGTGGGCAAGGTTGCCCAGTATCTGCCAGCGGTAGGCGGGGTCGAAGCTGCCGCGCCGTTTGGTGGCGGCGTGGGTTTGCGGCAGCACGCTTTTGATTTCGATGCCGCCATCCTCTCCGATAAGGCCGTCGGGGGAGCAGCCGATATAGTCATCACAGAAAAAGCCGCCGTTTTGCACGGTGCAGAATGTTTCTGCCTCATACAAGGCACGGGCTGCCGGCTCTTCTATGTGGCCGCGTTCCATGTCGGCATTGCTGTAGCCGTCGCCGTAGTGGGCGCGCATGGAATGGCCGTTGATGCGCTCGAAGGCGATTTGCACGGCCAGGCGTTTGGCGGCATCGCTGAAGGCTTTGGGTTGGTTGGCCATGATGAGGGCGAAGTTGGAAGCAGTCAGCCGCCCGGCGCGCAGCTCTTCCCACTCCGGGCCGTTCTGTTCGATGTCGTACCATTTCATGATTGGGTCGCCTGCCGGATAAGCGCCTGACGGTTCTCTTCATTAATGAGAACGCGAGCTTCCACCGCATCTAAGTTGCCGTCTCGCTTATAGGCATCAATGGCGTATTGCCACATTTTCTGATTGGCGGGGGTAAGTTCTTTTTTCTCTTTTGGCCGGACGGCGGCAGGGCGGATGCGTAGCCCTTCCACGGTTTCGCGCCCGAAGCGTACGTTATGGTCTACATAGATTTCTACCTGCACGCCGTTCCAGTCTTCCAGGAACGGGCTGCCGGTTATCTTGGCGACCATCTTGGAATTGGTAGCGTTGAGTATCATGGGTTTTAACGGCTCGCCGGCTCGGATTTCACGCTCGGCGAAGTAGGCGGTATTCATACTGTCTTTGGTCTTTTTGGTTTTGTCTGCCTCGACTTGAACGCATCTGATGGTAAGCACTACCGGCTCGACAATATCGGCGGCGGACAGGTAGGGGCTGTCAAATACTTTGCGATAGTGGGTTTTGTTTTGCTGGGTCATGATTGGCTCCTAGGATAAATGGCGTTCAGGTGGTTTGGCTGGGGTCGTAGTGATAACTGGCGGCTTCACAGTGGCATGACAGCGCTGGCAGGTTGGGGTTGGCGGGAAGATGCCGCTCCATACATCAGGGATAACTACTTTGCCACCACATTGGCTACACGTTCCGATTACGCGATACATGATTTACTCCGGTGGTTATTGGATAGTCGGATTCGGTGTTTCTTCGGCCAAACCAAGCGCTGCTGCCTCTTTGCAGGCGGTATCAAGCAGCATGACCGTTCTGAACACCGCATCCAAAAATATGTCTTGCCCTTCGTCGCCTTTCTTGGCAACGTAATAGGCATCTTCGACAATCGGGGCGATGTTTTTCCGCACGAGGGGAATGGTGATGGCCATTAACCTGCTATCTTCGCTTTTGGGGTTGAGCCGGTAGTGGTGTATCGCCGCTCCGGCAACGGATGCAGCCATGCCTAAAATGGTGTTGGCCTCTAGCGAGTAGGTTTTGCGGTACATATCTTCTTTCTGATTCACTATTAATCTCCTTCCGGCTCGTACACCACGCCGCGCATTACCTCGTAGTCGGTCATCTCTTCGTAGTATTTCTGCGCTTCGGCGGCTTCCTGCGCTGCTTGGCGGTCTAGTGCTGACACGCGCTCAGCGGCTGTCTCTGTGGTCTGCAAATACTGGTCTTGGCTGTCTAGGGTGGGCATGGCGACAAAGGCCGCGCCGATAAAAAAGGCCGCTGTCCAGGCGGCGAGGGGGGATTTCATTTTGGGTCTCCTGTTTGTTGTTGGCAGGCATCCGGCGACTTTTCGGGGGGATTACCCGTATAGGAGGTCTTTGCTTTTTCCGTTGCCTGCTGCCGGTGTTTTGCCCCACCGCCGGCTGGGGGTCTCTGCGCCACTTTGCGGTTATTGGCTGGCTGCCAAGCCTATGAACTGCTGTTCGCGTTCGCGCTGCTCTTCCTCTTGTTCTTCCTCTTCCTCGCGGATAAGGCTGTCGGCTTTATCCATCATGTGCCTGATGATTGCAGACCGCACCTCCGGGCTTAGCCCGTCTATGATCTCATCCAGCGTTGTGCCTTGGATAAGGTTTATGCTGCGCTGCAGCACCTTAATGGCGCGGCTGCACTTCCAATCCGTATTGCTTTGCATGATGTTCTCTTCCTTATGTTAGAAGCTATTCCAGTATGCTTCGTTGATGCACTCCTCGCGGTATTCGCGCTCGTCTTGCTCTCTTTCTTTCTCTACATCTTCGCGCTCTTTCTTGATGCGTTCCTCAGCCATCTCTAAAACGATGTTCCGAACTTCGCGCTCGGCCTGTGGGCTTAGGCGGTGCATGATGTCGTCTAGGATGCTGTCGGCTATGATTTCGTCTGCCGTGTCGGAGACGTAACTGTCATAATCTAGACTGCTCAAGTGGGCGGCTAGCTGGCTGTCGTGGTGTCTATCGATGCGTAACATGATTGCTCTCTTCCTTGTGTCAAATGTTTAATCAAGCCATCTCCTTGAAATGGCTCTGTTAAAAATTCGCGTACCGTTGATAGGGGCGGCGGCTTCCTGGCCTGTCTATCTCTTGCCCCAGTTCCCCTCCGGCCTGACTGCTGCTACTTGAGGGTGGCGGTGAAGCGGTGTTGCGCTTCGTTGGGGTGTATAGTACTATTGTACTCAATACTTGTAAAGTACTATTGTACTTAATTTCAGTATAAATTACTTTAGTACTTGATTATCCGTTGAATTTATTTTTCACACGCAACAAAAAAAGCCGCACTTGGCGGCAACAGTCAGCTACTGGTTTACGGTTGGATGGGATTTGACGGGCAAAAGAAAAGCCCGCACGGGGCGGGCTGGGTCATCCTTTGGTTGTTGTGATTAAGAGATACGTTCGCTTAAGCACCATTAATATGGTTAAAAGCAAGTTCCCTGTTACAAAGACATTCAACGGTATCAGGACATACCTTGATAAAGAACAAGAAGGCTCCAATGCTTGATAAAGTAGTGCGCATACAACCAAGATAATTGATAAGAGGATGCAATATGAAATGTTGTGATACATTTGTTGGATGATTGTTTTTCTCCGTTCAATATCCTTTATAGAAGCCATATCCTCATTTGCTATTTGAGCATAACATAATTTCTGATATTGGTCATAAACCATAATAAGAACACTAATTAATAATGCAGAAAAAATTGCTCCAAAATTTACCAATGTACTCACTACGTCCGAGTTTAATGTATAGTTCTTATATACGAAAAAAATCGCAAGAAAAAATGGGAAACCAAAGAACACAAAATAATCACTGCACACCACCTTATCATTGGTATCAACTAAAGTTTTGAGATGGTTTGAAATAATTATTCTGATATCAATTTTGGCACTCATCAGTATATCCTATCAGCAATATCCTTGACCACTTTTTTTGTCAGTTTTAGCAGCTTAAGATGGTCTAGCTCTCCGTTGTCTTGATTAATTTCATCTTCTTCTAAGATTATATCAGAAGAAATGCTTTGTTTGTATCCCACCTTTAATACTCTTTTATGCCCATCCAATTCAAAAGAGCCTGAAACTTGGCAACCATGCTCTTTTTCAAGCATTTCAACCATTTTTGCTTCGATACTATCTTTCTCACGGAAGCCGCTCAGGCTAATCCTAAAAGGCTTCTTTCGACTGGCTCTAATAACTAAATAAGCATCAAAATCAGTAGATATGGATTTTAATTGGTCTGCTACATCGGAACGCAATAGCTTAAATTTTCTAATTTTTATTTCTTTTAATGCGGCGTTGCTCCATTTTTCATAAATATTCCCATATTGCATCGGATTATATTGCAGCCTTAATCCTCTGCTAATGTTTCTAAAAACATCTTTAAATGAATCTGAAAAAAGGGTTTTTACGCCATATTGCCCTATATGGTGGAAAATACAGATTGCTTCTTTTTTACATTTAGGAATATAAAAATAAAAGAAATATTTCAATAAAACTGCATCTGTGTTTTTTAGTTCTCGTGGCTGTTCATCTGGGTTGGCGTAATTAAAAATTTTACCAGGAGTTCCCCAGTTTCCTTTCTGTATATATCCGTGGATGATTCTATTTTTAGAATCAATCGTTAAATCGGAAACCTGGAACAGCATTTTTTCATCAGATACTTTTCTTGGTGCATCCGTCCTCTGCCCTTCTAAATACTTTGCAAGGACATCAAATAAATCATGGTTATTTATTTTGTCCAAATATAGGTATTGATTTGTCCTTTTCCCATCCCAAAACAAATCCTCACTATCATCATCAAAGTTAGAGTTGTAACAGCGCAATACATATGGCGATAATTTATGTTCCATAATAATAAAAAAGTGGTTATAAAAAAGTAGAAGTAAAAATAACAAACAAGCCTAGTCACCAGCCAACCCCTGCGGCAATATCCCATCCTGCCGCAGCGCTTAATCCAACACACTCCACCAAAATACGCGGCCTATGACTTGGGGCGTGTGATGTATTCGAAGGCGGTTGCAAGTGTTACGCCGAACAGTAAGGCGACTTGGACGGCGACCAATGGGAAGGCGAATGCGGCCGCGCCGATCCAATGCCAACCCAAAACGTGGTGGGCATAGAGATAGACGCCGACAGATATCGGAATGGCAAAGCGGGCGAAAATAAAAGCGGCAACTGCGGCAAATGCCCACCAGTAACCAAATTCATGGCCTATACCCATTACTCCCAATATCAGCGAAGCCAGCGAATAGGCCAAGAAAACTATGAGTGCCAAACCTTTCATCCTTATTTTCCTTTTAGCTAATAGCGTTTGATTTTTTCTTTAACCACGCCGCAGAAGACGGCGTCTTCGCGCATCTCCATGACGGGGTAGCGGGGGTTGAGCGGCTTGAGCAGCCAGCGGCTGCCGTCTTTAATGAGCTGCTTGAAGGTGGCCTCGCCGCCGTTTTGGCGGATGATGACGAATTTGCCGGGGACGGGCTCTTCATCCGGCTCTACGATGATGATGTCGCCATCGGTAAATTCCGGTTCCATGCTGTCGCCATCCACGATTAGGGCGTAGGTGTGGCGGCGGACTTTGATACCGGTGGAGATGCGCTCGCCCTCGCCGGGCTGGAGCAAATCAATGGCTTCCGCCCAATACCCGGCTTTGACCCATGAGATGAGGGGGACGGTATTAAGGAGAATGTCTAACTCACGGACGTTGGCACTGTTGATGAATGGTGTACCTCTACCTGTTTCCAGCCAAACTGCATCTACGCCCAATGCCATAGCTAGTGAAGCAATATTGGTGGTCTCTTTATTCCGGCCTGCTTCGATGGCGGCAATGGAGGACTGGGATTTACCGATGGCTTTAGCTAGGCTGGCTTGACTTAATCCCTTTTTGGCTCGGGCAAACTTCAAACGGTCTTGTAGTGTTTTCATCTTAATTTCCTTTTGTACTATTGTACTTAATGAGATAAGTATCTTGGTGCTTGCTTTTTGAGTACATTAGTACTTATAATGCAGCTATTGATGAGTAGGATAAGACTATGAAACCGAGAACTCTTGTAGCGAATATTAAGAAAAAAGGCCTGAGTAATGAGGCTATTGCTAAGAATATTGGCTGCTCAACCGCCTATGTGTCGAAGCTGAATAACGGCACCCGAACAACCCCTTCATACATCGTTATGGACAAACTGCGTGCTTTGTATGCGGAAGTATTTAGGGTTAAGCCATGAAGCGTGAGAAATGCACTGAAGAGGTCAAGCTCCATATTCCTCAGGCGATGAAAGACGACCTGAAAACGCTGGCTGCCCTTAACGGCTTCACTTCACTCAGCGCTTATATCCGCTATGTGCTGGATGGCCACGCGTATGGACATGTTAGCTCCATAAAAGACTTACTAACAGAGACAGTTAGGGACTAGTAGGGTCGCAAATATTTTTGAGGAAAGGAAAGAAGATGAGGGAAAGACAAGAGATTGAGCAAGTACTGTCTTTGGAAGACCGCAACGAGATTATCAATGCGTTGCTGAGGACGGCGGAGGCGCATCCGATGATTGACTTGCGGGCAACGGCTTACGGAATGTGCCGTGCGGTTGCCGCCGTGCGGCGCTATGACGACCGTCTGACGGCAACGGATGGGCTGCCTATAGAAGTCGGGCCTTGCAGCCAAGGTTCGGATGACTGCGAAATTAGCGAAAAAGATTTTGCAAATGCAATTGCATCAATGGCTCTAGGTTATGCCAGCCGATATTGGAAAGCTCAGCAATGACAATCCGGACAGACGGGCAATCAGAACACTTTGTAGCACGGATAGAAGGGTTTGATTTGGTAGTGCAGGTAGCGGCCTTTGGAAGGAGCGTTCAGCAGTTCGCGATACACACCTTCCGGCACACCGTGATACTGGTAACAGCCGCCATGTTTGAAGCGCACTTCCAAAACCGGATGTTCATAACCAATGGAGAGCAGGGTTGATGACGAAACAAATTGATGGTGCATTCCCGGCACCTTTCGAACGGATGAGCGAGGCGGAAATTATAGCCTATTTCAAACGTTACGGATTCAAGGACGAGTTTGGCCACACGTTGGAAATGTGCGGGGATTTTCTGGACTTGGTGCGGTTTGCCAAGCGGGAAGGTTAGCTAAAGGAACTCCTATGGATTATGCGAAAAACGAATACACGTTCTCCTACCGTTTCAAAGGCAGGACGTGGTCATTGAGCATTTGGGCGGACAGCCCGGAAGAGGCTAGGGAGAAACTGGGGGCTGCGGCCAATGCGCATTATGACGGGCAAATCATGCAACGGATTTATGTGCCGGCCAAGGCTGCCTGGTTTCGGCGCCTTCGGAAATGGTGGGGATGAAAAAAAGCCCGCCGGAGCGTGGCGGGCAATGGTGTTAGGGAGAGCTACAAATCGGAGCAGATTATGAATCAGATTATCCAAATTGGCAAGCATGATTTTCCAGGCAGCCTGAAAACTAAGGCGCAGATGGTGGACGTGAGGAATCGGAAATGAGACAGCGAATTGAAGATTGGTTGCGCGAGCGGCGGATTGAGCAGATTAGTCGGCGCTTGGTTGCCGCGCATCGAGCTAAAGCCGGCAATGTGCGCCAGCTGCTCGACTTGTTCAAGGCGGAAATTAACTGCCGTTCGCCGCAGCAGATTGCGCGGATGATGGCTGAGCCGATGAGCAAACGGATGGCGAAGACAAACAAACGTATCCTGAAACAGACTGGAGCGGAGAAATGAGTACGGCCAAGATTATCAAGTTTGAGCGGCGGGATACGCCACCGCCTGCCGAGGGGCAACGTATGGACAGCGGATTTATACAAATTCCGAATGATGTGTTCAGGACGGCCAAGCGTGTGCTGAAAGGTAATGACTGGCGTGTGGCTTGCGAAGTGATGGACAAAACCTACGGCTACAACAAAACCGAAGACGACATGACCATCCAGCAGATTGCTGACAGTTTGGGTATCCATCGTTGTGAGGCGAGCAAATCATATAACCGCTTACTCAAGATGGGTGTGATTCACTCGCGCAAAGGGAAATTCGGCTTCATTACCGGCTTTAATCCGGTAGAAAAATGGGCGTGTGAAATTACTACGACCGTAGGAAATTCCTACGAGGAAAATCCTACGACCGTAGGAAATTCCTACGCTCAACCGTTGGAAATTCCTACGCACAATATACAACTACCAAAATACATAAATATATATTCGTCGACGCATGACGAAAACGCGGATGCTGAAAATCAGACTTTTGCCATCGCTGACGCAATGGCTACTGAGAGCGCGGGAGAGGATGCGGATTGTCCTACCCCACAACCTGAAGACAAGAAAAACAAACAGGCTGCTGACAACCGCAAACGCTTCGAAGCGATTGCAGGCGAGTTCAATCGGGTGTTTGCTGATTGCCAAGGGGTACGCAAGGTAAACCTGGCTGCTACCCAAACCAATGCCAAGCGGATGCGCCTAATCCCGAAAGCTTGGGCGATTGCCAAACAGCGCATTGCGGCTTGGGCAGACGAGAACGGCCTGATTGGAGGCGAAGCGCCTAGCGGCAAACATTGCATCGAGTGGTTCGGTTTGTACTTCGAGCAATGCCGGCAAGACCCATTCGTTACCGGCGAAGGTGGGCGCAGCAAAGGGCATGAGAACTGGAAGCCTGGATTTGAATACCTGCTGCGGGCGGAAGTGATGGAGGCCCGTGTGCTGGAAGGGGCATGAGATGGATGAGCTGAACATGGACTGCCTGCACAGCGATGAATCGGAAGCCGAAGTAATCGGCGGCATCATCTGCCGTGGCCGCCAAGCTTTGGACGAAGCGCCGGAGCTGAAGCCGGAGCATTTCTACAATTTCCGACTGGCTGCCGCATTCCGTGCCGCGCTGGCTTTGGCCGAAGCGGGGAGAGACCCGAATTTATTTTCAATCGAAGACTGGCTGCAAACCAACCAACCGGAAGCTTTCGACCACGAGTTGCTTTCCTTCATCCACGGTAATACCGGCTACGGCAGAGTAGCGCAGTGTGCGGCTTCGGTAATCGAACGCTACCGCGCCCGTGAGGCTTACCGGAAAGCGCGTGAGTTTGCCGGACAGCTGGTGGCCAGCCGTGGTTACAACGCGAACGAGACGATTGCCAATTTTGCCCGCCAGCTGGACGAGATGGCGCTTTCGACCGAAGACAACGAAGCCACCTTCGACACGCTGGAGCTGATGCGTATCGGCATTCAGGAATTCGACCGCCGCTATCGCAATCAGGGCGTAATGGTGGGCTTGGAAACCGGCCTGCGTAGCTTGGACGAGCTGATGATGGGCTTGCAGAAAGGCAGCCTGTACATCATGGCCGGCCGCCCCGGAATGGGCAAAACGGCGGTAAGCATGACGATTGCGGAAAACATTGCCGACCGCTATCAGGATGGCGCGGTGCTGGTGTTTAACTTGGAAATGAGCAAGGAACAGCTGGCATTGCGGACGTTGGCTTCGGTGGCTGAAGTGAGCCTGAAAGACTTGCAGAAAGGCAGCGATGACAGCGGGCAGAACTGGACGAAACTCAATAACGGGCTGGGCAAATCGATGGGGCGCAAGATGTTCACGGATGTGCGGGCAACCATTTCCATTGCACAAATCCGCGCCAAAGCCCGCCAAATCAAAAACAAGCACGGCCTGAATTTGGTGGTGATTGACTACCTGCAGCTGATTGACGAGAGCGGGCGCAAGTTTAAAGACGACACCGCCCGCGTAACCTGGCTTTCACGCCAATGCAAAATTTTGGCAAAAGAACTGGACGTGCCGCTGATTGTATTGTCCCAGCTTTCCCGTGAATGCGAGAAACGCGCGGACAAACGCCCGACTTTGAGCGACCTGCGCGATTCCGGCGCGATTGAGCAGGATGCGGATGCGGTGATTTTCAACTACCGCCACGGCTACTACACCCAAGACCGCACCGATGACATGCTGGAGCTGATTGTCGCCAAGCAGCGTATGGGTGAGACCGGCACGGCGTATGCCTGCTTCCAAGGGGCGTTCAGCCGGGCGGTGGATGTGGCGGATGAATACGTGGATGCCATTTGGCGCAAACGCAACCCGCCGCCGCAACAAGGCAAACACAGCGGGAGGAAGCTATGACGGATTGCCCCTGCTGCCCGCCTGCCGGCCCTGTGCTGAACTTCCGCTGCCCGGTGTGCTGTGCCGAACAAATCCGCCGCTGCCGGCCGAACAGGAAGCTGCAGGAGAAGATGCTGCACCAGCTGACTGCCCTATCCGGTGCGCCGACCCGTGAAGAGATTTTGGAGAAAGTGAGAAAACAACATGGAATCGATTGATGAATTTTTACAACGTTACGAGCAGCACAGACGGCTGTATATCCTGACTTCGCCCGTGGTGCTGTTGATTGGCTTTGTGCTGTTGCTGATATTCGCGGCTTTGGCCGGGGCTTGGCTGTTCGTATCGGAATGCTGGCGCGAATACCGGGGCTACATCACATCATACCCGCAACGCTACCGGGCGGCTTGGCGCGGGAGGAAGCGGGATGGCCGGGCGTAAATGCAAAGTATGCGGCACGGTGTTTGAGAAGCAGAGGATGGGGCAGCTTGTCTGTTCCATAACCTGCGGCATTGAGTATCGGCGTGAGCAGAAGCGCAAGGCGGCTACCAAGGCAGAGCGGGAAGCCAAGCGCAAGGAGCGGGCGAGAACCAAGGCGCTGCGACACAAGCTGGAGACGATACCGGGGCTGACCAAGAAGGCGCAAGCGGCGTTTAACCGCTACATCCGGCTGCGGGATAGGGGCAGGCCTTGCATCAGCTGCGGCATGCCGTGGAAAGAGAACTTTCAAGCCTGCCACTATGTGCCGGCGGGCAGAAGCGGCAAGCTGCGGTTTGACGAGGACAATGTGCATGGTGGCTGTGTGCGCTGCAATCTGTACGAGAGCGGCAATATCCGGGGCTACCGTATCGGCTTGATTGAACGCATCGGGCGGGCACGGGTGGAAGAGCTGGATGCCGACCATGAAGTGCGGAAGTGGACGAAAGAGGAGCTGCGCGAACTGGCGGCGGCATACCGCCGGAAGGCGGGGGAAATCGAATGAGCCAAAAGTTTGAGCGGGTGCTGGACAAGAAAAACAAGCGGGATGTGATGAAGCTGGCGTATGAGATGGCGGGAACGCTATTGCAGTCGCATGAAAAGGTCATTGTGGAAGTGCGGGAACGGAAACGTTCGGATGCGCAAAATGCCAAGCTGCACGCGATGCTGGGGGATATTGCGAAACATAAAACCTTTAATGGCCAGAAACTCTCAATCGAGCAATGGAAGATGATTTTTGTCTCCGGGCATCGGATTGCCACCGGCGGCACGGCTGAAATGGCGATTGGCTTGGAGGGCGAAGTCATCAACCTACGGGAGAGTACGGCGCGGATGGGGGTGCGGCGTACGGCGAGTTTGATTGAGTATATCCAGGCGTGGGCGGCGGGCAACGGGGTGGAGTTTGGCGGAAGGGAGGGGTGAATGCCGCAAACCTACAAAGACCCGACCTTTGATGAAGTAGCCCGCCGTGAAGCCCAGCGGCAACGCAAAGAGAAAATCCGGGCAAGCCGCTGGTATCGAGTAATGAAACGCCGCCGTATCAAGAAACTACTATCCAAACAGATGAACAGGAAATAGCATGTACCAGTCAGTCGAAGCAGCATTGAGCCACGCCTACCGCTTATCTTGTATGCGGATTGAGCCATTGAACAATACCGCACAAATTTGCCACTGGGTGGAGGATAAGGGCGTAAGTCGTGGCGGCGGACAAGGGATGACACAACATGACTGGCACGCCAACAGTGCGATGATACGGGCAAGGGTGGAACGACTGCTGAACCATTTGGAGCTTTGTGCTGTAGAAGCCCAATACGGCAGCAATTTAAGCCGTATCGTGGATTTGAGCAGCTACATCTTAGAACAGCAGCAAGGCATTTCCTTGTTGCTCTGTGATGCCCTGTTGTCTCATATTTTTTCAGGTAGCCCGAAGCAAACAGAGATTCAGGATAGATTTGATATTGGGCGAGTAACGTTGTGGCGGAAAAAGAAACAGGTTGGGGAAATCGTTGCCGGGCTGCTCAATAGCGCCATTTGCAAACTGGAGCCAGAGTTGAGGCAAGCGGGGATTTTAGATTAAGATAGATTAAATTGCTTTAAGGTTTGTATAATAGCAGATACCAATTAACCATTTTTAGAGGGGATTAGGAATGCGTAGCATATTTTTCTTGGATTCTGTTTTATCCACTAAAATCATCACTTTGATTTACTGGCTGCTGCTATTGGTCAATAACCTGTTCGCCATCGGCTTGATGATGGGCGGGTTTGCCGGTGGGCAGTCTCAGATTGAGGCGCAGCAGGTCGGCGGTGTGATGGGGATATTCGCAGGTTTGGGCTTGCTGATATTCGGCAACCTGATTATCCGCTTGTGGGCTGAATTTACTGTGGTTATGTTCAAAATCCAACAGAACACCTATAAGACTGCCGAGAGAATCGGCTATTTGATTGAGCAAAATAGGAAATATCCGAGACAAGGAGAGCAATGATGAAAAAAATGTTATTTATCATATTGTTGTCAATCTCCCTGCCATCTATAGCGGAAGTGAAGTCTATCTTGCCAGCAGGGGATGATGGGCCGGAGCAATGCCAAACACTAAGGGGATTTATTTCATTCACTCAAAACGTTTATAACTTTGCCTATACTGGACGATACTCTCTTCAAGCGGCGGATGAGAAAGTCAGTGCTTATGCTATGGAATCTATTGCTAGGGACGGCGCTTACTCTTTGTCATCCATGGCCTCGTATCAGGATTTAATAGCGATGGCACGCCAAATCCGAACCCAAATTTTTGATGGTACCTTGCCTACAAGTAAATGGAGAGACCAGCAAATTATCATACAAAATCGCTGTATTGAAATGGTTCGGTCAGACCCGATGATAGATAATTCATCATATAGCAGAGCTATTGATTATCGGCAGTTGAGAAACAGGTAAACGCCAGCCCCTTGCGCAATCAGGGGGTTTTGTTTATGATGCAGTCTCCTACTTCAAAAGCTGTACCCGACCAGTTGTCGGTATTTTTGTATCTGTACCAAATCCCCAACAGTCTGCTGATTGCTCTCTCCTTCAACAGATTTTCCAAGTTTACGGGGGTGCGGGTATCGGCAACGACCCGGCGCATCTTTTGAGCGTAGGACACCCCCACCTATTCAGGTGGCCTTTAATCCCTAAATCAAAAGGAGTTCAGAAATGAACGCTCAAATCTCTGTGGCCAATGTCTCCGTCCGTCAATTCAACGGTCTTTATTCCATCAACGATTTACACCGTGCCGCCGGCAAAGAACGCAAGCATGAACCCCATGCTTGGCTTCGTAGTCAGCAAGCTATTGAACTTATTAAAGAATTAGAGAAAACACAAAACTGTGTTATCCAGTCAAAACAAGGGCTTGGCACTTTCGTAAGTAAAGAGCTGGTGGTGCATTACGGTATGTGGATTTCTCCGGCCTTCTCGCTGAAAGTTATCCGCGCGTTTCTCGACACGCAAGAAGATGTTTCAGGTAGCCCTAAGCTGGAAACCCAAACCACGATAGACGAGCGGCGCGGCTTGGTGGATGCGGTCAAGCTGCTGGTAGCCCGCTGCGGTATCGATTATTCGGCCGCCTACCGTATGGTGCATCAGCGCTTCGGTGTGGCGCATATCGACCAAATCGCCGCCCCGTTGTTGCCCTCTGCGGTGGCTTATGTGCATTCGCTCACGTTACACAGCGGAATGAACGGCGAAGTGTTGGATAGGCTACCTGAAAATATGCAGCCCCAACCCCTGCGTAACTTGCAGGGCGCCGTAATCAACAGCCTGTACTGCGCCGAATTTATCTACCAGCATAGGGCAGCCTTGCGCGGGCTGAACCGCCGCCTAGCCGCTACGCTGAACGACCATGCTGCCGATAGCATCATGTTCCTGCGCAATGTGGCCGAACAGGCTGGTATCAGAGTGCCAGACAACGAGTATTTCCAATACTTCCCTTGGGATGGCGATAGTGCAGAGAAAGCCCGCTATCACAAACTGAATGCTTAATTTCAGGTAGCCCAAGCCCCGCGAACGCATCACGGGGCTGGGTTCGAACTAGTTCCATTTTGGAACTAGTTCACTTCCTCATGTGACAGCGTAATTTTAATTACGGCGAATTCGCCATATTTGGCAGGCTGGAGAATGGGAGTGTTGCTTATTACGTTATTGTTTTTGCTATAAATCAACTTTTCAACTAAAATACTTGAATTATAGTTTTACATCAACTATAATGTAAACTGTTTAATAGTAATACCACCAACTAACATAAAAAGGGAGGACAAGCATGGGGCTGACAAAATTCGGCGAAGCTGTCCGTGAGGCTCGCCGCCAAACCAAGCAAACGTTGCTGACAATGTCTGAGGCATTGGGTAAGTCACCAGCTTTTTTAAGTGCCATAGAAACCGGTCGTAGTAAAGTGCCAATGGATTTTGTTAGTGATATTGAAGACTTCTTTTTGAGTTTAGATTATCCAATAGAATCTATGCGATTGAGGGAGAAGGCGATGGTTGCTAATGAAGTTGCACCATTGGATGGACTGAACTTGCAGCATCAGATGTTGGTTGCTGGGTTTGCGAATTCTGATTTAAATAAAAAGCAATTAGAACTGTTTGCCAAACTACTAGCGGAGATTCAATTAACCTCCACACAAGGGAAAAATGATAATGCCAAATCAGAGTAGTGCTTATATTTTAAGGGGGCAGCGTGTTATGCCCTTGGGTATTAAGGATGTGCAATCAATTGCATCGGAAACAGCAAGAGTCTTAAAAGTCAATAGAAGCACTTTAGGGCAGATGGATCAATTCATGGAGCAGCTAGGGAAATACGGTATTACCGTAGACCCTGTTGCTGATAATGAGTGATTACATATCACTAAAGCTATGTGCCATAACCGCGCCATCTGTATGCCGGAAAGCCTCTATATTCGCATCTGTGATGGCGAGCCGGAGGCTATTTTTATCTTCTTTCATGAGCTTGGGCATTTAATGCTCGGTCATCAGGCTTCTTTGCACTATAGCGATATTGAGCCTACTCAGCAGGAAGATGCAGAGTGGCAAGCTGATGAATATTCAAAAACAATTTTGAGTAAGATGGGAATTTATTCTATTCCAGAACAGCTTAACTTGCGGTTCTGATAAAGAAAAACGACTTGGAATGCTACCAACATCCCAAGCCGCTTCTTAAAAAATAGTGGTGAATGTACGACCAATACAAACACCAAAACAGCTGTGTCTCTCCGCTGTTTGCAATGCACACATCCAGCAAGATTTAAGCTGCTTGTTCCTTACAAGTATGTAATTCTAGCGCTTATCATGGGTCATTGTCTATACCATAGCTAAAGAGAGAGGCCTTACCCTTTCTATAATGGAGATTCGTATGGAAGTGTTCCATGATGAACGTGGTAGCTTTATTCTGCGTTGGACACGCAAACTGAAAGATGGTCGCGTGATCCGTGCGAAAAGCAAACCGTTCAAAATCTACATCAGCAAGTTTGCATAATTGCTGACCACTTGCCCGGCCTAGCCGGAACCAGCAGCCTTCGGGCTGCTTTTTTTATTGCGGCTGCGGTATGATGAAACTTAGTTTGCCCAGGTGTGTTGTTGGATAAATTTGATGCCTATAGTTTACTTATAAGTGTACAATGAAACCTAAACTGCTATACAATGGCATACGCCCTTTATATGTACTCTGCGAAGATGGGGAAGAGTTGTCTGGCTTAGAGCATGAGCTGGATAGCTACCGGCAATCCGCCCAAACCGTCCGCCATGAGGCTAGTATCCAAGCTATTATGCAGCGCTTCGCCAACGGCGAAAGACTGACACCGAAGATGTTTCATGAGGCCGGCAAGGCACACGGCTTCACCGTGTATGAGTTCATCAAACAGCCGATTCGTGTTTATTGTATAAATATCCCGAACTCAAAAGGCTGTCTCCTGCTTAGCCATAGCGTGTTGAAAAAATGGCAGAAAACTAAATCATCAGATTTGGAAAAAGCTTATCGGCAACTGCAAAATGTGTTGTCATTGGAGCATTTAGTATCATGAATAAAATAGAAAATTACGAACTGATAAAAGCTCAAGAAGAGGCGAAGGTAGATTTCGCCATCATGCTGAATAACCTCTTGGATGAAAAAAAACTCTCCTATACCGACCTGGCCAAACTCACAGGTAAAAGCAAATCACTTATTTCTAGGATTATGGGCGGCAGCAATAATCTGACTATAGAAACCATGGTTTCTATGTTATTTGCGCTGGATGAAAAAATTGTGATTTCTACCGAAGATAAGCTGCAAGCAGAATATGGACGGGTTTTGAGTATTACATCCGACTCCCCTATAACCAACTTATCTAAGCGACAGCCTTACCACATCGGCAACTTCAGGCCGCTAGCGCTGGAGGTGTAAAGTGAAAATACAACTGCTCGACATCAAACAGGGCTCGTCAACCAAACGTCTTGGTGGGCAGGGTATTGATATATCGGGAATCAACAGAAGCCTCACCATCACCCAAGGTAAGCTGTTTCTGAATGAAGAAAATGACCAGATTTTAATCCGTCCCCAAGCACAATTTCGGATTGCGAATGGGGAGGATGAAGAGATTTTCGCCCTCGAATCCGAATATATGGTGTTTTTTCGCTTAGAAGGCGTAGACGGGCAAACTCCGGAACAAGCATTAGGCAGAAACCCCGCGCTAGTGGCGAAATTACATGAATATTCGCAAATTGCGGTAGGTATTCATCTTCAGATGGAATTAAACCTTACCACCTTGGATGCGGGAATGCCCCTGTGGGAAGGGGAATACATCACTCCAAACCCAAGCTAAAAATTGATTAGAACAGTATGCCTCAAGCAGCCTTCGGGCTGCTTTTGTGTTGCACTTGACAATATGAAACACTTTTGGTATAAAACTGCTATATTTCGAAGAAAGTTGCGAATTGGCGATTTTCTCTTTTATTTTTGGCTGTCTGCGGGCGGCCTTTATTATTTTCAGGCAGCTCGATATGGCAAAAGCAGAACGCCCAGTCGGGCGACCAACAACATACAGTCAGGAAACGGCAGATAAGATCTGCGAACTAATCGCCCGGGGCATGAGCTTGCGGGCGATTTGTGCATCTGCGGATATGCCAGCGGGAGGCACAGTGCACCGCTGGCTGACGGAACACCAAGATTTTCAGGAGCAATACGCGCGTGCGCGCGAGGAACAGGCAGACGGTTTTGCTGACGAGATTATCGATATTGCCGATTCTGTCGCGCCCGAAACTGGCGAAGTGGCGAAAGCCAAACTACGAATCGACGCTCGCAAGTGGAAAGCCGCCAAGCTTGCGCCGAAGAAGTATGGCGAGAAGCTGGAACTGGATGCCGATATGCGCGTGAAGGTAGAGACTCGCCCACTGGAAGACATTTTCAGGTAGCCCTATGGCCAATCCGTATTTCAAGCCGCTTATCCGTAAGGCACGTTACAAGGTGCTGTACGGTGGGCGCGGTAGCGGGAAATCATATTTCCTGGCGGAATTGGCGGTGGAAGTGTCGCGCCGTATCAGTACAGTAATCCTGTGTGCCCGTGAGTTTCAAGGTTCGCTGGACGACTCAGTGTACCAACTCCTGATTGAGACCATTGACCGCTTGGGCTACACGGATGAGTTTGATATTCTGAAATCAGCCATCACCCACAAAGGCACGGGTGCAAAGTTCGTGTTTTACGGCATCAAGAACAACGTTACCAAAATCAAATCGATTCAGGGCATAGGCGTGTGCTGGGTGGAAGAGGCCGAAGCAGTAACGAAGAACTCTTGGGATGTGCTGATACCGTCCATCCGTGGCGACAAGAACGCGGAAATCTGGGTGAGCTTCAACCCGAAGAACATTCTGGACGACACCTATCAGCGGTTCATCATCCACCCGCCAAAAGACAGCATCGTCTTAAAGGCTAACTACGACATTAACCCGCATTTTGAAGATACGCCGCTATTGGCTGATATGCTCGAATGCAAAGAGCGGGACGAAGACCTATACCGCCATATTTGGCTGGGCGAGCCGGTGGCAGACAGCGAACTGGCGATTATCAAGCCAAGTTGGATTGAAGCCGCTATTGATGCACATGAAAAACTGGGCTTCTCCGCCGCAGGCCGGCGCATCCTCGGTTTTGACGTGGCCGATGAAGGCGATGATGCCAACGCCACCGTATTGCGGCACGGATCAGTCGTAACCGATATGCAGCAATGGCGCGGGCAGGATGTGATTTATTCCGCCGACAAGGTTTATTTGTACGCCCAAGAGCAACATATCGACCGCATTGTGTATGACAACATCGGCGTGGGTGCTGGTGTGAAGGCGCAGTTCCGGCGCAAGAACGGCAAGGTGCAAACGCTTGGCTTCAACGCGGGTGGGGCGGTGTACAAGCCCGATGCGAAATACACTGATGATAAGAGAAACCGTGACATGTTCGCCAACATAAAGGCACAGGCATGGTGGATGGTGCGCGACCGCTTCTACAAGACGTGGCGAGCTGTGCACCATGGCGACAGCTACCCAGAAGACCAGCTTATCAGCCTATCAAGCAGCCTGCATGATTTGGAATACCTCACCGCCGAACTGAGCCGCCCACGCGTGGATTACGACCAAAACGGGCGAGTGAAGGCTGAGAGCAAGAAAGACATGAAAAAGCGCGGCATCCCCAGCCCGAACCGGGCGGATGCGCTGGTAATGGCCTTTGCCCCTGTGCAGGGCGGGCTGAACATAAACCCCAAGATATTGAGCGGACTATGAGCAAGAAAAAGAATAAGCCAAACGCCAAGGCCATGCGCCGCGCGTTGCAAAGGCTACCTGAAAAACAGCCCGTCTCATACAGCTTGGATTTCCCTACTCTGCCTGACGGCGTAAAGCCAAACGGCATAGCCATGGACAGCAGCCCCTTAGGAAACTTTGGGGCTGATTGCTTTTTCGGCACCGGCTTTATCGGCTATCCGCGCTTGGCCGAACTGGCGCAGATTTCTGAATACCGCAGCGTAAGTGAAACCACCGCCAACGAAATGACCCGCCAATGGATAGAAATCAAATCCGTGGGCGAAGAAGACAACAGCGAGGCCATAAAGCAGATCGAGGAATGCTACGAACGGCTGAACGTGCGCGATGTGTTCCGCAAAGCCATCGAAACAGACGGCCTGTTCGGGCGTGGGCAGATACTGGTGCAAATCAAAGACCACGACGGCAAATTAGCCAACCCGCTGCTCCTAACCGAGAAAACCATCGCCAAAAGCAGCCTGAAAGCCTTGGTGAACATCGAGCCGATGTGGACGACCCCTGCGCCGTACAACGCCATCGACCCTACCTTGCCGGACTTCTACAAGCCGAAGGCATGGTATGTGATGGCGCAGGAAATCCACGCCAGCCGACTGTTTACCCTGATTTCCCGCCCCGTTCCGGATATGCTCAAGCCCGCCTACAACTTCGGCGGTGTGAGTATGACCCAACTCATGATGCCTTATGTGGAACGCTGGCTGCGCACCGTGGACTCTATCAGTGACCTGCTACACAGCTTCTCTTTGTCTGGCATCAAAACCGACATGAGCGCGGTACTGAACGGCAGCGACGACGGCGACACCAACATCATGCTGCGTGCCGAACTGTACAACCGTTTGCGCGACAACCGCGGCCTGATGCTGTTGAGCAAGGAGGAAGAAGAGTTCTTCCAGTTCAATACCCCACTATCCGGCTTGGATACGCTGCTTGCCCAATCTCAGGAGCAAATGGCCGCCCCTAGCCATACTCCATTAGTGAAGCTGCTCGGTATCACCCCCAGCGGCCTGAATGCCAGCACAGAGGGCGAGATTGCCGTTTACTACGACCACATCCGCGCCATGCAGGAAAACCTGCTGCGCGACCCGTTGGATAAGCTGCTCAAGCTGGTGCAACTGCATCTGTTCGGGAAAGTGAACGACAACATCACTTTCGACTTTGTGCCTTTGCAGCAGATGAGCGAAACCGAGCTTTCCACCATCCGCAAATCCGATACCGACCGCGACGTGGCCTACATTCAGGCTGGGGTAGTGTCGGCAGAGGAAGTACGCGGGCGGCTGGCGAGTGAGCCGGACAGCGGCTACAACGGCATCGACGTAGAAGATGTGCCTGAAATGCCCGATGACGGCTTTTCAGACGGGCTGAATGACGGCATGGAGGAAGATGTCGGAGAATCCACCGACCCAAAGCCTAAGCCTGCCCAAGATGCCCAATGGGACGAATCCAAGCATCCGAGGGCGGAGAACGGGCAGTTCGGGGAGGGAAGCGGGCTGCCTGAAAAACAGGATGGCCAAACCCAAGCCGGAATCCCCGAAATCAAGGGTAACGAGCTGGGCTTGTGGTCAAGTATGAAGGAGCTGCGCGAGAAAGCTCGGGCGTTTGCACGACGGTTTGTCGGGAAGACTTTTAAAAACCGAGAAACCGGACATGAAATCATGGTTTCCATGAGTGGGGTGAAGCACACCATCGCACACGGAAACGACGGACTGATTAAAACCATCCCGATTATTCCGGATATGTTGCAGGCTGCACATTTCCTTCACGCAGAGAAGCCAAGAATTGCAGACAGTAATGTTCTCGAAGTTGAGAAATATTCGGTAGATGTGGCGATTGAAGGGGAAGTAAAGCGGATGCTGATTACGGTGAAACACCAAACAGACGGCAGACGTTATTACGACCACGGATTTTGGGCAGACAAATGAAAAAGGCAACGTTTAATCTACGGTATATCGCCAGTTGCTAAGACTGGGTTATTGAACCGCCGTTGCCTTGGAGAGCAGCATCATAACCAACCAGCACCTTCGCGCGTTCATATGCGACCGACCTCTTAGTTGATTAGTGATACCGCTTGATTCCATTGTATGCCAACCAACCGCCGAAAGCAAGCCATGAAACTGTCCACCCCGTCCGATAAAGACATCATCCTGAAGCCGATACAGCCCAACCTGGGCGTAGAAGCCGCCTACCGCAAAAGCCTGAAAAAGCTGCTGCGTGAAATGCGCGCCGACGTGCAGGGTTTGCTTGAACGGCACTACCCAAAAGGCATTGCCCAAGACAGCCTGACGGACGGCTTGCAGGCTGCTTTGTCTGCCCTGTTGCGTTATTGGCTGGCACGGCTGGACAAGCTCGCCCCGCAAATAGCGGAAATATTCACCAATCAAAGTGCAGGCCACACTGAGAGAGCTTTTCAGACAGTATTGCGTGATACGGGGTTTGCCGTCCGTTTCCGTTCCACGGTGCAGCAACAAACTGCTTTACAGGCTGTATTGGGCGGTAACGTCTCACTTATCCGCTCCATCGGCCAGCAATACCTGAACCGCGTGGAAGAGAGCGTGTGGCGCAGCGTGAATGCAGGCTACGACATGGCGCAACTGACCCGCGAACTGCGAAAGGACTACGGCATCAGCGAACGCCGCGCCGCCTTTATCGCGCGAGACCAAACCAACAAGGCAAAGGCTGCCATCGAAAAGGCACGTCGGCAGGAGCTAGGTATAACAGAGGCGATATGGATGCACTCCCACGCAGGCAAAGAGCCGCGCCCGAGCCATGTTGCCGCCAACGGGAAACGCTTCGACGTGAGCAAAGGCATGTATCTGGACGGGAAATGGGTGCAGCCGGGGACAGAGCCGAACTGCCGCTGCACCAGCCGCAGCGTGATTAAAGGATTCAACTCATGACAGACAAAATCATACTCGCCCAAGACCGATCCCTGCGCTCCTACGACCAAGACGGCAGGTTGCACGTTGCCAGTTCCAACATCAGCAAGGCCACGGTAAACCCCTACTACGGCAGCGAAATCCCAAACTATCAACAACTAGGTTTGGAGCCGAAAAAGGTTTACTACCTGTTGCGAGACTCTGAAGAGTTGGAAAAGGCAGCGCCGACGTTCAATAACCTGCCGTTGTTGAGCAAGCACATCCCCGTTTCTGCCGATGAGCCGCAGAAAGAAGTGATTGCCGGCACAACTGGCAGCGATACCGTGTTTGAGGAAGGCTACCTGAAATGTTCGCTGGCCGTGTGGGATGCGGAGGCGATTGCCGGTATTGAGAGCGGCGAGCAGATGGAGCTTTCCAGCGCGTATCACTACACCGCTGATATGACCGCCGGAGAGTTTGAAGGCAGGCATTATGACGGCGTGATGCGCGATATTGTCGGAAACCATGTAGCCCTTGTCGATGTGGGTCGGGCGGGGCGTGATATTGTAGTAAGCGATGCAGACCCATTTCACGAAAGGAAAACCATGAAACTGAAAGCAGGCGCGAAAGCGCGTATTCAGGCAGCCGTGCAGCCCCTGTTGGCGCAGGATGCCGAGTTGAGCCCAGATGAGCTGTTACAGGTTATCGGATCACTCACCAACGAAGTACAGACGGCTGAGGACGACGGCGAAGAGTTGCCGCCCGAAAATGTCGAGAATGTCGGCACGGACGAAGACGAACCGGAGGACGGCGAAAACAACCCCGCCCCCGCCGAGCCGGAAGAATCTGCCGAAGACGAAGAACCGGAAGCTCCCGAAGGTGGTGCGCCCAAGCCCGCGCAAGACCGTGCCATTTCCAAAGTGGCAATGGATGCGGCCATCAAGCGTGCTGTGGAAGCCGAGCGCCAACGTTCGCAAGCCTTGGCTACGGCACAGCGCGAAGTGGCGCCCATTGTCGGCGATGTAGCGATGGATAACGCTGCGGACGTGTACAAGTTTGCGCTTGAACAGAGCGGCATTGATGTAACTGGCGTACATCCTTCTGCCTACCGCGCCATGGTCGGCATGTTGGGCAAACCCAAACAGCCGATGGCGCAAGATGCGGCCAAAACCGCCGAACAGTTCCCCGGTTTATCACGAATCAGAAAGGCTTAAACCATGTCATTCCAAAAAGCAGTTAAATCTTACCAAGCCCCCGCCGTTGCGGGGGATTTTGCTGCCCACAACCCGAACGCTTCCATGCTGGCGGGCGAAGGCGCGCTCGTCAGCGGCACAGACGGCGTAACCGTCGGCGTGTTTGCTTGGGCGGATGCCGACGGCAAAGTGTCCAACAAGAAAACCGCCGGCGCGCGTATCGGCTTTGTCCACCGCGAACAGCAAGCCAGCATCACCGCCTATCTGGCGGAACACGGCAATCAAATCCTGCCCGGCCAAATCATCACGCTGGCCGTAGCAGGCGACTTCTGGGCGCATTTCCCTGCCGGTGCCGATATCGGGCAGAACGTGTTTGCCAAAGACACTGATGGCAGCCTGAAAGCATCAGCCGCCGACACCGAAACAGGCCACACCCTTACCCGCTTCAAGGTAGCTTCCAAAGCCGCAGCGGGCGAACTGGCCAAAATCACCACATGGGAGTAATTGAATGAATACCTTACAGCAATTAGAACGCGATGCCGGCATCGTCTTTATGGGCGGCGGCAAGAAGCTGATGAACGAACAGGTTCAGGCAGCTTTGGCAATGGACGCACAGCCTGCGCTGACCACTACCGGCAACAGCGGCATCCCCGCATGGATGCTGACCTATGTAGACCCGAAGCTGATTGAAGTCGCCCTACAGCCGATGAAGGCTGCCGAAATCTTCGGCGAAGTGAAAAAAGGCGATTGGACAACCGAAACTGCCATGTTCATGCTGGTAGAACCTACCGGCGAAGTCTCCAGCTACGGCGACTACAACAACAACGGCGTAAGCGGTGCCAACGTCAATTTCCCGCAACGCCAAAGCTACCACTACCAAGTGTTCACCCGCTGGGGCGAACGCGAAGTAGCGCGCGCCGGCGAGGCCAAGATTGACTATGTGAACCGTGTCAATCAGGCCAGTGTAAACGCGCTCAACCGCTTCCAGAACAAATCCTATTTGTTTGGTATCAAAGGTTTGCAGAACTACGGCATCCTCAACGACCCGAGCCTGCCGGCCGCTACCGCTGCCGCGCAAGCATGGGCAACCGCCACCGGCGAGCAGGTATACGAATCCATCCGCAAGCTGTTCCAAAAACTGTTGCAGCAAACCGGCGGGCTGATTGATATGAACACACCACTCTTACTGGTGTGCAGCCCCACCGCCAGCGTGGAGCTGACCAAAACCAACCAGTACAACGTAAACGTTACCGACCAACTGAAAAAGAACTTCCCCAACCTGCGCATCGAAACCGTGCCGGAATACTCCGCTGCATCAGGCGAGATGGTGCAGTTGATTGTGGAAGAGTTGGACGGCCAGCGCACGTTGGAATGCGGGTTCACCGAAAAACTGCGCGCGCACAACATGGTTTTGGAAGCCTCCAGCATCAAGCAGAAGAAATCGCAGGGCACATGGGGCGCAATTATCTACCGCCCGTTCTGCATTGCTTCCATGACTGTGAGCTAGGCTGCCTGAAAAACAAGGCTACCTATTTTCAGGCAGCCTTCCCCCCCTTGTCCGCATCTGCGGGCTTTTTTACTTGGAGTATTTAAAATGGATAGAGCTATACAAGAATCTTATGTCAGAATCCTCAATGTGCTGTTTGAAGGCGCAGTCCGCGCCCAGCCGAATCAAATTACAGAAGAAGTAGTCGGTATGGCCGATCAGATGTTCTCCGAAATCGGAGCATGCCATGAGCGTTTGAAACCGCTGGCCGTACTGGTTGACGGCATTGCCGGCAGCGTTATGAAACTGCTTCCGAACGAGCTGACTCTGCTTTTCGGCAACGTGCCGTTCGACAAATACCTGCTCAGCAAAGGAAGGGATGCAACCGCTGCGGAAATCAAACGCTTGGGATACAATAAAGCAGTCGGCCTTAACAACGCGCTCAAAGTATTGGAGGCTTTTATGGAAAGCTGGATTAAATACAGCGCGGCAGACCGAAAGTTAAGAATGTGTATTGTTACGGCACAAGCCCGCTGGCGTTCAAAAGTCGAAATTGAACTGCTGGGCTTGTAACCGCAGGGGAGCAGGTATGTGGTATTGGATATGGGAAAAAGTGATACCGGAAAGCATCCGTAACAGCAAGCCAGTGCGGTGGGTAGCCAACCATAGAAAGCTCACTATCTGGGCAATTTTGACAGTATGGATCAACTTCTTCCCCGATACTTACGAATACGACATTGTTCCTGATGGGCGATACGGCTATTGGCATGTCGATCATCCGTGGTATCCCTATGCCCGATTTCTGCTTCCTCTTATTCTCGGTGCGGTTTTTCTTTTCATTCCGCCCAGAAAGAAATAGTAACCTGCATATAAGCAGCCTGAAAGGTTTCAGGCTGCTTTTTTATTGGAGAACCCAAATGGCAAAACAAAAAACCGTAACCGTTGGCTGCAAACTGCCCAACGGGCTGATTATCGAAGTTGGCGGTCAGTCAGTAGAACTAAATGGCGCGAACGCTTCAAACATCATCGGCGGCCATGGCATTACCTACGATGTGGATGCCGACCTGTTCAATGCTTGGTTAGAAGCGCACCAAGACCGTGACATGGTGAAAAATGGCTTCGTTTTCGCCCATGAAGAGGCAAAAAACACCAAAGCCGAAGCCAGGGAAAAGGCCGACAACGAAACCAAGCTGGAAGCCATCAACCCTGACGACAAGGCCAACGGCGTAAGCACTGCCAAGGATGAGTAACCATGCCCGCCGTCGTCTTTGACAAAGCGCGTTTTCAGGCGGCCTATCCCGAAGTGCGGGCAAGCGATGCCCAGTTCGCCATGTGGTTCACGCAGGCCGAAAGCCTGCTGGACAACACCGACCATAGCATTGTGAAAAAGCTGGAAGAGCGCGAAATGCTGCTGTTCCTGCTGGTTCGCCACTTCGCCGCCTTGGCTGAACGTGCCGCACAGGGCGGCTTGGTGGGGCGTATTGCTTCGGCCACCGAAGGCAGCGTCTCCGTGAGCGCGGATATGGGCGCGGTCGGCAGTAATGCCGCCTGGTATCTGCAAACGCCCTACGGCGCGACCTACTGGCAGCTTACCGCCAAATACCGCCGCTTCCGCTATGTATTGGGAGGCTGCTATGCGCGGCGGCGATAAATTCCGGCGCGTACTGGCCGAAATGGTTGCGCAGACAAAAACGGCCAAGGTGCGCGTCGGCATCATCGAGCAGGCAACCTACGACGGCTCGGACGGCGAAAGTGTGGCACAAGTCGCCTTTTGGAATGAATACGGCACGGCAACCATCCCCCCGCGCCCGTTTTTCCGCAATACCATTGCCGAGCACAAGAACGAATGGCCGAAACAGGCCGCCGCGTTGATGAAAACCAACGGCGGCGATGTGCGGCAGACTTTGGAACTGATGGGCGAAGGCGTGAAAGGGCAGATTAAGATGACCATCCAAGGCTTTCAAGAACCAGCCAACGCAGCATCCACCGTGAAGAAAAAAGGTTCTGATAAACCGTTGATTGACACGGGGACGTTGTGGCGACGTATTGATTACGAGGTAGCCGATGAATCTTAGAGCCATCGCCAACGGTGCGATTACATCCGTCAATCCGAACCTGCCCGCCATATTGAAACTCAACGGCGGCTACACCACCGATGCTACAGGGAAACGTAAATCAGGCTACAGCGAGCATCCTGTAACCGTGCAGACCCAAACCCTCAGCACGCAGGATTTGGCCTTGTTTGAAGGCTTGGCGCAGCAAGGAACGTTGATTTATGCCTATGTAACCGGCCAGTTCCACGGACTGAGGCGGCAAAATGCCAAAGGGGCGGATAAATTGGTGTTCGCGGCCTATGGCGAAACAGAAACGACGGAATGGCTGGTGAAACAGGTGGTGGAAAGCTGGCCGGATTGGTGCAAGGTGCTGTTATGGCGGCAACATTAGACGATATTTACACCGAAGTCCGGGCAATGCTGCTCGGGCTTTTCTCATGCGAAGTAGTGCGCGGCTACAGCAACAACGTGCCGTTGCCCAAGCCGCCGTTCGTGGTGATGAACATCCTGAACGAAACCGCCGCCGCCACGAATGAACATGCCTACGCCGTGGCGGATGAAACCGCCGCCGTCTCGCGCCAGTCGGAAATACAGATGCAGCTTGATTTCTATGGCACACAAGCGGGGCAGATGGCGCAGAAAACCGTTTTGCTTTGGCGCGATTTCTATGCCTGCGAACGGCTGAAATCCTGCCAGCCGCTGTATGCCGACCTCGCCCGCTTCATGCCGCTTACCAATGAAGAGAGCGAATATGAAGAACGCTGGATGACAACCGTGCATCTGGCCTATGCACCACAGGCCGAACATCATCAGAAATTTGTCAACGCTTTTGATTTAACCCTGACTCAACCGTAAAGGATATATCCATGTTCCAATCTATTCCGGCAAGTAAAATTGTCAGCGTGAATCCCGCCGTACTCAGTTCCGGCGGTTCTCCCCTGTCGATGAATGCCGTCTTTTTGAGTAAAAACGACAACCTACCCACCGCCAGGCACACCGCCTTCCCCGATGCTTCGGCAGTCGGCGAGTTTTTCGGCTTGGCCAGTGAAGAGTTTAAAGCCGCGCAAGTGTACTTTAAAGGCTTCGACAACTCGCACATCAAGCCCGGCACGCTGTATTTCTACCCCTACAACGTAGGGAAAGAGGCTGCCTATCTGCGCGGTGCAAGTGTAAAAAGCATGAGCCTTGCCGCATTGAAGAAACTTTCAGGCAACCTGAAGGTAAACATCGACGGCAGCGACAAAACCGGTGACAACATCAGTTTGGCCGCTGCCACCAGTTTCAGTGATGCCGCTGCCAAAATCGGTACTGCTATCAGTGCCACCGTGCAGTTTGACGAGCAGTTACAGGCGTTTGAAATCGTGTCCGCCACCCAAGGCAAGGCTTCCGAAATCGGTTTTGCCACCGGCACACTGGCTGAAGCCCTGAATCTGACCAAAGCCAAAGGCGCGGTGATTTCCAAAGGCAACGATGGCGATAGTGCGGAAACCGTGATGGAGGGTGTAGTTCAATCCACTTTGAATTTTGCCACCTTCACCACCGTGTTTGAGCCTGAACTGGCCGACAAGCTGTCCTTGGCCAAATGGAGCAACGCGCAGAACAACCGCTTCCTCTACGCCGCCTGGGGTAAAGAAGCCGCCGCGTTGCAAACTGGCAATACAACCTGTCTCAGCGCGCAACTGAAAGCCGCTGCCTACGATGGAACAGCCCCGATTTACGGCGGGCTGGACAAGGCTGCCTTCCTGTGTGGCGCGATTGCCTCCATCGACTTCACCGAAACACAAGGCCGCATCACCCTAGCCTTTAAGAACCAGTCTGGCTTGAGCGTGGACGTAGACAACGCCACCGATGCCGACAACTTGAAAGAAAACGGCTACAACTATTACGGCGCATGGGCAACCGCCAACGACCGCTTCACTTTCCTCTATCCCGGCCAAATGCCCGGCAAGTGGAAATGGATTGATGCCTATGTAAACCAAATCCGCCTCAACAGCCAATTGCAGCTTGCCCTGATGACCTTGCTTACCTCGGCCAAGGCCGTACCGTACAACGCCGTCGGTATTGCTCTGCAACGTGCTGCCTGCCAAGACCCGATTAACGAGGCCTTAAACTTTGGCAGCATCCAGCCCGGCGTACCATTGAGCGAACAGCAACGCGCCCTCATCAACAACGAAGCGCGCGTAGATGCCGCAGCGAAGATTGAAAGTACCGGCTACTTCCTGCTGATTCAGAACGCTTCGGCGCAGACACGCGGCAACCGCCAGTCTATGCCGATGAAGCTGTGGTACACCGACGGCGGCAGCGTACACAACATCAACCTCGGCTCTATTAACGTCCAGTAACGGGCAAACCACATTCAGGCTACCTGAAACTATTTTCAGGTAGCCTGATTTATTCCTGCAATCAGGCAGATTTTTGTGACACAAGGCATTTAATTTTGATATAAGGAGGCTTATAATGTCTTTAACTATTGAGGAAAAACAGGTTTATGTAGAGTTTATTGAACAAGTGTATAGTCATTCACTTCATGTTCGAGAAAGTGACATTACCCCGGCTGTGGCAGAGGTTTGTGACCAGATGATGTTGCAAATCCGCGAATGCTCACGAAAATTCATGGCAGCACATGCGGTATTTTCCATTTTTTACGGTGGGCCTATTTTGACGGCTAAACAATTTATTACAGCTTTCGGGAAAGGCGCCGTACTTAATGTTAAAAAATGGCTGGATACTATTCGTGGCCATCGGATTTACCGCGTTTGTATCGTTAATACCGCCCGTAACAACCGCACCAATCTAGAGTTTGCATTACGGGGTCTTTAATGCAAATGGAGGAGTTTCAATGTGGGACGTCATCCTAACTATTCTATCGCCGTTTGCACAGTATATTGATTCACGCAAGGTTCGCCTGTATACCTACCATATTCCTGCCACCGCCGTTATCCTGTTCGGATGGTCTGCCGGCGACTGGCAGGGTATGCTTCAGGTATGGTGGATTGTGTCTATATTACTGCTGTTGTGGGGATGGATGGCCTACGATCTGTTCCATTTGAGACAGGAGCAACCAGAAAGCCAAGTGACGCGATTGTGTTTGTGGTTATTACCGGCCACTTGGTTATTGAAGACCATCATTAGCTTTTGGGCTGCCTAATAAAGCAGCCTTTCCCACGCCCGCATCTGCGGGCTTTTTTATTGGAGAACCCAAAGATGCAAACCGTATCAGACCGCACCCTAACCGCCGCCAACAGCATTTTGCTGATGCGCGTGAAGGGCTTTAACGACAACTTCGTACAGATTGAAGGCTACGCCGCCGACAACGCCTTCGACTTTGGCCAAGGCAAAATCGGCGAAACCATGATGGGCGTAGACGGCCAGCAATCCGGCGGCTTCACCCCGCACGAAGTGGACTTCAACATCCAGCTTGCCCCTACCAGCAAATCGCGCGACTACCTCGACCAGCTCACTAATGCCATCCTGCAACGGCAGGAAACGTTCATGGTGGAGTTTTCGGTAGAGATTTCATCAGTGAAGCGCCGCTACACCGCCACCGGCTTCTTGGTGGAAATCCCCGGCGGTACCACGGCTAAGAAAACGCTGGAAGCCGTAACCTACAGCTTCCGCATCGTGGTGAAACCAGAGGAGATTTAAGATGGCTCTGAAAACCCGGCAAATCACCATTGAGAACGGGCGGGATAAAGGCCGCGTGTTCCTGATTACCGAAATGCCCGCTGCTCTCGCTGACAACTGGGCGATGCGCGCCCTTTTGGCTTTGGCCAACAGCGGCGTGGACTTGGGCAATATCAACCCCCAACAGGGCATGGTGGGGATGGTCGGAGCAACGCTGGGGGCATTAGGCAAAGTCAAGCCGGAAGACGCCATCCCGCTCTTGAACGAGCTTTTGGACTGCGTGCAAATCATCCCCGAAGGCGGCCAGCCGCGCCCGCTGAATATGGATTTCAACGATGTGGAAGACTTCACGACCCTGTGGCGTTTGCGGAAGGAGGTGTTCGCATTGCATACCGATTTTTTGCAACACGCCTTTGGCCTGACCTCGGTATCGGGCGGGGAAGAAGCGGAGGGCAGCAAGGCTACCTGAACCTGACCCAAACCATCGGCGCTCTTGTTTCTTCCCGCATTTGTACTCTGCACGAGTTGCAAACCGTGTATGGCCTGGAAGACGCCTTTAACCTGCTCGAAATCGTCAATACCGATGCCTTCAACAAGGCACAACAGGCTACCTGAAATCAGGTAGCTTTTTTAGGAATAGCTATGGCAACTGTGATTGATACCCTGTTTATGGAGTTGGGCATTGATTCGTCCAAATTCAGCCGGGAAGCCAAGCAGGCGGTCTCCAAACTGGATGACATGACCGAGGCGTTCGAGAAGGCGGAAGCAAAAACCGGCAAATCCGGCAAAGGGCTGGACAAACACGCCGAAAAGGTTAAACAGAACGTCAAGCAGGTCAAAAACCTGACAGAGGCACTAGGAAAGGTGGCAAAAGGCGCTGCCGCTCTCTTTGCCCTAGTTACTGGCTCAAACGCGCTGGATAAGCTGATTCGGGAAACCACCGAAGCCAACGTACAGCTAGACAACCTCTCGCGCAATATCGGCATGAGCCGCAGCCAGCTCCAAGCATGGGGCGGTATGGCTGAAATGGTGGGTGGTCAGGCCGATGCTATGAAAGGTAGTCTGGCCGGGCTGAGTATGAGCATCACCCGCCTCACCACCATGGGCGACACCTCTATGGTGCCGTTCTTCAATGCGTTCGGGGTGGCGTTGCTCAATGCCGACGGCAAAGCACGCAACCTCGACAGCATCATGCTGGATTTGGCCGACCGCTTTTCCAAAATGGACAGGGTGCAGGCCTACAATTTGGCTAAAAGTATGGGTTTGGACGACGGCACCATCAACACCCTGCTGCTCGGACGTGCCGAAATGGAAAAGATGCTGGCCTTGCAAAACCGGCTCTACCGCTCCGGCGAGAAAGAAATTGCCGTCAGCCGCGAACTGACCCGCTCCCGCGCCTATCTCAACCAGCAATGGGATGCGCTGAAAAACATGATTACCAATGCGCTTGCCCCGCATTTGCTGCGGCTGGTGAAGCTGGTCAGCAGCTTTGCCGACTACCTGATGCGCAACGAAAATACCATGAAGCACGTTTTCGAGGGCTTGGCTTTTGTCTTGGGCGTGGTACTGATTCCGGTATTGTGGTCGGCAGTAACGGCGCTGTATGCCTTTATTGCTCCGTTCGCACTGGCTGCTACCGCTGTGGCTGCTTTGGGTGCCGCGTTTGTGCTGCTCTATGACGACTACAAAACTTGGGCGGAGGGCGGAAAGAGCCTGTTTAACTGGGGCGCGTTCACCGGCTACATCAGAACCTCCAAGGTATCAGTGGACAGCCTTACTAAAGGTTTTACCTACCTACTCACCGGCTACACAAGCTGGGCAGAAGCCGGGAAAGGTTTGTTCGATTGGCTGAGGTTGAAAGGATTCATCGACGAAAACGGGGTATCGGTAAAAAGCCTCGCCACCGGTTTTCATAATTTGTATTTGGAAATCAAAACCTATTTAATGCCCTATTTCGAGGCGCTGGGCGACCTCTTCGCTAGCATCATGAGAGGCGACTGGGAAGGCGCCAAGAATGCCGCCGGGCGGGTGCTGAGGGAGGCCGGCAAAGTCATAACCGACACCGTTAGCTTCGGTGTAGAGCGAGCGGCTGGTGCGCTTGACTATGTAACAGGCCGCACCCCCGGCGCCCCCGGCTCGGCTCAGGCGGCAGCAAGAAGCCTTGGTTCAGGGGAGCGTGTCGCCAAACAGATGTTTTCCCCTGGCGGTACGATTTACTTCGGCGACAGTATCGCTCACGGCTACCGCAGCGCGGTAAACGGTACAGGGTCAACCAGAGTAGGCGCTAATCCGCAGCAGGTATTAGGCTTCATCAACGGCTATTCCGGCAACCTGCAAGGCCAAACCGTGATTCTGTCATCCGGTATGAGCAACAACCCGAACGACGCCGACAGCATCCGTGCTCAAATCCGCGCATTGCGTGCCAGAGGGGCGAACGTGCGGCTGCTTGGGGTATCCAACACCTACAATCGAAACGGCCAAACCGGCGCGAAAATGAACGCCCTGCTGGGGCAAATCGCCCGCGAGGAACATGCCACTTTCCAAGGCGGCTTCCAAGCAGGCAGGGATAACATCCATCCTGCCAGCTACAGCTCGCAGCCGTGGTTGGGCGGCGGTTCACGGCAAAACTCCGCAATGGCAGAAACGCTCGCCATGATTAGGAAGCATGAAGGTTTCTCCAGCCGCACCTATTGGGACGTAAACGCTTACCGCTTAGGCTATGGCACGGATACCATCACCGACCGCAACGGCAATGTTCGCAGAGTGAGACAGGGCGATACTGTTACCCGCGAGGATGCGGAGCGCGATTTGGCACGCAGGGCGCAACTTTTCAGAAATGCAGCACGTCAGAAAATCGGTGCGGCGGAATTTGACCGCCTGCCGGCCAAAACACAGGCCGCCATTACTTCGGTTGCCTACAATTACGGCAGCTTGGATAAATTGCCGTCTTTGGTAAACGCCGCTCGCAGTGGCAACATCAATGCCATTTCCCAAGCAATTGCTTCCCGCCAAGGCGACAACCGGGGCGTGAACAGAAGAAGGCGGCTGGATGAGGCCGCCGCAGTATTGTCTGACCTGAACAGCCGACCCGTAGGCGGGCAAGCCGTTGCCGACAATGCGCAGCGCGGTTTGCAGTCTATGCAACAAGGCGCTGTTGCCCGCCAGCAGGCGCAGCAGATTACCAACAACAGCAATATGCAGTTCGCCATCAATGGCGGCATCCATGTGCAGTCTTCAGCCAGTACCATAGACGGCACGATGGCGGATGCCTCTGCCGCCGCCCGTAACAGGTTGGTGCAGATTATGCCGGCGATGGTGTGAGAAAGGTTTGTTATGGCTTGGAACTCAATCGGCATTCCAAATGTTCCCAAGTTGCCGAGAAACGCAGGCGGCGCGCTGATTAAGTTCGGCGGCGCCGCTTTAATTCAGGCCATCTTTGGCAACTATTGGGGCATTTTCGGACAAAACGGCATTCCGCTGCTGTTGTCAGACAACGTAATGTCAGTTAAGCATCAAAACACTTCCAAAGTGTCCAATGCGCCTATTGAACGTGGTTCGTTCGCCAGCTACAACAAAGTTGGCGTTCCGTTCACGGTAACGGTGCAGATGAGCAAGGGCAGCGGCGGAGTGTTCGAGCGCGGCGCATTTCTCGGTTTGTTGGATACGCTGGCCAACAGCACTGATTTGTTCTTAGTTATCACGCCGGAAGCGGTGTACCCGAACATGGCGATTACCGGCTACGACTACGCCCGCGAAGCTTCAGACGGGGCGCGGCTGTTGAAGGTTAATATCCATTTGGCCGAAGTACGGCAGGTGGAAGTGAAATACACCAAAACCAAGCCGGACGGCGCACAGGCACAGGCAGACGGAGGCAAGGTGCAGCCCAAGCCGATACAAAACAACGAATCCATAGCTTCAAAACTGTACGGAGCGGCCAGTGATGGGTTCGGGAAAATAACCGATACGTTCAGAAAGGGGTTCGGGTTGAAATGATTTACCAAATCCCCCTTAAACCTGTCCCGGTGCAGAAAGTGAGTGCCACATTGGGCTCTCAGGAAGTAACCATATCGCTGCTTCCGCGATTGGGCAGGCTGTATGCCACCGTGTCGGCAGCCGGGCGCGTGCTGATACGCGAACGGGTATGCCTGCACGGTATGCCGCTGGTTGGCGAGGCTTATCGCGGCTTTCGCGGCGAGCTTTATTTAGTCGATACCGCAGGCAGCCTAGACCCGCAATGGCAGGAACTGGGCAGCCGCTTTATTTTGGTGTACCGCAATGGGCATTAAAGAAAAAATCCTGCGCGTCAGCATCAAGCTGGGGCAGGAAAAAGACGTGTGGGACGCAAAAGGCAACGATACGCTGGTTGTCGAGGGTTTGCGCACTTCCTGCCAAATCAATTATGGCAACGGTGCAGTTATGCCCTCTGCCCGAATCAAAGTATACGGCCTGAAGCTGGACAGTATCATGAAGCTGTTGCGGGTGAAATGGAACACCGAACAGTCGATGATGAATTTGGTTCAGGTGGAGGCCGGCGAACAAGGCAACCTGAGCGTGGTCTATACAGGCAACATCACGTTTGCCTACCCCGAAATGGGTGGCGCGCCGGATATTTGCTTGGTTATCGAGAGCCATACCGCCGTTTTGTGGCAACTCAAGCCCGCCGAAGCGGTCAGCCACGAAGGCGAAACCGATGTGGCACAGGCGATCGAAGCTATCTGCAAACGCATGGGCAGGCGCTTTGAGAACAACGGCGTGCAGGCCAAAATCAGCAACCAATACTTGCCCAACACTGAGCTGAATAAAATCCGACATATTGCTGCCGCTGCCGATATAGACGTGTACATCGACAACGAAACAGTTGCTATCACCCCCAAGGGGCAGCCACGCATGATTGATGTGCCAATAGTCAGCCCGGCCACCGGCCTAATCGGCTACCCGATACCGGACTTGCAAGGCGTGAAGCTGCAATGCTTGTACGACAAAGCACTGCGTTTTGGCGGACTGATTGAAATTTCAGGTAGCCTGATTGAGCAATGCAACGGCAGATGGCGTGTGTTCGGCCTGTCGCTGGACTTGGAAAGCCAAGTGCCGGGCGGCAAGTGGCTGGCCGACATCAAAGCCGCCAATGTGGAGGATACGAATGTCAAAGTCGCAACATAGCCGGGCGCAATACCGGCCAGAACAGTCACAAGGCGGCGCGGGCGAAATTGACGCGATAGTGTCCGGTATCGTCTCACGCATCCAAACCGTAGCACTGGTGCGCGTGGTTAAAACCAAAGTGGGCGGGCTTGCCCCTGTCGGGCTGGTGGACGTACAACCCTTGGTTGCCCAAATCAGCGGCGACGGCACGGTTACGCCGCACGGCATCATCTACAACGTGCCGTATTTCCGATTACAGGGCGGCGGCAATGCCGTGATTATCGACCCTGAGCCGGGCGACATTGGCATGTGCGGCTTTTGCAGCCGTGACATTTCTAGTGTTAAACAGAACAAAGCGCCGTCCGCCCCGCAGAGCAGGCGGCGTTTCGATTATTCGGACGGCCTCTATTTCGGCGGATTCCTGAACGGTACGCCAGAGCAGTACATCATGTTCTTCAAAGGCGGTATTAAGTTGTTCTCCCCCGGCGACATCGAAATGGAAGGCAAGAATATCGTACTGAAGGCGCAAAACGGCGTGAGCAGCACCTCGCAAACTTTTCAAGCCAACACCCAAACTACGGCGCAGTTTACCGGCGGTGGAGGGATTGACACAGACGGTGATGTGAAGGCCAAAGACATCAGCCTACTGCACCACGTCCACAACGGCGTGCAGCCCGGCGGCGGCAACACGGGAGAACCGCAATGAACACCCTCTATCTTGACCCGCAAAGTTGGGATTTGGCCTTGGATGTGGCAGGCAATATTGCGCTGGCGAAAGATCCATACGCCAAGGCGCAGGATGTGGCCTCTGCCGCCCGCCTGTTCGTCGGGGAGCTGTATTACGACACAGAAAAGGGTGTCCCCTATTTTGAAGAAACACTGGGCAAAAAGCAGTCGTTCGCGCTGTACCGGCATCGGTTGGTACAGGCTGCCTTGTCCGTCCCCGGCGTGGTGGCGGCAGACGTGGTCGCCGAATTGCGCGACGGGCGTGTGCTTTCAGGTAGCCTAAAATTTACCGATGATGCCAAGAAACAATATGAGGTAATGCTATGAACAGTAATGTTCCACCAGTGCGCTTCACACCGCAGGGCTTGCAGATTCCGACTGAAACCGAAGTGCTGAACGGCGTGCTTGCCGATTTCAATGATGCCTTCGGTGGCGGCCTGAACCTGAATTTGGAAACGCCGCAGGGGCAGCTTGCCTCTTCTCTAGCCGCCGTGATTGCCGACAAAAACAACCTGATTGCCGAACTGGTCAATCAAATCCACCCGGAATATGCCGAAGGCGTGATGCAGGATGCCATCGCGCAAATCTACTTTTTGCAACGCAAGCCAGCCACCGATTCGGTGGTGGTGTGCGAGTTTATCGGCCTGCCCGGCACACAGATTCCGCAGGGATTCATCGTGCAGGATGAGGCAGGCAACCAATGGGCTTTGCAGCAGGAAATCGGCATTCCCATCAGCGGGAAAGTCAGCGGCACACTCATTGCTGCTGGGCAGATTGAAGCACCCGCCCACAGCGTAAATATTATTTATCAAGCCTTGGTGGGGCTGGATAGGGTGGATAACCCGCACCCCGCCGTTCCCGGACGGGCGGAAGAGAGCCGCGCCGAATTTGCCGAACGCAGGCGGCGCAGCGTGGCCATCAATGCCCACGGAACGCCGCAGGCAGTGTATGCCAACGTGTTTGCGTTGGACGGTGTGCGTGATGTGTACGTCATTGACAACCCGAAAGGCCAAAGCGTACAGGCCGGCGCGACCAACTACACGCTCAAGCCGCACAGTATCTATGTGGCAGCGGTGGGGGGTGATGATACGGCGGTAGCTGAAGCTGTATTACGCTACGCGGGCAGCGGCTGCGATTTCAATGGCAACACCGAAATCACAGTGTACGACCACAACTACAACAACCCGAAGCCTGCCTATCAGGTAGCCTTTATGCGCCCGAACGAACTGCCGGTGCATTTCCGTATCAAAATTGAGCGCGGCGCATTTGTTGGTGCGGAAACGGCCATCAAACAAGCCGTCATTGCCACCTTCAAGGGGCGCATCGGTGCAAATCTATATGCCATTGGCTACGTTGCTCCAGTGGTAAAAGCTGTGCCGCAGGTGCATGTGTTGGATGTGGAAATCGGTTTGTCGGCAGGTAGTATGGGCAATTCCGTAACAGTAGGTATCGACCAAACGCCCGTTGTTCGCGCCGAAAATATCGAAGTGGTGAGCGTATGATAACCGTGGGCGAAACCTTAATCAGCCAATATGCCAACAGCCCAGTCATCTGCCGCCTGATACGGCGGTTTGACGACTGCCTAGACCCGCGCACAGACAAACAGCGGTTTTACGATACCGTGTGGAACGTGTCCACCGCACAAGGTTTTGGGTTGGATATTTGGGGGGCGATTGTTGGTATTGAGAGAGAAATCATGATTAGCGCGCAAGACGAATACATCGGCTTTGCGCAGGGCTTTACTCCGTTTGGCAGCGGTGTGTGGAGCACTGGTGAAGGCCTGGAGCGACGCTACCGTTTGGACGACGACACCTACCGCCGCGTGATTATGCTCAAAGCCATGAGTAACATCATTTACGCCACCGCCCCACACATCAACCGCCTGCTGCGTGAAATGTTCGGCACGCGCGGGCGGGCGTATTTTGTGAAAAACGGCACGATGGCCGCGCGCTATGTGTTTGAGTTCTACCTTCTGCCGGTGGAACGCGCCATCATCCGACAAAGCGACCTGTTGCCGCGCCCCAGCGGCGTATTACTAGACTTTTACGAGCCGGAGGCAGATAAAACCTTCGGCTATATCGAAGCCAACCTGGCACCCTTCGGCGAGGGTGCTTTTTTTATGGGAGTTTAAACCATGCCACAGCCAAAACTGCTCTCCAAACCTTGGGCGGCGGACGGTCTGAAAAACAGTATCCCCGTCACCCGCAACGGCTCTCTGGCGCAGGAGGCCGCCACCTATGCCGAGGGTTTCCCGAGCATCACCATGACCCCGATTTCTGTCGGCGGCAAACCGCCAAGCGGGAAAGACATGAACGGCGTACTGTATGAAATCAGTGCGCACACCGTTTGGCAAAACCAAGGCGGGCGTTACCGCTTCGACCAAGCCTTTTGCGACGCCATCGGCGGCTATCCCAAAGGCGCAGTGCTCATCAACGATGCATCAGACACCGAATACATCAGCCTAGTGGATGCCAACACCCACAACCCGAACAGTGGCAACAACACAGGGAAATGGTCGGTACATGCGGGCAAAGGACTGAAAGCCAGCACCACACAGGCCGGCATTGTACAGCTCTCATCTGCCACCAACAGCGACCGCGAAGATATGGCCGCCACGCCTAAAGCAGTTAAGGCGGCATACGACAAGGCGGTAGAAGCTGCCGCAAACGATTTGCCCAGCGGCGCCGTGATGTATTTCGCCGGCCAAACCGCACCGGCAGGCTGGCTCAAAGCCGACGGTGCTGCCGTATCCCGCACCACTTATGCCGCGCTGTTTGCTGCCATCGGTACTACCTACGGCGCCGGCGACGGGCGCAACACCTTCAACCTGCCAGACCTGCGCGCCGAATTTGTGCGCGGCTGGGACGATGGGCGCGGCGTGGACAGCGGGCGTGCCTTCGGTTCGGCACAGGGGCATGCCGTTGCCAATCACTACCACCCAACAGGGGTATTTTGGTCGGACAACGATGATTTAACCATGCCGCGCGAAACCGAATACGGTAACAAAACCTCAATGCAGGCCGGCGACCCGGCTGCCGTTGTATTGGGCGCAAGTCAAGGCGGTGCCAATCAGAAGAATTATCACTTGGATGCCAATTTGGCCAACAACAAAGGCAGTGGCAACAACTGGACGCTGACCACCCGCACCGACCATATGACTGTTGCTCAAGGCGGCGGCGAGACTCGCCCGCGCAACATCGCACTGCTCGCCTGCATCAAGATTTAAGGCACGGTCCGGGCCCTGCGGGCGGCACCGCCTGAAAACGGAGGATGAAATGTCCGAACAGGATAAATACCAAATCATTGCCGACTTTTTACGGCAGGTCGGCTTCCGGCGCGGCGTACTGCTGTTTCTCGCCGGCATCCC
>NZ_LXST01000007.1:0-28012 GCF_001648535.1 Eikenella sp. NML99-0057 | reverse complement strand
GGAAATCCGGGATAGCGGTACAGTGTGAGTTGGAAAAGGAAGTGGGGATAAAGAAACGAGAGAGAAGAGGAGACGAAGAAATGGGTGAGGAATGGAACGAGGAAAGGAGAGAGGCTAGCTGAATGTTTCAGACAGCCTCTTCCTCAGACCGGGCAAGACTATTTATTTGGTAGCTTATCTGCCGGTGCGGCGATGGCTTTTCCCGGGGAGATGCCGGCAGGAGGAAGGGAGGCGTTGCCGGCATTGCGATCCATGCGGATATCGCCGGTGTAAACGGCTCCATCTTCCACTTGTAGGGATTGGGTGCGGATGTTGCCAGTTACGCGAGCGTTGGGCTTGAGGTGTAGTTTTTTCACTTCAATCAGGCCTTCGGTTTTGCCGAACACGATCAGATCGCTGCCGCGGATGTCGCCATTCACCGCGCCTTTGTCGCCAACGATGACGGTGCCGCCGGCTTGCACATTGCCTTGGATTTGGCCGTCGATTTTCACCGATTGCTGGCTCAGGATGTCGCCCTGAATCCGGCATTGTGCACCGATGATGGTGTCGATGGCGCTGGTGGAGTTGCTGGGTTGGGAACGGTCTTTTTTATCTTTAAACATGGTTGTTTCTCCGCGGATTGAATTGAAATGGAGTGCCGCGCGTGTTTATTTTGCGAGGCTGAGGAAAGTGGCAGGATCGTGCGGCTCGTTGTTGAGGCGCACTTCGTAGTGCAGATGCGGGCCGGTGGAGCGGCCGGTGGAGCCGATTTTGCCGATGAGGTCGCCGGCTTTAACAGTTTGGCCGGGTTGCACGCCGATGTGCGATAAATGTCCATACACAGTACTGTAGCCGTAGCCGTGGCGCACTTTCACCACTTGGCCGTAGCCGTTCATGGTGCCGGCAAATTCCACTGTGCCGTTGGCAGTAACGCGTACGGGGTCGCCAATGTTGCCGCGAAAATCTAGGCCATGATGAAACTCGCTGCCTTTGCCGCTAAACGGGTTGTGCCTGGGGCCGAAGCCGGAGGAGATTCCGCCTTGAGCGGGGCGGCCAAGTGGTACATTGTTGGCTACTTTGAGTAGATTTTCAATAGTTTGGCTGAATTCTGGCGTGTCGGCTGGCGGTAGGATGTTGCGCGGGCCGCCGGCTTGGTGGATGGGCTTGCCTTCTTCGGAAGCGGTAGCTGGTTTTGGGGTGGGTACGTTCGCACCTCGCTGACGTAGGTAGTTTTGCAGATCGGCCACGGCTTTTTCGGATTGGGCGAGCTGATTGAGTTTGGCGCTAACCTCAGCGGAACGCGCTTCTTTCAAGTCTTCGATTTGCTGGCTGAGTGCTTGAGTTTGCTGTTGTTGTTGCGCAAAGCGGTTGTAGCTTTGGTAGTGGTGCCAACTCAACGCCAACAGAGCAGCCAAGAGCGTCACCGTGGCCACGGAAAGGCCGATGACGGTGGGCTTGATAGCGCGCAGCCGTAATTCAGCGATCACGAAAGTTTCGGTGCGGTGTTCGTCCAACACCATCACCGTAACGAGTTTCTTTTGCTTATCCATTGATTTGAATGGTAAATGAGTTGTTACTCAAAATTGACATTGTATTACAAAATGCTATTGTTTGGCAAAAGCAAATCTATCATTTGGCGGGCTGTTTCTGGTTTGGCAGTAACCTGCTTTCAGGTAGCCTCAGCCTATTCATGGCCTACCTTGCCTGTTTCGCTATACAATCAGCCACTGCATACAGGAAAGCAAATGGGCAATTTTTTTCACACCATGCGGCGGATGCGGCAGGAAAAACAGCAGCTCGACCGCAACATAATGCGTATTTCGTTTAGCCTGCCCGTATTTTGGCTATTCGGCATGCTGCTGGCCGTTGTGTTAGGCATGGGCGCATTGGTAACTTCGGCTGAGTTGAGCAAGCGGCAGCGGCATTTGAACGTAGCCGTGGCTTATACGCATCATGCCGCCGCTGAGCTGCGGCGGCGCCAATGGTATGATGATGACGACAACCTCCACGTAGTCGGCAGCATCCGCACCGCCGAAGGCAAGCAGCTCAATTTGGATTGCCACAACCTGTCCGACCCGTTGTGCCAATATGACGAAAACGTTTGGCAGCGTGAAGAAACCTTATCCGTGCAAAGCCTTACCCAAGCTCATTGGCTGAGCTACCACGTGATTACCGAGCTCGCCTACACCAAAGACGGCAGCGAGCGGCACTACCGCGCCGCCTTCAGCCCGCAGGAAGAAACCGAAAACTGGCGGCTGTATGCCCGCCTTTGGACACGCGCCGCCACAGTAGCCGGAGCAGGCTGGCTTTGGCTCAGTATTGCTTGGTATTGGCGCACCAGACGGCGCAAGAAGGCGCGGCAAAAGGCTGCCTGAAACCTTCTTTCTGTTTCAGGTAGCCTGCCCCGCCGCCTTTCTTTTAAAATACGGCATTCCGCTTTTTCATTGTTTTTCATGCGCCTCACCCACATCAAACTTGCCGGCTTCAAATCTTTCACTGACCCCACCACCATCCACGTGCCCGGACAGCTGGTGGCCGTAATCGGGCCCAACGGCTGCGGCAAATCCAACGTTATCGACGCCGTTCGCTGGGTGTTGGGCGAAGCCTCGGCCAAACAGCTGCGCGGCGAGAGCATGCAAGACGTGATTTTCAACGGCGCCGCCACCCGCCGCCCCGCCCCCCGCGCCTCCGTGGAGCTCGTGTTCAGCAATGCCGACGGCAGCTTGCAGGGCGCATGGGGGCAATACGGCGAAATCAGCATCCGCCGCCAGCTCACCCGCCAAGGCGAATCCAGCTACTACATCAACGGCCAGCAAGTGCGCCGCCGCGACATCACCGACCTTTTCCTCGGCACCGGCGTCGGCGCGCGCGGCTACGCCGTGATCGAACAGGGCATGATTGCCCGCATCATCGAAGCCCGCCTCGAAGAATTGCGCGCCCATATCGAAGAAGCCGCCGGCGTATCCAAATACAAAGAACGCCGCCGCGAAACCGAAAACCGCCTGCGCGACACCCGCGAACACCTCCAACGCCTCGGCGATTTGCAGTCCGAACTCGGCCGCCAAGTGGAAAAACTCCAACGCCAGGCCGCCGCCGCCGAACGCTACCGCAGCCTCACCGCCGAGCTCAACCAAGCGCAAAACCGCCACGACTTCGCCCAATGGCAGCACACCCTCGCCGCCGCCGACCGCGCCGCCGCCGAACACGAACGCGCCCGCGAGCGGCAAGACGAACTCGCCCGGCAAAACCAAGCCATGAACGATGCCGTGCAAGTGTTGCGCCAAACCGAGCAGCAACAGCAGGCCGAGCAATACCGGCTCAACCAGCAGCACGCCCTGCTGCGCGAGCAAACCGCCCGCCTCGAAGAGCAAATCCGCTCGCGGCAGAGCCAACGCCAGCGCCTCGAACGCGAACAGACCGCCGCCCAAGCCGCCATCCAGAAAATCGACGGCGAACACGCCGAGTTGCAACAGCAGCACGCCGCCGCCGAACAGGCTGCCGAACAGCAGCAGATGCAGCTCGAACTGCTCACCGCCGAAGCCGCCGCCCTCGAAGAGCAACTGCCCGAGCTCGAAGCCACCCAGCAGCAGGCCGCCGAGCAGCAGCAAAGCCAGCACGACGAAGCCGCCCGCCTCCGCCGCGAGCTCGCCTTGAAACAGCAGCAACTGCAACACAGCCGTCAAAGCATCAGCCGGCTGCAAGAGCACCAAGCCCGTTTGCAGCAGGAAGCCGCCGCCCTGCAAGGCGATGCCGGGCAGGGCACCGCTGCCGCCCAAGCCCAGGCCGACACCCTCGCCGCCCAATACCAACAGGGTGAGAAGCAACTGCAGCGGCTCGAAGAGCAAACAGGCTACCTGAAAACCGCCCTTGCGGCCGCCCGCGAACGCGAACAGGAACACGAACGCCGTATCCTCGCCGCCGAGGCCGAACAGAAAACCCTCGCCGCCTTGCTGGCCGACACCGCCCGCCACAACTTCTGGCAGGGCAGCGAACAAGCCGATGCCCCCGCCCTGTGGCAGCACATCCGCGTGCCCGAAGAATGGCAGGGCGCACTGGCCGCCGTGCTCGGCGAGCGGCTCAACGCCCGCGCGCTGCCCGCTGATTTCCAGCCGCCGTCGCCGCTGCCCGAATCCCCCGCCGCCTGGTTCAACCGCGAAGCCCATGCCCACCGCGCTGCCAGCCCGGCTCAGGCGCTGATTCACCAAATCCAGGCCGAGCCGCCTTTTCAGGTAGCCTTAGCCCACTGGCTCGAAGGCATTTTGTGTGCGCCCGATTTGGATTATGCGCTGGCACACCGCAGCCGCCTCGAGCCCGGCCAAGAATGGCTCACCCCGCAAGGCCACCGCATCGACCGCCTCGGCGTGCTGCTGCACCACGCCGACGGCGGCAACCGGCAAATGCGCCACCGCGCCCGCCACGACGAAATTGTTGCGGCACTGGCCGAATGGCAGCCGCAGTTTCAGGTAGCCCGAGCCGAAGCCGAAAAACTGGCGCAGCAGCAAGCCCAGGCCGAAGCCGAACTGCGCCAAGCCCAAACCGAACAACGCCGCCTCGCCGCCGAGCTGGCCGCCGCCCAGCAGCAGGCCGGCGCCCTTGCCGCCCGCGCCGCACAGGCGCAGCAGCGGCGCGAACACATCGCCCAAGAGCAGGCCCAGCTGGCGCAGGAAGCCGAAGAACTGGCGTGCGCCGCCGACATCCTGGCCGAAGAAACCGCTGCCCTCGAAGAGCGCCTGCCCGAACTGGAAGCAGAGAGCCGCGCCCAAGCCGAGCACAGTCAACAGGCGCAGCAAGCCCTGCGCCAAGCCCGCCAAGCCGTGCTCGAAGCCGACCGCCGCCGCAGCGCCGCCGAACTCGAAGCCCACCGCCAAACCCAGCAGCTGCAAAACATCGCCGCCCGCATGGCCGCGCTGGTGCAGCAAAAAGCCGATTGGCAGCAACGCCAGAGCGAGCTTGCCCTCACTTACGCCGAAGACAGCGAAGACGAGCAACGCCTGCAGCTGGAAGAACTGGCCGAAGCCGCCTTCACGCTGGAAGAGCAAATCCAGGCCGCCGCCGCCCGGCTGGCCGAAACCCAAGAGCAGGGCAGGCAGCAATACGCCCGCCAGCAGGCGTTGGCCGCCGAGCTGCCGCAGTGGCAGCAGGCCGCCCAAACCGCCCTGTTGCAGCAGCAGGAAGCCCTGCTTAACGCCAAACGCTTCCACGATAACTTATCGGCGCGCCAAGCCGATATCGCCGCGCTCGAAGCCGAGCAGCAGGCAGGCTACCTGAAAACCGACTGGCCGCAGCAAATCGACAGCATTTCCCGCCGCATCCAAGCCCTTGGCGCGGTGAACCTGGCCGCGCTCGACGAACTGGCCGAAGCCCGCGAGCGCGACGGCTACTACCAAAACCAACGCGCCGACCTGCAATCCGCCATCGCGCTGCTGGAAGAAGCCATCGCCCAAATCGACGGCGAAACCAAACAGCGCTTCCAAGCCACCTTCGATGCCGTGAACCAAAAAGTGCAAACCTTCTTCCCCACCCTGTTCGGCGGCGGCGAAGCCAGCCTGCACATGGTGGGCGACGATTTGCTCACCGCCGGCGTATCCATCATGGCGCGCCCGCCCGGCAAGAAAAACAGCACCATCCACCTGCTCTCCGGCGGCGAAAAAGCCCTCACCGCCATGAGCCTCGTGTTCGCCCTGTTCAGCCTTAATCCCGCCCCCTTCTGCCTGCTCGACGAAGTGGACGCCCCGCTGGACGACGCCAACACCGGCCGCTTTTGCAATCTGGTGAAAGAAATGTCTACCCAAACCCAGTTCCTGTATATTTCCCACAACCGCCTCACCATGGAAATGGCCGAGCAGCTCATCGGCGTAACCATGCAGGAAAAAGGCGTGTCCCGCATTGTGGCCGTAGACATCAAACAGGCGCTGGAAATGGCGGAAACGGATTGAGATGAAGTTTTCAGGTAGCCTCATGCCCGGCAGAGGCTGCCTGAAATATGGAATCCATCACCGAACTGCGCCACTTCAAATTCCAGCTTACCGGCGAGCCCTGCGCCGGCCTGCGCAGCCCCAAGCTTTGAGGCTGCCTGAAAACGGGTAAAACGAGTTTCTGCGAAGCTGAGGATCACCCCTGCCCCTTCTGCACTGCCCGCTGCCTGGTATGAAAAAAGGTGCTTTAGCTATAGAGGCTCTTGGCAAGGGAAAGGCTACCTGAAATATTTTCAGGTAGCCTTGTCAGCCTCAAACGGCAGGTTTTAGCGCTGATTGTAAAGACTGTAATCGTAGCCCACGCAGAAAGCCGTGCCGTTTGCGCCCTTCCCGGTATGCACGCCTGTGTAGAAACACCTGCTTCTTGTAACACCATGTACCCGCTGGCAGGCCCGCATGGCTTGTTGTGCCGCTATTTCGTCGTCAGGATTGATACCAACGAACAAGTCGTTTGTATCTTGCGGATTGTCCGTTGCTTTCACCAAAACCGCACAGGTATTGCTAAAAGTGGCAAATACATGACAGTTGGGGGAAGAGCAGATCTGTTTGGCTCGTTCGATGGCTCGCTGCTCAGATCTAAAACCGCCAGGCCATGCTATGGTCTGTTTCTCGAAATTCCATGCCAAAGCCATCCAAAACGGCGTGCGGCGCAGTTCCGCGATTTCTGCTTGCACCTTTGCCTCGCGCTGCTGCCAGGCGCGTATTTCGGCGGCGGTGGGGCCGCGGTTGATCGGCTGTTGCCGTGTGGCATTGCGCTCGCGTTGTATCCGATCTGCTTCTGACTGCATGATGCCATTAAAGTTGTGCCATTGCTGCGAGCCAACCGGATAGGGGTTGGCATATGCCAAGCCCGCACTGCCCAATAGCACTGCCGCCAATACGCCCGCTGCCGTGTTCATCATTGATTGCTTCATCTTGCCGCTCCTGTTTGGAAAGGGGAATAAGGGTATTGCCGATGATCGGATTGTAACAAAAAACAAGATATTGTAAACATCTATCCCGCTGCTTGAAGGCTACCTGAAAAGCGCCAACGCCCGTTTTAACTGCGTTGCAGCCCTACTTTCAGGTAGCCCCGATTATATCCCGATTGCCCGAGCCAATTGGTTATTCTATTGGACAAGCTATATAATTCCGCCAGTTTCACCGCACTCCCCGCCCGTTATGAGCCTGATTACCCACCTGCGTCCGGCACGCATCCAAGATTGCGAACACATCTACAACGCCCACCAATACGCCGTGCGCTACACCTGCGCCCGCAACTACAGCGAAGCCGTGCTGCAAGCCTGGCTTGCCCTGCTCAGCCCCGACAGCTACCTCGATACCCTCGAAGACGAACGCAAGCTCTTGTGGGTGATCGAATTTAAGCACCATATCCAAGGCTTTTTCCAGCTTAATCTGCAAGAATCCCAGCTCGATGCGCTGTATGTGCACCCCTTCGTGCAGCGCCAAGGCCTCGGCACTGCCCTGCTCGGCCGCGCCGAAGAGCTGGCCTACCAACACGGGCTGGGCATGCTCAAGCTCTACGCCTCGCTCAATTCCGAACAGTTTTACCTGCTCAACGGCTACCGCCCGCTAGGCGAAGCCATGCTGCCGCTCAACCAGGAAATCGGCATCGAATGCCGGCTGATGCGCAAACTGCTCACCGACCGTTGATGCCGGCTTTCAGGTAGCCCACTCCTCCGCCATACCGAAAGAGCCGAAATGAAAGCCCCTCCATTCCTGCTTGCCCTGTTCGCCCTCCCCGCCTGCACTTATCTCGATGGCCCAGACGGGCGGTTCTTCTCGCTCGATTTACCCGTGGAAACCACGCACACCGTGCACAAAACCGTGCGCGTGGATGCCGCCCCGGGCACCACCGTCATCATGAGCGAAAGCTCCCCGCTCGACGGCTACTACCTCCCCGTGCTCAACAATGGCCGCCGCACCCTGCTGCGCCAGGCCGCCGACAATTCCTGCCTCAGCCTCGAGCGCAGCGGCATGCCCGCCTACCTGGTCAGCCAGCCCTGCCACGGGCGCAACAACCAGCAATTCATGTTCGACGGCCCGCGCCTCAATATCAACGGCTTGTGCGCCGAAGCCACCGGCGGCGCCGGCAGCCCCGTTATCGCCACCGCCTGCCAAAACAGCCGCAGCCAGCATTGGATTGCCGAGGGCAGCCACATCCGCAGCGTCGCCAACGGCCTGTGCCTAGACGGCAGCGGCGGCACGGTGAGCCTGCAATATTGCGATAACGGGATGGGGCAGCGGTTTTACCGATAGCTTGGCTGCGGGTTGCGTGGGAATGGAAAAGGCTACCTGAAAACCTATCGGATGGTTTTCAGGTGGCCTTTTCTACTATTGCTTAATTACTGCGGGGCGTTTAGCGTCGGTAGTTGATTTGGATATTGCCGCGCACGGGCGATACCGGCCGCCAGTTGCCGGTGCAGATGGTGGAGCCGGCGCTGGTGTGGCAGTTGCGGTGTTCGGTGTAACCGATGCCGCCCCGGCTGTATTGCTCGGTGGTTTGGATTTGGCCGCCGCCGTATTGGTTGGAGCCATTGTAGAAATAGTAGCTACGGCTGGGGTAGTAGCCGGGGTAGCCGTCCGGGCCACTGTAGTAGTAGTCGGCATGGGGGTTGATTTGTAGGTTGATTTGGGCGCTGGTTTCGGCTACTGCAGCGGCACTGAAGAGGATGGTGCAGATGAGGAGCAGGGTTCGCATGATGGGTCTCCCGAAAGGTGGCGGGTGGAAACGTTCGGCCTGCTTCGTGCCCATATCTTGTCTTCGGGCGCAGGTTGGAACGATAATTGCTATAACTATAGCTGCCGCGCACAGCACTTTGCCGATGGCGGTATAATCATTATAGCGCTAATTCCCTCCAAACAGCTGTTTGTTTACACAGCGTTTTCATTCATTTTTCTTTTTCAGGTAGCCTTATGCCGAACCAGCCCACCATCCTTTGCCGCGAACTGAGCCTGCTGGCGTTCAACCGCCGCGTGCTGGCGCAGGCACGGGACGAGGGCGTGCCGCTTTTGGAGCGGTTGCGCTTTTTGTGTATCGTTTCTTCCAATTTAGACGAATTTTTCGAAGTGCGCATGGCTTGGCTGAAGAAGGAAAGCCAGCTCAACCCGCACGCGCTTTTGGATAACGGCACCACGCCCACCGAAACCATGGCTGCCGCTGCTGCCGAGGCCAAAAAATTAATTCAGGAGCAATATGAGCTGTTTAACAAAGAGCTGATTCCCGCGTTGCGCAAAGAGGGCATTTTCTTTTACCCGCGCCACCAGTGGACAGACAAACAGTGCGCCTGGGTTGAAAGCTATTTCGACCGCGAGCTGCTGCCCATCCTCACCCCGCTGGGGCTCGACCCGGCACACCCTTTCCCGCGCCTGCTCAACAAATCGCTCAACTTCGCGGTGGCGCTTTCCGGCAAAGACGCTTTCGGCCGCGCTTCCGGTATGGCTGTGGTGCAGGCGCCGCGCATTTTGCCGCGCGTGGTGAAACTGCCTGAAGAGCTTAGCGAAGGGCACGGCTTCGTGCTGCTTTCTTCCATTTTGCATGCCTATGTGCACAAGCTCTTCCCCGGCATGGATGTGGAAGGCTGCTACCAATTCCGCCTCACGCGCAATAGCGAACTCACGGTGGATGAAGAAGACCTCACCAACCTGCGCGCCGCCGTGCAAACCGAGCTGCGCGGGCGGCAGTATGGCGACGAAGTGCGGCTGGAAGTGGCCGACAACTGTCCGCCGCATGTGGCTGGATTCCTGCTCACGCAATGCAATTTGAGCCCGAACGAGCTCTACCAAGTGGTTGGCCCCGTGAACCTGGTGCGGCTGATGGCTGTGCCCGATATGGTGGATCGTGCCGATTTGAAATTCCCGCCCTTTGCGCCCGGCCTGCCCAAAGATGTGCGCAAAGACCAGCCCATGCCTGAGGTGCTTAAACAGCATGACGTGCTGCTGCACCACCCCTACCAATCCATCGCCCCCACCGTGCGCTTCATCCAAGAAGCGGCTGCCGACCCGGATGTGGTGGCTATCAAGATGACGATCTACCGCACTGGCACCCATTCCGACCTCGCCCGCGCCCTGATTGCCGCCGCCAACGCGGGCAAACAGGTAACCGTGGTGGTGGAGCTGATGGCGCGGTTTGACGAAGAAAACAACGTCAACTGGGCGCGCCGCCTCGAAAGCGCCGGCGCACATGTGGTATACGGCGTGTTCGGCTACAAAGTGCACGCCAAAATGGCGCTGGTTATCCGCCGCGAAGGAGGCTACCTGAAACGCTACGCCCACCTCGGCACCGGCAACTACCACCAAGGCACCTCCCGCATCTACACCGACTTCGGCCTACTCACCGCCGATGAAGCCATCACCGCCGACGTGAACGCCATCTTTATGGAAATTACCGGCTTAGGCCAGCCCACGCGGCTCAACAAGCTTTATCAGAGCCCCTTCACCCTCAGCCCCATGCTGCTGGAATGCATCGCCGCCGAAACCGCCGAAGCCCGCGCCGGCCGCCCCGCGCGCATCATCGCCAAAATGAATTCGCTCATCGAGCCCGGCATCATCCGCGCCCTGTATGAAGCCAGCCAGGCGGGCGTGCAGATAGATCTGATCGTGCGCGGCATGTGTACCCTGCGCCCCGGCGTGCCCGGCCTTTCCGAAAACATCCGCGTGCGCTCCATCATCGGCCGCCTGCTCGAACACTCCCGCGTGTTCTACTTCCACAGTGGCGGGCGCGAAGAGCTCTTCATCGCCAGCGCCGACTGGATGAGCCGCAACTTCTTCCGTCGCATTGAAATCTGCACTCCCGTGGAAAGCCCGGACATCAAACAGCGCATCATGCGCGAAGCCCTCACCCTCGCCCTGGCCGACAACCGCAAAGCCTGGCTGATGCAGCCCGACGGTAGCTACGTCCGCGCCGCAGCGCAGGAAGGGGAAAAAGGGCTGGATATGCAGGAAACGCTGTTGAACGAATATCGGCGTTGATGGCACGAGGGTGCAAAAGGCTACCTGAAAGTTTCAGGTAGCCTCTTTAGCAAGGTAGGAAGAGTATTTGCTACCCGCTTGCGATAATCTGGAATCTGGGTTTTGTACAGCCCCCGCTTTGCTTTCAGGTAGCTTCTTCTTTCCCGCTATAATCCTTATTTTTTGCTCCAATCCCCACGCTCCCCATGACCCAGCCCAGCCCTGAATACACCGCCCAGCTGCAACAAAAAGTAGGCTACCTGAAACAGCGTTTTGCCGAATTTTCCCCACCCGAATGGCAGGTGTTTGCTTCGCCTGAAGAGCATTATCGGATGCGTGCCGAGTTTCGTGTTTGGCACGAAGGCGACAACATCAGCTATGCCATGTTCGAGCCCGGGCAGAAGGCAGGCTCGGCCTCGTTGCGCCGGATTGATTCCCTGCTTGCCGCTTCTGCTGCAATCAACGTCCTGATGCCCCGGCTGCTGGCTGCCGTGCAGGCCGATCCGCTGTTGCGGGAGCGATGGTATCAGTGCGAATTTTTGTCTACCCTGAGCGGCGATATGCTGGTGGGCATAATTTACCACAAGCGGCTGTGCGGGCAATGGCAGGCTGCGGCGGCGCGTTTGCAGCGCGACTTGGGCATCATGATTATCGGCCGCAGCCGGGGGCAGAAGCTGGTGTTGGCGCAGGATTTCGTTACCGAACGCCTGCATGCCGACGGGCGTGATTGGTTCTACCGCCAATACGAAGGCGGCTTCAGCCAGCCGAATGCGCCAGTGTGCCAAAAAATGCTGGATTGGGCCTGCAGCGCGGCGGCGGGGTTGGGCGGCGATTTGCTGGAGCTTTATTGCGGCAATGGCAATTTCACCCTGCCGCTGGCGCGTTATTTCCGCCGCGTGCTGGCCACGGAATTGTCGAAAACCTCGGTGCAGGCGGCGCAGTGGAATATTGAGGTCAACGGCGCGGCCAACATCCGCCTGGCGCGGCTTTCCGCCGAAGAGTTCACTCAGGCCTACCAGGGCGTGCGCACCTTCCGCCGCCTGCAGGAGCAGGGCATCGGGCTGGCGGATTATGCCTTCTCCACCGTGTTTGTCGATCCGCCGCGCGCCGGCATAGACGATGCCACCCTGCGCCTGCTGCAGAATTTCGACAACATCATCTACGTTTCCTGCAATCCGGAAACCCTGCACGCCAATCTCGCCACGCTCACGCAAACCCACTGCATCGAACGCGCCGCGCTGTTCGACCAATTCCCGTTTACGCCACATATTGAGAGCGGGGTGTTGTTGCGGCGGAAATAATCGGTTTCAGGTAGACTTACTTTGTATGCGTCGCTGCCGACTGTCTTGGTTTGCCCCTGCCGTTGGCGATATAATTAAGACTCTTTTCAGCAATCAACATATAAGGAGTTCCATTATGGCCAAAACCATCATTCATACCAACAATGCCCCTGCCGCCATCGGTGCTTATTCCCAAGCCGTGCGTGCCGGCAATACTATCTATTTAAGCGGCCAGATTCCGCTGGTGCCTGCCACCATGCAGGTGGTGGAAGGCGGCTTTGCTGAACAAACCCGCCAAGTGTTTGAAAACCTCAAAGCCGTGATTGAAGCCGCCGGCAGCAGTTTCGACGATGTGGTGAAACTCAACGCCTACCTCACCGACCTCTCCAACTTTGCTATCTTCAACCAAATCATGGGCGAATACTGCCGCGAACCCTTCCCCGCTCGTGCTGCCGTGCAGGTGTCCGCCCTGCCAAAAGGTGTGCTGGTGGAAGTGGAAGGTGTGGTGGTACTGAACGCTTAAAGCACATAAAAGTATTATAGAGGCTACCTGAAAATAAAACTTCAACGGAGTGAGCTGATGTCTTGGCGCAACCAAGGCCGAGCTTCGGCGAAGGGAAAGTTTCAGGTAGCCTCTAACTTTACTCAACCCACTATAAATCACCCTCTAACACAAACATCATGGCACACTACGCAATCGGCGACCTGCAAGGCTGTTTCGCCGAATTTCAAACCCTGCTGGCACACATCGGCTTCAACCACGGCCGCGACACCCTTTGGCTGGTGGGCGATATCGTCAACCGCGGCCCCCAATCCCTCGACTGCCTGTGCTACATCAAACAGCATGAAAACAGCATCCGAACCGTGCTCGGCAATCACGACCTCCATCTCTTGGCCATCGCCCACGGTCACGGCAAACTCAAGCGTAGCGACACTGTGGGCGACATTCTCGCCGCCCCCGATCGCCAATCGCTGCTCGATTGGCTGCTGCACCAGCCCCTGATGCTGCAACACGGCAATAACCTGATCGTGCACGCCGGCATTTGGCCGCAATGGACGGCCGAAACTGCACAGCAGCGTGCCGCCGAAGTGGCTACCGCCCTGCAAAGCCGCCCCGATTGGTTTTTTGCCCACATGTATGGCAACAAGCCCGATAGCGACTGCGCCGATAACGAAACCGAACGCCTGCGCTTTGCCACCAATGTGTTCACCCGCATGCGCGCCCTGCACCGCGACGGCCGCATGGATTTCGACTACAAAGCCACCCTGCCCGAAATGCCATCTGACTTCATGCCCTGGTTCCGCGCGCCCAACCGGCAAACCCTTGGCTATCAAACCGTATTTGGCCATTGGTCGGCACTCGGCCTGTATCGCGGCGAGCAGGTGTGCGGCATCGATACCGGCGCGCTGTGGGGCGGCCAGCTCACTGCGCTGGATTTAGATACGCAGCAGATTTTTCAGGTAGCCTCCAAACAGCCCAAGAAGTTTGGTTAAGCTATTGTCTCTACATGATTTAATGTTTGTTAACACGAACAGGCAGGCGGGCAGGGCGGGCTTTTGTTACAATGTCGCCTGTTTGTGCCTGCCCGAGCCCTTGCCGTGGCATGTTTTTCAACCGATTAAGGAGTTACCCATGAACAGCAAATTAGTCATCCCCGCCGCCATCGCCGTATTGGCACTGAGCGCTTGCTCCAGCAGCAAAGCCCCTGAAGGCAATCAGCCGCAAACCCAGCAAACCCAGCAGGGTCAGCAAGCGCAGCAAGGCAACGGTGAAGCTACTGCTGCCATTGGCAAGATTCAGGTAGCCCAAGTAGACAGCATCGATAAAACCGTAGAAGTGCACTACACCTGCCAAGCCGGTAACGGCCAGCAGCAAAAAGTGAGCGCCATGTATGGCATCAAGAGCGATACCTTGGTGGTAACTCAACTGAAAATCAACGATAAAGTTTCCCCCGGCCTGTGGCGCGTGCTTAACGACAGCAATGGCCAACAGCAAAATAGCTACTACAGCAACGGCGTGATTTGGGTAACCGGCAAAGCCACCCCCACCAACGTGACCCGCACCAATGCCATCGCCTTGCTGCAGGCGCAGAGCGTGGATGACGCTGGTAATCCGGTAAATCCCGTGGCCGTGCTGGAAAACTGCAGGGTAACCCGCCAAGCCGCTCCGGTTCGCGGTAACCGCCCGCAACGCCGCCGCTAAGCTGGTGTAATGAGAATGGAAAAAGCTGCCTTGGCTGGCAGCTTTTTTGTGGGGGGGGAGGCTACCTGAAAGTATGTGGGCAGTTTCAGATAGCTTTTTTTGTGGCGAATATTGTTCAGGCAGTCTTGCGCTTATCAGAGGCTCTCTAAAACTTTAGCTTCGCAGAAACTTACTGAGTTCGTTTCCAGGCAGCCTTTCTGCCTACTGATTCGCCCGGATCCAAGCCAGCCAGCGGTCGAACAGGTCGGGTTGCAGGCCGGCGATAACGGAGCGTTTGAAAACGTGTTCGCCACTCCAAAAGTCGTCGCCTTCCAGCGTAGCCAGGCGGCCGCCGGCTTCTTCGTAAATCAGGGTGCCGGCGGCATAGTCCCACAGTTTTTGACCGCCATGTAGGTAGAGGTCGTAGCGGCCGGCGGCGAGGTAGCACCAGTCGAGCGTGCTGGCGCCCATGCTGCGCTGTGAGCCGAAGGGGTGGAGGGTTTGCATGCGGCTGGCGAGCTTGCCGGAGCGCAGGTATTTCACTTCCACGCCGGCAATGGATTCGTTGAGTTTTTTCGGCGTGAGGCGCAGGGGCAGGGGACGGCCGTTGAGGTGTGCGCCGTGACCGCGTTCGGCAGTGAACATTTCCTGCATCATGGGGTGGAAAATAGCGCCCAGTTGGGCGCGGCCGTGGCGGATGTAGGCCACGGAGAGGGCGAAGTGCGGCAGGCCGTTGATGAAGTTGTTGGTGCCGTCGATAGGGTCGACCACCCACAGCCCGGTTGCGGCGTGCTGCCACATGGCGTGTTGTTCGTCGGCGCTCATTTCTTCGCCCAGCATCGGGCAGTCGATGATTTGCGGCAGCTTTTGAGCAAATAGGGCTTGGGCGTGCAGGTCGGCTTCGGTGAGGCGGGTACCGTCGCTTTTGGTGCTGACGGCGGCGTTGAGAAAACGCGGCATCACGGCGGTTTGTGCCACTTCGCGAACCAGTTCTGCTAAACGGTTGAGCAAAATCTTTCCTTCCCGATGCTTTTCTGATAGAAACGGGATATTAACCATTTTTCGGGGTAAACAACAGATGCCGCGTTTTTATGTTCCGCAAACTTTTGTTGCCGGCGAGGTGCTGAGGCTACCTGAAAATGTGTGCCGGCATATCCAAGTGCTGCGCTTGCAGGCGGGTGCACCGCTGGTGTTGTTTGACGGGCAGGGGCAGGCGGCAGCGGCAGAGTTGCTGGAAATCGGGCGCAAACAGGCGCTGGTGCGGGTGGATAAGTTGCTCTTGGAATCGCGCGAATCGCCGCTGGCGGTTACGTTGATTCAGGCGGTATCGGCTTCGGAAAAGATGGATTTTGCGGTACAGAAGGGCACGGAATTGGGGGTGAAACGCATCGTGCCGGCGGTTTCCACGCGCTCGAATGTGCGGCTTTCGGGCGAGCGGTCGGAGAAAAAGGTGCGGCGCTGGCAGGAAATCGCTATCTCGGCCTGTGAGCAATGCGGGCGCAACGAAGTGCCGCCTGTGGTGCCGATTGCCGATTTGCCGCAGGTGCTGGCCGTGCTGCCGGCCGATTCGGGAGCGCGGCTGCTGTTGAGCCCGCATGGTGGCGTGCCGCTGCGCAGTCTGCCGCCGGTGCAAAGCGCGGTGTTGTTGATTGGGCCGGAAGGCGGGTTGACGGCAGAAGAAGAGGATTTGGCACGCTCGTATGGGTTTCAGGCGGTGCAGCTGGGCGCACGGGTGTTGCGCACTGAAACGGCGGCGATGGCGGCATTGGCGGCGATGCAGGCCTTGTGGGGCGATTTTTAGCGGCATGGGCGCTGTGCTAAAATACGCGAATTGAAAGTTTTCAGGTAGCCTTCTTCCTTACCTTAGAGGCTACCTGAAAAAATAACTGGATTAGGAAGCAGATAAATGGCAAAACCGAAAAGCGGCCTCGGCGGCCGGGGCTTGGATTCTTTGTTGGCCGGCGCGGTGGGCGACAGCAGCGGCGACAGACTGACCAGCGTGCCGGTGCGCGACATCAAGCCGGGTCGTTATCAGCCACGTTCGCAAATGGACGACGAAGGCTTGCAGGAGCTGGCCGATTCGATTAAAGCGCAGGGCGTGATCCAGCCGGTTATCGTGCGTGAGCACGGCCTGTCGCAATACGAACTGATTGCCGGCGAGCGCCGGTGGCGTGCCAGCCAGCTGGCGGGGTTGACCGAAATTCCAGTGGTGATTAAGAGCATTGGCGACGAAGCGGCGCTGGCGATGGGCTTGATTGAGAATATCCAGCGCGAAAACCTCAATCCGATTGAAGAGGCGCAGGGTTTGAAGCGTTTGGTGGATGAATTCGGCCTCACGCATGAAACCGTAGCCAAGGCAGTAGGTCGCAGCCGCAGCGCGGTGTCAAATAGCCTGCGCCTGTTGGCTTTGCCCGAGCCGGTGCAGGAAATGCTGTTTTTACGCCAGCTGGAAATGGGGCACGCGCGGGCCTTGTTGTCGCTGCCGGTGATGGAGCAGCTTTCCTTGGCGCAGAAGGCGGTAAAAAATGGTTGGTCGGTGCGTGAGGTGGAGCGGCGCAGCCAGCTGGCACAACAGGCGCCACAGGAGAAAAAATCGAAAACCGTCAGCCCGGATATACGCTACCTGAACGAGGCGCTTACGGAAAAATTGGGTGTGCGCGCGGAAGTGCAAACTGCCAACTACAAACGCGGTAAGGTGGTGTTGCATTTCGACAGCCCGGAAACCTTTGCACGGTTGATGCAGCAGCTGGATGTGAAGTTGCCTGGTTGAGCAAAGGCTTGTCTGTGGTTTCGGGCGCTCGGAAATTATGCGTGCTCGATTTTCAGGTAGCCTTTAATGCTATGAGCATTGATATTGTTTGACAAGAATTAACACTTTTCTTGACTTTGTTGGCGTTTTTGCTTATATTCAAAAAGCTAACATTTAGTGTGTGTGAAGATGGATGTATGGCGGCAACAATTTATCTCCAATTAGCAATCACGGCGATACTTGTTGCTGTTTTTTGGGTGTCTTCCGGTGTCGTTGCAGCAAAGTCAGCGGCGCTGGGTTGTTTGTGTTACGCTTTGCCCACCATCTTGGCAGTACTGGTTTTAAGGTTTTTCCTGAAGTTTCCGAAATGGCGCGGCAGCGCATTTTGGCTGGGAGAAAGTTTAAAAATAGTACTGGCGCTCGTGTTGATGACGCTGGTGTTTGTTTTTTATCGCCAACACATCGTGTTCGTTCCGTTTATTGTCGGGTTGGGTGCGGTGAGTCATGCGGTGTTGTTGATATTTTGGAAAGCTAAGAAGTATGGCTAGTGAGAGCATGAGTGCAGCCGACTACATCAAGCACCATTTGCAAAGCTTGACCAGTCTGTCGGATGTGGGCAAAGGACAGGGTCTGCAAAATATTGCCGACTTCTCATTTATAAACTTGGATTCCCTTTTTATTGCGGCCTTTTTGGCGATTCTCGGTTCGCTGGTGATGTGGTATGCTGCTCGCAAGGCTACGCCAGGTGTGCCGGGGCGTTTTCAGGCTGCCGTAGAAATCTTGTTCGAGTTTATCGATAATTTGTGCAAGGGCATGATTCACAACGAGCAATCGCGTAAAACAGTGGCGCCGCTGGGTTTGGCGCTGTTTGTTTGGATTGTGTTGATGAATAGCATGGACTTTTTGCCGGTGGATTTGTTGCCGTGGGTTTGGCAGCGTGTAACCGGTAATCACCACGCCTTGCTGCGCGTGGTGCCGACTGCGGATTTGAATATTACTCTGGGTATATCGATTGGTGTGCTGCTTACCTGCTTTATGTTTAATATCAAGCTTAAAGGCTTGGGTGGCTGGATTCATGAACTGTTCGCTGCGCCGTTCGGTATTTGGCTGGCTCCGTTCAATTTTGTTTTGAATCTGGTGGAGTTTTCGTCCAAAACTATTTCTCACGGTATGCGTCTGTTCGGTAATATGTATGCTGGTGAATTGGTGTTTTTGCTGATTGCTATGTTAGGCGGTGCTTGGGCAATGCCGGGTGAAGCAGTTACTTGGGTAGATCCTGTTTTGGCATTTTTCCATATTTTGGCTGGATTTGTTTGGGCGGTGTTCCATATTTTGGTTATCGTGTTACAAGCATTTATTTTCGTTGCTTTGGCTTTTGTGTATATCGGCCAGGCACATAGTTCCCATTAGTAGTTTGTTGTTTTTTGTAGTAGTTTAACTTCACTTTTAGATAAGGAGTTTCAAATGGATTTGAATAGTGTATTGGCCATCACTTGCGGCTTGATTGTTGCGTTCGGTGCTGTGGCTGCTGCGGCCAGTATCGCATTCGTGGGTTCAAAATATCTGGAGGCTTCTGCCCGCCAGCCTGAACTGATTGAACCGCTGCAAACCAAATTGTTCCTGATTGCCGGTTTGATTGACGCAGCATTCCTGATCGGCGTAGCCGTTGCTTTGCTGTTCGCCTTCGTGAATCCGTTTGCTCCGGCAGTTGCAGGTTAAGATTACACAAACTTCTGACGTTTGTTTTAACCCTAACTGTGAAGGTCGAGTAAAGTGAATATTAATTCATCTTTAATCATACAGATAATTGTCTTCTGCTTGTTGGTGTGGTTTACCGTGAAGTTCGTGTGGCCACCCATCGCTAAGGCTTTGGATGAGCGAGCCAGCAAAATTGCCGAGGGCTTGGCAGCTGCCGAGCGCGGGAAAAGTGATTTTGAACAGGCTGAAAAGCGTGTGGCCGAACTCATGGCTGAAGGCCGCAATCAAGTTGCTGAAATCATCACTAACGCAGAGAGGCGGGCTTCTCAAATTGTTGAGGATGCTAAAAAACAGGCTTCTGACGAGGCTGCTCGTGTTGCTGCGCAGGCTAAGACTGATGTGGAGCAGGAAGTTAATCGGGCACGTGAGGCTCTGCGTGAGCAGGTGGCGGCACTGGCAGTTAAAGGTGCTGAGCAGATTCTGTGCAGCGAGATTAATGCCGATAAACATGCCCAGTTGCTGGGTATGTTGAAGCAGGAGCTGTAAAACTATGGCTGAACTTGCCACTATTGCCAGGCCGTATGCTAAAGCCTTATTTGAATTGGCGTCTGAAAAAAGTCAAGTCGAACTTTGGCTGGAGAAGCTAAAAGATTTGGCGTGGGCTGTCGGCCAACCTAAGCTTGCCACATTGCTGGACGATGCCGGCATTGCACCCCACCAGAAGGCAGATACTTTGATTGGATTGCTTGACGGTATCCATACGCCACAACATGTAGATTTCAAAAACTTCCTGTATGTGCTGGCTGAAGGAGGTAGGTTGTTCGTTTTGCCGGAAGTTTATAACCAATACCAAGTACTGGTATTGGCAAAAGACCATATACAGAAGGCCATAATTTACAGTGCTTTCCCGATGAGTGAAGGACAGTTTGCCAAGGTGGTGAGCGATTGCCAGCAGAAATTTGGCCACAAGCTGGAGGCTACCTTAAAAGTGGTGCCCGAGCTGATTGGTGGTATCAAAATTGAAGTTGGAGATAAAGTTTTAGACTTGTCCGTGCAAGGGAAGTTAAAAAACCTGTATACGGCCATGATAAATTAGGAGAGTTTCATGCAGCTTAATCCTGCTGAAATCAGTGAATTATTAAAATCTAAAATTGAGAACCTGAATGTAAAGCAAGAAGCCAACACCTATGGGGGTGTGATTTCTGTGACCGATGGTATCGTGCGCGTGCACGGATTATCGGATGTAATGCAGGGTGAGATGTTAGAGTTCCCCGGCAATACTTTCGGTTTGGCCATGAACTTGGAGCGTGACTCGGTTGGTGCGATTGTATTGGGCGAGTACGAGCACATTAAAGAAGGCGATCAAGTCAAATGTACCGGCCGTATTTTGGAAGTACCGGTTGGTCGTGAGCTAGTTGGCCGCGTAGTGAATGCGTTGGGGCAACCGATTGACGGCAAAGGCCCAATTAACACTAAAGAAACTGCGCCGATTGAGAAAATCGCTCCGGGTGTAATTGCGCGTCAATCCGTGGATCAGCCGATGCAAACTGGTTTGAAATCGGTGGATTCCATGGTGCCGATTGGTCGTGGTCAGCGCGAATTGATTATCGGTGACCGCCAAACCGGTAAGACAGCTGTTGCGTTGGATGCGATTGTTAATCAAAAGGGTACTGGTGTTATCTGTATTTATGTGGCAATTGGCCAAAAAGCCTCTTCTATTGCCAATGTGGTACGCAAACTGGAGGAGCATGGCGCGATGGAGCATACCATCGTGGTGGCAGCAACTGCTTCCGAAGCAGCTGCCCTGCAATTCATTGCCCCATATTCCGGCTGCACAATGGGCGAATATTTCCGCGATCGTGGCGAAGATGCATTGATTGTATATGATGATTTGTCTAAACAAGCTGTTGCCTATCGTCAAATTTCTTTGCTGTTGCGTCGTCCGCCTGGTCGCGAAGCTTATCCGGGTGACGTATTCTATCTACATAGCCGCCTGTTGGAGCGTGCTGCACGTATCAATGCCGATGAGGTGGAAAAGCGCACAAATGGCGAAGTAAAAGGCAAAACCGGGTCGTTGACTGCATTGCCAATTATCGAGACCCAAGCGGGTGACGTATCTGCTTTTGTGCCAACTAACGTAATTTCTATTACTGATGGCCAGATTTTCTTGGAAACTGATTTGTTCAACTCAGGTATTCGTCCGGCCATTAACGCAGGTATTTCTGTATCGCGTGTAGGTGGCTCCGCTCAAACTAAGGTTATCAAGAAATTGGGTGGAGGTATCCGTTTGGCTTTGGCTCAATATCGCGAATTGGCTGCATTCTCTCAATTTGCTTCTGATTTGGATGAAGCTACCCGCAAACAGCTGCAACACGGTGAAGTGGTTACTGAATTGATGAAGCAAAAACAATTCAGCACAATGAGTATTGCTGAGATGGCTTTGACCTTGTGGGCAATTAACAAAGGCTTTTACGAGGATGTGCCAGTATCCAAGGCATTGGCATTTGAGGCTGATTTCTTAGGCTATGTGCGCACACAGCACACCGATGTGTTGGATCAAATAAATCAGCAAGGCGTAATGAGTGATGAGAACGAGCAAGTTTTGACTGAAGCCATCAATACATTTAAAGCCTCTCGCAATTACTCGGCCTAAACCGCAGAAAAGGAAAAGTCTGAAATGGCAGTAGGGAAAGAAATCCTCACGAAAATCCGCAGTGTACAGAATACACAGAAGATTACCAAAGCCATGCAGATGGTGTCGACTTCCAAAATGCGGAAAACGCAGGACAGAATGCATTTGGCACGGCCTTATGCCGAGAAAGTGCGCGTGGTGATGAGTCACTTGGCACAGGTAGAAACCGAGCATAAGCAGTTGCCAATCTTGGAAAGTCGGGAAAATATTCGGCGTGCCGGCTTCATCTTAATTACTGCCGACAAAGGCTTGTGTGGCGGGTTGAATGCCAACTTGCTAAAGAAGTTTTTCGGACAAGTGCAAGAATACCAGCAGCAGGGTGTGGAAGTGGAAGTTATCTGCTTCGGTAGCAAAGGGTTGGCTGCCTGTAATCGTGCTGGCCTCAATGTAGTGGCCAGTGCGGTAAGTTTGGGCGACACCCCGAAGATGGAAGTGTTGCTTGGCTCGCTGACTGAAGCGTTTCAGCGTTATGCTGATGGTGGCTTGGATATTGTGCACTTGGTGTATTCTAGATTTATCAATACTATGTGCCAAGAGCCGAACTTAGAGACCTTGCTACCTATCGGTCACAATGTGCTGAACGAAATATCGGAAGCAGAAGAATATGGCCGAGAATATATCTATGAGCCATCGCCAATTTTGGTGCTGGAATTTTTGGTGCGCCGTTATTTAGAATCGGTAGTGTATCAGGCTTTGTGTGAGAACATGGCTTCCGAGCAGTCTGCCCGCATGGTGGCAATGAAGGCCGCTACGGATAATGCAAGTAATGCAATTAAGGAATTACGCCTGATTTACAACAAATCCCGTCAGGCAGCGATTACCACTGAATTGTCGGAAATTGTAGCCGGTGCTGCTGCAGTATAGGTGGGTAGAGCAGGCAGATTTGAATATTTAGGATAGATAAATGAACCAAGGAAAAATCGTACAAATTATTGGTGCGGTAGTCGATGTGGAGTTTCCGCGTACCGCTATTCCACGTGTTTACGATGCACTCAAACTGGTCGATACTGATTTGACGCTAGAAGTGCAACAGCAGCTTGGCGATGGCGTTGTCCGCACCATTGCGATGGGTAGTACAGACGGTTTGAAACGCGGCGTGGCCGTGCAAAATACTGGTGCACCGATTACTGTGCCGGTGGGTAAAGCTACCCTGGGTCGCATCATGGATGTTTTGGGTAACCCTGTGGACGAGCAAGGTCCAATCGGTTCTGAACATACCCGTGCTATTCATCAATTTGCACCTAAGTTCGACGAACTCTCTAGTACTACCGAATTGTTGGAAACAGGCATTAAGGTGATTGATTTGCTTTGCCCATTTGCCAAAGGTGGTAAAGTGGGTCTGTTTGGTGGTGCTGGCGTGGGCAAAACCGTGAATATGATGGAGCTGATTAACAACATTGCAAAAGCGCACAGTGGTCTCTCCGTATTTGCCGGCGTGGGCGAGCGTACCCGTGAAGGCAATGACTTCTACCACGAAATGAAAGACTCCAACGTGTTGGATAAAGTGGCCATGGTGTACGGCCAGATGAACGAGCCGCCTGGTAACCGCCTGCGTGTTGCTCTAACCGGTTTGTCGATGGCTGAATACTTCCGTGACGAAAAAGACGAAAACGGCAAAGGTCGTGACGTATTGTTCTTTGTGGACAATATTTATCGCTATACCCTGGCCGGTACAGAAGTATCCGCCCTGCTTGGCCGTATGCCTTCTGCCGTGGGTTATCAGCCGACGTTGGCTGAAGAAATGGGTCGTTTGCAGGAGCGTATTACTTCCACCCAAACTGGCTCCATTACCTCTATCCAAGCCGTATATGTGCCGGCCGACGACTTGACCGACCCGTCTCCCGCCACTACGTTTGCCCACTTGGATGCGACTGTAGTATTGAGCCGCGATATTGCCTCCCTTGGTATCTATCCTGCGGTAGACCCGCTGGACTCCACTTCTCGCCAGCTCGATCCAATGGTGCTCGGCCAGGAACATTATGATGTGGCTCGTGGCGTGCAATCTACCTTGCAGAAATATAAAGAGTTGCGCGACATCATCGCCATTTTGGGTATGGACGAGTTATCTGACGAGGATAAGATGACTGTGATGCGTGCCCGTAAGATCCAGCGTTTCCTGTCGCAGCCTTTCCACGTGGCAGAAGTGTTTACCGGCTCACCCGGCAAATACGTTTCGCTGCGCGATACCGTGGCCGGCTTCAAAGCTATTCTGAGCGGCGAATACGACCACCTGCCGGAGCAGGCCTTCTATATGGTAGGCGGCATCGAAGAGGCTGTGGAAAAAGCCAAAACCCTGAACTGAGGAATGCAGCATGAGTATCATGCAAGTTGATGTGGTCAGCAACGAGGAGAGCATCTACTCCGGCGAAGCCAGCTTTGCCGTGGTGCCGACCCTAAACGGCGAGCTCGGTATTTACCCGCGCCACGAGCCGATTATGAGCTTGGTGCGCCCCGGTGTGCTGCGTTTGCAGGTGCCGGAGCAGGAAGAAGAAGTGTTGGTGGCTATTTCCGGCGGTATTCTGGAAGTGCAGCCACATAAAATCATGATTTTGGCTGACGTGGCTGTGCGTAGTGCCGAGCTGGATCAGGCACGTGCGGAGGAAGCTAGAAAAGCTGCTGAAGCCGGCGTGAAACATGCCAAAGATGATGAGTCAATGGCTAAAGCTCAGGCAGCGTTGGCAATTGCGCTGGCCGAACTGAAAGCTCTCAATTACCTGCGTATTAAAAATAAGCGCTAAACCAACCGGCTTGACGAACGAAAATAAAGCACGATGTAATCGTGCTTTATTTTTCTTGGCAGCTAAGGCTACCTGAAAAGACTGAGGCAAGGAGAGCATGACTGTTCTGCCGGTAATACCGTTTTCAGGTAGCCTACCTTGAGAGGCGGATGGCGGACAATCAATCCTCAGCCGAGCAGCCGTGGTCGGTTAGTATTTTGCGGTACACGGCATCAGGTATGTAGCGGCGGATGGTTTTCTGCCAGTTTTGCGGGCCGACCATGCCTTTAACCATGGTGGACGATACTTCGGCAAATTCGCGCGGCGGCATCAGGATAACGGTGGTGATGGTTGGTTGCAGGTCGGCGTTGATGTAGCGCATGGCACGTTCGTATTCATAGTCTGAGCCGCTGCGGATGCCGCGCACCACGAAATCGGCTTGAATACTATCGGCAAAATCAACCAGAAAGCGGTTATGAAACTGGGTAACGCACACGTTGGGAAATTCGGCGGTGATGTCCACCAGCATGGCTTTGCGCTCTTCCAGTGTATAGGTGGCCTGCTTTTCGGGATTGGTGCCGATGGCTACGATAAGTTCGTCAAACATGGCCTGCGCTTGGCGGATCATCCACAGGTGGCCGTTGGTGGGGGGATCGAAACTGCCGGCGTAAACGGCGCGGCGGTGATGTGGTTTCATGGGTGGTTCTGCATGCAACAAATTAAAAACGGGCGAAGCCTACCCCGCTTGCTGCGGCAGCGCAAGTTTATTTTGGTGGGCTGTACAGGTTAAGACCGTTGCTTTGTATCTTTAGCCATTGCGTTTTCAGGTAGCCTGTAGCCAGAAAGGCTACCTGAAAGCACCATGCCGAGATGATTTAGCTATATAATGCCGCTTCTTTATCAAGGCTACCTGAAAACATGAATTGGGTTGCAAAATTTGAGGATTGGTGTAGTCGGCGCTATGTGTACTGGCCGCTGGTGATGCTGCTGGCAGCCGCCACGCCGCTGGCTTTTGCGCCGTATTACCATTTTTGGCTGATGCCGCTGCTGTTCGGCGCCCTCATCCGGCTCACCGAGCTGCGGCCGCAAAACAGCGTGTTTGGCGCATATTGCTTCGGGTTGGTTGGCTACGCCGCACAGTTCTATTGGATACACACCGCGCTGCACGACATATCCGGCCTGCCCAATCTGTATGCCCTGCCGCTCACTATCCTGCTGCCAGCTTACCTTGCGCTCTATCCTGCTGCTTGCTTCTGGTTGCTGGAAAAAGCCCGTCTACCCCGTGGTTGGCGTATTGGCCTTTTGCTGCCCGTGTTGTGGGCATTGGCTGAATTTGCCCGCGAGCGGGCGATTACCGGCTTCGGTTGGGGTGCGCTGGGCTACAGCCAGGTGGCCGACTTTTCCCCACTGGCCGGCTATGCTCCCGTGGGAGGTGTGCACTTGCTCACCCTGCTATGTGCCTTTTGCGGCGCATGGCTGGTGCTGGTGCTGCACAACCAAGGTTGGAAGCGGCGGGTATTGCCGCTTGTGCTGCTGATCGGAGTTATCGCCGGCGGCTGGCAGCTGCGCCAAGTGCGTTTCACTGAGCCCGACGGCAGCAGTGCCACCGTGGCGTTGGTGCAAGGTAATATAGCGCAAACTTTGAAATGGGATGCCGACTATCTGAGTGAAACCATACAAAGCTACTATGATCAAGTAGCCAACAGCCATGCTGACATCACTATCTTGCCCGAAACCTCCATTCCCGTGATGCGGCAGGATTTGCAGGAATATAATCCCGGCGTCCTCGACCAATTTGCCTACGAAGCCCAGCGCAACGGCAGCGCGCTCGCCATGGGTATTGCCCAATACAATCAGCAGCGCACAGGCTACCTGAACGCTGTGATCAACTTAAGCAATTACCACCCCGACCGCCCTGACGACATCCCGTTTTACGCCAAAAGCCACCTCGTTCCCTTCGGTGAATATAAACCCCTGCCTGCTATCACCGAGCCGCTGTACCGCATGATGAACATGCCTTTGGCTGGGTTCGACCGTGGCGGCAGCGCCCAAGCTCCGTTGCTTTTAGCCAACCAGCACGTGGCGTTTAACGTGTGCTACGAAGACGGCTTCGGCGACGAACTGATTGCCTCTGCCAAACAAGCCAGCCTCCTGGCCAATGTGAGCAATCTGGGCTGGTTTGTCCGCTCCAACGCCATCCACCAGCATTTGCAAATATCGCAAGCCCGTTCCCTTGAGCTCGGCCGCTACATGGTACGTGCCACCAACACCGGTGCCACCGCTATCATCAACCCGCAAGGCCAGGTGGTGAAACTCGCCCCGCCCGACACCCGCACCGTGCTCGAAGGCAATATCGAAGGTTATCGCGGCGAAACCCCGTATATGAAAATGGGCGGCTCGCTGCCCCTGGTGTGTGGCTTGTTGTGTTTGGCCGTATTGCTGATGCTGGCCGGCTATCTGCCACGGCGCAAACCTGCTCCCGATGCCGCAGAGGAAAGGCTACCTGAAAACAGCAGCGAACCAAGTGCCGAGCCGCAATATGAGGGCAAATAGATACCGTTTGCCCGAAGTTGCCGTTGTTTACAGTAATATAGAGAATAAATTAAAATTTAAAAAATACAAAATTTAACCTATCGTAAACCAAAATCACACAGTATGGGTGTTTAATCACCCCCGTAACTAAAGAGACAGAAGAGATAAATACCGCCGAAGGCGGCAGAAAATACTAAAAGGAATCAAAAGACAATGAATAACGCGTTTGCATTGCCCATCCCCAGCGGCCACGGCAGCTTGGAGCAATATATTCACACTGTAAACAGCATTCCGTTGCTCACCGCAGAGGAAGAACACAGCCTGGCTGTACGCCAGCTGCAAGGTGACCTGGAAGCCGCCAAGAAACTGATCTTGTCGCATCTGCGTGTGGTTGTATCCATCGCGCGTGGCTATGATGGCTACGGCCTCAATCAAGCCGACCTGATTCAAGAAGGCAACATTGGCTTGATGAAAGCCGTAAAACGCTACGAGCCCAACCACGGTGCCCGCCTGTTTTCCTTTGCCGTACATTGGATTAAGGCCGAAATCCACGAATTCATCCTGCGCAACTGGCGCATGGTGCGCGTGGCCACCACTAAGCCGCAGCGCAAACTCTTCTTCAACCTGCGCAGCATGCGCAAAAGCATGAACACCCTCTCACCTGAAGAAGCGCAAACCATCGCCGACGACTTGGGCGTGAAAATGGACGAAGTGCTGGAAATGGAACAGCGCATGACCGGCAAAGACATTGCCCTTCTGCCCGACAACAGTGACAGAGAAGAAGACAGCTACGCTCCCATCGACTGGTTGGCCGATACCCGCAACGAGCCCACTCAGCAAATCGCCCAAAAAGCCCGCTACGCTATGCAGACCGAAGGCCTGCAAAATGCGCTCGCCCAGCTAGACGAACGCAGCCGCTGTATCTTGGAAAGCCGCTGGTTACAAGACGGCGGCGGCCGTACCCTGCACGAGCTGGCCGCTGAATATGGCGTTTCCGCCGAGCGCATCCGTCAGATAGAAGCCAAAGCTATTCAAAAACTGCGCGGCTTTATGAGCGAAGAATAAGTGGATGAAAAAAGACTGCCTGAGGGCAGTCTTTTTTATTGGGTGTTTGGTTTTATGGTGGCTTACGTTTTCAGGTAGCCTTTTATATGATGGGGTTATTCGTCTTCGTCCTCTTCCTCGTCGCCTAAATCCACTTCCTCAAGCGGGATCACCCGGGTGCGGTAGCGCAGTTTGTGGTAGAGATAGAAACCGA
>NZ_LXST01000006.1:0-239104 GCF_001648535.1 Eikenella sp. NML99-0057 | reverse complement strand
GGCTGGAAGAGTTTGCCGACAGCTGCCGCGCCAATCCCGCCTTCAAGGCACGCCGCTAGACGGCAGAATAAACAGTAAATTGGAATTTAACCTGGTGTAAAACCACCAAATTAAAACGTTTCCAGGCAGCCTGAAAACCAGTTGTCAAAGGATTTTTGACAACTCTTAATTCCCCCGAATTCGTGGGTTTTAGGCTACCTGAAACCAGTTATTAAGTAATCTTTAATAACTGAAGCAAGGCTAGCTGGATCGCAAGAAATATCCTGTTTTAAAACAACGGGATATTTTTTTAATTGGGTGTAAAAATACCCAATATGCGGCTAGCTGGAAAATCAATGACTTACGTTTCTGCCCGCCATTGCGCGGGCTTTTTTGTTGGAGGTGTGAAAAATGACGAAACAAACCGAATTGCCGTGGATTGCCAAAGGCAAAGGCTACCTGGGCTTGCGTGAGATACCGGGCCCGCAGCACAACCCGGAAATCCTGCGCTGGCTGGTTAAGTTTGGTGGCTACAACGGCGAAGAGAAAGCCTGGTGGGCAAACGACGAGGTGGCGTGGTGCGGGCTGTTTGTTGGTATGTGCCTAGCTGAATCCGACCGCTTCGTGGTGTCTGCGTGGTATCGCGCCGGGGCGTGGGCAGATGAGCGCTACCTTACCCGCTTGAGCAAGCCGGCCTATGGCTGCGTGGCGGTCAAAAAACGCGCCGGCGGCAATCATGTGTTTTTTATCGTAGGCAAAGACAAGCAAGGCCGGCTGATGGGCTTGGGCGGAAACCAAGGCAACCGCGTGAGCATCATTCCGTTTAACGCCAGCGAGCTGCGCTTTTACTGGCCGAGCTACTGGCGCGATAAGCAGTGCGTTAAATCCGAGCCAACCGCCATCCGCTACGAGCTGCCGCTGGTGGATGCCACCGGCAAACAGGGCGAGAGCGAGGCATAGATAGTATGGCGGATGAGAACACAGCCGATTGGGTGCGCCGCATGATTGCCGAGCAGGAGGCGGCGCTGGTAGATGCCGAGGCCATCGGCGATGCCTACGCCGCACGGCACGCGGAGCACGAATTGCGCAACTACCGGCAGTTTTTAGCGCGGCTCGAGCCGCAGAAAGCGTAAAAAATGTGGATTGTTAAACACTGGAAACCGCTTGCCATTGCCGCGCTACTGGCGGCGGTGGTAGGCGGGGAATATTGGTACGGTGAGCAGCGCTACAGCGCGGGCTATCGTGCCGCCGAGACCAAGCTGAAGCAACAGCAAACCGAGGCGCTGGCGAAGCAAACCGGTGCAGTATTGGAAAAAGAAAGGCAGGCGCAGGCGGAATTGGCCGCCGCGCAGGCCGAAGTGGAAAAGGAAAGAGAAAATGCAAAAATTGCTGTGGATAATCTGCGCGGCGAGCTTGAGCGCGTGCGCGCCTACGCCGCTGCCCGTAGTCGCTCCCTGCCCCAAGCCACCGGCTCCGCCGGCGCGGTTGATGAAGCCGCTGCCCGAGGCTGGCAGCTATTCGGCAACTGCGCGAAAGAATATGCAGGATTGGCAGAAATAGCCGACACCCAGCGCAACGACCTGGCCGAATGGCAGGCATACGGGCGCGTGGTGGCGGGCACGGCAGATAAGTAAAACCAGCCGCTTTGCGGCGGTTTTGTTTTAGGTGTGTGAAATGATTAAGCAGGAATTTGCCGGCGCAACGCTCTACCTGGGTGATTGCGCCGGCCTTTTGCCGGCGCAACGCTCTACCTGGGTGATTGCGCCGGCCTTTTGCCGGCGGTACTGGCTGAAAACAAGGTGGATGCGCTGATTTCCGACCCGCCGTATTTGATTGGTGCGTCTGGCGCTGGGATGGGTGCAGGTCGGAAATACCTGCAGGACATCAAAGGTAATATCGATAGTGGATTTGATACGGACTTGCTCGGACAATTTGAAAACTGGTTTGTGTTTTGCGCAAAAAGCCAGATTGTGGACATTATCAGCCAAGCAAAAAAACAAGACCTGAACTGGATGCTGCTTACCTGGAACAAGAAAAATCCTACTCCACTCACCTGCGGCACCTATCTGCCGGACACGGAATACATGGTGCACGCCTACCGCCGCCACATTTGGGAGAGTAAAACCCGTTTTGTGGTGGGCAACGTCGAAAAAAATCCCTTTGACCATCCCACGGTAAAGCCGCTGTATGTGATGTACAAGGCTATTGCCAGCGCATCCGCGCCGGGCGATTTGGTGTTAGACCCATTTATGGGCACAGGCAGCACGGGTGTAGCGGCCCTGCAGCGCGGGCGGCGCTTTATCGGCATCGAGCGCGAGCCGAAATACTTTGATATTGCCTGCCAGCGTATTGAGCACGCACTGGCGCAAGGGCAGTTGTTTTGATTTCAGGCTACCTGAAAAAAAGGCTACCTGAATTTTCAGGCAGCCTTCGGCGGTTAAACTGTTGCTTTCACTTTTTTTTCAATTGCCGCCAGTGCGGCTTTAGCCAAAAAGCCGGAACGGGTGTCGTGATTATCTGCAGCATATTGGTCAACCCGTGCCAACAGATATTCGGGCCAGCTCACATTAAAGCGGGTTTGCTTGGCGGACAGGGCGCTTTCGTCTATTTCGGCAATGCCCCACGCTACAGCGTCGGCATAATCTGGATCGGTGCGCAATTCTTCAATCGGCCGTGTAGCTAAATCTATTTCCAAATCATTTTCCAGCATGAATTCGATATGCGCTTTGATGGCTGATTTGCTGTCCTCAATCGCGGCTTCGATGCTGTCGCCGCACGGGTAGCAGCCCGGCACATCGGGCACAACCACGCCGTAAGTGGGATTATCTGCGTCTTTGAAGATGGCTAATGCGAAAGCTTTCATATTTTGACTCCTACCTCGACCTAATATTTTATGTAGTATGTTCTATGTATAAAATTTAGTTCAATATTTTATGTAGTATGTTCTATGTATAAAATTTAGTTCAATATTTTATGTAGTATGTTCTATGTATAAAATTTAGTTCAATATTTTATGTAGTATGTTCTATGTATAAAATTTAGTTCAATATTTTGTATTAGGTGTCTAGGAGCATTACTACCTACAATTTTAGATCCATCATATCTACTATCTTAATTTTAGACCTGATTTCCTTTCTATATCTTTGATTTGTCCGATTGTTAAATTTTTCCTCGGGTGAGAAATCGTAATTGGAAATTTCATACCCTCCTTGTAAAAGATATGGTGGCTGCCGTTTACTCTTTTCGACACCCAGCCGTTGGCTTCTAGGATTTTGATGATTTCGTGGCTGCTTTTCATTTAGGGATCTCTCAAAAAAGACAGTGTGTGTATTATTACACACAGAAAAAATAATTGTCAAATATTTTGTGTGTATTCGTGTGTATTTATACTACTGGGCTTTTAGCTTTATCCATAGCCTCAACGAAATCCAGCCTGTCGCCCCGCCGCCGCAGATTGACGTAGCGCTGTAGGCTGCTCCAGCTGTCGTGCAGGGTGGTGCGCTGGATTTGCGGGATGGTGGCGCCGTCTTCGGCCAGCCGCGTTGCGCCTTCGTGGCGCAGGTCGTGGAAGCGCAGGTCGTGGATGTCCAGCACTTTGCAGGCGCGGGTGAATTGGGCGCTGATGGTGGTGGCTTTGAGTGGCACAAGGCTGCCCGGGCGTCCGCCGAGTCGCGCCATGCCACGCTGCACGCTATCTTGCAGCAGCTCGTCGATTACCTGCAGCGCCGCCGGGCTGATAACAAATGATTTATCGTTGCCCCGGCTGCCGTCCGGGTGTTTCACATCGTGGATCAGCCATTCGCCGTGCTCACGGTCAAAATCGGCCAGCATCATGCGGCATATCTCATCTTGTCGGCGGCAGGTATAAATCGCCAGCCACATAATCAGGTGCATGGGTACGGCGGTTGTTTTCCGCCAGGCATACGCCTGATAAAAATGGTTGGTTAGGCTCTGCAACTCTTCGCTGCTCGGTAGGCGGTTGCGGATGGTAGGGCGGTCAACTATCCTCCCTCTCTCCAGTCCCTCGAGGGCAAAATCAATCTCTTGCCAGCTAACCTTCAAATTCCAAACATAAAATGCGTGTTTGATTACCACGCGGATATACTGTATATCCTGCAAAATAGTGGGTGGTTTAACCGGCTTTAATCCTAATTCCGGCAGGCCGGTTCGGCGCTGTTGGGCGAATAAGGCCACCTGATCGCGCGTAATTTTATCCAGCGGCAGCGCGGCAATCCGAAAGCCGCGCAGAAACAACAGTCCCTGCTTTTTGCTGCGACCAACTGCCGGCAGCTCGGCTAGGTAGCTATCGATGGCGGCGGCAAGTGTTGGCATCCGCATTTTTTGGATGCCAAATATCAAATCTGGGTTTGCCTCAATCTCAGCTTCGCGCCGCTTGAGCCATTCGGCGGCTAGAGCTTTTTTCGTAAATGTTTTAGACTCGCTATAAGCGGGCGCATCCGCCTTTTTTATGCGGACTTGCGCCCGATACACCACAGCCCCGCTGGGGTTTGTACGCCTTGTGATCGTTCCCATATTTGCACCATCGGTAAAAAATCAAAAATGGTGCATTTATGGTACAACAAATAAACGGAAATAAGCAAAAATAAACCGAAATAATCCGAAATGATACAAACCGAAAACCCAGAAAAAGCAAATACAAACAAGCAAGATGCTGATTATGTTGGTACACGCCGCCTTTCGGTAGCCCCGATGCTGGACTGGACAGACCGGCATTATCGCTACATGGCACGCCAAATCAGCCGCCATGCCTGGCTCTACACCGAAATGATTCATGCCGGCGCCATCATCCATGGCCAGGCCGAGCGCTTTTTAGGCAAAGACGAAAGCGAAAACCCGGTTGCCCTGCAGCTGGGCGGCAGCAACCCGGCCGATTTGGCCAAGGCCGCCGCCATCGCAGCAGGCTGGGGCTATGACGAAATCAACCTCAACTGCGGCTGCCCCAGCCCGCGCGTACAAAAAGGCGCGTTCGGCGCCTGCTTGATGAACGAGGTGGATTTGGTGGCCGATTGCCTCAACGCCATGCAGGAAGCTACGCCCGATTGCGCCGTAACCGTGAAACACCGTATCGGCATCGACCGCCAAACCGAATACCAAACCGTGTGCGACTTCGTGGGCACGCTCGCCGACAAAACCGCCTGCCGCACCTATATCGTCCACGCCCGCAATGCCTGGTTGGAAGGCCTTTCGCCCAAAGAAAACCGCGACGTGCCGCCCTTGAAATACGACTACGTATACCGCCTCAAGCAGGATTTTCTCCAGTTGGAAATCATCATCAACGGCGGCATCAAAACCAATGACGAAATCGCCGAACACCTGCAACACGTCGACGGCGTGATGATTGGCCGCGAGGCCTACCACAACCCCATGTTGATGCAATCGTGGGACAGGCTGTTTTACGGCGAAAGGCTACCTGAAACAGATTTCGACACCCTGATTCACGCACTCTACCTCTATATGCAGCGCTCGCTCGCTGCCGACCCCGGCCTCACCATCCGCCACATGTTGTGCCACTACCTCGGCCTGCTGCACGGCCGCAACCATGCCCGGGTGTGGCGACAGATGCTCTCAGATGCTAGCCTGCTGCAAAGCAACCGCCCCGAATTGATTTTGGAAGCATGGGAGAAAGTTTCCGCCGGGGTTTAACTGCATAAAAGGCTACCTGAAAATTCAGGTAGCCTTTTGCTTGGGCGTTTGTTTGAATAACTGCATGATGCGGGATAGCATGGCCGGGCTGCAGGTGCAGGCTACCTGAAGACCCTATATAGCAACGCGGCCTCCGATGGAAGCCGCGTTTTAACTGCGTGGCAGCGGCACTTCGCTGTGCGGAAAATCTGCTGCGTTTTTGGCCTCGCAGAAACTCCGTTGAAGCTTACGCTTTCAGGTAGCCTTTTGTCATTGCCTAACCGCTGGTGTCCGCTGCGGCTGCCTCCTGCGTTTCGGTTTGGGTGTCATCCGCGTCTTGCAAGGCTTGGTAGGCGGGGAACAGGAGTTTAGCGATCAGGGAGAGCTGCTGCCAGAGGGTGTGGGCGTGGAGGCTGGCGCTGCTATCGGGACGCAGGGCGGTGAGTTGTTGGCGTAGGGCGCTGTAGGCTACCTGAAATTCGGCTTCGGTCAGGCCGGGCAGCTGTTCGAGTAGGCGGGCGGTTTCGTTAGCAGCCCGGGCAAAAGCGGCGTTGAAATCGGGCTCGATTTGGCCGGGGCTGAGGCGGCTGCGGTAGGCACCGAGGGCGGAGATATAGCCGTTGACGGCGTAAACGGTTTTGAGCAGGGTGAAGCCGCCGGGCAGGTGCGCGGCGTATTTTTTCGGCTCGCCGGACATGTCGGAAAGGGTGCTGCTCAGTTGGGCAGCGCGTTCGTGGGCGCGGCGGCGTTCGATGCGGTAGGCGGCATCGTCGCACTGGCCGCCGTGTTGGAGCTGGCCGGCGATGCTTTTCAGGTAGCCTGCATTGCCGGCGAGGGCACGTTGGGCGGTGCGGGCAAGGGAAAGATAGCGCCAGTCGGGCCAGAGCCTGGATACGGCCCACCAGGCCAGCGCGCAGCCGACGATGGTGTCGAGCAGCCGCCAAGGCAGGGCGTCGATGCCGTGCAGGCCGGCGATGTAGAGATTGGTGATGGCTTGGATGGTGATGAAGAAGGTGGAGTAGCTGTATTTATTGGTGCGGAAGAAGAAAAACAGGGTGCTGGAAGCGGCCACCACGGCCAATTGGGTGGCGAGCGAGGGAGTAAAATAAGGCAGCAGCGAGCCGACGGCCACGCCGGCCATCGTACCGACCACGCGCTGGATAAGGCGGCTTTTGGTGGCGGAATAGTTGGGCTGGCACACGAATACGGCGGTGAGCAGCACCCAGTAGCCCATGGGCAGCTTGAGGCTTTCCACTAAGGCGATGCAGAGGAACACCACAATGGAAAGCCGCACAGCGTGGCGGAATACGCCGGATTCGAAGCTGAGGTGGCGGCGCAGGATATTGAGATGGCTGCGCCAGCTGCCGGCATCTTCGCGCACGATGCGGGTTTGCTCGTTGGCCTCGGTGTATTCTGCTTGCTCTCCGGCCAGGTGGGTGAGCTGGTAGTTGATGCCGTAGAGGTTGTCGATGAGGCGGCGCAGGCTGCGTGGGCTCTTATCGGCCTGGGTGGATTGGTGGTGTTGGAGCGAGCGGCGGATGCCTGCGGCCAGTTTGTCCAGTTTGGCATTGTCCGGCGCCGTGCTGCCGCGTTGCAGGCTGTGCGCCACATCGCGGCAGGCCTGCGCCTGCCATTCGATCAGCCGCTGGATGCGGAAGATGAGGTCGCTGTGGCTGAGCTCGGCCACAAAACGGCGGTATTCGCCGATGTAGCTGGAGCTGGCGCGCTCGTGGATGTCTTGCGCGGCAAAGTAGTAGTGCAGCATGCGGGCGGTGCGCGGGTGGCGGTGCTGGCCGCGCATGCGGTAAAACAAGGCGCTGCGCACTTGGTTGAAGGCGGCGATTACTTTGCCGTTTTGCATGGCCAGCGCGATTTGCCGCTGTTCGAGCTGGTCGGTGTCGTCGGGGTCGAAAAATTGGGCTTTGATGTCGAGATAGCCCGCCAGCTCAGTATAGGCGGCGGCCATGCTGTCTTGCACGGGGCGGTGCGGCAAAATAAGATGCAGCAGCAGGGTGTTGCCGCTGTAGAGCAGCGTGCCGCACAAAATAAGCAGGGTGTTGGCATACCAAACCATGCTGTGGTTGATGGTGAGGATGGTGTAGAGCGCCACCACCAGCGTGCCGAAGGAGACGGTGCGGTAGCGCAGGCTGATGGCGCCGGACAGGGTAAACACGAAGGTGAGCAGCGTCATCGCGGGCAGAAACAGCAGCGGCTGGCCGAACGTAAATTGCACGGTGAGCGAGGAAACGCTGAAGGCGGCAATGGTGGAGAGCAGGTTTTGGATGCGGCCGGTGAGGCGGTTGTCTAAATCCACCAGGCCACCGGCAATCACACCGAGCACCAACGGCATACACATCAGCGGCTTCTGCCAATACCACACGGCCAGCACGGCCATGCATACGCTAACCAGCATCGGCAGCGCGGCCAGCACGCGCGCGGAAAGCCATTTGAGCCGGGATGGGATAAGGGGCATGATGGAATAAATCAAGGATGAGTGGGAAAGGGTGCTATTTTAGCGCAGGCGGGCGCGGCATGATACGGGCTGCACCTTCGGCAGCGGGGCAGGGTTTTCAGGTAGCCTTGAAATATGGAACACGAGCACCCCTATTGTATTTTGTTCGTGCCGCAGCAAGTATGCCCGCTTTCTTTTGTGGCAGAGAAGGCGAACGGCAGGCTACCTGAAAGCAAAGTTTCAATAAAGCTCCAACCGTGCAGGCAGTTTCAGGTAGCCTTGGGTATGCACGAAGGGGATACCTGAAAAACGAAAGATTATCTTGTTGATACAGTGCAATCTGCCCGGCAGCGTGTTAGAATGCGCGCCGGTTTCGGGCTGCACTTTCAGGTAGCCTCAAGCCTTTGTTTTATTTCCAACCTGCCCTGCCTGTCTGAAACCCTAACCATGCGCCTGCGTCTGTGCGGGCTTATGTTTAGTGTTTTAGCGGCAGCGGCCTTCTTCTAAAGGAATCTTAATGTTTAACAAACACGTCAAATCCTTCCAATACGGCCAGCACACCGTAACCATCGAAACCGGCGAAATCGCCCGTCAGGCTGCGGGTGCGGTAAAAGTATCCATGGGCGAAACCGTGGTGCTGGTAGCCGTTACTGCCAATAAAGAAGTGAAAGCCGGGCAGGATTTCTTCCCGCTCACCGTGGATTATCTGGAGCGCACCTATGCCGCAGGCAAAATCCCCGGCGGCTTCTTCAAGCGCGAAGGCAAACAGAGCGAAAAAGAAATCCTCACCAGCCGCCTGATCGACCGCCCCATCCGCCCGCTGTTCCCCGAAGGCTTCTTCCACGACATCCAAATCGTGGCCACGGTGGTATCGGTTGATCCGGAAATCGATTCCGACATCCCCGCCATGATCGGCGCTTCCGCTGCGCTGGTGTTGAGCGGCGTGCCTTTCGCCGGCCCCATCGGCGCCGCCCGCGTGGGCTACCTGAACGGCGAATACGTGCTGAACCCGACCAAAACCCAGCTGGCCAAATCGCAGCTGGATTTGGTAGTGGCCGGCACCGCGCAAGCCGTGCTGATGGTGGAATCCGAAGCCCAAATCCTGCCCGAAGACGTGATGCTCGGCGCCGTGGTATACGGCCACAATGAAATGCAGGCCGTTATCCGCGCCATCAACGAGCTGGCCGACGCGGTCAACCCCGAAGTGTGGGACTGGAAAGCGCCCGAAACCGATGCCGCCCTGGTAGCCAAAGTGCAGGAAATTGCCGGACAAACCGTGTCCGAAGCCTTCAAAATCCGCCAAAAACAGGCACGTACCGCCAAGCTGGACGAAGCCTGGGCCGCCGTGGAAGCCGCGCTGATTACGGAAGACACCGACACCCTGGCCGCCAATCAAATCAAAGGCATTTTCAAACAATTGGAAGCCAATGTGGTGCGCAGCCAGATTCTGGCCGGCCAGCCGCGTATCGACGGCCGCGACACCCGCACCGTGCGCCCCATCAACATCCAAACCGGCGTGCTGCCGCGCACCCACGGTTCCGCCCTCTTCACACGCGGCGAAACCCAAGCCCTGGCCGTGGCCACCCTCGGCACCCAGCGCGACGAGCAAATCATTGATGCCTTGAGCGGCGAATACACCGACCGCTTCATGTTGCACTACAACTTCCCGCCCTATTCCACCGGCGAATGCGGCCGCATGGGCGCGCCCAAACGCCGCGAAATCGGCCACGGCCGCCTGGCCAAACGCGCCCTGCTCGGCGTGCTGCCCTCGCCCGAAGAATTCAGCTACACCATGCGCGTGGTGTCTGAAATCACCGAATCCAACGGTTCTTCTTCCATGGCCTCCGTGTGCGGCGGCTGCTTGAGTCTGCTCTCCGCCGGCGTGCCGCTCAAAGCCCACGTGGCCGGTATTGCCATGGGCTTGATTCTGGAAGGCAACAAATTCGCCGTGCTCACCGACATCTTGGGCGACGAAGACCACCTCGGCGACATGGACTTCAAAGTAGCTGGTACCACCGAAGGCGTTACCGCCCTGCAGATGGACATCAAAATCCAAGGCATCACCAAAGAAATCATGCAAATTGCCCTGGCACAGGCCAAAGAAGCCCGCCTGCACATCCTTGAGCAGATGAAAGCCGCCGTGGCCGGCCCGCAGGAGCTCTCGCAGCACGCCCCGCGCCTCTTCACCATGAAGATTAACCAAGACAAAATCCGCGACGTTATCGGCAAGGGCGGCGAAACCATCCGCGCCCTCACCGCCGAAACCGGCACCGAAATCAACATTGAAGACGACGGCACCATCACCATCGCCGCCGTAAATGTGGAAGCCGTGGAAGCCGCCCGCAAACGCATCGAAGAAATCACGGCCGAAGTGGAAGTGGGCCAGGTGTACAACGGCGTGGTGATTAAGATTTTGGACAACAACGTTGGCGCCATCGTATCCGTGATGCCCGGAAAAGACGGCCTGGTGCACATCAGCCAAATCGCCCACGAGCGCGTGAAAGACGTGAACGACTACCTCAGAGTCGGCCAAAACGTGCGCGTGAAAGCGCTGGAAGTGGACGACCGCGGCCGCGTTCGCCTTTCCATGAAAGCCCTGCTGGATCAAACCCGCGAACAATAAGCGCAGGATGATTAGATAAAGCAAAGGCTACCTGAAACCTTTTCAGGTAGCCTTTATTTGAAACTACAGAGAAGTGCTTTCATAGCGGATTAAAATAAGAATGGGACGAGGCGACTGGTCGCAGACGGCTCCCACGTACGGCCAGGCAACGCAGCAGCATTCTTATTTCAATCACGATAATGATAGGAGAAGCCCATGCCCAACCGCCCCACCTTCAAAGAAGCCGACAGCATCGACCACCACATCCTCAAGCTCTTGCAGGAAAATGCCCGCCTGAGCATGACCGAGCTGGCCGAACGCGTCGGCCTATCTGCCACCCCCGTAACCGAACGCGTGCGCCGCTTGGAGCGCGACGGCTACATCAGCGGCTACCATGCCCGCCTCAACCCCGCCCGCTTGGGCTACGGCTTGCTGGTATTTGTGGAAATCAAACTGCATTCCAAATCCGGCGATATTTTTGAAGAATTCCGCCGCGAAGTGCTGAAAATCCCGCAAATCCTCGAATGCCACCTCGTGTCCGGCGAATACGACTACCTCATTAAAGTGCGACTGCAAAATATGTCCGCCTACCGCGATATGCTCGGCAAAATCCTGCTGCAACTGCCTTCCGCCGTGGAAAGCCGCAGCTATGTGGTGATGGAGGAAGTAAAGGAAAACGGGCCGCTGGCCTTGGAAGATTGGGAAGGGTAAACCAAAGGCTACCTGAAAATTTCAGGTAGCCTTTCTTAAATTGTTGCAGCAACGGTTAATCCATAACCCCCTTTGCCAGCACCACGCCCGCAGCGGCCAGTCGAGGCCAGTCGAAAAAGTGGCCGGGGTCGCTTTTGCGGCCGGGGGCAATGTGTTGGTGGCCGGTTACGGCTTCGATGGGGTAGTGCGCCGCCATGCTGTGCAGCAGCGGAATCAGGGCTTGGTATTGTGCCTCGGTGAAAGGTTCGAAATCGCAGCCTTCCAGCTCGATGCCGAGCGAAAAAGCGTTGCAGCCGCTGCGGCCGCGATATTGCGACACGCCGGCGTGGTGTGCCGCGTCGTTGCCCGACACAAACTGCACCACCTGCCCGCTGCGTTCAATCAGAAAATGGCTGGACACGCGCAAATCCACCAGCTGCGGGAAGAAGGGGTGCGCCTGCGGGTTGATGCGGTTGGTGAACAAATCGCGGATGGCGCTGCCGCCGTATTCGAAGGGCGGCAGGGAGATGTTGTGCAGCACCACCAGAGAAACGGTTTCGCCGGCGGGGCGGGACGAGAAGTTGGGTGAAGGGCAATGCACTGCGCCCTGCCACCAGCCATTGTGCCAAGTTGTGGTCATGATGGGATTCCGAAGAGATGGGATGGGGATTATAGCGGGTTGACAGGGAAGGCTATTTGGCTATCTGCTGCCGGTAGCGTTGGATCAGGGCGGCGGTGGAGGGGTCGTGCCCGGCGGGGGATGCGCCTTGCAGTTCAGGCAGGATGGTTTGGACGAGTTCTTTGCCGTATTCCACGCCCCATTGGTCGAAGGAGTTGATGCCCCACACGGCGCCTTGCATGAAGACTTTGTGTTCGTACATGGCGAGAATCAGGCCGAGGGTGTAGGGCGTGATGCGTTCGACGAGGATGGTGTTGCTGGGGCGGTTGCCGGGGAAGCTGCGCTGGCGGGCGAGGGCGGCTTGTTCGCTTTCAGGCAGCCCTTTGCCGGCCGTTTCGGCGCGGGCTTCGGCTTCGCTTTTGCCGCGCATAAGGGCTTCGGCTTGGGCGAAGGCGTTGGCCACGAGCCGGAGGTGGCGGCCGTCGTCTGCCCCTTCGCCGCTGAGGGGGACGATGAAATCGACGGGAATCACCTGCGTGCCTTGGTGGATGAGCTGGAAGAAGGCGTGCTGGCAGTTGACGCCGGCTTCGCCCCAAATGGCGGCGCCGGTGGCGAAATCCACGGGGTTGCCGTGGCGGTTGCGGCTTTTGCCGTTGCTTTCCATATCGAGCTGCTGGAGGTGGGCACTCAGGCGGCGCAGGCCGTGGCTGTAGGGGATGACGATGTGGCTGGTGCTGCCGCAGAAGTTTTGCTGCCAGATGCCGATGAGGGCGAGCAGGGCTGGGATGTTGTGCCGCCACGGGGCGTGCAGGAAGTGCTCGTCCATATCGTGCCCGCCGCGCAGGAATTCGCGGAAATGTTCGCGGCCAATGGCGCACATCACGGGCAGGCCGATGGCCGACCACACGGAATAGCGCCCGCCCACCCAGCCGAACATGCCGAACACGTTTTGCGGGGCGATGCCGAATTCGGCGGCGGCGGCGGCCACATTGGCCGATACGGCGGCGAAGTGCCGGGCGATGTCGGCTTCGCTGCGGCCGGATTGCAGAAACCAGCGGCGCGCGGCTTGGGCGTTGAGCAGGGTTTCGGGGGTGCGGAAGGATTTGCTGGCCACGATAAACAGCGTGGTTTCGGGTTCTACGCGGCGCAGGATGCCGTCTAAATCGGCGCTGTCGAGATTGGCGGCGAAGTGTACGTTCAGGTTTTGCCGATAGGGGGCGAGGGCTTGCACCACCATGCGCGGGCCCAAATCCGAGCCGCCGATGCCGATGTTCACCACATCACGGATGGGCAATCCGGTGCAGCCCGTGTGCGTGCCGTTTTGCAGGCGTTCGGCGAAATCGAGGGCGCGGTTTAATTCGGCGTGCACTTGGGGCACGATATCGATGCCGTCCACATACACGGGCGCGGCGGTTTCAGGTAACCTCAGGGCGGTGTGCAGCACGGCGCGGTGTTCGCTCAGATTGATTTTTTCGCCGGCATACATTTGGCGGCGCAATTCGGCCGCGCCGGATTCGTCGGCTAGGCGACAGAGCAAATCGAGGGTGTCTTCGCCGATGAGGTTTTTGCTGTAGTCGAGCAGGAGGCCGTTGAGTTCGGCGTGCATCCGCTCGAAACGGTCCGGCTCGGCGGCGAAGCGCTCGCGCAAGTGGAGGTGCGCGGTGGCGCGGCGGTGGTCGGCTAGGGCTTGCCAGGCGGGTAGGGAGGTAGGGAGCATGGTGGGTTTAGTGTGTGGGAAGGAGGATTTTGCGGGTCATGGTGTGGGTTTGTGCGGGTTGGGAGAGGCTACCTGAAAAGGTGAAACAGGTTTTTGCTTCGCAGAAACTTCGCTGTGCTCGCGTTTTAACTCCGTTGAAGCTTGCACTTTCAGATAGCCTCTTTCTCAGCCTCGGGCAGGCGCAGGAAGGTTCGGCGGTAGTGGCGTAATTCTTCGATGCTCTCCAAGATGTCGTCCAACGCGCAGTGCGAGCCTTTTTTACTGAAACTTTTGTAGGCGGCGGGATGCCAGCGGCGGGCGAGCTCTTTGAGGGTGGATACGTCAAGGTTGCGGTAGTGGAACCAGGCTTCGAGGCGGGGCATGTAGCGCTGCATGAAGCGTCGGTCTTGGTGTACAGTGTTGCCGCACAAGGGGCTTGCGCTTTGCGGTGCCCATTGCGCCACGAAATCAAGCAGGCGTTGTTCTACTTCGGCTTCGGAAAGCGTGGAATCTTTCACGCGCCGGGTGAGGCCGGTGCGCTCGTGGGTGCTGGTGTTCCAGGCATCCATGCTGTTGAGCAATTCGTCGCTTTGGTGGATGGCGTAGGATTCGGATTGGGCGAGGATGTTTAAATCGGCATCGGTAACCACCACGGCGGCTTCGATAATGCGGTCGTGCTCGGGGTTGAGACCGGTCATTTCCATATCGAGCCAGCAGAGGTTGAGGGGATTGGGATTGGGCGGAGTGTGCATGAACTTGCTCGCAAAGAGGATAAATGGTGCATTGTAGCGGATACGCCAAATCTTAAAAAGGTTTACCGCGAGCAGATACGGCGGCACAATGCTGGCTACCTGAAAACTTTATCTATAGAAAGCCCGCTCATGCCGCTCAACCTTACCGTGTTCGCCGTTACCCCCTTCCGCCAAAATTGCTCACTTTTGTGGGATGAAGAAAGCAAAGAAGCCGTGTGGATCGACGTAGGTGGCGATGTGCCGCAGCTGCTGGAAGAAGCCGCCAAGCTCGGCGTGCAGCCCAAGGCCGTCTGGCTCACCCACGGCCACCTCGACCATGCCGGCGGCGTGGCCGAGATGATTCAGCATACCCCGCTGCCGGTAATCGGCCCACACCGCGACGACCAATGGCTGCTCGACAACCTGCCAGAAATCACCGCCAACTTTGGTTTTCCCGTGTCCCAGCCGGTGAGCCCGAGTCGCTGGCTGGAAGAGGGCGACGAGTTGAACGTGGGCGCGTACCGCTTCCAAGTGCTGCACATCCCCGGCCACACGCCCGGCCATGTGGTGTTTTACTGCGCCGAACAAAACCTGCTGATTGCCGGCGACGTGTTGTTCTACGAATCCATCGGCCGCACCGATTTCGAACGAAGCAGCCACGCCGACTTGCTACACAATATCCGCGGGAAACTGCTGGCGTTACCCGAAAACACCATAGTGCTGCCCGGCCACGGCCGCAGCACCACCATCGGCCACGAAAAACAACACAATCCGTTTTTGCGGGATTAAAACCCACAGGCGGCAGGGCAATCGATACATACAGCCTGTCTTATAAAGAGGCTACCTGAAAAACACGAAAACCAAAGCTTAGGCTTGCCAAAACAAAGGCTACCTGAAAGCGACCAAACACTTTCAGGTAGCCTTTTCGCCAGAAGATATTGCCGTAAATCTTGGTTAACCCCCCTTTTTATGCCGCACACTTTGGGCTAAGATGTTCTCGCCGCCGGCTATGGCGGTATTTTCTCATTTTATAGGAAATACACAATGAAAGTACGTACTTGGGCTGTACCGGCCTCTTTGGCTTTGTTGCTGACCGCCTGCGTGGCGCCTGCCCCGCAAGACGACGGCCATCGTCATCACCATCACCAACGCCATGAAAACAGCATGCAAGACCCGGGCAACGAGCCGGCTCCGCGCCACGAGCGTCGTGGCGAGCGCCGCGCACACGGTGCCGAGCGTTTCAGCTGTGAAAATGGCCTGTCTGTAACTGTGCGCCAGCAAGGTACCGACCGCGTGAGCCTGCAGCTTGACGACAAGAGCGCTGTGCTCAACCGCGCTACTTCTGGCTCCGGCGAGCGCTACACCAGCAACCGCGGCCTGTTCGGCAGCGGCGCCGAGTGGCACCGCAAGGGCAACGAAGCTGCGTTCAGCTTCAAAGACCCCTATGGCAACCGCGTAGAAACCGCTTGCCAACGCCAGCAGTAAGCTGATTTAAATTCAACGCCGCATTAGTGAAATCAGGCCGGCAGCCCGAGAATTCCGAGGTTGCCGGTTTTCATTGGGGCAGAAAATGGAGGACGCAGTAAGGCGGCGTTGTGATGCCATCACCTTGCTGCTTTGCCAAAACTTAATTTCAGCTTCGCAGAAACTCAGCTCCAGCTTTGCTGAAGTTGGCGTTTTCAGGTAGCCTTTTATCTCACTCTATGCTCATATTGATTGCTCCAAGCCATGCCAGCCACCCATATCCTGCAAGCCATCGCCTACGTTCGCTCTCCTTATAAACAGAAATTCGGTGTGCCGCGCCAGCCCGGCTTGGTGCCTTCCGCCCAGGTGTATATCGAGCTGCTGCCCGAGTTTCCTGCCGATTGCGTGCGCGGGTTGGGAAGCTTCAGCCATATTTGGGTGCAGTTCGTGTTTCACGGCGTGGCCGGGGCAGGCTGGCAGCCTTTGGTGCGGCCGCCGCGTTTGGGCGGTAACCGGAAAATGGGCGTATTTGCCACGCGCAGCCCGTTCCGGCCCAACCCGTTGGGGCTTTCCCTACTCAAGCTGGAGCGCATTGAAACCGATGGTGGAGTACGGCTATGGTGTGGCGGAGCGGATTTGCTCGATGGCACGCCGGTGTTAGATATCAAGCCCTATCTGCCCTTTGTGGAGGCTCAGCCCGATGCTGCTTCAGGCTTCGCCACCATTCCACCCGTGCCGCTCGAAGTAGCTTGGCTAAATGAGGAAACAGCTACCACCTTGCCATCAACTATCCGCCTGTTGCTTGAACAAAGCATCGCTCAAGACCCGCGCCCGGCTTATCAGGATACGCCGCAGCGTGTATATAAGATGGCAGTGGAAGATTGGGAAGTGGCGTTTCGAATTGAAAACGGAACAGCTTTAATTGAAGCAGTGATGGAGGCAGAAGGCAAGGCTACCTGAAAGTGCCAGCTTCAACGTAGTTCAAACGATGTCTTGGCACAGCCAAGGCTGAGTTTCTGTGAAGCTAAAATAAAGCTCAATCCCCTGCCGGGCTTAAATAAGCATAACATCCGTGATATCCCGCCCGGCTTACGCAAAGATTCGCAAAAGAATTTGGCTTGTTCGCCTGTATCAGGCAAAGTGTTAAGACGCTTGAAATTCAACAGTCAACCAGCCTAATTCCGGCTGCTGAGATTGAAAAATCACGTTAGTTGGTCATATTGCCGGGTTTGCCCCGGTGGCAAAATTCCGTGCTGCAACGGCACATAAAATACTAAGGAGTAAGTATGAACCGTGTTTTATTGGTAGACGATGACGCCCTGCTCACCGAGCTCTTAACCGAATACCTGAGCGCCGAAGGGCTGGAAGTTAGCAGCGTGCCGGACGGCGAAGCCGGCGTAAGCGAAATTCTCTCTGGCAACTACAATGTGGTGGTGCTGGATTCCATGATGCCCAAGCTCAGCGGGCTGGATGTGCTCAAAACCGTGCGCCAGCAGAGCAAAATCCCCATCATTATGCTTACTGCCAAAGGCGACGACATCGACCGCATCATCGGCTTGGAAATGGGTGCCGACGACTATGTGCCTAAGCCTTGCCAGCCGCGCGAACTCTTAGCGCGCATCAACGCCATCCTGCGCCGCACCCGCCTGGCCGAGCCGGACAACAGCACGCCCAATGTGATTTCCGTGAGCGGTGTAACCCTCTACCCAGCCAAACGCCAAGCCACCATCAACGAAGCCCCGCTGGAACTTACCAGCACCGAGTTCAACCTGCTGGAAGTGCTGATGCGTCACGCCGGCCAGGTGGTAAACAAAGAAACCCTCTCTCTCGAAGCACTCGACCGCAAGCTAGCCAAGTTCGACCGCAGCATCGACGTGCATATTTCCAGCATCCGCCATAAACTGGGCGATGCCTCACTCATCCAAACCGTGCGCGGCCTAGGTTATTTGTTTGTGAAAAACTGATGTTTTGATTTTAACTTGTGTTGAAGCTTACGCTTTCAAGTAGCCTCCATCGAACGAGATAAAGGCTACTTGAAATACCGCTTCTTCATTTGCGCCATTCACCCAACGGCCGCCGCCAAGCCCAAACCGACTGATGGCGGCATTGTTTTGTGGCCTGCCAGACCTTCCCGCCAAAGCATATTCATGAAACTGTTCCAGCGGATTTTCCTCACCTTTTTTTTCGTCATCATCGCCGCCATTTTCGTGGCCAGCTTCTCCTTCTGGCTGGTGCAAGACAAAATGGCCGAAAGCCGTTTCAAACAGCAGCGCGCCTTTGAAACTGGCCTGCTCAACAGCACTGTAACCGTGTTCCAAACCCGCGGCCTCTCCGGTGTACGCGAAACCCTGCAAGACTGGAACAATACCCCCACCTTCGACAATATCCTAGTAATTTCCGGCGACAGCAAAACCGATATTTTTCAGCGTCAGATTGAGCCCTCGCGCATCCTCGCCGCACGCAAATTCGCCTCTGAATATCCCAACTCCCGCGCAGTGCGTGTGGCCTACGACCCCTTGGGCGAAGAATATATCTTCATGTTGGCCGACTGGGACAAACAGCAGCCTACCCGCCCGCCTTCCCCGCTGATGATTCCCGGCATGGAAATGGCGCCCGTGTGGCACGAGCTCATCATCCTCAGCTTCATCATCATCGTCGGCCTGCTCTTAGCCTACATCCTCGCCCGCAATATCTCTCAACCCATCCGCACGCTGGAACGCGGCATGAGCCGTCTGGCCGAAGGCGACCTTGAAACCCGCATTTCCCACCAGCTGCTCGGTCGGCGCGATGAGCTGGCCAAACTCGCCGTCCAATTCGACCACATGGCCAGCCGCCTGCAAAAACTGGTGGAACGCGAACGCCATCTGCTGCACCACGTTTCACACGAAATGCGCTCCCCGCTGGCGCGTATGCAGGCGCTGCTTGCCCTGCTGCAAGTGCAGCCGCACAAACAGGAGCAAAACATCAAGCGCCTCGAATCTGAGCTCACCCGCATGGACAAACTCGTGGGCGAGTTGCTCACCCTCTCCCGTTTGGAAACTGCCAACGTGGAAATGGAAAAAGACCCGCTCAAGCTCGTGCCCTTTTTGGAAAACCTGGTAGAAGACTGTCGCGCCATCGCCTGCCAAAACAATCAGCAAATCGATTTCCACTACGACCCCGCCGATGCCGACGCCACTGTTTCCGCCAATGAGGGCTACCTCTACCGCGCTTTCGACAACGTCTTGCGCAATGCTATGGCCTACGGCCCCGAAGGCAGCAAAATCCACATCTGCCTCTCCGGCCACAAACACCATTGGCACATCGACATTGCCGACAACGGCCCCGGTGTGGACGAACGCCAGCTGCCGCACATCTTCACCGCCTTCTACCGCGCCGACAGCGGCGCGCACAAACCCGGCACTGGCCTCGGTTTGGCCATTGCCCGCCACGTTATCGGCAAACACCACGGCCGCATCAGTGCCGCCAACGTGCAGCCCAACGGCCTGAACATCCACTTTGAGCTGCCCGAGCTCACCGCCAAGCAGCAGAAGCAGGAAAAAAAAGAACGCGAAGGAAAAGAGCACGGGCAGGATGAGGACAAATAAACAGGAAGCCGTTGCCGTTGTATAGCACGTATCTTTCAGGTAGCCTTACTCCTCCCGCGCTCCAATAATCGTTTCAAACCAAACCAACACAATATGGCTTTATTTGAAATGGCCATCTATGGGAAAGAAAGTCTTTTCGCTATATAATTCCGCTGTTTCGACAGCACCCCATTCGGAAGTATCAATGAGCACCAACACCATTCTAATTATCGCCATCCTCATTTTCGCCCCCGTGTTCGGCGTATTGCTGTACAACACCTATCAGGAAAAGAAATACCGCGATTCCATCCGCGCCCAGTTCGGCCATGCCGATAAAGACGCGCTGATGGAAAGCTACACCCATTCCGTGCGCGACGGCCAGCAGCAAGCCCTCGCCGCCGAAACAGAGGCTGCCCCGCGCCTGCAGCCAGCCTTCATCAAATTCAGCCGCTCGGGCAAACAGGCCGACGAAATCCCCGTTGCCGAAACGCCTGCCGAACCCGACAACACCCCGGCCGAGCCCATATTGCAGGCCGAGCCCGCCGTTAAAGCCCCTGCTTTCAACTTCCAACCCATACCAGCCGCCGCGCCCTCGCAAACCCAAGAGCCCGCCAAACGCAAGCTGCTGCTCGATTTGCAGGATTTGGCCAAACAGCAACTACCCTGGTTCGACAGCCGCTTCGACTACCTCTGCTACATCTCCCTGAAAGAGCCGCAGGAATTGCACGCCATGCCGCGCCTTTCCAGCCGCCACCGCTTCCGTATCGCCGGCTGCACCATGGACGACCGTTTCCAAATTGCTGAGCCGATTCCCAGCGTGTACTACCAAGGCTTCGTGATCGGTCTGCAAGCCATCAGCCGCAACGGCTTGGCCAGCATTGCCGATTTGGAACAATTCGGCGAACAGGCCAACGCCTTTGCCGAGAAAATGGACGGCGGCCTGCTGCTCACCGACATCGACACCTTCCTCTCCATCGCCCGCCCGCTGGACGATCTGTGCGCCCGCGTGGATCAAACCATCGCCATTCATTTGGTGTCCCGCAACAACGTGAGCGGCGTGGAATTGCGCAACGCCATAGAGCGCCAAGGCTTCGAGCTTTCCCACGACGGCATGTTCTACCTGAACGACGCCAAAGGCGAGCCGCTGTTTGCCATCTCCACCCTCGACAACAGCGCCTTCACCGCCACCCTGCTCTCCACCCAAAACTACCGCGGCATCAGCATGCTGTTTGATGCCCCGCACATCCCCGACGGCGAGAAAAACTTCAACCGCTTCATGGATATCGCGGTTAAGCTTTCCAGCATGCTCGGCCTGGATTTGGTAAACGACAAACTCGAAGAGCTTTCCACCCAATGGCTGAAAGAAATCCGCAGCTATGTGGTGGCGCGGCAAGACGAGATGAAACGGGTGGGCATCGAGCCCGGCAGCGAGCTGGCCAAACGGCTGTTCTCGTAGCCAACCCGCTAGAACGCCAGCCAAACAGGCTACCTGAAACGGCATTTCCCGTTTTCAGGTAGCCTGTTTCCCCAATCCACACACCTCAAGGAAAAACATCATGCATAACGATAACGCCCTGCGCGCCGCCGTCGAGGCCGTCGCCATCCCCAACAGCAGCCTCACCGTCGGCAGCAGCCATGCCCTGCAAGCCATCGAACCAACCGCCGACGGCCTGCAAATCGAACTCTGCTTCGGCTTTCCCGTCGGCCACATTGCCGACCGGCTCAAGCAAAACATCGCCGCTGCGCTGGCCCAAGCCGGTTACACCCAAAACGTGCAAACCAATATCCGCAGCGAAATCACCGCCCGCAAAGTCCAGCCCGGCGTGCGCACCATCAGCGGCGTGAAAAACATCATCGCCGTCGCCTCCGGCAAAGGCGGCGTGGGCAAATCCACCACCGCCGCCAACCTCGCCGTAGCGCTGCACAACATGGGCGCGCGCGTGGGCATTCTTGATGCCGACCTCTACGGCCCCAGCCAGCCCACCATGCTCGGCGTGCCTGCCGGCAAACCGCAGCAGGAAAACAAGCACTTCATCCCCGTGCGCTCGGCCGAAGGCATCCAAGTGATGTCTATCGGCTTTCTGGTGGACACCGACCAAGCCGTGGTGTGGCGCGGCCCCATGGTGAGCCGAGCCCTGCAGCAGCTGCTGTTTCAAAGCGAATGGGACAACGTAGACTACCTGTTTGTCGATCTGCCGCCTGGCACCGGCGACATCCAGCTCACCTTGTCACAGAAAATCCCCGTTACTGGCTCTATCGTGGTCACCACCCCGCAAGACATCGCCCTGATCGACGCGCGCAAAGCCGTGGACATGTTCGGCAAAGTCAACATCCCCATTTTCGGCGTGCTGGAAAACATGTCGGTGCACATTTGCAGCCATTGCGGCTACCACGAGCCCATTTTCGGCCAAGACGGCGGCAAAGCGCTGGCCGAACGCCTCGGCGTGCCGCTGCTGGGCCAGCTGCCCCTGAGCCTGCCCGTGCGCGAAGCCATGGATAGCGGCAGCGCCGCCCAAATGCAGGCTGCCCACCCCGCCATCGCCCAAATCTACACCGAAGCTGCCTGGCAAACCGCCCTGGCCGTGGCCGCCAAAGGCAAAGACTTCAGCAACCGTTTCCCGCAGATTGTGGTGGAATAAACTTCGCAGCTGAAATACGAAAAGGCTACCTGAAAACCATTCCCCGTCCGATGTGGGCTAACAGGGGAACGGGGGGGCAAACCGCAGCTTGGTTTTCACGTCACTGAAGCTGATGCTTTCAGGTAGCCTTACTAGGCGGAGGCCGTTGGCAACATGCCGGGCTGACCGTACGAGCCGGTTTACAGACTACGGGAACTGCATCAACGGCATCGAAAATTTTTGTAATCAGGCAAAGCACGTCTTACATAAATACAACGGAATCGACTGCAATATTTCCCACTATTCTTGAAAAGGTGCGAATTTCGATTTAACTTCAATACACCATCCCGGTAGCTTAAAATCCTGCGGGGATAGTGTGGAATTTAAGGCTAATCTACGTCAGTCCCTTATTTTTTCTGCCCCATTTTGGCGTTGAGCATATCGAGCATGCTGCGCAGGTTGGCTTTACCTTCTTCGTGGCTCACGATGGGTTCGCCGCCTTTGCGGCCGAGGATTTTGAGGTCGGCTTGGGGCATTTCGTCGATAAAGCGGCTGGGCTCGGGGAATTGCCAGCCGCCTTGGCGGCGGCGTTTGACACAGTGGATGAGGGTGAGGCTGTGTTTGGCGCGGGTGATGCCGACATACATGAGGCGGCGTTCTTCGTCGAGGTTACCTTCTTCTACGCTGTCGGCATGGGGGAAGAGGCCTTCTTCGCAGCCGGCGAGGATAACGTGGGGGTATTCGAGGCCTTTGGAGGCGTGCAGGGTGGAGAGGGTTACGGTGTCGGTTTCTTCTTTGCTGCGGCTGTCGAGCAGGTTCATCAGGGCGATGGTTTGGGAAAGTTCGATCAGGGTTTTGCCGTCTTGTTCGCCTTTTCTGGCCAGCCAGGCGCATAAATCTTGCACATTGCGCCATTTGATTTCGCCACTTTTGCCTTCTTCGTGTTCGAGCAGGTAGGTTTCGTAGCGGATGTCGGCCAGGAGCTCTTGGATGAGGCTGCCGGCGGGCTCGCTTTGGGCACGGCTTTGGTAGCTTTGCATGAGGGCAGTGAACTGGCGCAGGGCTTCGCGGCCGGCGGCGGGGAGCTGGGCTAGGGCTTCGGCGGTGTTGGCGGCGGCGTAGAGGCTGCAGGAGGCGGCGGCTGCGTAGCGGTTGAGGCTGCTGAGGGTGGCGTCGCCGATGCCACGTTTGGGGGTGGTGGCGGCGCGTAGGAAGGCGGGGTCGTCGTCGGGGTTGGCGAGCAGGCGCAGGTAGGCGAGGATGTCTTTGATTTCGGCTTTTTCAAAGAAGCTTTGGCCACCGGAAACGCGGTAGGGAATGTGGGCGCTGCGCAGGGCTTCTTCAAACAGGCGGGCTTGGTGGTTGCTGCGGTAGAGGATGGCAAAGTCGGCGTAGTTGAGACTGTCGCCGCTTTGATTGCGCCGGCGGATGATGCTGCCGGCGGCGTATTCGGCTTCGTGTTGTTCGTTTTGGCAGGCAATGATGCGCACGGGCTCGCCTTCGCCGTATTGGCTCCAGAGGGTTTTGGGGAAGAGCTTGGGGTTGTTGGCGATAACTTGGTTGGCCACGCGCAGGATGCGGGCGGAGGAGCGGTAGTTTTGCTCGAGCTTGATGATTTTGAGGGCAGGGTAGTCTTGCTGGAGCAGGCGGAGGTTTTCCATGTTGGCGCCGCGCCAGGCGTAGATGCTTTGGTCGTCGTCGCCCACGGTGGTGAAGCGGCCTTCGGCGCCGGTGAGCAGCTTCATGAGGGTGTATTGGCAGGTGTTGGTGTCCTGGCATTCGTCCACCAAAAGGTGCAGCAAGCGCATCTGCCATTTGATTCGGATGCCGGCTTCGTTTTGCAGCAGGCGGGTGGGTAGGAGGATGAGGTCGTCGAAATCGACGGCTTGGTAGCTGTGCAGGGTTTCCTGATAGCCTGCGTAGAGTTGGGCGGTTTGGCGTTCCCATTCGTTGGAGGCTACCTGAAAGGCTTGCTCGGGGGTGAGGAGGTCATTTTTCCACAGGGAGATTTTGTGCTGGGCGCGGAAAACGGCGTCGCGGCCGCTGCTGCCGAGCAGCTCGGCGATGATTTTGCCGCTGTCGGAGCCGTCGAACACGGAGAAGTTTTGTTTGTAGCCGATGTGCTGGGCTTCTTCGCGCAAGAGGCGCATACCCAGCGAGTGGAAGGTGCAGACGGTAAGCCCGCGGGTTTGGCGGCTGCCGAGCATGGCGGCGGTGCGCTCCTGCATTTCGGCGGCGGCTTTGTTGGTGAAGGTGATGGCGGCGATGTTGTGCGGGGCGTAGCCCACTTCGCGGATGAGGTGGGCGATTTTTTCGGTGATCACGCGGGTTTTGCCGCTGCCGGCGCCGGCCAGCACAAACAGGGGGCCGCCGAGATAATGCACGGCTTCGAGCTGCTGGGGGTTGAGTTGGAAGGGGGATGTGGACATGGGGGTGGATAAGGGCTGCTTGGGTTTTGGCGAAACTCGCTACGCTCGTTTTCAGGTAGCCTTTGGGTGGTTTGGGTAATGGATGCAGGCTACCTGAAAATAGTTTGCCTGATTTTCAGGTAGCCTCTTTTTTCTGTTTGGCGGCGGCTTTGCGGCGGCGGTTTTCTTTCGGGTCGATGAGCAGGGCGCGGTACACTTCCACACGGTCGCCTGTGCGCAGCGGGGTGCTGTCTTTCACTTTTTTGCCGAAGATGCCGATGGGCGCGGCAGCAAAATCCACGTGCGGAAATTCGGTTGGCAAGGCGGATTGCAGCACGGCCTGCCGCGCGGTGGTGCCGCAGGCTACCTGAAAAGCCAGCAGGCGTTGTTTGCCCGGCTCAGCATAGGCCACTTCGATATTGAGCGGGGTATCGTTAGGCATAGCGGCGGCCTGCCTCTTTCACGAAAGCGTCCACCAGCGTGCCGCTAATGTGGCTGAACACGGGGCTGATGAGCGCGGAGAGCACGCGGCTGGAAAATTCGTAGTGCAGCTCGAATTCCACTTTGCAGGCATCGTCGCCCAAGGGCAGGAAGTGCCAAGTTCCGTTCAGGCTTTTAAACGGGCCTTCCAGCAGCACCATGCGGATTTCGCGGCTGGGGATGTTGCGGTTGTGTGTGGCAAACGATTGGCGCACGCCCATATAGTCCATAAACAGCCGTGCTTTCAATTCGTTGCCGCTGCGCTGGATGATTTCGGTGCGGCTGTACCACGGCAGAAACTGCGGATAATCCTCCGCTTTGTCCACCAGCTCGAACATCTGCTCGGCAGAATGCGGCACGAGCAGGGATTTCTTCACGGTTTTGAGCGACATACAAACGGCCTTGGCAATGCAAAGTGCGCATTATATAGCGAAACGCCAAACCGCCCCACCGCCAAGCACGCATATGGCGCATAAAAACATAGATTATCAATTTGAAACAATAGATTATTTGTTGCTTGCCATTCTTGGCTCGAAACTTGCTTGAAGTTTGTTCAATACCGCTCGGCAGTCGCCGACCTACTTCCCCAACCCCATTCCCCGCACACGTAAAACACATGGAAAACTCCGCAGAACGTTTGGCTTGGATACAGCTTGCGCTGATGCCGTATATCGGCGCGGAAACGTTTTACGAATTGTGCCGCCACTACGGCTCGGCCGACGCCGTGTGGGCTGCCGAGCAGGAAGTGGGCGCCATTCTGCCCAGCCGCCCGGCGCAGGAAGCCTGGCGCAGCCGCCGCCACGAGGCCGAGGCCACTGCCGAAGCCGCGCTGGCATGGGAGCAGCAGGAAAACTGCCGTTTATTGTTGGCTTGCGACGCAGATTTTCCGCCGCAATTGGGCGAAGGCATCACCGCCCCGCCCTTATTGTTTGCCCGCGGCAATACTGAATGGCTGCATCGGCCTTCAGTGGCCATCGTGGGCAGCCGGCACGCCACGCCGCAAGCGATGCGGATTGCCGGTGAGTTCGGCGAAGCCTTGGCTGCAGCCGGCATCGTAACCGTATCCGGCATGGCCGCCGGCATTGACAGCGCCGCCCACGAAGGCGCATTGCGCAGGCAGGGCGGCACGGTGGCGGTGTGGGGCACGGGCATCGACCGCGTGTATCCTGTGGCCAATAAAGCCTTGGCGCACAGCATTGCCGAACAAGGCTGTGTGCTCTCCGAGTTCCCCTTGGGCACGCGTCCGCTGGCCGGTAACTTCCCGCGCCGCAACCGCTTGATTGCCGCTCTCTCCTCCGCCGTGCTGGTGGTGGAAGCCGCTGTGGAATCCGGCTCTCTGATTACCGCGCGGCTGGCGGCAGACATGGGGCGCGAAGTGTTCGCCGTGCCCGGCTCTATCGACAATCCGCACAGCAAAGGTTGCCATGCGCTGATTAAGCAAGGCGCGAAGCTCACCGAAACGCTGGCCGATATTTTGGAAGAATGCCCGCAGCTGCCGCAAACCGTATCGCCTAACCGCCAAACGGCAGCTCAAACCAAAAGGCTACCTGAAAACGAGCGTAGCGAGTTTCTGCGAAACAAAAATGAAGCTGGCGAGCATCGTGAAACTGAATCGCTCCCAAGCGAACAGCCCGTCTTGGCCGATACCGTGCCGGAGCCGACCGAAACGGAAACCTCGCCGCTGCTGCAAGCCATGGGCTACGATGCAGTACACCCCGACAGCCTGGCCGAGCGGCTCAAACTGCCCGCTGCCGATGTGTATGCCGAACTGACTCTATTAGAAATCAACGGCCAAATTGCCCCACTCTCCGGCGGCCGTTACCAACGTATTGCTCCAAACAGGAATGCCAAATGATTGATGTAATTGCATTTTTGATAAACAACTTCCAAGACTTCGACACCTGCCCGCGCAGCGAGGCCTTGGGCAGCCTCTTGGAACAGGTGGGTTTCCAGGATGAGGAAATTCGTGATACGCTATTATTTATGAATGTGCTCCAAGAACGCAGCCGCTCGCTACACCGCAATTTCCGCGAAGAGCAGGCGATGCGTGTGTATCTGCCCGAAGAGCTTGCCGCTTTGCCGCCCGAAGCTTTGGGTTTGCTGCACTTTTTGGTGCAAAACGGCGCTCTCTCTGTGGAGCAGCGGGAATTTGTGCTGCTTGCGCTGATGCACCTTTCGGCCAAAGCAGACGAGCCGCTCACCGATGCACACGTGAAAGTGCTGTCGCTCTTGGTGTTGTGGGCAGACAAATCCGAGCTGCCCATGCTCATCAGCGACGATTTGGTCAATGCCCTGCTGCATGGCCGAGCAGTAATGAATTGAGAAAGGCCACTGCTCTTATAATATAAGGCTACCTGAAAGATTGAGATTTTCAGGTAGCCTTTGATTGAATACAGCGCTCTTGCACCAAGATGGATTCAGGCTACCTGAAACCTTGCTTTTATTGGCTAAAGCACAATATTTCTTCAGCTACAGCGTGGCCGGAAACAAAAGTATTTTGCGAGGAAACTATGTCGAAAAACCTGCTGATTGTGGAATCTCCCAACAAAATCAAATCGATTAAGAAATACCTGGGCAGCGATTTTGAAGTATTGGCCTCCTTCGGCCACGTGCGCGATTTGGTGCCGAAAAACGGCGCCGTCGATCCCGAGCACGATTTCGCCATGAAATACGAAGTGCCGGCCAAGAGCAAAAAGCACATCGACGCCATCGTGGCCGCTGCCAAAGAAGCCGACACCCTCTATCTGGCCACCGACCCGGACCGCGAAGGCGAAGCCATTTCCTGGCATATCTACGAAATCCTCAAATCCAAACGCGGCATCAAAAATCTGGACGAGCGCACCCTGCGCGTGGTGTTCCATGAGGTTACCAAAAAAGGCGTGCAGGAAGCCCTCAAGCAGCCGCGCAAGCTCGATATGGGCTTGGTGGACGCGCAACAGGCGCGCCGCGCCTTGGATTACTTGGTCGGCTTCAACCTCTCCCCGCTGCTGTGGAAGAAAATCCGACGCGGCCTGAGCGCCGGCCGCGTGCAAAGCCCCGCCCTGCGCCTGATTTGCGAGCGCGAAAACGAAATCCGCGCCTTTGAAACGCAGGAATACTGGAGCGTGCACCTCGACAGCCACAAAGGCCGCCAAAAATTTGCCGCCAAACTCACCCAATGGCAGGGCGGCAAACTGGAGCAGTTCTCCCTGCCTAACGAAGCCGCCCAGGCCGCCGTGTTGGCCGCCATGCAGGGCAAACCCGCGCAAGTGCTCGACGTGGTGAAGAAAAAAGCCACCCGCAAGCCCGCCGCGCCCTACACTACCTCCACCATGCAGCAAGACGCCGTACGCAAGCTCAGCTTCACCACCGACCGCACCATGCGCACCGCCCAGCAGCTGTTTGAAGGCGTGGACGTAGGCCAAGGCTCGGTCGGCCTGATTACTTATATGCGTACCGACAGCGTAACCCTGTCGCAAGACGCATTGGCCGAAATCCACCACTACATCGATAACAAAATCGGTGCCGATTTCCTGCCCAAATCGCCGCGCATGTACCGCACCAAATCCAAAAACGCCCAAGAGGCGCACGAAGCCATCCGCCCCACTTCGGTGTACCGCACGCCCGAGAGCGTGAAGCCCTTCCTGTCCGCCGACCAATTCAAGCTTTACCAAATGATTTGGCAGCGCACCATGGCCTGCCAGATGGTGGAAGCCAAATTCGACGCCACCACTGTGGACATCGGCGTGGGCGAAGGTGTGTTCCGCGCTACCGGCCAAGTACTTGTATTTGCCGGCTTCTTGAGCGTGTATCAGGAGGGCCACGATGACGACGACGAGGATGAAGACAACAAAAAACTGCCCGAATTGGCCGTGGGCGACGCTCTGCCTGTGAACAAACTCTACGGCGAGCAGCATTTCACTCAGCCCCCGCCCCGCTTCAACGAAGCCACGCTGGTAAAAGCCTTGGAGGAGTTCGGTATCGGCCGCCCCTCCACCTACGCCAGCATCATCAAAACCCTGAAAGACCGCGAATACGTAACTATCGACCAGCGCCGTTTCCTGCCCACCGACACCGGCGAAATCGTGAACAAATTCCTCACCGAACACTTCACCCAATACGTGGATTACGACTTTACCGCCAAGCTAGAAGACCAGCTCGACGACATTGCCAACGGCAAGCGGCAGTGGATTCCCGTGATGGACAAATTCTGGAAAGGCTTCCACAAACAGATTGAGGAAAAAGCCGGCATCGAGCGCGCCAAAATCACCACCGAAGAGCTGGACGAAACCTGCCCCAAATGCGGCCAACACAAGCTGCAAATCAAATTCGGCAAACGCGGCCGCTTCATCGCCTGCTCCGGCTACCCCGATTGCGACTACACCCGCAATCTCAACGAAACCGCCGACGAAGCTGCCAAAGCCGCTGAAGAGCCCACCATCGTAGAAGGGCGAGAATGTCCTAAATGCGGCGGTCAGCTTGTGTATAAAAAAGGCCGTTTCGGAAAATTCATCGGCTGTGCCAACTACCCCAAGTGCAAACACATCGAACCCTTGGAAAAACCCAAAGACACCGGCGTGGCCTGCCCCAAATGCGGCAAAGGCAGCCTGATCGAGCGCAAATCGCGCTACGGCAAGCTGTTCTACAGCTGCAACACCTACCCCGACTGCGACTACGCCACCTGGAACCCGCCCGTGGCCGAAGAATGCCCGAAATGCCACTGGCCAGTGCTCACCATCAAAACCACCAAACGCTGGGGTGTGGAAAAATTCTGCCCACAGAAAGAGTGCGGCTGGAAAGAGCAAATCGAACCGCCCGCTCCGAAAGGCTAAAGTCGTAACTAAACGGAAGGCTACCTGAAAATGAGCAATATTTTTCAGGTAGCCTTTATTGAGCAAATATATAAATCAAATTTAAATTAGGACAAAGCAGCTAGCCGCAGAAGTGTAGTTAAGTACAGCAAACCCGGCCAACGTTATCCTGGATGCAAATAGATTTACCGTACAACGCTAGAACATAAAAAAGCAGCCATCAACCGCTATCGGTTGAGGCTGCTTTCGGTTGTCAGTAGGGGGACATTATTTCCGCAGGTTCGCGAAAATAGCCAAAATAGCCACGGCGCCCAGCGTGGATGCAACCCAGCCTGCTGGCTGCCCGATGGCATACCAGCCCATCATCTGCCCAACCCAGCTGGCCAGCACCGAGCCACCGATGCCGAGTAGCGTAGTCATGATGATACCCAAGCGTTGCCCGCCCGGATACAGGAATTTGGCCAAAACACCGATGATGAAGCCGATGATGATGGTACCGATCATGGTTAGTTTTCCTCTTATGGTGTGATTAGATGGCATACATATCAGGCAAACGGCCGGCTTTTCAAGATAAAGGCTACCTGAATTTTAGCTTCGCAGAAACTCGCGGAGCTCGTTTTCAGGTAGCCTTTCCTATTTAACCAAAGCAACAAACTAAATTCCTACCACGGCTGTTCCTGCACCGCTTCCTGCAAGCTTTGGCGCACGCTGGTGCCTACTCCTTTGCTGAACAGGCGACTGATGTCATCGGCAGGGGTGTAGTCCACCAGCTCGGGGGCTTTGATGATATCGCGCGATACGCTGTAGATATCGCCCAGGCCATCGATGAGGCCGGTTCTGAGAGCTTCGTTGCCGGTATATACGCGGCCGCTGAACAGGTCGGGATGGTCGGCTTCGTGCAGGCGTTTGCCGCGCCCGTCGCGCACGGCTTTGATGAATTGCTGGTGGATGTCGTCCAGCATGCCTTGCCAAATGGCGGTTTGCTCGGGGGTTTCCGGGCTGAAGGGGTCACCCATGCCTTTGTTACTGCCAGCAGTGCGCAGGCGGCGTTGGATGCCCATATTGTGCATCAGGCCGGTGAGGTCGAAGCTACTGCCGATCACGCCGATGCTGCCGACGATGCTGGAGGAGTCGGCATAGATTTTATCGGCGGCGGCGGCGATGTAGTAACAGCCAGAGGCGCACATGTCTTCGGCCACCATATACACGGGGATGTTGGGATGCTCGGCGCGCAGGCGTCGGATTTCGCGGTAGGCTACGCCAGATACCACGGGCGAGCCGCCAGGGCTGTTGGCGCGGATGATGATGCCGCGTACCTGTTTGTTTTTATAGGCGGCTTCAAGGCCTTGGCGCAGTTTGCCAGCCTGGTTTTCGCCGGCGGTAATCGCACCTTCCAAGCGGATCACTGCGGTATGCGGCCCGGCAGCGGCGGGATTGAGGCTGCCTATATTGCCGAAAATGGCAAACAGATAGAGAGCCAGGAAGGCGATGAGCAACAGGCGGAAAATGAGCTTCCAAATGCGGGCACGGCGTTGCTCGCGGTAAGCTTCGAGCAGGAGTTTTTCCAGGGTGTCGCGCTCCCAGTTGCCACTGTTCGGCTCGCTATTGCGGCGAATGATGTGTTTCATGGCGGGTAACTTTCTTGGAATGATGTGGAATGCCGGAAGGGCATACTTGAAAACGGTATGCGCCTGATTCCGACGGGAAAGGGTGGCTATTGTAACACGCGGCGGCGGCAGCGGTTTCAAGTAGCCCTTATGGTTGCCTACCAAAGATGTCTAGGGCCGGCTAACCCACTGACTACCTGAAAACAAAAGCTACCTGAAAAGCAGAAACACTTTTCAGGTAGCCTTTTATTCATCTGACAACAAACTATTTTTCAGCCTGCTTTTCAGCTTGCAGCTGGGCTTTGCGCTCTTCCAGCCAGTGCTCCAGATAGTGGATGCTCACGCCGCCTTTGGTGAAGCCGGGGTCGCGGAATAGGTCGTCGTGCAGTAGGGCATTGGTTTTGATGCCGCTCACGGTAAGCTCGGAGAGGGCAACGTGCATTTTGGCGATGGCCTGCTCGCGATCGTTGCCATACACGCAGATTTTGCCGATGAGGCTGTCGTAGTTCGGCGGAATGCGGTAGCCCTGATAAATGTGGCTGTCCACGCGCACGCCGAAGCCGCCGGGCAGATGGCAGCTGGTGATGCAGCCCGGACTGGGGATGAAGCTGTAGGGGTCTTCGGCGTTGATGCGGCATTCGAAGGCATGGCCTTGGATCACCACGTCTTTCTGCTTGTATTGCAGCGGCAGCCCGGCGGCGATGCGCAGCTGCTCCTGCACGATGTCGATGCCGGTAATCAGCTCGGTTACGGGGTGTTCTACCTGCACGCGGGTGTTCATTTCGATGAAGAAGAATTCTCCGTCCTCGTACAGAAATTCAAATGTGCCGGCACCGCGGTAACCAATGCGTTTGCAGGCAGCCACGCAGGCTTTGCCGATTTTCTCGCGCTCTTTGGCGGTGATGCCGGGCGCAGGGGCTTCTTCGATCACCTTTTGGTGGCGGCGCTGCATGGAGCAGTCGCGCTCGCCCAGATAAATGGCGTTGCCGTGCTCGTCGGCCAGCACCTGCACTTCCACGTGGCGCGGGCGTTGCAGGAAGCGTTCCATATACACCATCGGATTGCCGAAGGCGGCTTCGGCTTCGGCCTTGGTCATTTCCACGGCCTTAATCAGGTCTTCGCGTTTTTCCACCACGCGCATACCGCGCCCGCCGCCACCACCGGAAGCTTTGATGATCACGGGGTAGCCCACGCGCTCGGCGGTTTTGAGGATTTCGTCGGGGTCGTCGGGAAGTGCGCCGTCTGAGCCGGGCACGCAAGGCACGCCGGATTCGAGCATGGCTTTCTTGGCAGACACTTTATCGCCCATCAGGCGGATGGTATCGGCACGCGGGCCGATGAAGATGAAGCCGGATTCTTCCACCTGCTCGGCAAAACGGTCGTTTTCAGCCAGGAAGCCGTAGCCGGGGTGGACGGCGTCGGCGCCGGTTACTTCGGCGGCGGCGATGATGGAGGGAATGTGCAGATAGCTCTGCGCAGAGGGGGCGGGGCCGATGCAGACGGATTCGTCGGCCAGCTTAACGTGCAGGCTGTCGTTGTCGGCAGTGGAATGCACGGCCACGGTGGCGATGCCCATTTCGCGGCAGGCGCGCAATACGCGCAGGGCGATTTCACCACGGTTGGCGATGAGGACTTTTTTCAGCATAATCTTTGCCTTATGGTTTTCAGGTAGCCTTTATGCCGCAGCAGGAGGCTACCTGAAAAATTATTCGATGATAAACAGCGGCTCGCCAAACTCTACCGGCTGGCCGTTTTCCACCAGAATTTCTTTCACCACGCCGCTGCGTTCGGCTTCGATTTCGTTCATCAGCTTCATGGCTTCGATGATGCACAAGGTGTCGCCGGCGTTCACGCTCTGGCCCACTTCCACAAACACCGGCGCGTTCGGGCCGGGGGCGCGGTAGAAAGTGCCCACCATGGGCGAGGTTTGCGCTTTGCTCAAATCGCGGGCGGGTGCGGCAGGCGCGCCTGCGGCTGCAACGGGCGCGGCAGGAGCCGGAGCAGCGGCCACAGCAGGCGCGGCGGCATACACAGGCTGCGGCGCGGCCAGCGAGCGGGTGATGCGCACTTTTTCTTCGCCTTCGGTTACTTCAATCTCGGCAATGCCGGATTCTTCCACCAAGTCGATGAGTTTTTTGAGTTTGCGTAAATCCATAATTAGAGGTCCTTTTAAGGGATTCGGAGCCGGGCTTTAGCCAGCCTGTTTTTGTTGCAAGTATTCAATGGCGAAATCCAGCGCGGCGGAGTAGCCGTGTGCGCCCAGCCCGCAAATCACGCCCTGCGCCAAATCGGAAAAATAAGAATGGCAGCGGAAGGGCTCGCGGGCGTGCACGTTGGAGAGGTGGACTTCAATAAAGGGTTTGCCGGCGGCGGCGAGCGCATCGCGCAGGGCGACGCTGGTGTGGGTGTAGGCTGCCGGGTTGATGATAATGAAGGCGGTATGGTCGGCCATAGCCGCCTGGGCACGCTCCACCAGCACAGCTTCGGCATTGCTCTGCACGGCTTCAAAGGCAAAACCGGCAGCTTCGGCGCGCGTCTGCAGGCCGGCATTGATGTCGGCAAGGGTGGTGCGGCCGTAGATTTCCGGTTCGCGCTGCCCCAAAAGATTGAGGTTGGGGCCGTGCATAACGAGGATGGCGGGTTTCATGCTGGAGAGCAGTTTAAATTCGGTTGAAATGAATAATTGCGCCTGAAAACGCAGTTTGCCGCTAGCGGGCAAGATGCACATTTTCGGCGATAGTGGGGGAAATGTCCAGTTTTTGTATTTATCTGTATGGAAACGGCAGGATTTGTTAAGCAGCAGCTTCAACCGTATTTAAAGCGGCGAAGGCTACCTGAAAACGCAGCGCAGCTAAGTTTCTGCGAAGCTAAACTTCCAGGTAGCCTTCTGTGCCCTTTGCCAGGCAAGTATTTATTTCTTGTCGTGCTGTCTCAGAATTTGATAGAGCTGGTCTTTCAAATGCAGCTTCTGTTTTTTCAGAACTTCCACTTCGTCCAAATTGCCGGTAACCGGGTTTTTAACCATATTGGCGATTTTTTCATCCAGCTCGTTGTGTTCGTCAAACAGGCGGGCAAAGCGCTTGTCGGATTGTTTGAGCTGGCTGATGAGGTCGCGGTATTCGGGGAACATTGTTTTCTCGCTTTCGAGTGGGTAAGGGTTGAACAACCTTTTTATCTTGACTGTACTTTATCATAGCCGGCGGGAAAAATCGAACGGCTCCTGCTTTTATTCGCTTTATAATGAAACCCTCCAAATTATTACACTGCCGCCATGCCCGAAATCGAAAGCCACCCCTTCCCCGCCCTGCTGCCTCCGGATGCCACCGTGATGATGATGGGCACCTTCCCGCCCAAGGTGGAAAAGCACGCCATGCTGTTTCACTATCCCAATTTCATCAACGACATGTGGCGCGTATACGGGCTCGTGTTCTTCAACGATGCCGCACATTTCCAAAAAATAGGCGAAAAGGCATTTGATGCAGAAAAAATCAAAGTCTTCCTACGCGAGCGCGGTATCGCTTCCTGCCCCACCGTGCTCAAGGCCGTGCGCGAGCAAGACAATGCCTCCGACAAATTCCTACGCGTGGTGAAAACCGTGGATTTGCCCGCCGTGCTCGCCCAGCTGCCGTGCTGCCGCCATATATGCGCCACCGGCGGCAAGGCCACCGAAGTGCTGCTCTCCCTGCTGCCCGATGCGCCGAAAATGCCGAAAACCGGCGAAACGCTGCCCTTCACTTTAGCCAATCGGCATCTCACCCTCACCCGCCTGCCTTCCACCTCGCGGGCATATCCGCTGAGCTTGCAGAAAAAGGCAGCAGCATATCGGGCGTTTTTCGAGATGGCTGGATTGGTATAGTTTTCAGGTAGCCTTCCGTTAGCGGCGGCAGGCTGTTGCAAGAGGATTAAACCATGCGTTTCCGTATTTGGCAGGCAAACGGCCTGCCGCACCCTTATGTGATGCTGTTTTTGGCACCGGCGTTTTGGGCCACGAGCAATGTGGCGGGCAAGCTAGGCAAAGCTTGGCTTTCGCCTTATGAGTTTACGTTTTGGCGCTGGGTGCTGGCGGCTTTGCTGCTTTCGTGGTTGTTCCGCATGCGGATTCGGGAGGATTTGCCTGTGCTCAAGCCGCGTGCGTTGTGGCTGTTGTTGGTGGGCGGCAGCGGGTTTGCGCTGTTTAATATTGTGCTCTACAGCGCGTTTGCGCGCGGAGCGGCGGTGGTGAATGTGTCGATTATCACGGCGCTGATTCCGGTAATGGTGTTGCTCGCGGAGGTGCTGTTTTGGCGCACGCGGGCGCATGGGCTGCAATGGCTGGGGGTGGGGCTGTCGTTTATGGGCGTGGTGTGGGTGGTGGGCCGGGGCAATCCGGCCGCGCTGCTGGAAACGGGTTTGGCGCAAGGGGATGCGCTGGCATTGGCTACTTCTTTGATTTATGCGGGCTATTCGCTGGCGTTGCGCACTGCGCCGAAGGTGCATTGGGCAAGCCTGCTGTGGGCGATGTGCGTAGCGGCGGTGGTGGCGAGTGCGCCGTTTTATGTGTGGGAAGGGGTGGAGAGGGGCTTCCGGCTGCCGCCGTGGCAGGCTTGGTTGTTGCTGCTTTATATTGCTGTGTTTATTGCGATTTTGTCCAAGCTGTTTTATATGGAAAGCGTGATTGCGATTGGCGCGGGGCGGGCGGCGCTCACGATGAACCTGCTGCCAGTGTTCGGCGCGCTGGTGGGCGCGGCGGCCTTTCCAGACGAACGGCTGGGCGGCTATGTGCTCACGGCCTTAATCTTGGTGGCGGCAGGGATTGCGGCTTCGGAATGGGGCGCAGCGAGAAAACGGGCTTTGGAAAGCGTGAAATAGTGGCAGCCGTACGCTCAAAGACACGATGAACGAAGCCATGCTAGAATGAACCACCCGCATGGACGACATGACACCGAAGTCAAAGCACAGATGCAGGAAGCGATTGGGCGGCAACCCAACGTGGCCATGGCCTGTGTGGGTGGCAGCAACAACGCCATCGGCCTGTTTCCCGTATACTGGAAGCAGTATACGCCTCATCGGTGTGCTGCACGGTTTCCGCAGCTATTAATTGCGGGACGACAACAGCCAAGTGCTCGGCACACATTCCGTTTCCGCCAGCATCAGCTATCCCAGCATCAACTCGGAATACCGCCCTTTGGCCAACATCAGCCGCGTGGAATACATGGCAAGCTGAAAGCGGGCGTGAAAAATTCCGCGACAGAGTAAAACGCCAGTGGCTGGAACAATTATTCAAAGCCGAACTCAAAACACGCGGATTCCAGGTAGCCTCATACGACAGGGAAAGCAGGCATTCCTCCATATCGAAAAATATAGTGGTTCAGCAAAAATCAGAGCGAGGCGGCAAGCCACAGATAGTACAAGTAGTACAACAAGACGAGCCAACGCTGCACTAGTTTAAATTTAACCCACTATAATGTTATCCACTATATAATTTTGTTTAATCATACTTTCAGGAAACGCCATGTCTGCTTCACGTATGCTTGCCGCTGCCGTATCCGCCGTCCTGCTGCTGAACCTGGGCGGCTGCGCCAACAGCTCCGCCCTGCAATATACCACTTCCCAAGCGCAAAATACCGCCCGGGTATATTACGGCGAAGTGCTGTCGGTAACGCCCACCACCATCCGCGGCGAAGACAACGCGCTGCTCACCACCGCCGGTTCGCTGCTGGGCGGCATCGGCGGCAGCAATTTCGGCAAAGGCCGGGGCGAGGCAGTGAGCGCGATTTTGGGCGCGGTGGTGGGCGGTTTGGGCACCCAGTCGCTCACCCGCGGGCTCGACAGCTAACGCGGCTATGAAATCGTAGTTCAGTTCGAAGGCTCGCGCGATGCGATTTCCGTGGTGCAGAAAGACGACATCCAATTCCAGCCCGGCCAGCGCGTGCGCGTGCTGCAAGGTGCTAACGGCGTCACCCGCGTGCTGCCGGCGAGTCAATATTCGGCCTACTAGAAACCTGTTCGCAGCCCCTAATCGGCTGCACGGCAAGGATAAAAGGCTACCTGAAACTTTCAGGTAGCCTTTTGTTGAATGCCAGCAGGCGGCCTTAAATCCGCTTGGCCAGCTCTTCCGCCTTGCCCACATACAGCGCGGGAGTGAGCGCGAGCAGGCGTGCTTTGGCTTCTTCGGGGATGTCGAGGCCGCGGATGAAGGATTGGAGGGTGGCGGGCGTGATGCCGTCTTGGCCGCGGGTGAGGGCTTTGAGTTGTTCGTAGGCCCGCGGCACAGCGTGGCAGCGCATCACGGTTTGGATGGGCTCGGCTAGGAGCTCCCAGGTGGCGTCGAGGTCGGCCTGCATGGCGGTGGAGTTGGCTTCGAGTTTGTTCAGGCCGCGCAGGTGGGCGGCCCAGCCGAGCAGGGTGTAGCCGGCGCCCACGCCCATGTTGCGCAGTACGGTGCTGTCGGTCAGGTCGCGCTGCCAGCGGGATACGGGCAGTTTCTCGGCCATGAAGCCGAGGATGGCGTTGGCGGTGCCGAGGTTGCCTTCGGAGTTTTCAAAGTCGATGGGGTTCACTTTGTGCGGCATGGTGGAGGAACCGACTTCGCCAGCCTTCACTTTTTGTTTGAAATAGCCGAGCGAAATGTAGCCCCACACGTCGCGGTTGAAATCGATGAGAATGGTGTTGATGCGGCTGAGGGTTTGGAAGAACTCGGCCATGTAGTCGTGCGGCTCGATTTGGATGGTGTAGGGGTTGAAGGTGAGCCCGAGCGACTGTTCGACAAAGCGGCGGCAATACGCTTCCCAATCCATATCGGGGTAGGCGGAGAGATGGGCGTTGTAGTTGCCCACGGCACCGTTGATTTTGCCCAAGAATTCCTGTTTCTCCAGCTGGGCGGTTTGGCGCTGCAAACGGGCGAGGACGTTGGCGATTTCTTTGCCCAGGGTGGTGGGGGTGGCGGGCTGGCCGTGGGTGCGGCTCATCATGGGTTGGGCGGCCAGGCCGTGTGCCATTTGGCGCAGTTTGGCGGCGATTTCAGCCAGTTTGGGCAGCAGCACGCTATCGCGGGCTTCGCGCAGCATCAGGGCGTGGGAAAGGTTGTTGATGTCTTCGCTGGTGCAGGCAAAGTGGATGAATTCGTTTGCCTTTTGGATTTCAGGTAGCCTCTCGAAGCGCTGCTTGAGCCAGTATTCCACGGCTTTCACATCGTGGTTGGTGGTGGCTTCGATGGCTTTCACTTCGGCGGCGTGTTCGGGCGAAAAGCCGGCAATCACGGCATCGATTTCGGCCAAGGTGGCGGCGGAAAAGGGCGGCACTTCGCTAATTTCGGGCTCGGCAGCCAGCAATTTTAGCCATTCCAGCTCCACGCGCACGCGGGCGCGGATCAGGCCGTATTCGGAAAAAACGGGGCGCAGGGCTTCAACAGCGGCGGCATAGCGGCCGTCGAGCGGGGAAAGGGCAAGCAGGGCAGACATGTGGTTTCCTATGAAAAAAGGCCAACAAACCGGCGGTATTCTACCCGAAAAGCGGAAAGGCTACCTGAAAGCGATGGCTTGGCGCATTCTGCACAGCTAAAGCGGTAGAATACGTTTTCACTTCATGTTTTCAGGTAGCCTCTCACATGAGCCGCTTTATCCGCCAAACCCTACTCAGCCCGGATGCCCTCGCCGTCAGCGTAGATTTATCCCACATCAAAACCCCGCACAGCCTGATGCAGCGCATGCAAGAAGCCTTCGAACTGCCCGCCTGTTTCAGCGGCGGCCTCGATTCGCTCAACGACTGTATGCGCGACTTGGGCTGGCTGCCGCAACGCGAAATCCACATCGCCTTTTGCGGCCTGGCCGACCTCAGGCAACGCCAGCCCAAACTGTTTGCCGATATTGCCGACTGCCTGGAGCTATACCGCAATTATTGGCACGGTAACCCGCAGGAGCATAAAATCGTGCGGATTTCGATAGCGGATTAAACCGCCGCCCCTCCCCCATTTACACTTCGTTGAAGCTCACGCTTTAGCGCCCAAACACCGTTTTCAGGTAGCCTTTTATGACCTTCACCCTCCCCGTCCTACTTGCCGCCTGCTTTGCCGCCGTCCTACTCTGCGCACTCATCGTCTGGCTGTGGCAAAACGCCCGCAACCAAGCCGCGCAACACCGCCACCAACAGGAAGCCGACCGCCTGCAACACCAGCTCGCCCTGCAACAGCAAGCCTGGCAGCAAAGCGAACAGCACCTCGGCCACACTGCCCAAAGCCTGGCCGACAGCCAGCAGCAGCTTTCCGCCGCCCGCCAAGCCGCACAGGATTACCAAACCCGTGCCGCCACCGCCGAGCAATCGGTGCAACATTTCACCAACCGCCTAGCCGAGGCGGCCGAACGGCAGCAGCAGCTGTTGCGTGAGCTCGCCGTAGCCAAGCAGCAATCTGCCGCCGAACAGGAAGAAGCCCAAAGCTGGCAAACCCGAGCCGTGGCCGCCGAACAATCCAAGCAACACCTCGACCGCAGCTTGGCCGAAGCCGCCGAGCGCCGGCAGCAACAGCAGCAAGAGCTGGCCGCCGCCAAACAGCAGCTCGCTGCCGAACAGGAAGCAAGCCAAAACTGGCAAACCCGTGCCGCCACCGCCGAAAAATCCGTGCAACACCTCAACAGCCAACTGGCTGAAGCCGCCGAGCAGCAGCAGCAGCTCCAACAGCGCTACGAAACCACCCGCCAAGAGCTGGCCGCCAGCCGCCTGCAGCACGAACGCGTGCAAACCCAAATCGAACAGCAGCAGCAAGCCCACGCCGAACAAATCGCCCTGCTCAACCAAGCCCGCCAAAACCTAGGCGAACAATTCCAAAACCTCGCCAACCAAATCCTCGAAGAAAAAAGCCGCCGTTTTTCCGAGCAAAACCGCCAAGAGCTCGACCAACTGCTCAATCCATTGAGCGAAAAACTGCAAGGCTTCAGCCAGCTCGTGCAAAACACCTACGAAAAAGAAGCCAAAGAGCGGCTCACGTTGGAAAACGAGCTCAAACGCCTACAACAGCTCAACGCTCGGCTGCACCAAGACGCCCAAGCCCTCACCCAAGCCCTCACCGGCAGCCGCAACAAAAGCCAGGGCAACTGGGGCGAGATGATTCTGGAAAAAGTGCTGGAAAACTCCGGCCTGGTGAAAGGGCGCGAATACTTCGTGCAAAGCGGCGGCCGCCAAACCGACAGCGACGGCGAAAGCCGCTACCTCCAGCCCGACGTGCTCATCAACCTGCCCGACAACAAACAAATCATCGTCGATTCCAAAGTATCGCTCACCGCCTACGTGCGCTACACCCGCGCCGAAAGCCCCGAAGCCGCCGAAGCCGAGCTCGCCGCCCACCTCGCCTCGGTACACCAGCACATCAAAGAGCTCGCCGCCAAACGCTACGATGAAATCCAAGGCCTGGTATCGCTCGATTTCGTCTTCATGTTCGTACCCGTGGAGCCCGCCTACCTGCTCGCCCTGCAGCAAGACCCCGAGCTCTTCCAAACCTGTTTCGACCAACGCATCATCCTGGTCGGCCCCAGCACGCTTCTGGCCACCCTGCGCACCGTGGCCAACATCTGGCGGCACGAATACCAAAACCGCCACGCTCTGCAGATTGCCAGCGAAGGCGGCAAACTCTACGACAAATTCGTCGGCTTTGTGGAAACCCTAGAAAAAGTAGGCAAAAACCTCCAGCAGGCGCAAGAAAGCTACCAAGCAGCCCACAAACAGCTCCACAGCGGCCGCGGCAACCTGGTCGGCCGCGTGGAAAAACTGCGCCAAATGGGCGTGAAAGCCGGCAAACGGCTCGATGCGCAGCTGGTGAAGCAAGCCGGCAGCAAAGAGCCGGAGGCGCTGGAAGATAAAACAGGCGGCGCGGCAGACAAGGTGTAGGGAGAGGCTACCTGAAAATTTCAGGTAGCCTCTTAATATTGTATGCTGCCGTAACTTGAGCATTTATGCCCGATATTTGTGCCTCACTGAAAGCGTAAACCACAATGCAATAGTAAAACAGCAGCACTACTACGCCAACATTTTATTCTACCTGCTCTTCTTAATATTGTTAGGTAGTCTCCCCACTTGTGCTTCTTAAATCTACATTAGTACCTCCTTTTAGCGATGTAGAAAAAAGGCCGGAGGAGGAGAAATATGGTGCTTGAGTGGCTGTTTGCCGGCCATAATGCGGCGCGCTTGGCGCAAGGCTTGTGGCTCACGGTAAAGATTTCGTTGATTTCGATAACGCTTCCCTGTGTGTTGGACACGCTGTTCGGGCTGCTGATGCGGGTGCATCATCCGCTGGCGTGGTTTGTGGGTGCACTGTATTTGGAAGTGGTGCGGATCGTGCCGATTCTGATGTAGTTGTTTGTACTGTATTTCGGGCTATCGGCCTAGACGGATATCCATTTGAACAGTGTGTGGGTATGCATTTGGGTGTTTGTGGTTTAGGGCACCGGCGAGATGGGCGATTTGGTGCGCGGCGCGCTGGAATCGATTGAAAAGCATCAGGTGGAATCGGCCAAGGCGCTGGAGCTGAACCGGTGGTAGGTGTTTTGGTATATCGAGTTGCCACAGAGTGTGCAGCGGGCACTGCCAGGCGCAATCAGCCTATTCACGCGTATGGTGAAAACCAGCTCGCTGGCAGCCTTGACCGGCGTGGTGGAAGTGGTGGAGGTGAGGCAACAGATTATCGAGAATTCCCTACTTACCATGCCGAACGCTTCGTTTTGGGTGTATGGCCTGATTTTCATATTGTATTTCTTGTGCTGCCGGCCGCTTTCGTTGCTGACAGGCTATTTGGAAAAGAAATTAGGAGAGCTGATATGGCTTTGCTAAACGTGCGTCACCTGCGCAAAGGCTACGGTGACACCGTAGTGTTGCAGGACTTGGATTTTAGCCTAGAGAAGGGCGAGGTGGTGATTTTGGGCCTATCGGGCAGCGGCAAAAGCTCCCTGCTGCGCTGCATCAACGGCCTGGAGCCGCATCAGGGCGGGCGGCAACATCGAAATGGAAGGCGTGGGCGAATTCGGCAAAAACGTGCCGTGGGAAAATCGCCCGCCAGAAAGTGGGCATGGTGTTTCAGAGCTATGAATTTTTTGCCCACATGAACGTGATCGACAACATCCTGCTCGCCCGCGTGGGCCTGCTCAACCGCAAAACCACCTTCCCGCGCGAGCTTTCCGGCGGGCAGAAGCAGCGCATCGCCATTGCGCGCGCTGTGGGAGCTGGCACGCGAGGGCATGAGCATGCTCATCGTTACCCACGAAATGGAATTCGCCGCCAAAGTAGCCGACCAGATTATCTTTATGGGTCAAGGAAACATCATCGAAGAAAGTACATCCGCTAAATTCTTCACCAAACCGGAAAGCAGCTGCGCCCAACAGTTTCTCAGCGGCGCGGATTATTCACCCGCCAGCATGCCCACAACGAGGAAAACCAACAGCAGAGGCATACCGAGTCGCTCCGATATACGGGTGGTCACCACACTGACAAACAGAAACAAGACCATAATCAGAAACAGAGTGTTTAACTGTTCCATATGGGCTATCCTTATGGAGGAATATAATTGGTAGAGGCTACTTGAAAACGTGAGCGTCAATGAAGTTAAAATAATAGGGCGGCGTGTAGATTGATCCTGTGGCAGGAACAAAAAACAAAGCTTCCGTTATCGTTAATAAAATGGATATTTTGCATCTGCCGAAATCGGCTTATATCAATTCATAATGGTAATCTCAAAATGCTTTTCCAATTGGCACATTTCCCTGCCGCCCAGCATGGAAAAGGCTACCTGAAAACACAGATTTTGAGTTTTCAGGTAGCCTTTTTTATTGTAGGCAACGGTTATACCAAGAATTTCTTGATGTCGATGCCTTTTTCTTGGGCTTCTACAATCCATTTCGGCCGTTTACCCACGCCGCCCCACACTGCGCCAGTTTTCGGATTGCGGTATTGCGGGCGGCTTTGTTTTTCTTTCAGGCCTGCTTCAATATCGGCAATGCTGATTTCAAAGTCTCGCATAATGGCCAGAATTTGATTAACTTTCTTTTTACGCTCGGAAACCAAACGGCGTTGGATTCGGTCTTCCAAGGTTTTCTTCTGTTCCAGGAGTTGGTCTAAAGTCTCACGTGCTGCCATGATGTTTCCTTTGTGAAGGTTGTTAAAATTTATTTCGGGGCTGATTATAAGGGTATTTCGGTTTCTTATGCCAGAAATAAATTGCCGGTTTGGCACAGATACGCGCCAAACCGGCTCAGTTTCGTTATGGTAAATCAGGCTTCGGCTTTCAGCAAATCCTGTAATTCGCCGGCTTCATACATTTCCATCAAAATGTCGGAGCCACCCACGAATTCGCCGTTTACATACAGCTGCGGGATGGTGGGCCAGTTGGCGTATTCTTTGATGCCTTGGCGGATTTCGGGGTTTTCCAATACGTTTACCGTAACGAAATCATTGCAGCCTGCGGCTTGCAGGATTTGCACGGCGCGGGAGGAGAAGCCGCATTGCGGGAATTGTTTGGTGCCTTTCATAAACAGCACTATGCGGTTGCTGTTTATGAATTGTCTGATTTCTTCTTGGATGCTCATAGTGTTTCTTCTTATGGATCAAATATGGATAAAAATGCAGATGCGAAACAGCAGTCATTATAGCGGATTAAATCTGCTTTCGATACAAGAAGCAGAAGCGAAGTTGATGCACTATAACCGATCTGACAACTATTCGGGGCATATCCATACGGCGGCAAAGAAACCATCGGTGTGATGGGTGGCCGTAGCGAGTTGCAGATAGGGGCTACCTGAAAACAGTTCGGGGCAATCGGGCAGGAGTCCGGTGGCGTTTGCCAGCTGCCAATCGGGATGAGCGGCACTGAAGCGTTCAGCTTGGTGTTCATTTTCAGCCGCAAGCACGCTGCAGGTGGCATACACCAAACGGCCGCTGGGGCGCACCAGGCGGGCGGCGGCTTCGAGGATGGCGGCCTGTTGCTTTGCCAATTCGGCGATGCGTTCGGGCGATTGGCGGTATTTCAAATCGGGATTGCGGCGCAGGGTGCCCAGGCCGGAGCAGGGGGCGTCCACCAGCACGCGGTCGGCTTTGCCGATGAGGCGTTCGAGGCGCTGGTCGGTTTCGCTGCCGATGAGCTGCGGGCTGATGTTGGTGAGGCCGGCACGCACCATGCGTGGCTTGAGTTTGGCCAGGCGCTTTTCGGCCACATCGAAGGCGTAGAGACGGCCGCTGTTGTTCATGGCGGCGCCCAAGGCGAGGGTTTTACCGCCTGCGCCGGCGCAGAAATCGACAATAATTTCGCCGCGCCGCGCGCCGGTGAGGCGTGCGAGCAGCTGGCTGCCTTCGTCTTGCACTTCAATGGTGCCTTCCAAAAATAGCGGGTGGCGCATGAGGGCGGATTTGTCGTGCAGGCGAATGCCCCACGGCGAATAAGGCGTGGCTTCGCAGCGGATGCCTTCATCTTGCAGTTGGGCGAGCACTTTGTCGCGTTTGGCTTGGAGGGTGTTCACGCGCAAATCGAGCGGGGCAGGAGTGGCGGTGCTGCGGCCGAAGGCGAGGATGTGTTCGTCGCTCCAGCCTTGGGCGTGCAGTTGGGCAATGAGCCACTCGGGCAGTTCGGCGGCGGTGTTCAGCTGCTCGGCAAACTTGGTTTTTTTGGCTTTCAGGTAGCCTAGAAACTCAGTCTCTTCGGCATTGGCGCAATCGGCCAGGGCGGAAATGCTGATGCCGCGACCCAATACCAGGGCGACCAGCGCGGCGCGGCGGGATTGGCGTACGGGCTCGGGCAGCACGCTTTGGATTTTCTGCAAATGGCGCAGGGCGGCGAACACGGTTTCGGCGATTTCGTGCCGGTCTTGGCGACCGAGTTTTTTGTGGCTGCGGAAATAGGCGGAAACGAGAGCGTCGGCAGGCTGCTCGAAGCTGAGCACTTGGCCGAGCAGGGTGGAAGTGTGGAGGAGTTGGGCAGGAGTCATTTTGGCGTGGTGGTTTCAGGTAGCCTAGGAAGGGGTAAGGCTACCTGAAAATGGGCAGATAAGAAACAGACAGGCTGCGGGGCGGCTTGTCTGTTTGGTTTGGCATTTCAGGTCGCCTGCGTTTGCTGCTTACTTGGGCGGCTGCAGGGGCGCGCCGTCGATTTTGCCGCTGCGCAGTTTGAGCTCGTAGGTTTTTCCGTCGTCGGTGTATTTGATGAGGGCGGGGATGTTGGCGAAATCGGGGGCGAAGGAATATTCGATGGTGTCGTCGCCGCGTTGCACGCGGAAGCGGTTTACCACAATGCTGGCACCGTTGATATTGTAGCGGGCGGAAGGCAGGCGGGTCATGCCGCGAACGGGATAAACACGTTTGCCATTGGTAATGTGCAGGTTGGCAGGCAGTTGGCCGTTGTTGAGCGCGAGCTGCCAGGCTAGGGTGAAGAGGTCGAAAGTGGGGCCGCTGATGGGCTGGCTTTCGGTTTGGCCGGTTTTGCCGTAGGTGATGGTTTTGCTGCCGTAGTCGAAGGTGGCGCCGGCATAGGCGCGACCTTTGCGGGTGTCGCTGTAGCGGGCGGGCTGCAGGCGGTTGCCGCTGATGCTGCCGTTGGAGGAAAAGCGCATTTTGTAGAGCGGCACGTTGATGTCGGCGTTTACGTTGTAGCGGCCGCCGTTTTGGTTGAAGGTCATCACGGCGGGCACGCCGTAGGGGCCGATGTAGTGCAGCTCGGCGTTTTTGGGAAAGGCGGTTTCGGCAGCGGCGGCGGGCGCGGCCAGCGCGGCGGCGCACAGGACGGCGGCAGTACCGAGGCGGAGGGCGAGACTAGTCATTTGAAATTCCTTTGGTGAAAAGGGATGGCATGCCGCGCGCAGCAGCTTTGAGGCGGCATCATAGCCTTAAGTTTTGCATTGGAGGGGCGGCGGTTATATGGTTTGACGGGAATTTTAGCTTTGTAAAAATTCCCTACGTTCGTTTAGCTAAGCTGAAACATCAGTTTCAGGTAGTCTTTCGGTATTTTATTTTGCGCTAGGCTGATTTTAATGCCCGGGGAACATGCCTTTCATGCCTTGCGCCATGCGCATGAGTTTGCCCATGCCCTTGCCGCCGAACATTTTCATCATTTTTTGCGACTGCTCGAACTGCTTGAGCATTTTGTTCACTTCCTGCACGGTGGTGCCGGCACCGGCGGCGATGCGGCGTTTGCGGCTGGCTTTGAGCAGGGCCGGATTGGCGCGCTCTTTCGGGGTCATGGAATTGATGATGGCTTCCACTTTGCTCATGGCTTTTTCCGCCGTACCTTCCGGGATTTGTGCGGAAAGCTGCCCCATTTCGCTAGGCAGTTTGGACATGAGCGATTCGATGCCGCCCATATTGCGCATCTGCTGGATTTGGGCTTTGAAATCGTTCAGGTCGAAGCCTTTGCCTTTATGCAACTTTTTGGCCATGCGCTCGGCCACTTCCTGATCGATGCCTTTTTGCACATCTTCAATCAGGGAAAGCACGTCGCCCATGCCGAGAATGCGGCCGGCGATGCGGTCGGGGTGGAAGGGCTCGAGGCCGCCGATTTTTTCGCCGGTACCGATGAATTTAATCGGTTTGCCGGTAACGTGGCGCACGGAAAGTGCCGCGCCGCCGCGTGCGTCGCCATCCATTTTGGTGAGGATAACGCCGGTGAGCGGCAGGGCTTCGTTGAAGGCCTGGGCGGTGTTTACGGCATCTTGGCCGAGCATGGCATCCACCACAAACAGGGTTTCCACCGGATTCACGGCTTCATGCAGGGCCTTGATTTCGGCCATCATGACTTCGTCCACTGCCAATCGGCCGGCGGTATCGACCATCAGCACGTCGTAGAAATGCTTTTTGGCGTAATCAAGCGCGGCTTGGGCAATGGCCACGGGTTGTTGGGAAACGTCGGATGGGAAAAAATCCGCGCCCACTTGCTCGGCCAGGAGGCGCAACTGCTCGATGGCGGCAGGGCGGTATACGTCGGCCGACACCAGCAGCACTTTCTTGCGCTGCTCTTCTTTGAGCAGGCGGGCGAGCTTGCCGGCGGTGGTGGTTTTACCCGCCCCCTGCAAGCCGGCCATCAGCACCACGGCAGGCGGCACGGCGGCCAGATTGAGGCTGCTGTTTTGCGTGCCCATCAGCTCGGTAAGCGCCTGGTTTACCACGCCGATAAAGGCCTGGCCAGGCGTGAGGCTGCCGATCACTTCGTGGCCAACGGCGCGTTCTTTCACATTGGCCATAAAGTCTTTCACCACCAGCAACGCCACGTCGGCTTCCAACAGCGCCATGCGCACTTCGCGCAGGGCTTCTTTGATGTTGTCTTCGGAGAGGCGCGCTTGGCCGCGCATTTTTTTGGCCCACTGGCTGAGGCGGCCGGATAGATTATCTAACATATTGTTCCTTATGCCGGGTGAAGCCGCCAAGATGCTGCGTTGGCTTGTCTTGTTTTAGGGTAGTCTCACCCGGCCGACAAATGGATGGTTTATTCAGGATAGGGATAACAGCTTTTTTAAACTTTGTTGAAGCTGGGTTTTTCAGGTAGCCTTTCCAAGCTTTTCGGTTTTGAGAAATCCAACTTCAGCTTCACCAAAACATCGCTTTCAGACAGCCCCTGACAGGCCGCAAAGTTTGCTAAAATCGTAGTATTTTACACTATAAAGAAGCATGGCCGGATTGTTTATTTTGCTTGCGTTGCTCTACGGCGGCATGGGCGTGTTTGCCTAGTGGTTCGGGAAGCAGGATGCCCGGCAGCCATGCCCGCTCAAAGGTGAGCTGCTGTTGCTGGTGGCGCAGCTGCCCGTGCACGCGGCGGTAGTGTGTCAGCCGCTGCTACTCAGCCGCTTCCCCAACGGCATCGGCTATGCCCTGTGTCTGGTTACCTGGTTGATGCTGCTGTTGTGTTGGCGCGGCAGTTTCTTTTATTCGCTGAAGGGTTTGCAACTGCTCTACCCTTTTGCCGCGCTTTCCATGCCGGCTGCCGCGCAGTGGCCGGCGCTGGGCGCGGATTATGCGGTGGGCAATATGCCCTTTCTCTACACGTGGGCACATCGGTGTTATCGTACGGCCTGTTCGATATTGCCGCGTTGCTTGCGCCGTTGGTTTTGCTGCTGAACCGCCGCCTGCGCAGTCACCGCATTTCGCCGCTGATGTCGTTTTGCCACCGCTGTTGGGCCTGGAAAAGCTGATGTTTCAAAGCATGCTGGCGGGTTTTGTGCTGCTGAGCATTTCTGTGGGCAGCAAGTTTGTGTTGCAGGTGTTGCTGCACCAAGTGTGAAGGCGAAAGGCTACCTGAAAAGTACTTCGGCAAGTTTTCAAGCAGCATTGGTAAACATAATTTTTAGCATACATCAAACAAACAGCAAATAAACCGGTTTCCATTTATGAGCTATCTTGACCACTCCCGTTCCACCACCTATTCTGCACCAAATCCTTTGTTTCCTCTTCATTCCAACCACAGGAGATACCCAATGAAAAAAGTGATGTTGTCCGTTGTCGCTTCCGCTCTGTTTGCCAGCGCCGGCACTTGGGCGCATGGTGTGCAGGGCACGAACGAACCGAGCAAAACGCCGGTAGACCGTAGCGTGCAGGTGTACAGAATGTCCAACTTGCAGCAGTGGAACCGCGAAAAAGCCGGCGGCGGCGAAGGCAGGCTGCTGGGACGTTTTGCCTACACCCGCCACCAAACCGGCGAGCAAGACGCTATCCGCGAAATCGGCTGGCTCACGCTGCCGCCGGGTGCGTCTATCGGCCTGCACAAGCACACCAACAATGAAGACGTGTACCTGATTGTGGAAGGCCGCGGCACGTTTATGGGTACAGATGGCAAGGAAGTGCCTGTGTCTGCTGGTGACATCACCATCGCCCGCCCCGGTCAGTCGCATGCGCTGAAAAACACCAGCCGCCGGCCGCTGCGCTTCATCAACTTTATCGGCCAGTTGCCGAGCACGGCTCCGGCTGCGCAGTAATCTGACGCGATAACGGCAGAGGCTACCTGAAAGTTTCAGGTAGCCTCTATCTTTATGCAGATCGCTCCAAGTGCCCTTTGCCGAAAATTTCGGTATCATGCAGCCTCTTCCCGTTTTTAGGAAAACTTATGTTCCGTTCATTGCTTGTGGCCGTTGTGTTGGCGGCTTCTGTGGTGCCGGCGGCGGCAGAAACTCAGTCGCGCGTGCTGGCCAATGGTATGAAAGTGATTGTGCGCGAAGACCACCGTGCGCCGGTGGCGGTTACGCAGCTGTGGTTTAAGGTGGGTAGTGCCGACGAGCACGCAGGCAAAACCGGCCTGAGCCACGCCTTGGAGCACATGATGTTTAAAGGCACGCCCACTGTGCCCGCCGGCGAATTCAGCCGCCGCATTTCCGCACTGGGCGGCAGCGACAATGCCTTCACTTCACGCAACGAAACCGTGTATCACCAAGAATTTGCCGTGGCCAGCCTGCCGCAAGTGCTGGAGCTGGAGGCCGACCGCATGGTGAACCTGAATTTCAGCGATGCCGATTTTGAAAACGAAATGAAGGTGATCCGCGAAGAGCGCCGCCTCACCACGGATAATGACCCAGACGGCAAAATGTGGGAACAGATTAATCTGAATGCCTATGCCAAGCCGGAAAACCGTGCGCCGGTTATCGGCTATGAGGCGGATTTGCACACGCTCAAGCCGGAAGATTTGCGCCAGTGGTACCGCGCCTGGTATGCGCCGCACAACGCCACGCTGGTGATTGTGGGCGACGTGAAGGCGGGCGAAGTGCTGGATAACGCGGAAAAACTGTTCGGCAGCCTGCCAGACCATCCGCTGCCCGCGCGCAACGATTTAACTGAGCCGCCGCAAACGGCCAACCGTTCCGCCCGTTCCACCGCGCCGGTAAGCTCGCCGGTGGTGGGTTTGGCCATTCAGGTGCCCGCCCTGCGCAAAGTGGACGACAAACTGCCCTATGCGCTGAATATGTTGGCCGATGTGCTCGACGGCAGCATGTCTGCCCGCATCGAGCGCAATCTGGTGCGCGGCCGCAAAGTCGCTGTGGAAGCCTCGCTGGGCTACGATATGCTCACCCGCTCGCCGGATGTGCTGCTGTTTAGCGGCACGCCCGCGCCGAATGTGAAGCCCGAGCAGCTCACGGCAGCGTTTTTGAATGAAGTACGCCAGATTGCCGAACACGGCGTAAGCGAAGACGAATTGGCACGCGTGCGCAACCGCAGCTTGGCCGCGCGCGAGTTTGGCAAAGATTCGATGGAAACCCAGGCCACCAACATCGGCTCGCTGGAATCGGCCGGCTTCTCCTACACGGATGAAGACGAAATCCGCCGCCGCCGCTTGGCCGTGAGCGCCGAAGAAGTGCGCGAGGCCGCCCGCTGGCTTTTGGCGCAGAAACACACCACCGTGGTGCTGTATCCCGAATCCAAGTAAGCGGCAAAGGCTACCTGAAAACGTAGGAATATTTTTCAGGTAGCCTTCCGGTTCTAAATTAACAGGCTACCTGAAAGCGCCCGCTTCAGCGCAGCCCAAACCGTATCCAAATTTAGGAGTGAATCCCCATGAAACCCCTGTTCCGCACCCTGCTGCTGGCCTGCCTGCTGCCCGCTGCCGCGTTGGCCGAGAATATCCCCATTCAGCGCTGGCAAACCGCCGAGGGCACCAAAGTGCTGCTGGTGGAGCGGCATGAAAACCCGATTGTCGATATCGATGTAGCCTTCGATGCCGGCAGCAGCCGCGACAGCGCCAACAAAATCGGCGTGGCCGATTTCGCCGCCGGCTTGGCCGACACCGGCACTAAAAGCCTGGGCGAAGAAGCCCTGCTCCAGCGCGTGGCCGATTTGGCTGTAAGCCTTTCCAGCTACAACACCACCGACACCTCCGGCGTGCGACTGCGCAGCCTCTCCAAGCCGGATATCCTCAACCCTGCCCTCGGCCTGATGCGCGACGTATTGGTTGAGCCCCGTTTCGATCCCGCCGTACTCAAACGCGAGCAAGACCGTGCGGTGGAAACCCTCAAACAAAACCGCACCCAACCCGATTTCCTCGCTTCCGTGGCCAACACCCGGCAGGTGTACCCCACCCATCCCTACGGCTATTCCGCCCGCACCAGCGAGCAAACCATCCGCCGCATCACCCCTGCCGACCTGCATCGCTTCCATCAGCAATATTTCACCCGCCGCAACGCCGTGGTGGCGATTGTGGGCGATGTCAGCCGCAGCCAGGCCGAAGCAATCGTGAGCAAACTCACCGGTGACTTGCCCACCGGCCAAGCCTTGCCGCCCCTGCCCGAAGCCACCCATGGCGCGGTGCAAACCCAAACCCTGCCTCATAGCGGCACCCAGGCGCACATCGTATTGGGCATGCCCCTCCTCACCCCGAACGATCCCGACTACTACGCCTTGGCCGTGGGCAACTACATCCTCGGCGGCGGCAGTTTCGACAGCCGGCTGATGAAAGTATTGCGCGACCAACACGGCTACACCTACGGCGCCTCTTCCCGCCTCACCCCCCTGCGCGCCCAAGGCCCGCTCACCATCTCCTTCGCCACCGAGAAATCCCGTGCCGCCGCCGCCCTGGCCGACACGCAGAAAGTGTTGCAGGAGTTCGCCGCCAACGGCCCCACCGAAGCCGAACTGGCACAGGCCAAAGCTAATCTCGTGGGCAGCTTCCCCCTGCGCTTCGACACCAATGCCGAACTGTTGGGCTACCTGAAACTCATCGGCCTCTACAACCTGCCCGACGACTACCTCAGCCGCTATCCGGCAGCCATTTCCCGCCTGAGCGCCGAAGAAGTGAAAGCCGCCTGGCAGCGCCGCGTAACCGGCCTGCACACCACCGTGGTCGGCATGCCCCAATCCGGCAAACCCGCCGCACGCCGCAGCAACGGCAGAAGGCGTTAAGCACAATCCGCTTGATTGAACCAAGCGTGATCAAACAAAAGGCTACCTGAAACTTTCAGGTAGCCTTTTTGGTGTGGGATTTTGTATGGGCAAAACATGCCTGCTTATAGAACCGATTATGCCGCACTTATTTCCCTTAATCTGGCCAGATTCTGATTGATGGCATCATTAACAACCGATGGATTCAGCACGCCTGTCGCACCCAGTGCCAAAACGTGCAAATATGTTGTCAGTAAGCTAACGCGCCAGATATATTCTGTTTTTATTCCGTCTTCAATATATCGGTCTAGCTCTTCTTGCGCATTTTTCACCGATTCGCCATCCAGAATTTTTTGTATCCATTCCTGATGTTCGTCGTCGTCATGCCATTTCGATTTCACGTCTTCACGCAGCATTCGGGTGATTTCTTGTTTGACGCTTTCGTCACGGGTTAAGAAGAATTTCAAACAATAACTAGGTTCGATAAACGTCCACAAGTTGAAATTGCCGTTGAATTTCAACTTGGTTAAAACATCTAAGCAGATTTCCGTTTCTTGAATGCGGTTGGTGCAAAACAGGCTGAATAACAGGTGGTAGGCCTTTTCCAAGTCGGCTTTGTTGGTTGGGCTGAATTTCTTGCTCAACGCCGCCGCTTTTTTCATCTGGGCCGGGGATAAATTGTCCGAAAGCAGTAAATCAGAAAACATCAGGTTTACCTCTCCATCATTCAAAATTTCTTCAGTTTGGTTTCGATTTAGACAGCGCATACGCTCTGTTTCATTTGCAGATAAGCTCAAAGGCTACCTGAAAACCGCTATCTCTGTTTTCAGGTAGCCTTTGTTTGGCTTTACAACTTCAACACCCACTTGCGGTAGGCGAATTCGCCGCCCATCAGGATGCCCATTAGGATGTAGGCGATGATGCCGGTGTAGACTGCCCACCAGCGGTATTGTTCGAGCAGCACGAGCAGGGCGGCGAGGCTGCCGTTGAGGATGAAAAAGCCGCACCAGATTTGGGTAACGCGGCGGGTGTAGGCCACACCTTCGGGTGGCAGGTCGGGATGTTGCAGGCGGGCGAGGCGTTCGATCAGGCTTTGTTTTTGCGTGAGGCTGAGGCCAAACAGCAGCAGCAGCAGGCCGTTTACCCACACGGGATACCAATACATGCTGCCGGGCCGCTTCAAAAGGAGGATGGCGGCGAAGAAGGCGGCCACCAGCAAGGAAACGCGCCGCTGGCCGGGATCGCGTTGCATGGCGGCGCGGGCGAGCCAGAGCAGGAGCATGAAACCGGCCAGCGGATAAAACCAGCCCTGCTTGCGGCCGTAATACCAGAGCAGGGGGTAGAGTACGCTCAAGATGCCGAGCAGGATTTTGGCGGCGGTTTTCACGCTTCGGGCTTGGCTTCTTGGTAGAGCTTGGACACGGCGGCAACTACGTCGTCGATGGTGCGGACGTTGCGGAAATCGTCGGCTTGGAGTTTGTAGCCGGTTTGGCGTTTGATTTGGTCGAGCAGGTCGATGGCGTCGATGCTGTCGATTTCGAGGTCTTCGTAGAGGTTGGTACTGCCGGTTACGTTGCTGGTGTCGATTTCAAACATGTTTTCCAGTATGTCGAATAGGAAGGCGCGGATTTCGGTTTCGGTCATGGGTGTTCCTTATAATGATGGGTGGCGGCCGGGCAGGAATGCCCGACCTATGTTTCAGGTAGCCTTGATCATACTGCTTCGGCTAGCCGCGTTGTTTCTGCACGAAGGCGGCTAGCGTGGACACATTAGCGAAGCTGTCGCGCAGTTCCTGGCTTTCGCCGTCGAGCTGGAAGCCGAAATGTTTTTGCACGGCCAGGCCGAGTTCGAGTGCGTCTACGGAATCGAGACCGAGGCCGCTGTCGCCGAACAGGGCTTCTTCATCGCCGATGTCGGCGGGAGTGAGGTCTTCCAGGCCGAGGCTGTCGATAATCAGTTGTTTTATTTCTTGTTTCAAATCAGTCATTTTCTTGGCTTCTTTCGTTGAAGTATTGTTGCAGGTGGTCGTTGAGGCGGCGGGCGGCGATGGGCAAGGGGTGCTTGTTTAACCAGTCCTGCGGGTTGATGTCGTCGCCGACGATAAAGCGGTAGGCCGGTTTTTGCAGCGGGATTTTGTACCACGGCTGGCCTTTTTTGAAGTTTGGCGGCTGCATTTTAATCACCACGGGGGTGATGACCTGCGCGCTTCTGAGGCCGATGGACACCGCACCGCGATGAAATCTCACCACACCGTCCCAGCCAGTGCGCGTGCCTTCGGGGAATACCAACAGGCATTGCTGCTGCAAAACTTCGTGTACGGCTTCCACAAAATCCAAGTCTTCCTGATTGGGCAGGTAGCCGCAGGCGCGGATTTGCCCGGCCATGGCCGGGTTGCGCTGCAAATCGGCTTTTACGATGCAGTTGGCTTCGGGCACGCGGCCGAGCAGGAACACCACATCCAGCAGCGAGGGATGGTTGGCCAATATCAGCTGGCCGGGGCGGCCGAGCCGCTCGAAGACTTCAAATTCCGCACTCAAAATGCCGGAGCGCATCAAATAATAGCTAAACCACAGCCAGGTGCGCGTAACCACGCGCCGCGCCTGCTTCTGCTGCGCCAACATGGGCGAACGGCGCAGCAGCCAGGGCAGCAGCACGATTTGCAGCAGCACGCCGAACACGCCGAAAAACACGAAGCCCAGCCCGGTGGCCAGCAATCGCCACAGGCGGTTTAGGCGGGCGCTTAAGGGGTAAGCCGCTGCCATTGCCAAGCCTTGTCTGCGTAATGGTTTATCCACTGGCAGCTGCCTGAATGCTGTTGCCGCAGCCATTCGAGCGCGCCCCAATAACCGCAGTTTGCCATGCCGCCGACATCGTGCACGGCGGGGGACAGTTCCCATTCTTCGCCGGCGGTAAGCAGCAGCGCGAGCGCGTGGGCGAAGGGCGCGCGTTCGGCCGGTGTGGCGGGATATTGCGCCTGCAAGGGCTCGTCCACCACCACTGCCAACACGCGCTCCGCTCCATCGGCCAGCAGGCCGGCGGCTTCGAGCACGGCGGTTTCCAAGCCGCTCTGCCGCACGGAAAGCGCGGTGTATTCGCTCATGTCGCCGCGCAGCATCGACCACTGCCCGGCCAGGGCATTGTGCACGGATAGGCCGAAAGAGGTGGGAGAAACTTCGTTGTCGCGCAAAAGCATGGTCCACAAACCGAAGCTGCGGTTGATTTCGCCATCGTGTGAGGCGAGCACCAGCGGGCAGGGTTCGCCTTCCGCCAAGAGCGGATGCGCCGCCGCAAACAGCAGTCGTGCCGAGAGACCGAGCCGCCGCCGCTGCATGGCGGGCAGGAAATCCACCTTCGGCGGCGTGTCGGGCAAATCGGCGGCGTTCAAGCGGCCTGATGCCCACGCGGCCCAGTCTTCGCCTGTGTGCAGGCGGGTGGAGGCGGCGTGCCAGCTTTGGATAGAAAAGCGGAGACGGAAATCGGCGGTCATGTTTTAACTTCGTTGAAGCTACGTTTTAACTGCGTTGAAGCTTCGCTTTCAGGTAGCCTTTTTCAAAATAGGCAGCCTGTTAAGGACAGTTAAGATGGTGCATTATAACAAGAATGCGGCACTCAGGCATCTTACGAGCGGGCTGAAAAATGTGAACAGCGTTTCTGCGAAAAGAAAAGTTTCAGGTAGCCTTGATTTCTGAGGTTTCCACATTGGCTGCCCGCGAATTTGAGGCTACCTGAAAGAACCAAAGCGCCTAAACAAAACGATAAAGCAGCCGCTTTTCCACCGCCTGCCATTCGCCGAAGCCGTGCCAAGCCCATTCCGCTGCTACTTCCTGCGGCCACACCACACTGCACAACCAAGCTCCATCCAGTAGAAATACCGCGCCCTGCCAAAACCGGCCGCCTGCACAGAGCCGCCAGCCGTCCCCGTTTGGCCGCAATCCGGTTTGCGGCATATCCGCCAGCCCCTGCCCCGTGGCCTTGAGCAAGGCCTCTTTCAGCGTCCACAACGCATAATAATCGGCCAATTCGGCATGCTGTTGCAGCCAGCGTGCTTCGTCTGCATGCAGCACCCAATCCGGCCAGGCATCGAAACGGCGCGGGCGCAGCCGTTCCAAATCCACGCCAACGGGAAAATCGGCAGACGGCACCGCCAGCACGGCATGGCCGCCGCTGTGGCTGAGGCTACCTGAAAAACCGTCTGCCGCCGCCTGCTGCTTGAGAAAGCGGCTCACCTGCCAGCCGGTTTGCGCCACACGGGCAAGGTGGCGAGAGAGATGGGCGCAGTCGGCCTCATCCAGCAGCCCGGCGGGGTAGCGCGCGGCGCAGTCGGGCGCGGCCAGATAGAGGCGGATGGTGTGTTGCGGCGGCGGGCGGGTAGGCATAGGCAAGGTTTTTTAATATACTTTAAACTTTGTGAAATCGCGGTTGATTGGCCGTGAATTTCCAGTTTTCCAACCCAGCTTAAAAGGGAGCAAATATGAAATCTCGCCAAATCATGCTGGCGGCTGCAATTGTAGCCGCTTTCGGCCTCGCCGGCTGCAACAACAACCGTGCGCCGAACAACACAAGCGGTCAAGGCGGCCGCAACGGCGCCCATGCCACCAGCCAAACCACCGGCCGCGTGTGCCGCCTGCTACAAGACGACGACCCCAACCGCAGCGGCCGCAAAGTAGTGTACCGCTGCTCTGGCCGCGCCGTGCTGGCTTCCGAAGAAGCCAAAAGTCTGCTCAATCCCAATGTGCCTGTGAGCTTCGGCGGCGGCGGCCGCGTGATTCAGGCTAATTTATCCACCCGTCAGGCAGCCAATGCTTCCAACAAATCAGACGAAGCCGCCTGCGAACGCGCCTTTATCAACGCCGCCCATAAATTCCAGCAAACCGCCCAAGCCCGTGGTGGCAGCCGCGTGAGCAACTTCCACAGCTACTACAACCGCCAAGTGCTGCACGGCGGGCAGTACGACTGCGAAGTGGGCACTTTCCACGCCCGCGTAGTGATGCGCGGCAACATCGCCCGCTAAGTCGGCTGCGGCATAAAGGCTACCTGAAAACTGTTGATGCGGTTTCCAGGTAGCCTTTATGCCGCCCCCATGTGGCATGACTACGCGCCCGCCTGCTGCATCCGCCACCAAGTGCAGGAATTGCCGCTCACACAGGGTGGATACCGCCCCTCCGACCTGCACACCATCAACACCCATCACGGGCTGGGGTATAATTTTAACGAAACCTGAAGCACGGTTTTCAGACGGCCTTTCAAGCTGTTGCAACCATCCACAGGAATAACACCATGCCTTCCGCCAAACTCATCCAAAAACTCAAACCCGCCCTGCAAAACCAGCTTCCGCCCGAACAAGACGGCATCTTGTTGTGCCTCGATTCCGACAGCGTAACGGGTGACAATGCCAAATACATGAAAATGTATAACCGCTTTGCCCGTTGGTACGATTTCGGCGAACGCTGGATACCGCCTCAAATACGACAACAGCATCAACGAGACACGGCGCAGCCTGATGGGCGAACTGGAATGGCGGCAGGACTGCACTGCGCTCTACGTCTCCATCGGCACAGGTACCGATTTAAACCACCTGCCCGCCAACATCAACCCCACCGCGCTGGATTTAACCGGCGCCGACCTGTCGCTTGGCATGTTGGCACGCTGCCGCAACGTATGGCGGAAAAAAGCGGCGGGCTTAGACTTGGTACACTGCAACGCCGAAGACTTACCCTTTGCCGACAATCTGTTCGACGTCGTATTCCATGTGGGCGGCATCAATTTTTTCAGCGACAAACAAAAAGCCATCAACGAAATACTGCGCGTCGCCAAGCCCGGCACCAAAATCATGATCGCAGACGAAACCACCGACTTCATCCAACAACAATACAAAAAAAGCCTATTCACGCGTAACTACTTCCAAGACACCGATTTCGACCTGACACAAATCGAAAACTGCATCCCCAAAACCGTACAGGAAAAGAAAACGCGGCTGCTGTGGAACAACCGCTTTTACTGCATTACCTTCCGCAAACCTGTTTGATACAGCCGCCACATTTGCTTTTTCAGACGAGCTCGAAATCTGAAAAGGTCGTCTGAAAAATAAAAAGCAGCCTGCACTCGTTACAAAAAAGTGCAGGCTGCTTTTACGCTTTCAGGTAGCCTTTCAGACGACCTTAATGCAGATTTGCTTTAAAGAACTGCTCAAACTTATCAAACGGAATCTTGCCTCGGGTGTTGTCATACAAATCCGTGTGGTTCGCACCCGGCACGATGTACAGCTCTTTGTTTTTGCTGCCCAGAGATTTGAACGCGTCTTCGCTGAAATAGCGTGAGTGTGCTTTTTCACCGTGTACGATTAAAGCGGGGGCGCGCAATTCGCCGGCACGTTGCAGGATGGGCATATTGATGAACGCCAGCGGCACGGTGGTCGCCCACGAACCTTGCGGATTGGAGTTTACCGCGCGGGGATGGAAGCCGCGTTTGGCACGGTAGAAATTGGCGTATTCGGCGATGAATTTCGGTGTGTCGGCGGTGATGTCTTTTGCCGGGTCAAGGTTGTTGGCGGGCGAAAGAGTGGCGTAGCCGTTTTGCACGGCTTCCCAGCGGCCGTTGTTCAATTGCACTTTCATTTGGTAGCGCGCTTCGGCATCCATTTGCGGCTGGGCGCGGTCGTAGCCGCCTTGTGCGTTCTGCTTCATGTTGATTTCGTAGCCGTTGGCCATCACGCGGGACATGTCGTACATGGTGCTGGTGGCGACGGCTTTGATGCGGGTATCGCCCACAGCGGCATTTAACGCCATGCCGCCCCAACCGCAAATGCCCAAGATGCCTATTTGTTCGCGGTTCACGAAGTTTTGCAGGCCGAGGAAATCAACGGCGGCGGAAAAGTCTTCGGTGTTGATGTCGGGCGACGCCATATTGCGCGGTTCACCGCCGGATTCACCGAGGTAGGACGGGTCAAATGCCAAGGTTACAAAACCGCGTTCTGCCATCGCTTGGGCATATAGACCGCTGGATTGCTCCTTCACCGCACCGAACGCGCCGGCTACCGCAATTGCAGGCAGTTTCTGACCCGAACGGATATTTTTCGGCACATACAAATCACCAACCAATGTGATGCCGTAGCGGTTTTTGAATGTTACTTTGTGGTGTTCCACTTTATTGGACCGGGGGAAAATTTTGTCCCATTCTTGGGTAAGCTGCATAGTTTGAACTCCTTTCATCGGGGTAATGGACACGTCTGCCAGCGCAGGACCGGACAAAGTCAATGCAACGGCGGCTGCGGCAGCAGTTTTCAGGAATGATTTTTTAACTTGGTTTTTCATGGGGTTATTCCGCGATTTGCTTATCGAATGAGTGCATTATAGGGATGGACTGTTTGGCAAACAATGAATAAAATCTGAATTGTTAATTCTAAAATTTGGAACAATTAAGGTGCAGGCTGCCTGAAAAGGTTTTCAGACTGCCTGAATCAATCTCTTGAAATCAAAATGGACAAACTCAACGCCCTAAAATACTTCTGCTCCGCCGCCGAGACCCTGCAATTCCGCGAAACCGCGCTGCGCCTGTCCGTTTCGCCGCAGGTGGTAACGCGCGTGATTGCCGAATTGGAACAACACCTCGGCGAACAGCTTTTTACCCGCAACACACGCAATATCCACCTGACCGAGTTTGGCGCAGCCTTCCTGCCGCGCGCCCAGCAGCTCCTTGCTGACAGCGAAAACCTGTTTTCTGCCGCCAAAGAAAAAGACGAGATACGCGGCATCGTCCGTATCACCGTACCGCATTGGAGCGATAACAACCGCATACTCGCCCGCCTGCTGGAAAAATGCGCCGACTATCCCGAACTTTATATCGATTGGCGCAGCAACGATACCAAACTTAACGCGGTGGAAAACCAAATCGATATCGGCATCCGCATCGGGACACAGGCGGAAGATTTGATGATTGTCCGAAAAATCTGCGACATCACCGACAAAATCGTCGCCTCCCCCGCCTATCTCGCCCGCCACGGCACGCCGCGAAGCCTAGACGAATTAACCGGCCGTTTCCCCGCATCGTCACTCATTAACGCCAACACCAACCGCCCGTGGGGCTGGCCGCTCAACGCAGAAATGCACGTTTTTCCGAAAAACATCCGCTTCATCACAGACGACCCTGCCAACGAACTCGCCGCCGCACTGGCAGGCAGCGTTGCGGCCTATATCCCGGAACATCTGTGCCGAACCCACCTGCAAAACGGCGAACTGGTGGAACTCTTCCCCGAAATCCCGCGCCGCCCGTGGCAACTCTATATCTACCGCCCGCAACGCACAGTAACTTCCGGGCGCATGTTAAAGGTGTTCGACTGGCTGACGGAGGTGTTGCGGGAAATGTATGATAAAGAAGCTACCTGAAAATCCGGCAAGCTCAAGGATAGTCATCAGTTATCGCTAACCTCCTTTTCAGACGGCCTCCAAGCGCGAAAACCAGCCCGACTTAATCACACACACTTTTCAGGCTACCTGAAAGCGAAACTTCACCGCAGTCAAAACACCGCGCAGTTTCTGCGCAGCTTAAGTTTCAGGTAGCCTGCAATCATTGCAGCAACCGATTCCGTGGCATACTGCCTGAAACAGCCTGTCTATTCTTCTCCAGTGTATAATCCTGCCTATCACAAAACCAATCTTTCCAACCAATTACGGCTGAAGCAATGATTTTCTCATACCGAGCGACGAGCCGCAGGCAGTACAGGCAGGGGAAATAAGCGCTTTAGCTATATTTAAGAGCAAACACATCATGACCTTAGCCTACTGGTGCATCTTCTTCGCCATTTTCCTGCCCATTTTCTGCACCGCCTATGCCAAATACCGCGCTGGATTTTCCCCGGCCGACAACCACAACCCGCGCGCCTTCCTGGCCCGCGCCCAAGGCAAGGCCGCGCGCGCCGATGCGGCACAGCAAAACAGCTACGAAATCTTCCCTCCGTTTGCCGCCGCCGTGATCATCGCCCACGCCACCGGCAACGCCGCCCAGTTCACCATCAATTTCTGGGCGCTGCTCTTCGTGGCCAGCCGCATCGCCTTTATCTATTGCTACATCAACGATAAAGCCACGCTGCGCTCGGCCATGTTCGGTGTGAACCTGCTGTGCATCGTGGCTTTGTTTATTGCCGCCATTTGATTTTCAGGTAGCCTTATGGAACGCCCCGTTAAGGTTTTGTTCGTTTGCTTGGGCAACATTTGCCGCTCGCCGATGGCCGAATATCTCTGCCGCAGCATGGCGGCCGCCCGCGGCCTGCCGGTGCACACCGCCAGTGCGGGCACATCCGGCTGGCACGACGGCGAAGGCATGCATTGCGGCAGCCTGGAAGTCCTCTCCGACGAAGGTATCGACAGCAGCGGCTTTGTGAGCCGCCGCGTGCGTGCGCAGGATTTGGCCGGTTTCGACTACCTGCTGGCCATGGACGACGACAACCTAGCCGAACTGGAACAACGCTTCGGCCGCCACCCCGGCAAAATATTCAAGATAACCGACCTTCTGCCCGATAGCGGTTACAGCCACGTTCCCGACCCGTGGTACACTGGCAACTTCAACGAAACCCGCCGCATCCTCACCGCCTGCTGCACCGCGCTGCTGGATAAGATTGAAAAAGATTTGGCCAACCAGTCCTAGCAGGCAAACACTAAAAGGCTACCTGAAAGTTTTTCAGGTAGCCTTTATTACTGCCGTATCGAAGCTCTACCACTCAAACGGCAGCCCGAGTTCCTCGGCCAAGCGGCGCATTTCGTCCAGCGTTTTGGGCAGGATGGGGATGCCGCTTTGTTTGCGTTCGCGGCAGCATTCGGCTTCTTTTTCGCCGTGGATATAAATCCGCTCTTGGCCGGCGGCTTTTGCCGATTCGCGCAGCTCTTGCAGGTAGGCGCTGAAATGGCTGCGGATAGCTTGGGCATCGCCGAAGATTTCCGGGTTGAAGGCAGCGAAATAGTGGCAGATGCCAGCATGGCTGTTTTTCATGGTGTGGTTGGAAGTGGTGCCTTGCGAGAGGCAGGCGGAGAAGAATTCCACCAGCACGGCATAACCATAGCCTTTGTGGCTGCCAAACAGCTCGCTGCTGCCGCCCAAGGGATACATGCCGCCGCCCAGCCCTTGGCGCACGCATTCCACAATAATCTGCGGGTCGGTTTCGTCCACGCCCTGGCTGTTAATTGCCCAGCCAAGCGGAGCGGTTAAGCCTTTTTTGAGGTATACCTCGGGTTTGCCGAAAGCAACCACAGAGGTGGCGGCATCGAGGCTGAAATCGGTCGGGCTGGCGGGAATGGCCACGGCGATGGGGTTGGTGCCCATCATCGGGGTGCGTCCGTAGGTGGGCACTACAATGGGGAAGGAATTGGTCATGGAAATGCCCACCAAGCCTTGGCTGGCGGCCATGCTGCTGTAGTAGGCAGCAATGCCGTAGTGGTTGGAATTGCGCACCGACACCATGCCGATGCCGCTTTGTTTGGCTTTATCGATGGCCAGCAGCATGGCATAGCGCGACACAAGCTGCCCCATTGCAGCGTGGCCGTCCACTACTGCCGATACGGGCGTTTCAAACACAGTTTCCGGTTTGGCGCCAATGTGTACGAAGCCACCATTGATGTGCTGACGGTACATTTCCAGCCGCTGCGAACCGTGCGTGTCCACACCGCAGAGGTCGGCGGCTACCAGCACATCGGTAATCTGCGCCGCTTCTTCCGGCACGAAGCCGTAAGCCTTAAAGGCGGCCTCGGTGAACGCACGTAGGGCTGCAGCATCAATTTTTTTAATCGTTTGCATTGTTTATCCTCCTCCGCTTCTGCGGCAACAAAAAACTGGTTCCAACCTGATGTGTTCGCCTACTCACTGCCTTGGCGGCAGGCTTGTTATATCTTTATTATACCGCGATTTTCATCCCAGACGGCAACCAATGCAAACCCTGCGTTGAAAGTGGTAGCAAGTGACGGTTTTAACCTTGTTGAAGCTGCACTTTCAGGTAGCCTTTAATCTGTAAACAAACCTACTTTGGCAAGATGTATCCTTGAAAGGCTTAAAAAAAAAGAATATGCTGCACGCACAGCATCACAGGATGCTGTCTATGTTATCGGAAATGGGGCGGCCAGCCTCATACTATTGTTTAGGAGAACCAACGAAATGGCTAAAAATCTGAACGTTTTCGACCGCGAATACGGTCTGCTCATCAACGGCGAGTGGACAAAGCCCGGCAACCTGCTGGAATCGCACAACCCCGCCAACGGCGAGCTTTTGGCTAAATTCACCGACGCCACCGACGCCGATGTGGATGCCGCAGTGGCCGCTGCACAGGCTGCGTTTAAAACCTGGCGCAAAACCACCGCCGCCGAGCGCGCTGCTATTCTGAATCGAATCGCCGATGTGATTGATGAGAATGCCGAACTCTTCGCCCTGCAGGAAACGCTCGATAACGGCAAACCCATCCGCGAAACCCGCGCCGCCGACATCCCGCTGGCCTCCGACCACTTCCGCTATTTCGCCAGCGTAATTCGCGGCGAAGAAGGTAGCGCCAACCAACTGGATGAAGAAGATCTCTCCATCGTATTGCGCGAGCCCATCGGCGTAGTTGGCCAAATCATTCCGTGGAACTTCCCCTTCCTCATGGCCGCCTGGAAAATTGCTCCCGCGCTGGCCGCAGGCTGCACCATCGTGATCCACCCCTCTTCCAACACCTCACTGAGCCTGCTGTCTTTCGCCCAAAAAATCAACCACCTGCTGCCCAAAGGCGTGCTCAACGTGATTACCGGTAAAGGCAGCAAATCCGGCGAATACATGCTGCACCACAAAGGCTTCAACAAGCTTGCCTTCACCGGCTCTACCGAAGTGGGCCGCCGCGTGGGCATCGCCGCTGCCGAGCTGCTGATTCCTTCTACTCTGGAGTTGGGCGGCAAATCTGCCAACATCTTCTTCGACGACATGCCTTTCGACAAAGCCTTGGAAGGCGCGCAAAAAGGTATTTTGTTCAACCAAGGCCAAGTGTGCTGTGCCGGTTCGCGCATTTTCGTGCAGGAAGGCATTTACGACAAATTCGTAGCCGCCTTGTCTGAAGAGTTTAAGAAAGTGAAAGTCGGCCTGCCTTGGGAAGACGACACCCAGATGGGCGCACAAGTGAACGCCGGTCAGCTCAACACTATTCTGAAGTATGTGCAAATCGGCGAACAAGAAGGCTGCCGCATCATCACCGGCGGTAAAAAAGTAGAAGGCGAACTGGGCAAAGGCGAATTTGTTGAGCCCACTCTGATTGCTGCCGACAGCAACAACAGCCGCATCGCCCAAGAAGAAATCTTCGGCCCGGTGGCTACCGTGATTAAATTCAAAACCGAAGAAGAAGTTATCCAGCTGGCCAACAACAGCGAATACGGCCTCGGCGGCGGTGTGTGGACGCGCGACATCAACCGCGCCCTGCGCGTATCCCGCGCCCTGGAAACCGGCCGCGTGTGGGTGAACTGCTACAACCGTCTGCCTGCCGGCGCTCCCTTCGGCGGCTACAAAACTTCCGGCATCGGCCGCGAAACCCACAAAATGATGCTCGAAGCCTACACTCAGGTGAAAAACATCTATATCTCTACCCGTGAAGAGCGTGAAGGCATGTATTGATTGCTTTGCTTGATTGCAACGCAAAAGCTGCTGGTATCCCGGCAGCTTTTTTGTGTGATTGATGGGCGTTGCTATGTCGATAGACTATCTGCGTGTTTTGTGATTTTCAGGTAGCCTTTGCGCATCACGCTTCCTGTTTAAAGGCTACCTAAAAATTAATATATAGCTGAAATAATTATTTCTTCATACCAGGCAGCGAACCGCAGTCATACCAGGCAGCGAACCGCAGACAGTACAGCTAGTACGGGCAAGGCGAACCAACGCAGTAGGAAGAAATAAGTATTTCAGTATAGCTTAAATATTTCTGTCATACAGCTTTAACCACCTTGTATGGAGAAATCTGCTTCAGCTATAGTGCCATTTATTTTTCGAGGAGAACCATTTATGTACATTCTGCCTTTTTCCATGCCGGTTAAGCCCTTCAAAATGCGCGGCATCGGGCCGCATCGGCCGATTATGATGGCTTTGGTGGCACTGCTACTACTGCCGGTGGGCGCGATATTTGTTGCGTGGCAGAGTCATGTCGCCACCGAAATTTATCAAGACTACCAAATCGGCCAACACGCCGTACCAGTAAACGCGCGGATCGATGGTGAATGCACCACTCGCAAATCCATCTTCACCAGCTGCAACACCACCATCACGTACCGCGGTCATACGGTGAAAAAATCATTTAGCTTTTTCGGTACCGGCGGCGATATTTACACCCGTGCGCTGGCTGATGCCAACGATCCCTCGCGCCTGACGTTGGATGTGGCGGTGGAAAAAGTGGGTAACCGCAGCATGGGTGTGCTGCTGTTTGGCGGACTGGGGCTGTTGATGATTGGCGCCGCGTTTTATGTCGCGCTAGTGCGTGTGCCGCGCTACCGCCGGATTTTGGCCGCCATCAACCGACCCGAAGCCCAGCCTTGGCAGCTGGCCGCCGTGCCCTGCCTGAATACCGGTAATGCGGGTAAAGACGCGGTATATCAAGCCGAAATCGATGGCAAAACCCGCAAGATCGGCCTCAGCTTCGGCAAACAAGAAAACCGTGCTTGGACGTTTCAAACCCCCAGTGGGCAGCACTACCTGCTGGCTTTCGTGCCCAATGGCGGCGGCGTGCCGGTGGCGTTGGATAGAAAGCTGGTGGCGGTGGCAGGCTTGAGCAAGGGAGAGAAAAGTAAGCTAGCGGCCGAATTGAAGCGGGCAGCGGAAACGGCAACATCGGAATGTTAGCGTGTGATTTTGGCATAAAATAGAGGCTACCTGAAAAACGCATTTCCGGGTTTTCAGGTAGCCTTTCCCGCTATAATAGCGCCCGTTTTCTTTCCCACTCCAACCCATGAAAACCGCCAAACGTTACCCCTTTCCCGCCCTGTTGCGCCAACGCCTGCAACTGTATTTTGCCGACCAAACCCAGCCGCCCGGCAGCCCGGGCGAGACGCAATTCCGCCGCTGGGCATGGCAGGCCGTGAAATCGCGCTACCGCCGTGCCGAAATCGGCCTGCTGCTGCTCGATGAAGAAACCGCCCGCGCCTACAACCGCGACTACCGCCAAAAAGACTACGCCACCAACGTGCTCAGCTTTGCACTGGATGAAGGCGAGCAGGCCGCTTTGGCCGAGCTTTCAGGTAGCCTGCCCGTTTTGCGCGGCGACCTAGTCATCTGCCCGCAGGTGGTGGCGCGCGAGGCTGCCGAACAAGGCAAAACCTTAGAAGCACACTTCGCTCACCTCACCCTGCACGGCGTGCTCCACCTGATGGGGTACGACCACATCGAGCCCGATGAAGCCGAAGCCATGGAAGCACTTGAAATCCGCCTGATGAATCAGTTAGGATACCCCAACCCCTACGCACAGGATGCAGACTGAAATGGACGACCACCCGGCCAAGCCCGGATTTTTTGAACGGCTGTTCGGCCGCCTCGCCGGCGACAGCCCCGATTCCCCCGAAGACATACTCGCCCTGCTGCGCCAAGCGCGCGAACAGAAAATCTTCGATGAAGACACCCAGCAATGGCTGGAAAAAATCATTGATTTCCGCGGGCTGGAAGTGCGCGACGCCATGATCAGCCGCGCCCAGATGGATGTGGTGAAAGCCGGCGACAGCATCAGCCGCATCATCGCCTATGTGGTGGGCACCACCCACTCCCGTTTCCCCGTGATTGCCGACGACAAAGACAACGTGCTCGGCATCCTGCACGCCAAAGACCTGCTCAAATACACCCTTAATCCCGAACAGTTCAAGCTTGAAAACGTGCTGCGCCCGGCCGTGTTTGTGCCCGAGGGCAAGCCGTTGAACGTGTTGCTTAAAGAGTTTCGCGATATGCACAACCACCTGGCCGTGGTGGTGGACGAATACGGCAGCATCAGCGGTCTGGTAACGCTGGAAGACGTGATCGAGCAGATTTTGGGCGACATCGAAGACGAGTTCGACGAAGACGGCAGCGCGGATAATATCTTCGCTGTTTCCCCCGACCGCTGGCGCATCAACGCCGTTACCGAAATCGAAGACGTGAACGAATTTTTCGGCACGGACTACAGCGACGAAGAAGTGAACACCATCGGCGGGCTGGTGATTAAAGAGCTCGGCCATTTGCCCGTGCGCGGCGAAAAAGCCGTTATCGGCCCCTTGCAATTCACCGTGGCCCGCGCCGACAACCGCCGCCTGCACACGCTGATGGCGGTGAAAACCAAGCCCGAATAAACCCGCACGATAAAGGCTACCTGAAACCGGATTTCCCATTTTTCAGGTAGCCTTTGTTATAGCAGGCCAAATTGACTTTCGATACCAGGCGGTAAGCCGCAGGCAGTACAGAAGTACGGCAAGGCAAACCAACGCGATAGCGAAAGTTCAGTTGGTTGGCTATATGGCTGCGGGCGGGTAGCCAACCCGGCCATCCCATGTTTGTTGCAATCTGTTTTGGGCAGGCTACCTGAAATCATGATTGATGCCTTTCAGGTAGCCTTTGGCACGGACACGCCCGTATAATGCCGCAGCATTCTTCCCAAAGATACTTCTATATGGTTTTCTCCTCCCTCCTCACCCTGCTCGACGACATCGCCTCCGTGCTCGACGACGTGGCCTTGATGACTAAAGTGGCCGCCAAAAAAACTGCCGGCGTGGTGGGCGACGATTTGGCGCTCAATGCCAACCAAGTAACCGGCGTGCGCGCCGACCGCGAGCTGCCCATCGTGTGGGCGGTGGCCAAGGGCTCGCTGGTGAACAAGCTGATTCTGATTCCTGCCGCCCTGCTGCTTTCCGTATTCGCGCCCGCGCTGATTACGCCGCTCTTAATGCTCGGCGGCGGCTATTTGTGCTTTGAAGGTGTGGAAAAACTGCTGCACAAGCTGATGCACCGCCGCGACGGTAGCACACACAGCGTGTCCGACGAATTGATCGACGAAAACGCCAAAATCAAAGGCGCCATCCGCACCGACTTCATCCTCTCCGCCGAAATCGTCATCATCGCCCTGGGCGTGGTGGCCGAATCCAGCCTCACCACCCAAATCATCAGCCTGCTGCTTATTGGCATCGGGCTCACCGTGTTTGTATATGGCATCGTGGCGTTGATCGTGAAGGCCGATGACTTCGGCTTCGCCCTGATGCGCCGCCCGGCCACCGCTGCGGTTGGCAAAGCCCTTATTTTGTTTATGCCGTGGTTTATGCGCGGTGTCAGCATCGTTGGCACGCTGGCCATGTTCCTCGTGGGCGGCGGCATTTTTGCCCATAATTGGGGCACACTGCACCATTGGCTGCACGAACACCACTGGGACAGCGGCCTCACCAGTACACTCACCTACCTAATCACCGGCCTCGTCGTGGGCGCGGTTGCCTGCGCGGTGGTGTTGCCGCTGATGAAATTGTGGGAAAAGCGGCGGCAGGATTGATTTGGCGCATAGCGCAACGAAAGGCTACCTGAAAACGCAGCTTCAACGCAGTCAAAACACAGCGCAGCAAAGTTCCTGCGAAGCTAAAAGTTTCAGGTAGCCTTTTTCTTATCTACACGATAGGCCGGATACTTAACATCGAGCAAAGCATTTGATATTTTCAATATAGTGAATGCAAACAAGAATGCTGCAGCATTGGTTTGCCGGCCGTTCTAGCGGTACTGTCTGCGGCTTGCCGCCTTGCTCCATTCTCATTTGCACAGTAATAAAGGCTACCTGAAACTTTCAGGTAGCCTTTTTCTAGCACAAACGCTGGTTTAATCGCCTGCGGCCATCAGGTGGGCGTTACCGCCGGCGGCGGTGGTGTTGATGCTGCAGGAGGTTTCTTCAAACAGCTGCAGCACGTCCACGCCGTGTTGGGCGTTGATTATGCGCACCAGTGCGCCGTCGCTGCCGGCCAGTGTCTGTTTGAGTTCCACCGGCAATTCCTCCAGGGCAACCACGTGGCTGATGCCGGCGGAAGCGGGAGTGGCTGAGGTTTCCAGCAGGTCGGGAGCCTGTTCGGCGTAGGCGGCCAATGGATGCTGGTCGGACACGAGGGCGGTGATACCGGAGCCGGCGAGCTCAATCCAGGCGGCGAAGGCTTGCGGCAGGCCGCCGCCGTAGAGCCATACGCGTTTGGGCGCCTGCCAGCTCAACACGTTGTGTTCGCCGGTGGGGCCGCGCAACACTTGCTCGGCTTGGCGCAGGGTGTGTACGCGGGCGCGGCCGAGGCTGCCGGCCAAGTCCAGCTTCTGCTCTTGGGTGAGCGGTAGGCTTTGCAGCAGGGTTTGCAGGCGGTTGAGCGCGTCTTCGTCGGCCTGGCCGCTGCGGGTGAGCGGGGGCGTGCGCCAGCTGTCGAGGCGGCTGAGGCGTTGTAGGTAGAAGGGGCCGCCGGCTTTGGGGCCGGTGCCGGAGAGGCCGTGGCCGCCGAAAGGCTGCACGCCCACTACGGCGCCGACGATGTTGCGGTTCACATAAAGGTTGCCGGCTTCGATGCGGCGGCGGATGTGTTCCACCGTGCCGTCGATGCGGCTGTGAATACCGCCGGTGAGGGCGTAGCCTTTGGCGTTGATTTGGTCGATGAGCTGGTCGAGCTCGTCGGCACGGTAGCGGATAACGTGCAGGATCGGGCCGAACACTTCGCGCTGCAAGTCGTTCAAATTGTTCAATTCAAACAGGGTGGGCGCGATGAAGGTGGCGTTATCGGCATTTTCAGGTAGCCTGATTTGGTAGCTGGATTTGGCGATGCCTTTCATGCGATCGATGTGGCTTTGCAGATTGGCCTGCGCTTCGGCGTCGATAACTGGGCCGATGTCAGTGCTCAGCTCGGCAGGATTGCCCACGCGCAATTCGTCCATTGCGCCGCGAATCATATTCACCATGCGGTCGGCCACGTCTTCCTGCACGCACAAAATACGCAGGGCGGAGCAACGCTGGCCGGCACTGTCGAAGGCGGAGGCAAGTACGTCAACGCATACCTGCTCGGCCAACGCGGTGCTGTCCACAATCATGGCGTTCTGGCCGCCGGTTTCGGCAATCAGCACGGGCTGGCCGCTGCGGCGGGCGAGCGATTGGTTGATGAGTCGAGCCACTTCGGTGGAGCCGGTGAACACCACGCCGTTGATGCGTTCGTCCTGCGTGAGGGCAGCGCCCACATCGCCCGCGCCGAGCACAAGCTGCAGCACGTTGCGCGGAATACCGGCTTCATGCATCAGCTGCACGGCGCGGTAGGCGATCAGGCTGGTTTGTTCGGCGGGTTTGGCCACCACGGTGTTGCCTGCGGCCAATGCGGCCACCACTTCGCCGGTGAAGATGGCCAGCGGGAAGCTCCACGGGCTGATGGTAACGATGGTGCCCACGCCTTGGCTGTTTTCAGGTAGCGTGTGTTCGGCTTCGTCGGCGTAGTAGCGGCAGAAATCCACGGCTTCGCGCACTTCGGCGATGGCGTTGTTCAGCGTTTTGCCGGCTTCGCGCACGGCCAAGGCCATCAGCTCGGGCATGTGCGCTTCCATCAGGTCGGCCAGGCGGCGCAGCATGTTGGCGCATTCGGTGGCGGAAACGGCAGCCCAGCTGCTTTCGGCGGCTTTGGCGGCGGCGATGATTTCCGGCACGGCAGCGGCTTCCACGAAGGCGGCGCTGCCCACCACTTCGCTGTGGTCGGCCGGATTGCGCACTTCATGCGCGGCCTGGGTTGGGGCGGCCACGGCCAAAAGCGGCACGGCATGCAAGGGCGTGGCAGCGGCATTGTTCATAACGGTTTGCAGCTCTTGCAGCGTGCTTTCGTTGCTCAGGTCGAGGCCTTGCGAATTGAGGCGTTCGTTGCCATACAGATTGCGCGGCAATGGCAGGCTGTTGTTGGGATGAATGCCTTGTTCGGCCAAGGTGTCGAAGGGGCTGCGGATGAGAGTGTCGATGCTGATGTTTTCATCCACAATCTGGTTTACAAACGAGGTGTTCGCACCATTTTCCAACAGGCGGCGCACCAAGTAGGCCAGCAGGGTTTCATGCGTGCCCACCGGCGCATACACGCGTACGCGCCGTCCCAAGTTTTGTGGGCCGACCACTTGGTCGTATAGGGTTTCGCCCATGCCGTGCAGACATTGGTGTTCGAACTGTTTGCCTTTGCCCATTTGGTAAATTGCGGCCAGGGTGTAGGCATTGTGGGTGGCGAATTGCGGGAACACAGCGTCTTGCGCATCCAGCAGTTTGCGCGCGCAGGCCAAGTAGGAAATGTCGGTGTGGACTTTGCGGGTGTAGGTGGGATAGCCGTTCATGCCGTCCACTTGCGCCCATTTGATTTCGCTGTCCCAATATGCGCCTTTTACCAGTCGAATCATCAGCTTCTGATTGTTGCGGCGGGCGAGGTCGATTAAATAGTCGATCACGAAGGGGCAGCGTTTCTGATAAGCCTGCACCACGAAGCCGATACCGTGGTAGCCGGCCAGATCGGGGTCGGAAACCAGGGCTTCCATCAAATCGAGCGAGAGTTCGAGGCGGTTGGCTTCTTCGGCATCGATGTTGATGCCGATATCATATTTTTTACCGAGCAGGAACAATTCTTTCATACGCGGCAGCAGCTCGCTCATCACGCGGCCGTGCTGGGTGCGGGAATAGCGCGGGTGGATGGCGGAGAGTTTGACGGAAATGCCGTTGCCTTCATAAATGCCTTTGCCGGCGGCATCTTGGCCGATGGCGTGGATGGCGTTGACGTAGTCTTGATAATAGCGTTCGGCATCGGCTTCGGTCATGGCGGCTTCGCCGAGCATATCGAAGGAATAGAGATAGCCGAGTTTTTCGCGTTCTTTGCCGTTTTTCAGGGCTTCTTCGATGGTTTGGCCGGTAACGAACTGTTTGCCGAGCATGCGCATGGCGTAGTCTATGCCTTTGAGGATGAGCGGCTCGCCGCCTTTGCTCACGATGCGGGTGAGCGCGTTGCCGAGGCTCTGCCCGCTGGGGGCGGCAGCAAGTTTGCCGGTTACCAGCAGACCCCAGGCGGCAGCGTTTACAAATAAAGAGGGGCTGTTGCCGAGGTGGCTTTTCCAGTCGCCGCCGGAGATTTTGTCGTGGATGAGTTTGTTGCGGGTGGCTTTATCGGGAATGCGCAGCAGGGCTTCGGCCAAGCACATCAGGGCGATGCCTTCTTCGCTGGAAAGGGAGAACTCATGCATCAATGCGTCCACCCCACTGGCGCGGCGCCGCTCTTCGCGCACCTGCTTCACCAGCCGGCGGGCGAGCCGGTCGGCGGCGGTATGCTCGTCTTGGCTCATCTGGGCGCGTTCGAGCATATCCTGCACGGCTTCAACTTCGTCGCGGCGGTAGGCATCGGTAACGGCTTGACGCAGGCTGGTTTGTTGGGGATGGGCAAACTGGAACATGGTTGGTCTCCGTGGTTGGTGGGGCTGCCCGATAAACCGCTTTTCAGGTAGCCTCTGTTTCGTTATGAATAGCTGCTTGGTTTGAACATCGGTAAAACGGCATCATAAACCAAACTGCGGATAATGTGAAAGAATGTTTGGCAGGGGAGGGGGTGGTTAATCGGTTAAGGGCTACCTGAAAAGGCCGGGAGCGGTTTCAGCTAGCCTGAAGCCTTTTGATACGGGCAGTTTGAAGGCTACCGAAAGCTTTTCAGGTAGCCTTTTGCCGCCCTTTATTTTGCGGCGCGGTAATCCGCATCGGCTTTTTCGAAGCGTTGGCAGATTTCCTCGGAAGGTGCTTTGCCAACCAGCGATACAGCCACGGCAGTCAGGCCGCAGGCGATGAAACCGGGGACGATTTCATACAGTGTAGCCATGCCGGCGTTGGCCAGCGCAGGATTCACCACCTGCACCCACAACACCACCACCGCAGCGCCGGCAATCATGCCTGCCAATGCGCCGTTGGCGGTCATGCGTTTCCAGAACAGGGAAAGGATGACGATGGGGCCGAATGCCGCGCCGAAGCCTGCCCAGGCAAATTCCACCAGTTGCAGCACTTTGCTTTCGGGGTCGGCGGCAATCAGGATGGCGATAACGGCCACGGCCAGAACCATCACGCGACCCACCCACACCAATTCTTTCTGCGGCGCGTTCGGGCGCAGGAAGCCTTTATAGAAGTCTTCGGTGATGGCGCTGGAGCACACCAAAAGCTGGCAAGACAAGGTAGACATCACGGCAGCCAGAATCGCGCTCAAAATCACGCCGGCAATCCACGGATTGAACAACAGGGTAGACAAAGCAATGAACACGCGCTCGTGGTTGCCCTGCATGGCGGCGGCATCGGCGGGATGCGCACCGAAGTAGGCAATGCCGAAATAGCCCACGGCCACCGCGCCGCCCAAACACAAAATCATCCAAGTCATGCCGATGCGGCGCGCGCCCACCAGCGATTTCACGCTTTCGGCGGCCATGAAGCGCGCCAGAATGTGCGGCTGGCCGAAATAGCCCAAGCCCCAGGCGGCGGTGGAAATGATGCCGATGAAGGTCGTGCCGTGCAGCAGGCTGCCGTATTCCTTGCCGTTGGCAGCGGCGGCGGTCTGGATGAGGGCGGAAACTTCATCTGCGCCGCCCGCGCCCAAATACACCATCACCGGCGTGAGGATGAGGGCGAAAATCATCAGCGCGGCCTGCACAGTGTCTGTCCAGCTTACCGCCAAGAAGCCGCCGATGAAAGTGTAGGCAATGGTGGCGCCCGCGCCCAGCCACATGGCGCTGGTGTAGCTCATGTCGGTAAACAGGCTTTGGAACAGGCGTGCACCGGCCACAATGCCGCTGGCGCAGTAAATGGTGAAGAAAAACAGAATGATGAACGCGGAAATCACTTTCATCGCCTGCCCGTGCGCACCGAAGCGGTGGTGGAAATAATCGGGCAGGGTGAGCGCATTGTTGTTGTATTCAGTGTGCACACGCAACCGCCCGGCCACCAAAAGCCAGTTGAGATACGCGCCGATAATCAGGCCGATGGCAATCCAAGATTTGCTCAGGCCGCTCAAATACACTGCGCCCGGCAGGCCCATCAGCAGCCAGCCTGACATATCTGAAGCTCCAGCCGACATGGCGGTAACAAACGAGCCTAGGCTGCGGCCGCCGAGGATATAGTCGTCGAAATTGCGGGTGGAGAAATAGGCCGCGAGGCCGATTAACAGAACGGCAACCAGATAGATGCCGAAGGTGATATACATCGGGTTCATGAGCTGCTCCTTATTATTTTCTTTAATTTCCCCGAGGCAACTTGAGATGTGGCTGCCTGTTGCAAAAGTAAGCGGCTTGGTTTCGCTTATACTGGGAAACAACAAAAGCAGTCAATATGTATAAAAAACTTGCAATAGGAAAGTAGGATAAATGCAATTTAAGAATGAGAAAGATCGCCTGATTGCTGGCCTAAGTAGGCGGTGATATTAGGATAGGTTGGAAGTTGATAAGACATGGAAAAAAGCTCCCTTGAGTTAGCTTGATCAGAGAGAGCTAGTCCGGCCTTATTGTGAAAATAATGCCTGTTTGGCAAAGATGCCGTCAGGACTAGCCCCCGACGGCGCGATATATAAGGCTACCTGAAAGCGCAGTTCCAGGAGCTTAAACGATGTCTTGGCTAAGCCAAGGCTAGTGGTTTCTGCGAGGCTAAAGCGCGAGCTTTGATGAGGCGCAAAACTTGCCATTGAAACAAACCGCACAGGCAAAATGTAAACCCGGAGAGGCTACCTGAAAACTGTTTTACGTTTTCAGGTAGCCTCTCCCCTGCCCCGCCAAGCAAAAACCGTGCCGAACGGGTTTGTGCCCGTGCTAGAGCATGTTATCATTGGTCTAATTCGAAATTGAGACTGCCGCATGAGCCCTATTCTGCCTGAACTGCCCGAATACCTGCGCCGCCGTGCCGCCGAAATCAAACTACTGATTATGGATGTGGACGGCGTGCTCACCGACGGCCGCATCTTCATCCGCGACAACGGCGAAGAAATCAAGTCTTTCCACACGCTCGACGGGCACGGCATCAAAATGCTGCACCAATGCGGCGTACAAACCGCCATCATCACCGGCCGCGATGCCCCTTCTGTGGCCGTGCGCGCCAAACAGCTCGGCATCCATCACTACTTCAAAGGCATCAGCGACAAACACGCGGCCTACGCCGAATTGCGCGAAGCCGCCGGCGTGGCCGAACACGAATGCGCCTACATCGGCGACGACGTGGTGGATTTGCCCGTAATGGTGCGCTGCGGCCTGCCCGCCGCCGTGCCCGAGGCGCACGAATGGGTTTTGCAGCACGCCGCCTACATCACCCGCCGCCCGGCCGGCGCCGGTGCCGTGCGCGAATTGTGCGAAGTCATCATGCAGGCCAAAGGCTACCTGAAAACCGCTTGGGAGCAATACACAGAATGATTAAACGATTCGGCGGCTGGTGGTTTCCGCTGGTGTTGGCACTCGCGCTCGGCGGCGTGAGCTTCTGGCTCGACCGCATCAGCCAACTCGAAACCGCAGATACCCCGCTCGACCCGCACGAGCCGCAATACCAGATTTTCGGCATCCGAGGCCGCCGCTTCGCCGCCGACGGCAGCCTGACCCAACAGCTCACCGCCACCCACGCCTGGCAGTTCCCCAACCGCCAAGATGGCTACCTAGCCAAGCCCAACGTGATGTTTTCGCAAGGCGGGCAGATGGTGTACCGCATCAGCGCCGATCAGGCGCACTATATCGGCAGTGAAAACCAAGTGGTGTTCGAGAAAAACGTGGTGTTCGACAAACCCGCCATGAACGGCCAGCCCGCCGGCCGCCTCGAAACCAACAGCCTCACCGTCAACACCCAAACCCAAACCGCCCACACCCAAGATTTGGTGAACTATCAATACGGCGCCTCCCACGGCACCGCCCAAGGCATGACCTACAACCACAAACAAGGATTGCTCAACCTCTCCTCCCGCATTAAGGCCGTGATTTATGACCCCAAACAACAACATTAAACCCGCCCGCGCCCTCCTTCTTGCTGCTGCTTTGCTGCTGCCCGCCGCGGCTTCTGCGCTCACCTCCGACCGCAACCAGCCCATCCAAATCGAAGCCGACCAAGGCTCGCTCGACCAGGGCAACCGCAACACCGAATTTTCCGGCAACGTGGTTATCCAGCAGGGCACCATGTATATCCGCGCCGCCAAGGTGCGCGTGGTGAAAGCCACCGACGGCGCGCAAACCATGACCGCCTCCGGCAGCCCCGTACACTTCGGCCAGCAGCTCGACCGCCAAGGCACCGTGAAAGGCCAGGCCGCCCGCGTGGAATACCAATCCGCCACCGGCATCGTGAAACTCAGCGGCGGCGCCAAACTCGAACGCAGCGGCGACCGAGCCAGCGGCGACACCATTACCTACAACACCCGTACCGAAGTTTATACCGTGCTGGGCGGCAGCCGCAGTAACGCCAACAAAGGCCGCGTGAGCATCACCATCCAGCCGCAGCAGAAATAACGGAGGTGGGATGAAGGCCGAAACCCTGTTTGCCGAGATGGCCGAACGCTATCGTGCCGTGCCCGACCATCCCTTTTCCCGCTTCCCCGAATACGCCGTATTCCGCCACAGCGGCAGCCGCAAATGGTTTGGCGTGTACCTGCCCGTGCCGGCGGAAAAACTCGGGCGCACCTCCGGCCGTACCGTGCCCCTACTCAATGTGAAATGCCGCCCCGAACACATTGGCGCCATGCGCGCCCAAGCCGGCATCCTGCCCGCCTACCACATGAGCAAAGAACACTGGCTGAGCATCGAATTGGAACAGGCCGACGACGCGCTGATCCGCCAACTGATCGACGACAGCTTCCGTCTCACGCAGGGCAAAGCCAAGATCAGGAAACAGGCTATCTGAAAGCCTGTATACCGGTTTCAGGTAGTCTTAAACAGTTTCAGGCAGCCCGAATTTGAGGCTACCTGAAAAAATAAAACACCTTTTTCTGCGCTGAACAGGATGTTCAGGTAGCCCCACGCCGCACAGGCTACCTGAAACTGAAAACCAAGCAACCATGAATATCCGCGCCCTCCTCCTCGCCTGCTTGTCCATGCTTGCCGCCTGCACCGCCCCGCCGCCTGCCGCCACCGCCGCACCAAACATGTCCGGCGCCCAGCTGGAACAGCAAGCTGCCGACCGCGTGCTGATTGTGTTATACGACCCCGCTGTCGGCGCGGAGCCGCTGCTTCAGGCCGTGCGCGAAATGCAGGCCGAGCTGGTGTACCGTTATACAAACATCAACGGCATTGCCGCCCGCATCCCGCCGCCGCAGGAGATGGCGCAGGCCATCCATCGCCTGGAACGCGTACCGGGCGTGTTGCAGGTGCAGCGCGACCAAATGATGCAGCTGCAAAACCCTGCCGCACATTGAAACCGCGTATGGCAGCCCTATTTTTCAGGTAGCCTCAGCGCTGCTCGTGATACCCAACAAACACAAGGGAAAACCAAACCATGACCACACCGCACAGCCGCCTCAGCGTTAAACAGCTGCGCAAAAGCTTCAAACAGCGCCAAGTGGTGCAGGATTTCTCGCTCGATATCGAAAGCGGCGAAGTAGTCGGCCTGCTCGGCCCCAATGGCGCGGGCAAAACCACCAGCTTTTATATGATTGTCGGCCTGGTGGCTGCCGATCACGGCATCATCCGGCTAGACGAGCACGAGCTGCGCCACATGACCGTGTATCAGCGCGCCCGCTTAGGCCTGGGCTATCTGCCGCAGGAAGCCTCAATTTTCCGCAAGATGACGGTAGAAGAAAACATCCGCGCCATCCTGCAATTGCATGAAACCGACCGCCATACCATCGAATCGCGCCTCAACGACCTGCTGGCCGACCTGAACATTACCCACTTGCGGCAAAGCCCCGCCCCCGCCCTCTCCGGCGGCGAACGGCGCCGCGTGGAAATCGCCCGTGTGCTGGCCATGAGCCCGCGTTTCATCCTGTTGGACGAACCCTTCGCCGGCGTCGATCCGATTGCCGTTATCGACATTCAAAACATCATCAACTTCCTCAAACAGCGCGGCATCGGCGTGCTGATTACCGACCACAACGTGCGCGAAACCCTGCGCATCTGCGATCGGGCCTATATCATCAACAACGGCGCCGTGCTGGCCAGCGGCCGCCCCGAAGAATTGGTGGGCAACGAAGAAGTACGTGCCGTGTATTTGGGCGAAAACTTCGATTACTAAGGTTTCAGGTAGCCTCAAATGACCCAGCAATCCGTCAAACTCAAACTGCGCCAAACCCAGCAGCTCAATCAGAAGCAGCAGCAATCATTGCGCATTTTGCATATGTCGTCGCTGGAGTTGGCCGAAGAAGTGGAAAGCTGGCTGGCCGACAACCCCCTGCTCGAACGGCCGGAATACGACCCGGCCGACAGCGGCGCGCCCGAACCCCATTATTCCGCCGCCATACCGGTTACCCGTAAAACCAACAGCATGGAAGAGAGCGATGTGTGGGAAACCGTGGCCGACGAAGCCGATTTCCGCCGCATGCTGCACGAGCAGGTGTGCGAACACCCGCTAGACGAAGACCAATCGGCCCGCGTGCATTTGCTGATCGATTATCTCGATGACCAAGGCTACCTGAACGACAGCCTCACCGACATCGTGGAAAACTCTCCGCTGGAATGGATGCTCGATGAGGACGACATGGCCGAAGCCCTGCGCCATCTGCAGCAGTTCGATCCCGCCGGCGTGGGTGCGCGCGATTTGGGCGAATCATTATTGCTCCAGCTGGCGCGCCAGCAGCCGGACGATACCGTATTCTGCGCCGTGCAGCTGGTGAAACACTTCCTGCCCGACATCGCCAAAAGCAGCCTGCCGCAGCAAGTGCGCAAAAAATTCCCCCAATACAGCGCCGCCACCATCGAAGCCGCCCAAGCCCTCGTTGCCTCCCTCAACCCCTTCCCTGCCTATGGCCTTTCCGGCTCCGGCCACACCGAATACGTCGATCCCGACGTATGGATCCGCCCCGACCCCGAAACCGGCAAATGGACGGTGGGCATGTATCGCCAGGCCTGGCCGCAGGTGCAGCTCAATCAGGAATATTCCGACCTGCTCGCCGAATATGGCAGTGAAGCGCCGGAGTTGAAACAAAAGCTCAATGAGGCTAAAGTATTGCTAAGCTCGCTGGAGCAGCGCAAAAGCACCGTGTTGCGGCTGGCCGAAACCATTTTGGAGCGTCAGGCCGATTTCTTCTCCTTCGGCGCCATCGGTCTCGTGCCACTCACCATTAAAGAAACCGCCGCCAACCTCGGCCTAGCCGAAAGCACGGTGTCCCGCGCCGTAAACCAAAAATATTTGGCTTGCCCGCAAGGCGTATTTCCGCTACGCTATTTTTTCAGCCAGGCAGCCGCCTACAGCAGCGAAGAAGACAGCGACGGCATCAGCGCCAACGCAGTAAAAGCCCTTATCGAAAGCCTGATTGCCGCCGAAGACAAACGCAAGCCGCTCTCCGACCAAGCCATGTCCGAGAGGCTCGCTCTGCAAGGTATCATACTCGCTAGGCGCACTGTGGCCAAATATCGCGAAGAACTCAATTTCCCGCCTGCGCACCAACGCAAGCAGAAAACCTAGCTTGCTGCCGCGCGCAGCCAACCCACCTGTAAAGGAGTGAGCTATGAACCTGAAAATCAACGGAATCAACATCGAAGTGACCGATGCTCTGAGAGGCTATATCAACGGTAAACTCGAGCGCATCGTCCGCCACAGCGACAACGTGATTTCCGCCACTGTTACCCTGTCGGTGGACAAACTGGTGCAGAAAGCAGAAGTGGATTGGCATATGGCCGGCAAAGATCTGCACCTCGATCAAACCGACAAAGACATGTATGCCGCCATCGACCTCTTGGTAGACAAACTCGACCGCGCCGTACTCAAACACAAAGAGAAAAAACAGCAGCACCGCGTTGAACCCAGCGGTAAGCTGAGTGTTGAATAAACGTTGAATCGCCCGATTGGGTATAGATAAAGCAGGCTTTTCAGCCTGCTTTTTTACAAGAGAGAATTTGTGAAAGGCTACCTGAAAACGCAAACTTTAGCGCGGCCCAAACCATTTTTCCCGTTTGCACCGCCCAACCGTTTATAAGATAATGGCTGCGTTTTACGCGGCTGGCGCAGTCGCTCGATTTTTCCAACCAAATAACTGAAACTAAAAGAGATAACTATGTCTTTCCTCAAGCTCACCGAACAAAACGTGCGCGGCAAAACCGTGCTGATCCGTGCCGACCTGAACGTGCCGATTAAAGACGGCAAAATCGGCGACGACACCCGCATCCGCGCTTCGCTCGCCTCCGTACGTTACTGCCTGGAAAACGGCGCGGCCGTTATCCTGATGAGCCACCTCGGCCGCCCCACCGAAGGCGAGTTCAAGCCCGAAGACGACCTCGCGCCCGTGGCCGCGCATTTGGGCAGCCTGCTCGGCCTTACCGTGCTCGTGAGCAGCGATTGGCAGCAAAACCCGCCGCGCCCGCAGCTAGGCGAAGTGGTGATGCTGCAAAACGTGCGCGTGAACAAAGGCGAGAAGAAAAACAATGCTGAGCTAGGTCAGGCCTACGCCGCGTTGTGTGATATTTATGTGAACGATGCCTTCGGCACCGCGCACCGCGCCGAAGCCTCGCTGGTGGCCGTGGCCGAAGCCGCACCTGTTGCCTGTGCCGGCATTTTGCTGGCTGCCGAATTGGACGCGCTGGGCAAGGCACTGAAAAACCCCGCCCGCCCGCTGGTGGCGATTGTGGCCGGCAGCAAAGTGTCCACCAAGCTCACCATTCTCAACAGCCTGGCCGATAAAGTGGACCAGCTGATCGTGGGCGGCGGCATCGCCAACACCTTCCTGCTCGCCGCCGGGCAGCCAATCGGCAACTCCTTGGCCGAAGCCGATTTGGCTGCCGAAGCCCGCGCCGTGGCTGAAAAAATGGCAGCCAAAGGCCGCGCCGTGCCGCTGCCGCAAGACGTGGTGTGCGCCAAAGCCTTTGCCGCCGATGCTGCCGCCGAAACCAAAGCCGTGGCCGAGGTGGCCGCAGACGACATGATTCTCGACATCGGCCCGCAATCCGCCGCCTCGCTTGCCGCGCTGCTGCGCGAAGCCGGTACGATTGTGTGGAACGGCCCGGTGGGCGTGTTTGAGTTTGACCGTTTCGCTGAAGGCACACGCGTGATGGCCGAAGCCATCGCCGAGAGCCGCGCCTTCTCAATCGCCGGCGGCGGCGACACCTTGGCCGCTATCGCCAAATTCGGCATTGCCGACAAAATCAGCTACATCTCCACCGGCGGCGGCGCGTTCTTGGAGTTCCTAGAAGGCAAACAACTACCCGGCGTGGCCGTGCTGGAAAAACGTGCAGCGGGTTGATGCCGGTTTGAATGCCTAGGAAAAGGCTACCTGAAAGTGTTTTGAAGCACTTTCAGGTAGCCTTTAGCGTAAATCAACCATGCCAACAGCAACGCTGCCCGCAGCCAGCTTCACGTCATATGCCGGCGTGCCAGCAGCTTCGGCATTGCCACCGAAGCCGCCGTGGCGGCAATCACCAGCAAAATGCCCAGCCACGACAACACGGAAACCTGTTCGCCCAACACCAGCACCGCCATCAACGTGCCGAACACCGGCTCGAAGGAGGTAAGCATGCCGGAGAAGTTGGCCGACACGCTGGTCATACCTTTGTTCCACAGCGTATAGGAAAGCCAGCTGCAACACACGCCCAAATAAAGCAGCCCCAGCGCGCCGGGCCAGTTCCATTCAATGCGGAAGCTGTCGGCGAAGGCTAGGCTAACCGGCAGGCATAACAGCGGCGCTACGGCCATGGAAAGCGAGGTGAATGCAGGCGCACCAATTTCGGCAATCATCCGCTGCGTGGGGCGCATGGTGGTGCAAAACACTGCGCCGCCGCCGAACACCATCAGGCAGCCGAACAGGCTAATATCGCCTTCCCCGCCGCTGCCGGCAATCAGGAGCGCCACCCCGGCAAAGGCCACCAGCCCGCACAACCAGTGATACCAGCGGGCAAAGTCGCGGAAAAAGAAGTGGCCGATAAACACCATCAACAGCGGCTCAAGCCCGACGATGGTGGAAGCGCTAGTGGCAGAGGTATATTTCAGCCCTACAAATTGCATGGCGAGCACCACCACATAGTTTAAAAACGTCAGCCACAGCAGCGGCCGCCAATGCCGTTTTTCCAAACTGCGCCCGAAGCGCAATGCCACGGGCAGCACCAACAACGAGGCCAGCAACAGGCGGCACAGCAGCATCAGGAGCGGATCGGTCATGGTGTAGGTGTATTTGGCCGCAATGAAGGCGCTGCTCCACAAAATGAGCGCGATGATTTGGTAAAGCACGGTGTTTCCTTAGCCGAAGCGCGGCAGGCGAAAAAGGCGGCAGTTTACTCCGCACCGAGCAGCGGGAGCAACGGGGGTTCGGCGGGACAGATGGGATAAGCGGGAAGGCTACCTGAAAACCTTGGTTTCTCCGCCCAATCCGATTTTCAGGTAGCCTCAGCCACTATCGGCCGGGTGGGTACGGCTTGCAGCTGCCAGTGCTGTACTGCCCAACCAAGCAGCTCTTGCGGTTTATCCACTGCGGGCGCGGGCGGCAGTTTCAGGTAGCCCATCACTTGGCGCAGCAAGGCTTCTTTGTGGTGTAAATCCAGCGCGGGAGCGAGAGTTTGTTTCGACCATTTCTGCCCTTCGGCATTGGTGAGCAGGAGCAGGTGGGCGTAGTGCGGGGTGGGAAAGCTGAGGCAGCGTTGCAGCCAGATTTGGCGCGGGGTAGACACGAGCAAATCCTGCCCGCGCACGATATGGGTGATGCCCTGTTCGGCGTCGTCGGCCACTACGGCAAGCTGGTAGGCCCACAGGCCGTCGGCGCGCAGGAGGACGAAGTCGCCGATGTCGCGGGCAAGGTTTTGCGCATAATGGCCGACGATGCCGTCGGTGAAGGCGATGGTTTCATCCGGCACGCGCAGCCGCCAGGCTGGCACTCTGCCGGCGGCTTCGGGCGGTGGGGCGGCAAGCTGTGCGCAGGCACCGTTGTAAACGAAGCCGTCCGCGCCCTGCCGCGCTTGGGCGTGCCATTGTTTGCGGCTGCAATAGCAGGGATAGGCGAGGCCGCTTTGCTGCAGGCTTTGCAGGGCGGCGCGGTAGAGATGGTGGCGGCGGCTTTGGTAGGCCACTTCGCCGTCCCATTCGAAGCCGAATGCTTCGAGGGTGCGCAGGATATGGGCGGCGGCGCCGGGCATTTCGCGCGGCGGATCGAGGTCTTCCATCCGCACCAGCCAGCGGCCGCCCTGCGCACGGGCATCGGCATAGGAAGCTAGGGCGGTCAGCAACGAGCCGATATGCAGCAGGCCGGTAGGGCTGGGGGCGAAGCGTCCGATATACATAGGGAAGGTTTGGTTTAACGGCGTTGGAGCAGGTTTTCAGGTAGCCTCTGTGCGGGATGCAAGCTACCTGAAATTTTATAACTAAAGGTTTATTCCACCCACTGCACAATCTCTTCCATCGGCAGGCGGGTTTTGGCGCGCGGCTCTTCGTTGCGGTAGCCGAAGGCGGCCATGATGCTGACGTGGTATTCGGTGGGATTGAACAAGCCTTTTGCGGCCAAGAAGGCGTTAACTTCTTCCTGCCGGAAGCCCTCGATCGGGGTGGAGTCAATGCCGATAAAGGCGGCGGCGGTCATCATATTGGCCAGGGCGATATAGCTTTGTTTGCTGGCCCAATCGTGGAAGGCGCGCGGGCTTTCGGTGATGCAGAAGTTGTGTTCGGCAAACTGCTTGAAGAAACCTTCGCGTATTTCCACGATATGCGGCGGGATGTGGTGCACCCCGCTCCACATTTTGTGCCGGTAATCCGACTGCATCGCGGCCTGGGTGCGGGCAAGGATCACAACAAAGTGACTGCAATCCATGATTTTATCCGCCGCACCCCAAGCCAGCGGTTTGAGCTCGGCACGCAGCGCAAGGTTTTGGATCACGAGAAAACGCCACGGCTCCAGCCCGAAGGAACTAGGCGAAAGGCGGCCGGTTTCCAAAATAAATTCAAAATCTTTTCGGCTGATTTTTTTAGCCGGGTCATATTTTTTGCAGGCATAGCGGCGGTGAAAGGCTTTGAGGACGGTTTGTTTGGTGTGGGGCATGGTGGTCTCCTGAATAAAGGTGTGGGAAAAAACAAAGGATAGCGGCGGCGCTGGGTGGAAGTCAAAATAGATGGCTTCAGCCTCTTTAGTGTTTATGTTTTCAGGCAGCCTTCATCCCCGCATCGGGCTACCTGAAAGCTACCTGCTTCCACTATAATTCGCTTTTTACGCCAATAATTTTCAGGTAGCCTCCGATGCTCGACAAATACAATCCCGCCGAAATCGAATCCAAACACTATCAAAACTGGGAAAATCAAGGTTATTTCCAGCCCGATATGGATTTGACCAAACCGTCGTTTTCCATCCAACTGCCGCCGCCCAACGTAACCGGCACGCTGCACATGGGCCATGCCTTCAACCAAACCATTATGGACGGCCTGACCCGCTACTACCGCATGAAAGGCTGCAACACCGCCTGGATTCCCGGCACCGACCACGCCGGCATCGCCACGCAAATCGTGGTCGAGCGTCAGCTTGCCGCGCAAAACGTGTCCCGTCATGACTTGGGCCGCGAGAAATTCTTGGAAAAAGTGTGGGAATGGAAAGAAGTTTCCGGCGGTACGATTACGCAGCAGATGCGCCGCGTGGGTTGTTCTGCCGACTGGACGCGCGAGTATTTCACGATGGACGACGTGCGCGCCGAAACCGTGACCGAAGTGTTCGTGCGCCTGTATGAGCAAGGCTTGATTTACCGCGGCAAACGCTTGGTGAACTGGGATCCCGTGCTTGGCACGGCGGTGTCGGATTTGGAAGTGGAAAGCGTGGAAGAACAAGGCTCTATGTGGCACATCCGCTATCCGCTGGCGGACAATCCTGCCGAAGCCGTTATCGTGGCGACCACCCGTCCCGAAACGCTGCTGGGCGACGTGGCCGTTGCCGTCAATCCCGAAGACGAACGTTATACTCATTTAATCGGCAAGGAATTAATCCTGCCGCTGACCGGCCGCACCATCCCCGTGATTGCCGATGAATACGTCGAAAAAGACTTCGGCACAGGCTGCGTGAAAATCACGCCTGCGCACGACTTCAACGACTACGAAGTCGGCAAACGCCACGACACGCGTCTGGTTAACGTGTTCGATTTGGAAGCCAAAGTGCTGGCAAACGCCGAAGTGTTCAACTTCAAAGGCGAAGCGCAACAAGGCTTTGCCCTGCCTGAAAAATACGCAGGCTTAGACCGCTTTGCCGCGCGCAAACAAATGGTTGCCGATTTGCAGGAACAAGGCTTGTTGGTCGAAATCAAAGCGCACACGCTGATGACGCCGAAAGGCGACCGAACCGGCTCAGTGATTGAACCGATGCTGACCAGCCAATGGTTTGTGGCGATGTCCGCCAAGCCAAACGGCGGCGAACCTGACAGCGAATTCAAAGGCTTGAGCCTCGCCGACAAAGCCAAAAAAGCCGTCGACAGCGGCGCGGTACGCTTTATCCCCGAAAACTGGGTCAACACTTACAACCAATGGATGAACAACATCCAAGACTGGTGCATCTCGCGCCAACTGTGGTGGGGGCATCAAATCCCCGCGTGGTACGACGAAGCAGGCAATGTTTACGTCGCCCGCAATCAGGAAGAAGCCGAAAAACAAGCCGGCAAAACAGGCTTGACCCGCGAAGAAGACGTATTGGATACATGGTTCTCCTCCGCGCTCGTGCCGTTCTCCACGCTAGGCTGGCCGTCTGAAACCGACGAACTCAAAGCCTTCCTGCCGTCCAATGTCTTGGTTACCGGCTACGAAATCATCTTCTTCTGGGTGGCGCGCATGATTATGATGACCACCCACTTCACCGGCAAAGTACCGTTTAAAGACGTGTACATCCACGGCATCGTGCGCGACCACGAAGGCAAAAAAATGTCCAAATCCGAGGGCAACGTCATCGACCCCGTGGATTTGATTGACGGCATCGACTTGGAAAAACTGTTGGTGAAACGCACGACTGGTCTGCGCAAACCCGAAACCGCGCCGAAAGTGGAAGAAGCCACGAAAAAACTCTTCCCCGAAGGTATCCCCAGCATGGGCGCGGACGCCTTGCGCTTTACCATGGCGAGCTACGCCAGCCTCGGTCGCAGCGTGAACTTCGACTTCAAACGCGCCGAAGGCTACCGCAATTTCTGCAACAAAATCTGGAACGCCACCAACTTCGTCTTGATGAACACTGAAAACCAAGACTGCGGCTACGTCGCAACCGCCACCGAACCGCGCGGCTACTCCTTCCCCGATATGTGGATCATAGGTCGTCTGAATCAGACCATCGAGCAGGTTACGCAAGCCTACGAAACCTACCGCTTTGATTTGGCAGCGGAAACCTTGTACAGCTTCGTGTGGAACGACTATTGCGACTGGTATTTGGAACTCGCCAAAGTGCAGCTCCAAACCGGCTGCGCCAGCCGCCAGCGCGCCACACGCCATACCTTATTGCGCGTACTCGAAGCCGCCCTGCGCCTGCTGCATCCGATTATCCCGTTCATCACTGAAGAACTCTGGCAAACCGTCGCCCCCATGTGCGACGCGAAAACCGCCGACAGCATCATGCTCGCCCGTTTCCCCGAAGCCGACCGCGAACAAATCGTTCAGACGACCTTCGAGCAAATGACCGTGTTGCAGGATTTGATTGGCGCCGTCCGCAACCTGCGCGGCGAAATGGGCATCCAGCTCAACGTAAAAGCCCCGCTGTTTGTCGAAAGCGCGGACGACTTGGCGGACTACCTCAAATACCTGCCGATGATGACCCGCCTGACCGAAGCACAGCAAGTCGCCGCCCTGCCCGAAAGCGAAGACGCGCCCGTCGCCGTCTGCAACGGCGCGCGCCTGATGCTGAAAGTCGAAATCGACAAAGCCGCCGAAACCGCCCGTTTGGGCAAAGAGGCCGAGAAGCTGCAAAAAGCCTTGGACAAACTCAACGCCAAACTCTCCAAACCCGGCTACACCGAAAAAGCCCCCGCGCATCTGGTGGAAAAAGACAAAGCCGATTTAGCGGAGTTGGAAGAGAAGATGGCCAAGCTGCAAAACGCTTTGGCGAAGTTGAAAGAGTAAACTTCTCCTGTGCTTGAAGAAGGCTACCTGAAAAACCGTTTCAGGTAGCCTTCTGTTATACAAGCCGCTTCGATAGGATTAAAATGCCGCTGGCAAAGCTATCGGCCAGATTGCGCGGCACGGCATAATCAAATAGAATGCTTAATCTAGAGCTAAAACCTAAATTGTGCCGTAAGCGCTTCGCTAACCAACAATTCTGGTTCTTCTCCCACTATATCAAGCTGCCTTTGGCAGCATTAAGGATCACCATGAGCAATTTCGTTCCACAAAACAGCTACTCCAAAGAAGAACTCTTGGCCTGCGGCCGCGGCGAACTTTTCGGTGCGGGCAACGCGCAGCTGCCGGTGCCCAATATGTTGATGATCGACCGCATTGTTGAAATCAACAGCACCGGCGGCAAATACGGCAAGGGCGAAATCATCGCCGAATTGGATATCCACCCCGATTTGTGGTTCTTCGGCTGCCACTTCATCGGCGATCCGGTAATGCCCGGCTGCTTGGGTTTGGACGCCATGTGGCAATTAGTGGGCTTCTTCCTGGGCTGGACGGGTGCGCCTGGCCGCGGCCGCGCCTTGGGCTGCGCCGAAGTGAAATTCACCGGCCAAGTATTGCCCAAGCACAAGAAAATCACTTACCACATCCACATGAAACGTGTGATGAACAGCAAGCTGGTGTTGGGCATTGCCGATGCGGAAATGAGCGTGGACGGCCATAAGATTTACGAAGGAAACGGCCTGCGCGTAGGTTTGTTTACCAGCACAGACGATTTCTAGCCAACGGGCTACCTGAAAACGCCGGCTTTAATTCAACAAAAGCTTCTGCGTTTACTTTTCAGGTAGCCTACTTTCCTAACGGAGTTCATTATTATGAAACGAGTAGTCGTAACCGGTATCGGCATCGTGTCCAGCTTGGGCAACAACTGCCGCGAAGTGCTCGAATCGCTGCGCCAGCTCAAATCCGGTATCGCTTTTGATGAAAGCTACCGCGAAATGGGCTTGCGCTCACACGTAGCCGGCAACATCAATATCGATACCAAAGAGCACATCGACCGCAAAATCCTGCGCTTTATGGGCAACGCTGCCGCCTATGCCTATATCGCCATGAAAGAAGCCATCGCCCACGCCGGGCTCACTGAAGAACAGGTATCAAACGTACGCACCGGCATCGTGGCCGGCAGCGGCGGTGCCTCTTCCGCCTCGCAAGTGGAAGCAGCCGATACCTTGCGCGAAAGCGGCGTGAAGCGCATCGGCCCCTACGGCGTAACCAAAACCATGGCCTCCACTGTGGCCGCCTGCTTGGCTACCCCGTTTAAAATCAAAGGTGTGAACTATTCCATCAGTTCTGCCTGCTCCACTTCCGCCCACTGTATCGGCCACGCCGCCGAACTGATTCAGCTTGGCAAACAAGACATCGTGTTTGCTGGCGGCGGCGAAGAAGTATCGTGGCAGATGAGTTCCCTGTTTGACGCCATGGGCGCATTATCGAGCAAATACAACGATACGCCCGAACAAGCCAGCCGTGCCTACGATGCCGACCGCGACGGCTTCGTGATTTCCGGCGGCGGCAGCATTTTGGTGATGGAAGAATACGAGCACGCCAAAGCGCGCGGTGCCAATATTTTGTGTGAACTCACCGGCTATGGTGCCACTTCCGACGGCCACGACATGGTGCAGCCGTCCGGTGAAGGCGCGGTGCGCTGCATGCAGATGGCACTCGCCCAGCACGGCGGCAGCGTGGACTACATCAATGCCCACGGCACGTCCACCCCGGTGGGCGACACCAAAGAACTCGGCGCCATCCGCGAAACCTTTGAAGGCAAAAAAGTGCCGCTCATCAGCTCCACCAAATCCCTTTCCGGCCATGCGTTGGGCGCTGCCGGCTCCAATGAGGCAATTTACTCTATCCTGATGATGCTTAACGATTTCGTATGCGCCAGTGCCAATGTTCTAAATTTGGACGAAAAAGCCGCCAATTTGCCGATTGTACGCGAAAACATCGGCAAAAAGCTTAACGCCGTAATGTCGAATAGCTTCGGCTTCGGCGGCACTAATGCCACCCTGATTTTCAGCTGCATGTAGAGGCCTACTTAAAAACAGCCGAACCCTAAACTGGTTCGGCTGTTTTTATATGGGTTTTTCTGGCATAAAAAACGGCAACTTCAGCATACAATATCTGTTCATCTGATTCTGTTCACCTAATAATGAGGCAAAACATACAACATCGTTTGTAAAGTTTCTGCCAATTTTTTTCAGATAGCCTTGATAATTACCCAGCCCACTATTATCTTAGTAACGATAGCTCTTTAAAATACACCATGATGATGTATTTATTTTAATTTTGTAGGCAATACGCGCCTTATTGAACAGATAACTTGACTGGTTGTATCCAATATTTTGACTTTAATCAAGAAAATCAATTATCCGCACACTATAACTATTGGATTGAGTTATATAATAAACTAAAACAATACTCTGATTGTTAATAGAGAATTAATTATAAAAACCACACGAAAAAGTTTCCGACTATTTCATTACTTCATTTAAACCAAGGGAGACCACAATGATCAAACATTCCAAATATTCTTCGCTAAATATTGCGCTGATACAGGCACGCGAAGCATTGATGACACATTTTCGCCCACTACTCAACGAAATCGGCCTCACCGACCAGCAATGGCGTATCCTGCGCCTCTTGGCTGAAAACGGTACGATGGATTTCCAAGACTTAGCCCGCAGCGCCTGCATCCTGCGCCCCAGCCTCACCGGCATTCTCACCCGCCTGGAAAAAATGAAACTGGTGGTGCGTCTGCGCCCGGCCAATGACCACCGCCGTGTTTACCTCAAACTCACCGAAGAAGGCGAGCGTACCTTCAACAACTTCGTCGGTAAAATCGATGCCTGCTACGACGACATCGAAACCCAGCTTTCCAAAGAAAACCTGGAACAGTTGCACGAATTGCTAAACCAAATAGCTGCTATCCATGTAGCCACTATGGCACGGATGTAAGGCCTTGCCGCATTACGTAAAGGCTACCTGAAACCTTTATCCGGTTTTTCAGGTAGCCTTTTCTATGACTAAAGCCCTTCACTTCCTACTACGTTGGCTTACTTCTTAGCTATATGTACAGCAGTTTCGCTTATAATCCTGCAGCAAAACAAATATGCCAAAGGCTACCTGAAAGAACCCAACCATGCTCAAACAACGAATCCTCACCGCCTTGGTTTTACTACCAATGATGCTCGGTATGCTATTTATCGCCAACAGCGGGCTGTGGGCACTGTTTTCCGGCTTGATTGCTCTGCTCGCTCTGTGGGAATACAGCCAGCTGTGCAGTATGCCGGAACAAGTGCAGCGGCCCTATTTGGCCGGCACCGCGCTGTTTATGACGCTGGCATGGAGCGGCGGTTGGCAGCTGCCTGCAGCGGCGTGGGCAATCGTACTCGCCTTCTGGTTGCTCGGCATGCCTGCTTGGCTGCGTTTCAAATGGCGTTTGCAGGCCGATTGGAAAGGCATGGCCGCCGGCTGGCTGCTGATGCTGCCTTTCTGGTTTGCCCTGTTGGAACTGCGCCCCAACAGCCAATCCGCGCTCCATCTCTTGGCCGTGATGATGCTAGTGTGGATTGCCGATGTGTTTGCCTATGTATTCGGTCGGCTATGGGGCAAACACAAACTAGCACCCACCATCAGCCCCGGCAAAAGTTGGGAAGGCGTGTTTGGCGGGCTGTTATGCATGCTGGTGTACACCTCATTGGCGCGCGCTGCCGGCTGGTTTGGCTTCAATATATCCTGGCTCGGCATCATGCTCACTGCCACTGTACTTACCTTCGTAGGCATCGGCGGCGACCTTCTGGAGAGCTGGTTTAAACGTGCTGCCGGCGTGAAAGACAGCAGCAACCTGCTTCCCGGCCACGGTGGCGTGTTTGACCGTGTGGATTCGCTGATAGCCGTGTTGAGCGTATATGCCGCCATCGGCATGTTGTTTGGCTGAATAGAAAAGGCTACCTGAAAAGTGTTGGCTTTGCGGAAACTTAACTACGTTCACACTTCGCCTTCAGGTAGCCTTCCTGAGAAACTGCCTGTTTCTATGCTAAAATCCGCCCCCTCAATATTTCAACCCGACAAAGCGGTTTCCCCTTTTAAATGAATATATTCTACGAAGAAAGCGGCCAATTCAAAGTAGCCGCCGTGGTGCAGAAAAACGATAGCACCTATCAGGCCACCACCCAGCATGGCAAACGCGCCAAAATCAAAGCCAACAACGTTTTCGTGGAATTCACCGAGCCGATGGACGCTTTCCTCGAACGCGCCCAGGCCGAAGCCGCACAAATTGATACCGACTTGTTGTGGGAATTTTGCGGCGAAGACGAATTCACCGCCCAAAACATCGCCGCCGACTACTTCGGCCATACCCCAAGCCAGCACGAACTGGCCGCTACCCTGATTGCTCTCTATGCCGCACCAATGTATTTCTATAAAAAAGGCAAAGGCGTATTTAAAGCGGCACCGGAAGACACCCTGAAGCAGGCACTGGCCGCCATCGAGCGCAAAAAACAGCAAGACGCACAAATAGCCGCTTGGGCGGAAGAATTAGCACAAGGCCGCCTACCTGCCGAAATCGCCACCAATTTACGCACCATCCTGCACAACCCAGACAAACAATCACTCACCTACAAAGCTTTCACCAAAGCCGCTGCCGAACTGAAAATTTCCGCCTATCAGCTGGCTCGGCAAACCGGCGGTGTCAACTCATTGCCGCAATACCTGCTTGATGGCTTCTGCTGCAAACACTTCCCGCAAGGCACTGCAGCACCGGAAATCGCCGTGCCTGCTATCCTTGAATTGCCAGATACCGCCGATTTGCCCGCATTCTCCATTGATGATGCCGAAACCAGCGAAATCGACGATGCCTTATCGGTGCAGGATTTGCCCAACGGCAGCAAACGTGTCGGTATTCACATCGCCGTACCCACGCTGGCCATTGCCGAAAACAGCCCGATTGAAACCCTTATTAAACAAAGGCAAAGCACCGCTTATTATCCAGACGGCAAAATCACCATGTTGCCGGATAACTGGATTAAAACCTTCAGCCTAGACGAAGGCAAACGGCCGGTATTGAGCCTGTATGTAGAAGTAGATGCCGATTTTCAGGTAGCCTCCACACCGCAAACCCGCCTCGAAAATCTAACCATCAAGCATAACCTGCGCATTCAAGACATCGAGCCACACTTCAATGCCGACACCGGCCTCTCCGAGAACGAGCCCATACAATTCCCCTGCCAACCGCAGCTGCGCTGGCTGTACCGCTTCGCCGTCGAACGCCAAAAACAGCGTGACCGCTACGAAGAAAACCGCGCTCCGCAATACGATTACGGCATCGAATTCAATCCCGACGGCAGCGTGCGCATCAGCCGCCGCGAGCGCGGTTCACCCATCGATACGCTAGTATCTGAAATGATGATTCTAGCCAACAGCACCTGGGCACAAATGCTGGATGAAAACGACCTACCCGGTTTATTCCGCGTACAAATCAGCGGCAAAGTACGCATGAGCACCCAATCCGAACCACACATCGGCATGGGTGTGGCGCATTACGGCTGGTTTACCTCCCCATTACGCCGCGCTGCCGACTGCATTAACCAGCTTCAGCTGCTTAGTTTGATCGATTCCAAACTATCACCGCGTTTCCAAAAAAACGACAGCAACCTGTTTGCCGCCCTACGCGACTTCGACGCAACCTATACTGCCTATGCCGACTTCCAACGCCAAATGGAGGCTTACTGGAGCTTAATATATCTGGAACAAGAACAATGCCGCGAACTGACCGCCGTATTGCTGAAAGAAGATCTGGTGCGTATTGATGGTTTGCCACTGGTCAACCGTGTGCACGGTATACCGATTGATATTCAGCCTAAAACCCGCATGAAACTAACCATTACTCAGTTGGATGCCGAGCAGCAGCTATTGTCTTTGAAATATTTGAATGTATTGCCGCCTGAACCAGCTACCTAAATAACAATGATAAGGTACTGGTTCAACACAACAAGGGCTTATTTCCACTATTCTCTGCGGATAAAGCAGGCAAATAATCGATTTATCCACAAACAGGCGATTAACCCAGCCACTATTCCACAACAATCCACAGTTGAACTACAAGCAAGCAACAGGGTTTAATTAGCCTATTTAAATGGTTTTAATGAATTTTCTGGATAATCCACTATTCTTATGCTGCTTCAATATAAACAACAAAAATTAGAAAAATTAGATTAAAGAAAACCAACTCAGTTCAACCTAACCCCGTACTAAATCTCAAACTTCATAATCCAAAAATATCATGCAAAACTCTCTTCACAATAAAAGCGATATTGCCGTTATCGGCCTGGCCGTTATGGGGCAAAATCTGACTCTGAACATGAACGGTCACGGCTTCCAGGTGAGCGCTTACAACCGCACGGCAGCCAAAACCGAGCAATTCCTTAACGGCCCGGCCAAAGGCACAAAAATTATCGGCGCCTACAGCTTGGAAGAATTAATCGGCCAATTAAAGCGGCCGCGTAAGGTGATGCTGATGGTGCAGGCCGGGCGGGCGGTAGACGAGTTGATTGCGCAGCTGGTTCCGCTCTTGGATAAGGGTGACATCATCATCGATGGCGGCAATGCCCATTATCCCGATACCGAACGGCGTACCGCCGAGTTGGCCGCACAAGGTATTTTATTTATCGGCACCGGCATTTCCGGCGGTGAAGAAGGCGCGCGCCATGGGCCGTCTATCATGCCTGGCGGCAATCCGGAAGCCTGGTCGGCAGTAAAGCCGATTCTGCAGGCAGTAGCCGCCAAAACGGCCGGTGGCGAGGTATGTTGCCACTGGGTGGGTAAAAACGGTGCCGGCCATTTTGTGAAAATGGTGCACAACGGCATCGAATACGGCGATATGCAGCTTATTTGTGAAACCTACCAGTTTATGAAAGACGGCCTGGGTATGAGCCATGCCGAAATGCAGGCTGTTTTTGCAGAATGGAACAAGACCGAGCTCAACAGCTATCTGGTTCAAATCACTGCCGATATTTTGGGCACAAACGATGCAGACGGCACGCCGCTGGTAGAAAAAATCCTTGACCGCGCCGGCCAGAAAGGCACCGGAAAATGGACCGGTATCAATGCTTTGGATTTGGGCACGCCGCTCACGCTGATTACCGAAGCAGTATTTGCCCGCTGTATTTCCGCTCTAAAAACCCAACGGGTACAAGCCGAAACGGCTTTCGGGCATAAAATCGAGCCGGTGGCCGGCAAGCGGGAAGAATGGCTGGCTGCTTTACGCCAAGCATTGCTGGCTTCCAAAGTTATTTCTTATGCCCAAGGCTTTATGCTGATGCGTCAGGCCAGCGAGCATTACGGCTGGAATTTGGATTACGGGAATACCGCTTTGTTGTGGCGAGAAGGCTGCATCATCCGCAGCGCGTTTTTAGGCAACATCTGCGATGCCTACGCCGCCAATCCGGATTTGGTGTTCCTTGGCAGTGATGCCTATTTCAAAAACCTGTTGCAGCAAGCCTTGCCGGGCTGGCGCAAAGTGACTGCGGCCGCGATGCAGCACGGTTTGCCGATGCCCTGCACCGTATCCGCCCTCTCCTTCCTCGACAGCTACACCTGCGGCCGCTTGCCCGCCAACCTGTTGCAGGCACAGCGTGACTACTTCGGCGCCCACACCTATGAGCGCATCGATCGGCCGGAAGGCGAGTTTTTCCACACCAACTGGACAGGCACCGGCGGCGACACGGCTTCCACCGCCTACAATGTTTGAGGCTACCTGAAAGCTGGTGTAGCTTAGCGGCACTCCAAAATTAAAGGCTACCTGAAAACTGTTTGCTGGTTTTCAGGTAGCCTTTTATAGTGAATTAACAAAAACCAGTACAGCGTTGGCTCGCCTTGCCGTACTATTTGTACTGTCTGCGGCTCGTCGCCTTGTCCTGATTTTTGTTAATTCACTATATCTGCTTGCCGGTTTACGCCGCAGCCGGCAGGGCATGGAAAGCGGCGGGCAGGTTTTGGTTGTGCGGGAAAGTGGCCCATTCGTAGCTTTCCGGGTCGGCGAGAATGGCGCGTAAGAGGGCGTTATTGATGGCGTGGCCGGATTTGTGGCCTTCGAATGCGCCGATTATTGGCGCGCCGATGACATATAAATCGCCCACGGCATCGAGGATTTTGTGGCGCACGAATTCGTCGGGGTAGCGCAGGCCTTCGGGATTGAGCACGTCGTTGTCATCGATTACCACGGCATTACTTAGATTACCGCCCAAACCCAGGCCGTGTGCGCGCATCATTTCCACTTCCTGCATGAAGCCGAAGGTGCGGGCGCGGGCAATTTCTTCCACATACGACGCACCGGCAAAATCGATTTCAAAGGTGGGGTTGCTGCGGTTGAAAACGGGGTGGTCAAAATTGATGGTGAGGCTGACTTTAAAGCCGTCATACGGGGTGAAGCGCACCCATTTGCCCGGCTCTTGTACTTCTACCGGCTTCAAAATACGTAGGAAGCGTTTTTCGGCTTTTTGATCCACAATGCCCGCATCTTGCAGCAGATACAAAAAAGGCAGGCTGGAGCCGTCCATAATCGGGATTTCCGGCGCATTCAATTCAATCAACACATTATCGATGCCGTAGGCGGCCAGTGCCGACATTAAATGCTCAATCGTGCCCACCCGTACGCCGTCTTCAGTAACAATGGTGGAGGAGAGGCGGGTGTCGTTGATCAGTTCGGGCACGAGCTTAATCGGGCGACTCTGTTCGCCGGCCAAATCGGTGCGGCGGAATACGATGCCGCTGTTTTCGGCAGCCGGATGCAGGGTGAGCAAAACCCGCTCACCGGAATGCAGGCCAACGCCAGTGGCTTGAACGGATTGGGCTAGGGTGCGTTGTTTCATAAAAACTCCGAAAAATCTGCATAAAGCAGCTGCCATCATACGGGAAATATGTTTGCCTGTCTTTCTGATTAAATTTGGCTATGGTTTATTTTCAGGTAGCTCCAAGGGAAAAGGCTACCTGAAAACGGAATGCAGCCTACTTGCCAAGCTTCATCTTGTATAGTGGCTTAAAATCACAATGCTACGGCGTTGGCTCGCCTTGACGTATTCCCTGTACTGTCTGTGGCTCGCCGCCTGGTATCATTTTTATTTTAATCCACTATAATTCCACCCGTTTCAACCATAGGCTTTCCCTCCGATGAAGATTTTACTGGTGCGCCTCTCCAGCATGGGCGATCTTATCCACACCCTGCCGGCAGTGCAGGATTTGGCCCGGCGTTGCCCGCAGGTGGAGCTGCATTGGCTGGCTGAAGTCGGATTTGCTGATATTGCGCGATTGCATCCGTTTGTGGCCAAGGTGATTCCGATGCGTTGGCGGCAGTGGCGCAAACGGCTGTTTGCAGCGGATACGTGGCAGCAGATGCGTGCACTGAAGCAGGAGTTGGTTGATGGCGGCTATGATTTCGTGCTCGACAGCCAAGGCTTGATAAAAAGCGCATGGTTTGCCCGCCAAGCGGGTGTGCCGGTGAAAGGTTTGGACAAACACAGCGCGCGCGAGGGCTGGTCGGCGGCGTTTTATGCGCAAGGTTTTCAGGTAGCCAAAGGGCGTGATGCAGTGTGGCGCAACCGCGAGCTGTTTGCCCAAGTGTTCGGTTATCGGTTTGACGGCACGGCGGATTTCGGCGTGCGTGTGCCGGAAGATGCGGCGGTGCAGGGGCTACCTGAAAACTACCGTGTGGCTTTGCACGCCACCAGCCGTGAGAGCAAATTGTGGCCGGACGAATATTGGGTGGAATTGTTGAATCGGCTGCATGCAGTAGATGGTGCAGTGGTGTGGCTGCCGTGGGGCAGCGATGCGGAACGGCAGCGCGCATTGACGTTGGCGGATCAGATAGAGGCGGCGCAGGTGCCGGAAGAAAAGCTTGACCTGCTGCAGGCGGCCTATGTGTTGCGCGGCGCGCGCAGCGTTATCGGCGTGGATACCGGCCTGCTGCATTTGGCCAATGCGCTGGATAAGCCGCTGATCGGCATTTATACCGACAGCGATCCGGCAAAAACCGGCGTGCAGCCCTCAGCTTGGGCAGAGAATATGGGTGGCATAGGTTGCCTGCCACGGCCGGAGGAAGTGTTGGAACGTTTGCTTCTGCTTGAGCAGGTTTATCAAGACAGCCGGAAGATTTTCAGGTAGCCTCAGAAGTTTATGGCTGGGTTTTAGCCATACTTGCATTATTCCCGCCAAATCGGCACAATCAGCCCGTTTTGCCGGATAAGTGAATCACTAAATAGAGAGAAGGAAAAGGAAATTTCATGAAAGCACTGGTTGCCGTAAAGCGGGTGGTGGATTATAACGTGAAAGTGCGGGTGAAGGCCGACGGTTCGGATGTGGACATCGGCAATGTGAAAATGTCGATGAACCCGTTTGACGAAATTGCCATGGAAGAGGCGGTGCGCCTGAAAGAGGCCGGGAAGATTAGCGAAATCGTAGTCGTATCGCTGGGTGTGAAGCAGTGCGAAGAAACGCTGCGTACCGCGCTGGCTATGGGCGGTGATTGCGCGATTCATGTGCAAACCGATGATTATTTGGAGCCTTTGGCTGTAGCCAAGCTGTTGCGCAAAATCGCCGAGCGCGAGCAGCCGCAGCTGATTTTGCTGGGTAAACAGGCGATTGATGATGATGCCAACCAAACCGCGCAAATGCTGGCTGCCTTGCTTAATGCGCCACAGGGCACGTTTGCCAGCAAGGTGGAACTGGGCGAAAACGAAGTAACCGTGGTGCGCGAAGTGGATGGCGGTTTGGAAACCGTGGCCCTGAAGCTGCCGGCAGTGGTTAGCGCCGATTTGCGTTTGAACGAACCGCGCTATGTGAAACTGCCCAATATCATGCAGGCCAAGAAAAAACCGCTGGAAAAGCTTGCGGTGGAAGAATTGGGCGTGGACATTGCGCCTAAATTGCAGCAGCAGAAAGTGGCCGAGCCCAAACCGCGCAGCGGCGGTGTGAAGGTGCAAAGCGTGGCCGAACTGGTGGCCAAATTGAAAAACGAAGCCAAAGTAATTTGAGGATAATGCCATGACTGTATTGATTATTGCCGAACACGACAACCAACATTTGGCCGCCGCCACGCGGCATGCCGTTACTGCCGGCAGCAAGCTGGGTGAAGTGCATGTATTGGTGGCCGGTAGCGGCGCGGCAGCGGTGGCCGAGCAGGCTAAACAAGTGGCCGGAGTGGCCAAAGTATTACTGGCTGATGCCGAACATTATGCAGGTGGCTTGGCTGAAGAGCTTGCACCTTTAGTAGTGAAATTGGCAGCGGGCTACCGCTACATTACCGCTGCTGCCAGCACCTTTGGCAAAAACTTGCTGCCGCGCATGGCCGCCCTCTTGGATTGCCCACAGGTTTCCGATTTAACCGAAATCGTAGACGGCAAAACTTTTGTGCGCCCGATTTATGCTGGTAACGCCTTCGCCACCGTTTCCAGTGATGCGGAAACTTTGGTGCTTACCTTCCGAACCACTGCCTTTGCCGAAGCTGCCGCTAGCGGCGGTCAGGCCGAAGTGGTGCAGGTAGAGGCCGCTCCGGCTCAGGGTTTGAGCCGTTTCATTAGTCGCGAATTGGTGAAATCCGACCGCCCGGAGCTTACGCAGGCCAGAGTGGTGGTTTCCGGTGGGCGCGCCTTGGGTAGTGTGGAACAGTTTAATGAGTTGTTGCTGCCTCTGGCTGATAAACTTGGTGCTGCCATCGGCGCTTCACGAGCAGCGGTAGACGCGGATTATGCGCCCAATGATTACCAAGTAGGCCAAACCGGCAAAGTGGTGGCACCAGAGCTGTATATTGCTATCGGTATTTCTGGTGCCATCCAGCACACCGCCGGTATGCAGGACAGCAAGGTGATTGTGGCCATCAACAAAGATCCGGAAGCGGCTATTTTCAATATTGCCGACTACGGCTTGGTGGCCGACCTGTTTGAAGCCGTGCCGGAGCTGACTGCGGCATTGAGTAATTAAGCGTTTCATGCGTTCGTGTTTCACGTGAAACACAGCAGGCTACCTGAAAACAATCTGCTTTCAGGTAGCCTGTTTCTTATATAATCAGCTTATTTCCTGATACCACCATTGCTATGTCAACTTCTGATATTCACTGCACCTACCGCACCTTGGCCGAACCCGGCCAGGCCGAGTTTAAAGACAAAGGCAGCCGCTTTATCGCCTTTGCCTATCCCGTGCGCACGGCGGCAGAAGTGAAAAACCATGTGGACGCATTACGGCAGGAACACCACAAGGCGCGGCATTGGTGCTATGCCTATCGTTTAGGCACAGACGGCCTGCGGTTTCGCGCCAACGACGATGGCGAGCCTTCCGGCAGCGCCGGCCGGCCGATTTTGGGCCAGATTGATTCGGCCGGGCTGACCGATGTTTTGGTAGTGGTGGTGCGTTATTTCGGCGGCACGCTGCTGGGCGTGCCCGGCCTGATTCATGCCTACAAAACCGCCACCCAAATAGCCTTGCAGCAAACCGCGCAGGTGGAAAAAAATATTGAAAAACGGGTAACCCTGCGCTGCGATTACCCGCATTTGAGCGAGGTTTTGCGGCTGGCCAAACAGCACGGCGTGGAAGTGTTGCAGCAGGATTTGCAACTGGATTGCCGCCTGCATTGCGCCGTGCCGCTAGCTAATTATGCCGCCTGCCTGGATGCCTGGCAGAAAATGCGGGCAGTGGAAATTTTGGAAGACGCACAAGAAAACGGAGAGGCTACCTGAAAATCTGTTTCTAATTTTCAGGTAGCCTTTATAGCCAACGAAATCTTATTTGAAAAGGACAACTTCATGAAATTACTCGTTATCGGCAGCGGCGGGCGTGAACACGCGCTGGCGTGGAAGCTGGCGCAGTCGCCCAAAGTGCAAACTGTGTTTGTCGCACCCGGCAATGCCGGTACCGCGCAAGAACCCAAGCTGCAAAACTTGCCTTTGAAAACGCATCAGGAACTGATTGATTTCTGCCGCCGTGAGCAGATTGCCTTCACTGTAGTCGGCCCCGAAGCGCCGCTAGCAGCCGGCATAGTGGATGATTTCCGCGCCGCCGGTCTGCCAGCGTTCGGTCCCACCCGCGCCGCCGCCCAGCTGGAAAGCTCCAAAGATTTCGCCAAGGCCTTTATGGCGCGGCACGGCATCCCCACCGCGCAATATCAAACCTTTGCCGATGCGGCTGCCGCCCATGATTATGTGGCTGCCAAAGGCGCGCCGATTGTGATTAAGGCAGACGGCTTGGCCGCCGGCAAAGGCGTGGTGGTGGCGCAAACCGAAGAACAGGCACATCAAGCCATCGACCAAATGCTGCTCGACAATAAAATGGGCGATGCCGGTGCACGCGTGGTGATTGAAGATTTTTTACAGGGTGAAGAAGCCAGCTTTATCGTGATGGTAGATGGCGAAAACGTGCTGCCGATGGCCACCAGCCAAGACCATAAACGCCTGCTCAACGGCGACCTTGGCCTGAATACCGGTGGCATGGGTGCATACAGCCCCGCGCCCATCGTTACGCCCGAGGTGTATCAGCGTGCCATGGAAGGAATCATCCTGCCCACCGTGCGCGGTATGTGCGAGGAAGGACGTGAATTCACGGGATTTCTCTATGCCGGCCTGATGATTGACGCCGATGGTGCGCCTTATACCGTGGAATTCAACTGCCGTTTCGGCGACCCGGAAACCCAGCCGATTATGAGCCGTTTGGACAGTGATTTGGTGGATTTGATCCAAGCTGCGTTGGATCGGAAACTGGATACGGTTAAAGCCGAATGGAAAGCGCAAAGCGCCGTGGGCGTGGTGCTGGCTTCCGCAGGCTATCCCGAACGCTCCAGCAAAGGTGGCATCATTGAAGGCATCGAAGCGGCTAACCGCATTAGCAAAGTTTTCCATGCCGGTACAGCCACAGAGGCTGGCTACACCGTTACCAACGGCGGTCGTGTCTTGTGTGTGGTAGGCTTGGGCGATAATTTGGCGGCCGCCAAGCAGCAGGCCTACCAAGCCGTGTCCGAGATTAATTTTCCCGGCATGCAGTATCGCCATGATATTGCCGATAAGGCTTTGCGCTGAGATATAATCGCCCCAAGGCATGATACAGCTGTTGTTGTTTCGCCTTGCTGTACTATTTGTACTGTCTACGGCTCGTCGCCTTGTTTCATGCCTATTTGAAACGACTAAATATTTAAACAAAAACGTGGTTCCAACTGGAATCACGTTTTTGTTAGATAGGTGAATTAAGCTGTGCGCGGCGAGTTTCAGGTAGCCTGCCAATATCTGAAGGCTACCTGAAGGCATAGTTTATACCCTGCCCGTACAAGATTGGCTGCAGGCATGGAGAAGATAGAGTAGTTTTGTTATAATAGCCGCTGGTTTTCTTAGCAATTTCATTGTATTCGCAAGAAAAAACAAGCAGCCGGCGGGGCAGCCGCCGTTTTTGTGTAATTTACATATAAAGGGACATCATGTCTGATAAACTGATTCTGGTATTAAACTGTGGCAGCTCCTCTGTTAAAGGTGCCGTATTAGACAGCACCAACGGCGAAGTTCTGCTGAGCTGCCTGGCCGAAAAACTCCACCTGTCCGACGCGCGCATTATTTTTAAAGCAAACGGTGAAAAACGTACCGTAAGCCTCGCTGGGAAGCCCGATCACACCGGCGCTGTTGAGGCCTTGATGAGTGAATTGGAAGCACGTAAGCTTGACAAACGCATTGGCGCAGTCGGTCACCGCGTGGTACACGGTGGTGAACGCTTCAAAGAATCTTGCCTGATTAACGATGAAGTAATTAAAGGCATTGAAGAGTGCATCATGCTTGCTCCGCTACACAATCCTGCCAACCTGCTCGGTATCCGTGCTGCCATGAGTATTTTCAGTCACGTGCCGCATGCTGTTGTGTTTGATACTGCCTTCCACCAATCTATGCCCGAGTACGCCTACACTTATGCCGTGCCGCGCGAGCTTTATCGCCAATACGGCTTGCGCCGCTACGGAGCCCACGGTACCAGCTATCGCTTCGTGGCCATCGAAGCTGCCCGCTTGCTAGGCCGTAGCGAAGAAGGCCTGCGCCTCGTGATTGCCCACCTTGGTAACGGTGCTTCTATTGCTGCTTCCAATAGCGGTAAATGCTGCGATACCAGCATGGGACTCACCCCGCTTGAAGGCCTAGTGATGGGCACCCGCAGCGGTGATATCGATGCCAACGTGTTCCCATTTCTACACAACAACGTCGGCCTGAATATTGAGCAGATCACCGACTTGCTGCATAAACAAAGCGGCCTGCTTGGCATTTCTGAGCTTTCCAACGACTGTCGCGAAATAGAAGAAGCTGCCAGCAAAGGCCACGAAGGCGCCAAGCTCGCGTTGGAAGTATTTTCCTACCGTTTGGCTAAATACGTTGCCTCCATGAGTGTAGCTGCAGGCGGCCTGGACGCACTCGTTTTCACTGGTGGTATCGGCGAAAATTCCAGCACCATCCGCAGTAAAACCATCGGCTACCTGGGCTTCCTTGGACTCACCATAGATGAGAAAGCAAATCTTGCCGCCCGGTTCGGCGAAGATGGTATCATTAGTCAAGCCGGCAGCACCTCGCTAGTCATGGTTATCCCCACCAATGAAGAGTTGATGATTGCCCAAGATACCGCCCATCTAGCCAGCATCGAATAAACCAAATCACTGTTGAAGCAAGGTAAAGGCTACCTGAAACTGAAGACAAACGGTTTCAGGTAGCCTTTACCTTGCCATATGTGTGCTACCGTCTTCTCTTGCTCGCATATGCTGCACAGCGGCGCGAGTGGTGAACGAGGCGGGCAGCTCAATTTGACCGATAGTTTTTGGATGAGGGGAGTAAGCGATGAAAAACTGTTTTCCGTATTGGTATTGGAACTGACCTTACTGCTGGCCGGTTGTGGTAACAAGCCGGGGGCAGAGTTTGTGGGAAAGTAGCAGATCCCAATTAAATAACTATCAATATGAAATTAAACAAAATGAAGATGCCTTTAGTTGTTAAATCATAGGGGAGTAATCCTTTAGATGCTCATACACTAGAGGGCAAATTGCTGAATGACACACTGATAGTAAATGAAATACTGAATTTGCTATTGACCAAACTACTGGAGAAATGATTCTTCGTGATACAGGCGAAAGATTTAAGAGAATTGAATAGCGTTGTATAAGATTAAGTTATTTAGCGTAAGATTGGGTTATGAATTTCAATCTAACTTAACCTATATGAATTATCCAACACCCAAATGATTCAAATTCCCTTTTCAGGTAGCCTCACGTTACTAGGTAGGCTACCTGAAAATGTTTTTCTGTAGCCTTTAGGCCAGTTTGGCGGCTACGTCGCGCAGGGCGGTGCGCAGGCCTTCTTCGATTACAGGGTGGTAGAAGGGCATGTCGAGCATTTGCGGCACGGTCATGTGCTGCTGATGCGCCCAGGCGAGGAGGTGGGCGATGTGTTCTAGCGCGGGGCCGATGCCTTCGGCGCCGAGGAAGCGGCCGGTTTCGCGGTCGGCATACACACGCAGGCTGCCTTGGTTTACCAGCATCACGCGGCTGCGGCCTTGGTTGCGGAAGGATACTTGGCCGGCCACCAGTTTGCTGCCGTATTCTTTTTCCAGCTGGGCAAAGCGCGCGCCTACGCTGATGATCTGCGGGTTGGAGAACACCACGCCGATCATGCTGCGGCGCAGGCCGTCCCGCACATCGGGATAGCGGCCGGCGTTTTCACCGGCGATTTTGCCTTGGTCGGAAGCTTCGTGTAGCAGGGGCAGTTGGTTGGAAGCGTCGCCGGCAATAAAAATGTGCGGGATGCTGGTTTGCATGGTGCGCGGGTTGGCCACGGGCACGCCGCGTGCGTCTTTCTTGATATTGAGGTTTTCCAGCCCGATGTTGTCCACATTGGGGCGGCGACCGATGGCGGCGAGCAAGCAGTCGGCGGTGAATACGCCGCTTTCGCCGTCTTGCGTCCATGCCACTTCTACTTGGCCTTTATCGTTGAGCCGGGTTTCGGTTTGGGCGTTGAGGTGGAGCGGAATTTCCTGGCCGAAGATGGCTCTGGCATCTTCCAGCACCACAGGGTCGGAAATACCGCCGATGAGGCCGCCCAAGCCGAACATTTCCACGCGTACGCCGAGGCGGCTCAAGGCTTGGCCAAGCTCGAGGCCGATCACGCCGGTACCGAATACGGCCACGCTCTCGGGCAGGGTATCCCATGAGAATACGTCATCATTGATGACGAGACGGTCGCCCAGTGCCTGCCATTGCGGCAGTACGATGGGGCGGGAGCCAGTGGCGATTACGATGCGTTCGGCGCGAATTTGGGTGTGGTCGTCGATTTGCACGGTGTGGTCGTCGATGAATTTAGCCTGCCCTATGATGCGGCGCTCGGCAGACCAGGCTTCTACGTCTTCCAGCACGAAGCCGACGAAGCGGTCGCGCTCGGATTTGACGCGGCTCATCACTTCTTCGCCGTTTACGCTGATGCTGGATTTATCCAGATGCACGCCGAAGGGATCGGTGTGCAGGGCGTGGTGGCGGGCTTCTGCGGCGGCAATCAAGAGCTTGGAGGGCATGCAGCCGACGCGGGCGCAGGTGGTGCCGAAAACGTGGCTTTCGATGAGATAAACGTTTCCGGTGTAGAGGCGGGCATTGCGGAAGGCGCCCATGCCGGCGGTGCCGCCGCCGATAACGACGACGTCTGCAGTAAGGTGTTTCATGTCTGCTTTCCTTATGTGGGAAGACCTTTCAGGTAGCCTGTATGGCTGACAAAAGGCTACCTGAAAATATCGGCTGCTGCGGGGTAACAGGCTACCTGAAAGGTCTTGGGAAAAGAGCCGCCCTGTTCGGGCGGCTCGCAAAGCTATCTACTGTATTGGCAACTGGATAGCTGGAAAATTAGGCGCGTTTGGCCAAGTATGCGTCCAAGTCTTCGCTGCCGCCGATGTATTTGCCGCCGATGAACACTTGCGGGGCGGTTACTTTGCCGGTAATGGCACGTACGGAAACGATGCTGGCGTCTTTGCCCAACACGATTTCTTCGTAAGCCAGGCCTTTTTCTTTCAAAGCGGCTTTGGCTTTGGCGCAGAAGGGACAGCCGGGTTTGGTGAAGATGGCGATGGATTCTTGCGGTTTCCAGTTCGGAGCCACGAATTTCAGCATGGTGTCGGCATCGGAAACTTCAAAGGGGTCGCCTTCTTTGATCGGCTCGATGAAGGCTTCCACGATTTTGCCGTCGTCCACCAGCATGGAGTAGCGCCAAGAGCGTTTGCCGAAACCGATGTCTTCATCGCTCACTTCCATGCCCATGCCGCGGGTGAATTCGCCGTTGCCGTCCGGGATCATGGTGATGTTGTGGGCTTCTTCGTCGGCAGCCCAAGCGTTCATTACGAAGGTGTCGTTTACGGATACGCACAGGATGTCGTCGATACCGTTTTCTTTAAATGCAGGAGCCAGCTCGTTGTAGCGCGGCAGGTGGCTGGAAGAGCAGGTGGGGGTGAACGCGCCGGGCAGGGCGAATACCACTACTTTTTTGCCTTTGAACAATTCGTCGGTGGTGACATCTTTCCAAGAATCAGCCACGCGGGTGTGGAAGGTTACGTTCGGAACTTGCTGACCAACCAATTGGTCGCGGGATTTGATGTTGATAGACATATAGAGCTCCTTATATCAGGGTGTCAGAAATAATGCGGATGAATTTGCGAGATACGGTGTATCGACAGGGCGGCATTCTAGCCGCCGCCAGGCGATTTGTATAATTTATAGTTCAAATAATATGAATTGCTTTGATCTATAAATAGCTCGCGTGCACCTTGTCGGTGCGTATATACGGGAAACAACATTTGTTTTTATTAGGGCTGGCGGCAGAAATTCAATAGGCTAGGCAGAAATTTGTTGCCCAAGGCTACCTGAAACTATTTTATCTAATAAAAATCAATATATTAAAATGAAAATAGCCTTTTCCCTTGAAAAAAAAACGGCCAAACCCATTTACTGGGCAAGTTAAAGCGCCAGCAAGGCGCTGTCTGAATTCTACTAATCTCTAAGGAGCAATCCATTATGGCAAAAGTTATCGGTATCGATTTGGGTACCACCAATTCCTGCCTGGCCATTTCTGAAAACGGCCAGACTAAAGTAATCGAAAACGCCGAAGGCGCACGCACCACTCCCTCCGTTATCGCCTATCTGGACGGCGGCGAAATCCTCGTGGGCGCGCCGGCCAAACGCCAGGCCGTTACCAACGCAAAAAATACCATCTACGCGGTAAAACGCCTGATCGGCCACAAATTTGAAGATAAAGAAGTGCAGAAAGACATCGACCTGATGCCTTTCAAAATCGTGAAAGCCAAAAACGGCGACGCTTGGGTGGAAGCACAAGGCAAAGAGCTTTCTCCGCCGCAAATTTCCGCCGAAGTGCTGCGTAAAATGAAAGAAGCCGCCGAAGCCTATTTGGGCGAAAAAGTAACCGAAGCGGTGATTACCGTGCCGGCTTATTTCAACGACAGCCAACGCCAAGCCACTAAAGACGCAGGCCGCATCGCCGGTTTGGATGTGAAACGCATCATCAACGAGCCCACCGCAGCTGCACTGGCTTTCGGTATGGACAAAGGCGCCAAAGGCGACCGCAAAATCGCCGTATACGACTTGGGCGGCGGCACCTTCGATATTTCCATCATCGAAATTGCCGATTTGGACGGCGAAAAACAGTTTGAGGTACTCTCCACCAATGGAGACACCTTCCTTGGTGGTGAAGACTTCGATCAACGCCTGATCGACTACATCATTTCCGAGTTCAAGAAAGACCAAGGCATCGACCTGAAAACCGATGTGATGGCCTTACAGCGCCTGAAAGAAGCCGCCGAAAAAGCCAAAATCGAGCTTTCCAGCGGCCAGCAGACCGAAGTGAACCTACCCTACATCACCATGGACGCCACCGGTCCCAAACACTTGGCCATGAAGATTACCCGCGCCAAGTTTGAAAGCCTGGTGGAAGACCTGATCGAGCGTTCTATCGTGCCCTGCCGCACCGCTATCAAAGATGCCGGCCTGAGCGTGAACGACATCGACGACGTAATTTTGGTGGGCGGCCAGAGCCGTATGCCTAAAGTTCAGGAAACCGTGAAAGAATTCTTTGGCAAAGAGCCGCGCAAAGACGTGAACCCCGATGAAGCCGTGGCTTTGGGTGCCGCCATTCAGGGCGAAGTGTTGGGCGGCGGCCGCAGCGACGTATTGCTGCTCGACGTTACCCCGCTGTCTTTGGGCATCGAAACCATGGGCGGTGTGATGACCAAACTCATCAACAAAAACACCACTATCCCCACCAAGGCTTCGCAAGTGTTCTCCACCGCCGAAGACAACCAGAGCGCCGTAACCATCCATGTGTTGCAGGGCGAACGCGAACGCGCTTCTGCCAACAAATCACTCGGCCAATTCAACCTCGGCGATATTGCCCCCGCTCCGCGTGGCATGCCGCAGATTGAAGTTGCCTTCGATATCGACGCCAACGGCATCCTGCACGTGTCTGCCAAAGACAAAGGCACCGGCAAAGCTGCCAACATCACCATCCAAGGTTCTTCCGGCTTGAGCGAGGAAGAAATCGAACGCATGGTGAAAGACGCCGAAGCCAATGCCGAAGAGGATAAAAAACTGCACGAACTGGTGCAGAGCCGCAACCAGGCCGAAGCCTTGATTCACTCCGTGAAAAAATCACTGGCCGACTACGGCGACAAACTCGACGCAGCCGAGAAAGAAAAAATCGAAGCCGCGCTGAAAGAAGCCGAAGAAGCCGTGAAAGGCGACGACAAAGCCGCTATCGATGCCAAAGCCGAAGAGCTGGGCAAAGCCAGCCAGAAACTGGGCGAAATGCTGTACGCCGATGCCCAGAAGCAGGCTCAGGAAACCCAAGCCGGCCAGTCTGCCGACAGCGAGCAGCCGAAAAAAGGCGATGATGTGGTAGATGCCGAGTTTGAAGAAGTGAAAGATGACAAATAAGTATTGTCCGCTTTAGCGAATGATGAAAAGGCTACCTGAAAGCGAAGCTTCAATGCAGTTAAAACGCAGCACAGCAAAGCTTCTGCGAAGCTAAATTTTTCAGGTAGCCTTTTTGTAAATCCAGGCCGTTGTCGCTAGCCAAAGAAACCCATGCGCACTTGAATCAGTTTCTCCAATTCGCTCACCACGCGGCGGCGAGCCACAAACAGGATGATGTGGTCGCCGTCGGCCAGTTGCACGTCTTGATGTCCCATAAATACTTCTTCACCGCGCACCACGGCGGCAACGTGGCAACCGTTGGGCCAGCGCACGGCGCTCACGCGGCGGCCGACCAGCTTGGAGGTATCTTTGTCGCCGTGTGCCACGATTTCGATGGCTTCGGAATTGCCGCCGCGCAGGGGGTGTACAGCTTCCACGTCGCCGCGCCGGATATGCGCCAAAATTGAACCGATGGTCACCAAGTGGGGCGACACGGCGATGTCGATGGTGTTACCTTGCAGCAAATCCACGTAGCTGGAGCGGTTTACGATGGCGATAACGCGTTTGGCACCGAGGCTTTTGGCCAGCATACCGGCCATGATGTTGTTTTCGTCATCGTTGGTGAGTGCGCAGAACACATCGATTTCGTCGATGTATTCGCCTTCAAGCAGGCTTTCGTCTGCGGCAGAACCGTGCAGCACGAGAGTGCTGTTGAGGTTTTCAGAAAGCCATTCGGCACGTTTTTCGTTGATTTCGATGATTTTCACATCGAAGCAGTCTTCCAGCTGGCGGCTGAGGCGGAAGCCGATTTGGCCGCCGCCGGCGATCATCACACGCCGCGTGGGCTGCTGCTGCGGGCGTAATTCGCGCAATACTTCGGTCACTTGAGAAGTGGCGGCGGCCACGAATACTTCGTCGCCCGGCTGAATTACGGTTTGCGGCGTGGGCATAATCAGCTTGTTGTTGCGGTAGATGGCGCAGATTTGGCAGTCGGTGTCTTCGGGCAGGTGTTCGTGGATGGTGTGGATGGGCTGCCCCAAAAGCCGCCCGCCGCTTTGTGCGCGTACCACGAGCATGCGCACTTTGTCTTCGGCAAAGGTGAGCACCTGCAGGGCGCTGGGGTGGCAGAGCAAATCGGCCAGCCGCTCGGTAACCAGCTGTTCGGGGCAGATGGATTCGCTCACACCGAATAAATCGAGCGTGCTGCGGCCAGCGTTATCTTCTTCGACATCGCAGCCGGTGAATTCCAAATAATCGGAAAGGCGCACGCGGGCGATGCGGTTAGGAATGTTGAACAGGCTGGAAGCCAGTTTGCAGGCGGCTAGATTGGTTTCATCGTGGCGGGTGAGGGCAAGCAGCAGATCAGTGTCGTAGGCGCCGCCTTCGGCCATCATGGCTGGTGAGGAGCCGTTGCCCAGCAGGGTTTGCACATCGAGCTTACTGCCGATGTTGTGCAGGGCTTCGGGATCGTTGTCGATGATGGTAACGTCGTGGTTGGGGATTTCCACCAGATTCTGTGCTACGGCAGTGCCTACTTGGCCGCTACCTAAGATGAGGATTTTCATATTGGAAGATTAGACTTGGCGGCCAAAGTTTCAGGTAGCCTGCCAAAGGGTTAGGAAATAAAGGTAAATGCGAGAGGCCGCTTTAAACCATAGCGGGCTGAATGCCGGAAACTAGTTGCTTGAGCTGCTCAGGTTTGAGCAAGCGGATGTGTTTGTATTCCACTTCAATCAGCCCTTCTTGGCTGAATTTGGAGAGTGTTCGGCTCACTGTTTCCAGCTTCAGCCCCAAATAGCTGCCGATTTCCTCGCGCGACATACGTAAAATAAAATCGTTGGCCGATAGGCCACGTTTTTTCAATCGTTGTGACAAATTCAGCAAAAATGCCGCCAGCCGCTCTTCGGCACGCATATTGCCCAAAAGCAGCATCACATTTTGGTCACGTACGATTTCTTGGCTGAACAGGCGGTAGAAATGTAGCTGCAATTCGGGTACCGCCGCGCACAGCTCTTCCATATTAGCATAGGGCAACTCGCACACTTCCGTATCTTCCAGCGCCACCGTATCGCAGTAGTGTATTTGGTTACAGATGCCGTCCATGCCCACCAGTTCGCCCGACATAAAAAAACCAGTAACTTGATCCCGCCCGTCTTGGTTGGCTATAACCGTTTTCAGGAAACCGGTGCGTACCACAAACAGCGAATCGAACCCGTCACCATTACGGAACAGGAAATCACCTTTTTTCAGGCGACGGCTGCGTTTGATAACCGCATCAACGCGCTCTACCGCCACCGCAATCGCGGCATTGGGCTGGCATAGTTCTTTAAAAACGCACCGCGAGCAAGTTGTGGAGTGGGGCATGGCTTTCATGTGTGTGCTAACTTTCTAAGCAAGAAGAGCCTATAAAGCGGCGGCAATTATCGTTTATACTTGCCACCTTGCAATATTTGGGGCAAATTGCCGAACACTGGCATTTTACCCGATTTCACAAACAAAACCTATACTGCATATTTATCAAATAGTAACAGCAACATAAATACAACCATACTTACCGACCACACTCAAGAAATTATCTTCGGCCGCTAGCTTATCGCCCCCCTACCCGCCAATGATTCATACTACATCCCTATCTCCACCGCTGACCACTTCTACAACAGCTTCACTGCCAATACTACATCCGAGCCGTGCAAAGTCTCCCCTGGCCTCCTCTCGCTCTATTAATCCACATTCCCTTCTGCGACACCATCTGCCTCCAATGCCGCATTGACACCAACATCGTGCCCGATAGCAACACCAAGCTAGACATGTTCCAGCAAATTGTGCAGCACTGGCCAGTGAAAACTACATTTTTATCGGTGTGGACACACCACTTTGCCAAACCTAAAGACGAACCCTCTATAATCTTGCGTGAAGGTTGCATGCTCCTTCTTCCGAGGCTACTTGCTCAACGAAAATGACTTGCTGCTCCGCCGAATGTCGACAGCCCTCTGTCCCAGTACTTTGCCGCCGAAGGCTTGGTTGAGCTAAATGAAACCAGCCTGAGCGTTACCCCAAAAGACCATTTCCTCATCTGCAACATCGCCATGATGTTCAATCACCATCTGCACTCCCGCGATACCGCCGCCAAATATTCGCAAATCGTGTTAGCCATTTTTTTCTTCACAGAAACTTAACCTTGGTTGCGCCAAGACATTGTTTTAATTTTGTTGAATCTAAGGTGAGCCAACGCAATAGGAAGAAAGAAGTGCTTTAGTTATCCTGCGACTCTCCCTCCAAACCCGATATAATCCCGCCATCATGAGCAAACCCACCGCCAAACCACGCAAGCTCCCGAAGCCCGATCCGCGTCACGCCCGAGCCGGCGAAGAGCTGCAACGCCACCTCGGCCACAGCTTCCAGAATCCCCGCCTCTTCGAGCAGGCGCTCACCCACCGCAGCTACAGCGCCCAAAACAACGAACGCTTCGAGTTTGTCGGCGACGCCATCCTCGATTACAGTGTGGCCAAAATGCTGTTCGACGCCTTTCCCGGCTACAGCGAAGGCGAACTCTCCCGCCTGCGCGCCAATTTGGTCAACCAAGACGTACTCGCCGAAATCGCCCGCAGCATGGGCGTGGGCGATGCGCTGTATTTGGGCGTGGGCGAACTCAAAAGCGGCGGCTTCGACCGCCCCTCCATCCTGGCCGATGCCGTGGAAGCCCTGCTGGCCGCCATCAGCTTCGATGCCGATTTTGCCGCCGCCGAGCAAACCGTGCGCCGCCTGTTTGCCCAGCGCATTGCCAACATCGACTTGAGCAACCAGGGCAAAGACCCGAAAACCCTGCTCCAAGAAGCCCTGCAAGCCCGCCGCCTGCCCCTGCCCAAATACCGCATCGAACACCAATCCGGCGAGGGCTGCGACGCCCGTTTCGACATCGCCTGTGACCTGGGCGAACTCGCCCACATCACCCGTGCCCAAGCCGCCAGCCGCCGCGCCGCCGAACAAGCTGCGGCCAAAGAGGCGCTGGATTGGCTGCAAGAGCAGCATCCGCTGCCCGGCAAAAACAAAAAACACCGCAAATCCCGTGCCTGAATCGCTGCTGATGCCGCCATCATTCAGGCCAATAATGTTTGAGCTAATGCAAACAAGCCTTACTGGCAGGATTTACTGATAGAAAACGGCGTATTATATATAGCTACTCATTTTCAACTTAATAAAGGAATCAATCATGGTTTTTGTATTCAGCGTCTTATTCGGCGCATTTATCGGCATCTTCTTCTTATGGTTTTCTTCCAAAAACGCGGTAAAAGACCATCCTGAACTGCGCATCCATGTGCCTGAAGGAGCGGAAAGCTCGCCAGAATGGCAGGAGTGGGCGCAGGAAAACGGCTATAAACTGAACGACAAAGGCGTGTGGGCCAAAGGCACCGGTATGCTCACCAGCGCCACCGAAATCCGCTTTGAAGGCAACGATATGTTGGTTCAGGAGTGCATTAACTTCCTGCTCGGCATCAACCGCTTCGCCATCAACGCCCCCATTCTGGCCGGCAAACCCGTGCGCATGGTGAAAATCAAAGCATTGAACAAGCTCATGGCACAGTGGAATCTGCCCGAAATCGTGTTCGGCAACCCAGAAGACAAAGTTCACATTAAAAACTAAGCCGCTATATTTTAGCTTTGTTGAAGCCCACGTTTTCAGGTAGCCTATTGAGCATTCCGCACAGGCTACCTGAAAATATATCCATATGAACAACATGAATTATTCCAACACCAAACATCCAACCGCCTTCCGCTGCGGCTTCGTGGCTATCGTTGGCCGGCCGAACGTGGGCAAATCCACGCTGATGAACCACCTCATCGGCCAAAAAATCAGCATCACCAGCAAGAAGGCCCAAACCACCCGCCACAAAATCACCGGCGTTTATACCGATGAGCGCAGCCAGTTCATCTTCGTGGACACCCCCGGCTTCCAAACCCGCCACCGCAACGCGCTCAACGACCGGCTCAACCAAAACGTTACCGAAGCCATCGGCGGCGTAGACGTGGTGGCTTTCGTGGTGGAAGCCATGCGTTTCAGCGAAGCCGACCGCGCCGTGATCCGCCTACTGCCCAAACACCTGCCCGTAATTTTGGTGGTGAACAAAATCGACCGCGCCAAAAGCAAGGCCGAGCTCGACGACTTTATCCAACAGCTGCAGCAAGAATTTAATTTTGCCGGCGTAGAGGCCGTGAGTGCCAAACATGGGCTGCGCATAGGCGAGCTGCTTGCCATCCTGCGCCCCCACCTGCCCGAGAGCGTGCCGCTCTACCCCGAAGACGCGGTCACCGACCGCTCCGCCCGTTTCCTCGCCGCCGAAATCGTGCGCGAAAAACTGTTCCGCCACCTCGGCGAAGAGCTGCCCTATGCCGCCAACGTGGTAGTGGAACAGTTTGAAGAAGAAGACGGGCTATACCGCATCTACATCGCCGTGTTGGTGGATAAAGACGGCCAAAAAGCCATCATCATCGGCAAAGGCGGCGAAAAACTGAAAAAAATCTCCACCGAAGCCCGGCTAGATATGGAAAAACTGTTTGAAACCAAAGTATTCCTCAAAGTTTGGGTGAAAGTGAAATCCGGCTGGGCAGATGATGCCCGCTTCCTGCAAGAATTCGGGCTGTAGGGCTGCTTCGTTACAGCTCACGTTTTAGCTGCGCAGAAATTGGCTTCGCTTATTTTAACTGCGTTGAAGCTCACGCTTTCAGGTAGCCTTAACGCTTCTGCCCGCTAACCGACCGTATCGGCAACACACCGTACTCCATCCAACCATCCCCACCGGAGGCCATATGTCGCACCCCATCACCCCCGAAGCCGCCCAAGCGCGCATCGACCGCATCCAAGCCCTCTACCGCGAATGGAAGCACCTACTGCCCGAGCTGGAGGCTGCCCAGGAGCAATGGCAGCACGCCATGCGGCTGATGCGCGAAATGTCCGATTTTTACGACCGCGAATACATGCCGCTGCACCAAGCCATCGAAAACGGCCTGCCCGTTTCCCTGGCCACCGAAGGCGAATACAGCATCATGAGCGAAGACGCCCTGTGGAACGCCTTCCAGCAGCAATACGACCTATCCTGGGCCTGGCTGCGCGCCGCTACCCACGAGCTCGATCCGCAAAACCGCTTCCACTTCGACCCGACAGCAACCGATGAATAAACAAAGGCTACCTGAAATTTCAGGTAGCCTTTGTTTGGGCAGATGCCTTATTTCTGGTTGGCTTCCAGCGCTTGCTGCAAAGCATCTTTCGGCATATAGCCGGGCACTACTTTGCCATTGGGGAACACCATGGTGGGGGTGCCGTTGAAGCCGTAGCGGTTGCCCAGCGCCATGGTTTCTTTTACCGGGTTTTCGCAGCCGGCGGATTCGGGCGGCACGGTACCTTTGCGCATCCAATTGATCCAGGCGGCGGTGCGGTCGGGGCTGCACCAGATGCGCACAGCTTTGGCTTCTGCAGCGGGGTGCAAATCGGGGATGGGCATCATGAAATTGTAGATGGTGATGTCGGTCATCTGCTCGAATTCTTTTTCCAAACGGCGGCAGAAGGGGCAGTCGGGGTCGGAGAACACGGCCACTTTCAGCCTGCCGTTGCCGCGCACTTCTTTAATGGCGGAATCAAGCGGCAGGGCGGCGAAGTCGATGCGGTTGAGCTCTTCGCGGCGGGTTTCGGAAAGGTTGCTGCGTTTGTTCACATCGATCAAATCGCCGGTAAACATATAGTTGCCGTCGCCAGTCATGTACACCAGCTGATTGCCAGAAAGGAACACTTCATATAGGTTGTCTACGGGAGCGGGGGTAACGCTCAGCACTTCCAGGCCTTGGTTGCCGTAGGTTTGGGTGAGCTTGCTGCGGATAACGGCTTCGGGGCTGCCGGCAGGCGCGGCTGCAGCCGAAGCGGCAGTACCGGAGGCGTTTTGCTGCACGGCGGGCTGGGCATTGCAGGCAGCTAGGGGCAGCAGTGCGGCCAGCAAGATGGCGGAGAGGGTGTGCTTCATTTGTTTGTTCTCATTAAATGGTTAAAAACAGGGGCGCATTATACCGAAATCTGCGCAGGCGGGCTTTTGTGGCGTGTAAATGTCATTTATCGTCCGGATTGGCTTTCAGGTAGCCTTTGTAAAGGCTACCTGAAACTGTTTGGGCAGCAGCAATGTGTTTTTCAGCCCAACAGCCCCGGCCAGCGTGCCAATACGCGCTCTACAGCATCGGATTGGCGCAGCAATTCACCCTGCCATTGCCCGGCGGCCTGCCGCCATTGCGGCAGCTGTTGCAGCAGCTGCCGCCAGCTCTCGGCACGGGCGGCGGGAGTGAGCGCGGCGGCGTGGTTCAAGTCGTCGGAAAGGGCTTGGTGGGCGGCGGGAAGCGGGGCAAACGCGGCGGCTTTATGCCAGAAGGCGTGCAGCTTGGGCAGGTGTGCCTGCTCGGCCTGTGGATAGATGTGCCACAGCAGGGGCTTACCGGCAAGCTGGGCGCGCACAAAGCTGTCTTCGCCGCGTACGATGGCCATATCGGCCAGCCATAACACGGCATCAAATTCGGCCTGCGGCACAAAACCAATGCGGATAAGCCGCACCGCGCCGGCCTGCCACACGCTGCCAGGCTCGTGCAGGGCATGCTCGGGAATCGCGCCGGTTTGGCGCAGGCTGTGGATAATTTGCCGGTCGGCCAGCCATACGTCTAAGGCTTCGCCCGCTGTCTGCCAGGCGGCGAGCCAATCGGCCCATTGTGCGCCGGCATAGCCGAAGCAGAAACATTGCACGGCGCGGCGCGGAGTCTCAGGTAGCCCCAAGCGGCGGCGCAAGGCGGCTTGGGCAGCGGGGTTAGCAAGAAAGGCCTGCTGTTTTTTCAGGTAGCCTGCTTCGCGCAGGAGGCCGCCGCTGATTTCGCTAAAACCCATCAGCCAAAAATATTTTTCTGCGCCGTCGGCTTGCAGCGAAAGCTTGCCGTGCATGGCTTCCGCCCAAGGTTCGGCGCTGAGGTATTCCCAATTTAGCCACAGCGGGCGGTGTGTGCGGACGGCGGCCAGCGCAGCGGGAGGCAAATCACAGCCGAAGGTTTCAATCACCAAGGCGGGCGCAGCCACAGCCAATTCGGCCGCGATGCTTTCGGCCGCGTCGCCCTGCCAATGGTGCGCCCGAATCGCTGCAGGCAACGGGGCATCGCCGAGCAGTTTGGCCAGCGCGGCGGGATGGTCGTGCCAAAGGGCTACCTGAAAGCCGGCTTCGTTCAGCCGGCGTGCCAGCCGCAGGGAAACGCCGATGTCGCCGTAGTTGTCGATCACGCGGCAAAACAACCAGGCGGCAGGCTGAGTGTCGGTATGTTTGGATGGAAAAAACGGGTTTGATGGCACGATAAATCTTTCGCTGGGCAAATTCTCAGACAGGACGGGAATTTACGTTAGCTACGCGCTCTGTCAAGCGTTTTGGCGGAAATTTTTTTGGTTTTCCCACAAGGGGCTAAAGAAGCCGCTTTCGGATTGGCATAAAGGCTCAAATCTGCCGCTTGACAAGATCCGATTTCATTTAACATATTGATATTTATATACTTTTAAAAAATTGGCCATTTTTTACGCAACCTAAGCCAAGGCCTGATTTATCAGGAAATCTTACGCTTCCCACAGGGTTTTCCACAAAGTTTTCCACAGCTTTTGTGGGTAAGGGATAAAGCTGCGATAGCCGCGTTTTTTTGGCAGATTATTGCCTGCGGCAGATGGGCGGACAGCTCGGAGGCGATGCTGTTCCCGCAAGAGCAGCCGCCCAAGTTTCAGGTAGCCTTACGCATTGCTGCACCACTCAATGACGACGGCAAAAATGGCCTGTTGGGCAGGGAAAAGCGTTTCCAAGCTTGCGGGAACTGGAGGCTACCTGAAAATGCCGCCTCAATGGTAATCATCATTTTTAGCTTGGTTAGAAACTGCATCCAGGCCGACGCTTTCAGGTAGCCTTTTGCCGCGCCGCCGTTTCGGCTACCATAGCCGCCGTTTTATTGGTTTAAAGAAGCAATCATGACTTTCCAACAATGGCTGGATACCTGCCGACTGCCCCGCCTGGAAGCGCGGCTGCTGGTGGAAGCCGTGTGCCGCATCAATCATGTGCGGCTCATCAGCCGCAGCGGCGACGAATTGCCGCAGCCGCAACGTGCCGTACTCGACATGCTGGCGGCTCGCCGCCGCCGTGGCGAGCCGATGGCTTATTTGCTCGGCAGCTGCGAGTTTTACGGCAGAAGTTTCCGCGTGTCGCCCGCCGTGCTGATTCCGCGCCCCGAAACCGAGCTTTTGGTGGAAGCGGCACTTGCGCGCCTGCCCCCGGGCGGGCGGCTGTGGGATTTGGGCTGTGGCAGCGGCATCATCGGCCTTACCGTGGCACTGGAGCGTCCCGATGCCGCCGTGCGCGCTTCCGACATCAGCCCTGATGCGCTGGCCGTGGCGCAAGCCAATGCCGCCGCGTTGGGCGTAAGCATCGAATGGGCGCAAGGCTCATGGTTTGCGGCTCTGCCCGCGGCAGAAGGCCTGTTCGACGTCATCGCCAGCAATCCGCCCTACATCGAAGCCGGAGACGAGCATTTGCAGCAAGGTGACCTGCGCTTCGAGCCCGCTGCTGCGCTCACCGATTTTGCCGACGGCCTCAGCTATATCCGCACCCTCGCCGTCCAAGCCCAAGGCTACCTGAAACCCGGCGGCTGGCTGCTGCTGGAACATGGCTGGAACCAAGGCGAGGCCGTGCGCGGCATGTTGGCTGAACACGGCTGGCAGCAGGTGGAAACCCTACGCGACTTGGCCGGGCTGGATAGGGTGGGCATCGGGCGGAAGGCGGTATAGCCAACACGCTTTGACGGCCTTGGCTTGCCCTTGGTATGGGCAGTGTTCCGCTATACACGGAAATAACTGGCTTTATTTTGTCGGTGCACTCAAAAGGCTACCTGAAAACCGCAAACCGGTTTTCAGGTAGCCTTTGTTTCGCCCGATAGATTAGTTCGGAATATATTGCAGCGGGTCTACCGGCTGGCCGTTTTTGCGCAGCTCGAAGTGCAGCTGCACGCGCTGGCTGTCGCTGTTGCCCATGGTGGCGATGCTTTGGCCGCGGCGCACGGTTTGGCCTTCGCGCACGAGCAGGCGCTGGTTGTGGCCGTAGGCGGTGAGGTAGGTTTGGTTGTGCTGCACGATGATGAGGTTGCCGTAGCCGCGCAGGCCGGAACCGCTGTACACCACTTTGCCGTCGGCAGCGGCCACTACGGGTTGGCCGGCGGTGCCGCCGATGTTGATGCCTTTTTCACTGCCGCCGAAGCGGGTGAGGATGTTGCCGGCGGTGGGACGCTGCCAGGTGATGCCGGCGGCGCTGCGGGTGCTGCCGGATACGGAAGGCGTGGCGGCTGGAGTGGCAGCGGTGTTAGCCGACGGGGCGGGAGTGGGCGCCGGCGCAGGGGTGGTGCGCGGCGGAGTAGCGGGCGGCGGGGTTTGCGCGGTGGCGGGCGGGGTGTAGCCGGCGGGTTTCACGCGCAATACTTGGCCGACGCTGATGTTGTTGTCGGACAGATTGTTCCAAGCGCGCAGATTGTCTTGGCTGATGCGGTAGCGCAGGGCGATGTTATACACAGTATCGCCGCGCACCACGGTGTGCTGGGCGGCGTTTACGTCCACCGGAGCGTAAGACGGGGTGTAGCCGCTGCCGCCGACAGGAGCGGCGCTGGCTGCGGGCGGGGTATAGGGAGCGGGCACAGCAGCCGGCGGGGTGTAGGGGGTGGTATTAGCGGCTTGGGTAGCGGCAGGCGGGCTGTAAGGCTGTGCGCCGTAGGGGTTGCTGTCGGCCGTGGCGGTGTTGCCGCCGTAGTTGTTGCCGTAGCCGGCACCGTTGCCAGACACCACCGGGGCGGGCGGCTGGGTGAGGGCGCAGGCGCCGAGGAAAACGGTGAGGGCGAGGGGAAGAGTGCGGAAGGTAAACAATTGATTCATGGGGATGCGGGCTTTCTGTGCACGGGAACAGCGCAATCATAAGCAATCCGTGCGGTTTCATGCAAGGTTGGGCGGCGTTTATCGCGGTTAAGTTCCGTTAATCAGCGGTACAAAGCGGGCTTCGTGCACGCAGGTTTCATGGAAGCCGTGGGCGGTTTTTTCGATGAGCCACAGGTATTGCTGCCCGCCTTCGTCCAGCGGGATCACCATGCGGCCGCCCACGGCGAGCTGTTGCAGCAGGGGCAGCGGCACTTCGGCAGGCGCGGCGGTGACGAGGATGCCGTTGAACGGGGCGACTTCGGGCAGGCCGAGGTAGCCATCGCCGCACACCAGCCGCGTGCCGCCGAGCAAACGGGCGGTGCGCAGGTTGTGTTTGGCTTTTTCGTGCAGCGCCTGCAGCCGCTCCACCGAATAAATCTGCTTGAGCCCCACAGCTTGCAGCACGGCAGTTTGGTAGCCGCAGCCGGTACCGATTTCCAGCACCGGGCCGAAATTTTCTGTTGTTTCGTTGCCAAGCATGAGCTGGGTCATCACGGCCACGGTGTAGGGCTGGGAGATGGTTTGCCCCAGCCCCAAGGGCAGCGACATATCGTCATAGGCGCGCGAGCGCAGGGCTTCCTCCACAAACACATGGCGCGGCACGCTGCCCATGGCGGCGTGCACGTCGGCGCGGCTGATGCCCATTTTGGCCAGCCGCTGCACCATATTGCGCCGCCGCCAATCGAAGCTGCCGCTGGTGTGTGCTGCGTTCATAGTTCGGTATCCTGCCAAAATTGCGCCACGCTGTCTAAACCGGCATGGTCGGTTAGATCCACGGAAAGCGGGGTAACCGTAATCATGCCGGCTTCGTTTTGCGCGAAATCGGTGTCTTCTTCGCGGCCGAGCACTTCGCCGGCCGCGCCAATCCAATACACATTCTCGCCGCGCGGGCTGCGGGCGGCCACCACGCTTTGCTGATGATGCCGCCGCCCCAGGCGCACGGTGGCGATGCCTTGGATTTGGTTTTCCGGCACCGCCGGGATGTTGACGTTCCACAGCACGGGCGCGGCGGGCTTGGGCGCGGCAAACAGATGGGTGAGCAGCCGCCACACGGCCTGTTCGGCGGTGTGCCAATAGCGGCCGCTTTTGTCGTTGAGCGAAAAAGCAATCGCAGGGATGCCGAGCAGATAGGCTTCAGTGGCGGCGGCCACGGTGCCGGAATAGAGGGTGTCGTCGCCCATATTCGCGCCGTGGTTGATGCCGGAAAACACCCAGTCGGGCTGGAAATCGGGCAGGCTGTGCAGGGCGAGGTGGATGCAGTCGGTGGGCGTGCCGTCGACAAAATAGAAGCCGTTGGCGGCTTCTTGGATGCGCAGCGGGCGGTCGAGCGTGAGCGAATTGCTGGCGCCGCTGCGGTTGCGCTCGGGGGCGACCACGCGCACGTTGGCAAATTCGGCGGCCACCCGGGCGAGGATGGCGAGGCCTTCAGCTTGGTAGCCGTCGTCGTTGCTGATGAGGATATTCATGGTTGGCTTGGGGCTGCCTAAGAACGGGTGGTTTGGGGGTTTCAGGTAGCCTGCCAACGGGGCAGCAGGCTACCTGAAATTGGGTTTGGCCTTTTGGCGCTGTTAAAGCGGCCGCTTTGGCTACACAAAATCCAAGCCCGGCATTGCCAAGGCCTTGCTTTCAGGTAGCCTTTGGTGTTTACAAAACGGTATTGGCCGGCTCGTAGTCGATTACGTCGCGGATTTTGTTTTGCGCATCCACCAGCACCACTTTCGGCCGGTGTGCGGCAATTTCCGGCTCGGAGAGCAAAACATACGACATGATGATCACTACGTCGCCCGGCTGCACCAGCCGTGCCGCCGCGCCGTTGAGGCAAATTTCGCCGCTGCCGCGCTCGCCGGCGATGGTGTAGGTTTCCAGCCGCTCGCCGTTGTTGTTATTCACAATCTGCACTTTCTCGTTCACGCAGATGCCAGCCGCATCAAGCAGATCCAAATCCACAGTGATGCTGCCTACATAGTTTAAATCGGCGCGGGTAACGGTGGCGCGGTGGATTTTGCCGCCCAGCAAAGTTCGGAACATATCGGGAATCCTGGAAAAAAGCGGTATTTTATCGCAAGCGGTGCGCGGGCTGAAGGCTGCCGGTTATTTTCAGGTAGCCTCTTTCCGACCGTGCCGGTTTGCCGGGCATTTCTGCCCGGCCTGCAAGTTTCAGGCAGCCTTATTCTGCTCCGCAGCCGCAGGGCAGGGAGGCAGAAGCTTGCAGGCTGAGCTGTTTGCGTTGCAGCGCTTTTTCGTGGCGGCAGCGCTGGCGTTCGCCGGTGATTTGCAGCGGCGGCACGGGCACGGGCTTGCCGTTTTCCATGGCCACCATGGTGAAATAGCAGCTGTTGGTGTGGCGCACCTGACCGGTGCGGATGTTTTGCGCTTCCACGCGGATGCCGATTTCCATGGAGGTGCGGCCAGTATAGTTGACGCTGGCGTAGAACGTAACCAGCTCGCCCACGTGAATCGGCTCTTTAAACAATACTTTGTCCACAGACAGGGTAACGCAATAGTGCCCGCTGTAGCGGCTGGCGCAGGAATAAGCCACCTGGTCGAGCAGGCGCAAAAGCTCGCCGCCGTGCACATTGCCGCTGAAATTGGCGGCGTTGGGCATCATCAGTTCAGACATCACCAGTTCGTGCGCAGGCAGCTGGCGGGTGTGGGATTCGGTCATGGTATTCCTCGGTGTGTGAGAGTGAAAGATTATTCTATGCTATTAATACGGCATGATTTGATTAAACTTGTTTATGGTGCGATTTCTGCATGCCACGCCAGCTATTGGCCACCAAAAGCAGCAGCCCCGCCCAAATCAGACCGTAGGTGATGTAGGCCGAGGGCTGCACAGGTGTTTTCAACACCAACACCGCCAGCAGAAACAGCAAAGCCGGCTCCACATAGCTGAGCATGCCGAACAGGTTGACCGGCAGCAGCAGCCCCGATTTCATGTTCAGCGACATCGACACCGCGCTCAATCCGCCCAACAGCGGCAACAGCAGCCAACGGCGCGGGCTGGTGAGAAACTGTTGCACAAAACGCGGCATTGCTGCCAGACCGAGCGTCCACGTCATCATCAGCCACAACCCTGCCGCTGTCATCACCATGCGCAGCGCAGACACATCCGTGCCGCTAATCGGCTGCATCCAATGGCTAAACAGAGATACAGCACGCTAAACAGCAGCTGCGACAGCAGGCACAACACCACGCCTTTGCTCAAGTCAGATACAAACACCCGGGGAGTGAATACAGAAAAGTGTGATTATATAATGAATTAACTACCCTATCGATACCAATCGGCGAACTGCAGCCCAACGTTGTGGCAAAATTGAAATCAATCCACTCTATTGGCTTACGGAGTACGGTGCAGAATTTTAGGTAGCCTGAGACCTTTGCAAAACCCCGGATTTGAGTGCAGTTCAAAGCGGTAGCATTGCAGAATACGCAGATAAGATTGGAATATTTTCAGGCATTCGAGAAGCGAGGCGCGAAGAAATGTACTGAAGATGGAATTTTGTAAAGGTTTCAGCCTTGATAAGCCGACCTTCCGCCTTATATAAATCCAAGCGGCAGACAAAATGCCGCTCTCCCCCAACCCAATCAGGAGATTAAAACATGAGTAAAGATTTTGACCAGCAGAAAGAAGAACTCTTGCAAGAAGTGCGCGCCGTGCTCGATGACGTGGAAGAGCTGTACCAAAGCGGCGTTGAAGAAGGCAGCAAAGAAGCCGAGCAGCTGCGCGGCAAGCTGCAGCGTAAATTGCAGGCTGCCCAACGCAAATTGGGCGACTTTGAAGAAGTGGCTGCCGAGCGCGTGAAACAGACCGCCAGCCAGGCCGACCAACTGGTGCAAGACAAACCTTACTATGCCATGGGCTTCGCTGCCCTCGCCGGCTTGGTAGTGGGCGTGCTGCTTAACCGCCGTTGATACTTGTCACCCAGCCGCCCGCCCCGCCCTGTGCAGGCGGGCGTTTTATCGTTGCTCCAAATAGGCATAGCATTGCCCGCCTATTTGGCACCACTATCCCCATCCAACGGGAGCGCCGCATGAGCCTCAAACACAATATCAACCACATCTGCTTCCTCATCAACCAAGGCGCGGATCTCTTGCTGCTGCGCCTGCAAATCCTCGGCATCGACCTTTCCGGCCAAGCCACAGGCTTCATCAAAATCACTGCCACCCTGCTCGCCGGCAGCGTGTTGCTGCTCGCCGCCCTAGTCAGCCTCTTCTTCGGCCTCGATGCCGTCCTGCCTGTACACGTCAAAATCTGGGTATTTTTCAGTCTGCCCGTATTGCTCCTGCTTATCGCTTGGTTCTTACTCTCCCGCACCCTAGCCGGCTGGCGGCAGGCTGGTGTTCAGGTAGCCTCCACTCTCGCCGACATGCGCCGCGACCTCGACATCCTGCGCGGCCATACCGCCGGCACAAACACCCAACCTGCCAACATCACGCCGGAGCAGCCCGAATGAACTCCCAGCCTCAGCCCCAGCAGCCGCTCAGCAAGGCACAGCAGCGCGAACTGCTCGCCTTGCAGGCCGAACTCGCCCGCCTGAAAATTCGCAGCGAACAGCTGCGCAAACAAGGCCGAAACCGCGCCGGCAAGCCCATCGACTGGCTCAAACTGGCCAACAGCCTGCCCTTAGCCATGCTGCTGTGGCAGGCCGCCGTCTTACCCGCTCCCAAACAACGCCAATTGCTGCCCAAATTTGGCCGCATGCTGTGGCGCTGGTGGAGCAGCGAGCCAGAGAAAGGAAAAAAGGGAAAATAAATATTGGATCTGACGGCAAAGGCTACCTGAAAACCGGTTTGAACCGTTTTCAGGTAGCCTTTCTTACATTCGGCCGGTGCTTAGAGCGTTTCCATCGTGTGCTGGTCGTTGGTGTAGATGCAGATGCTGCCGGCGATTTCCAATGCTTTTTTCACCACGGTTTCGGGCGGCAGCTCGGTGTTTTCCACCAGTGCGCGGGCGGCGGCCTGGGCATAGGAGCCGCCGCTGCCGATGGCGGCGATGCCGCCTTCCGGTTCGAGCACGTCGCCGTTGCCGGTGATGATGAGGGTGTTATCTTTGTCGGCCACAATCAGCATGGCTTCGAGGCGGCGCAGGGCGCGGTCGGTGCGCCATTCTTTGGCCAGCTCGATGGCGGATACGGTGAGCCGGCCTTGGTGTTTCTGCAATTTGGCTTCAAAAAGCTCAATCAGGGTAAACGCATCGGCCGTGCCGCCGGCAAACCCGGCCAAAACGGTGTTGTTATACAGTTTGCGCACTTTGCGCGCGGTGGCTTTGATGATGGTGTTGCCCAGGCTGACCTGGCCGTCGCCGCCGATGGCGACTTGGCGGCCCCGGCGCACGGAAACGATGGTGGTGCCGTCGAATTGCTGCATGGCGCTTCCTTTTTAAAACAGTTGGGAATAGGCGGCAGATTAGGGCAGCGGCGCGGATTTCAATTTTTCAGGTAGCCTAAAAGCGGGATGAGGCTACCTGAAAACATTTAGCGGTTGGGTTTACTGCCTTAGCGGGCATTGGTGGCGGCTTGGGCGGGGATGACGGCGAGCCACTCGATATTTCTTTGGGCGAAGGCTTCGGGGAAGAGGTATTCGCCGCGAAATACGGCCAGGTCGATATTTTGCCAGGGCTGATTGAAGGCGGGCGCTTGGGTGTGCACAGCGTCGAGCAGGAGGATGGTGCAGTAGTAGGGCTGTTCGGTGCGGGCAGTGAGGCGGAATGGGCGGCCGGCCAGCGCAGCGGCGTGGCGGGCGTAGCGGTTTGTTGGGAGAGTCGGGGGTGGCAAACTCGGCCAACGGGGTTTCAGATAGCCTTTCCCACTGGCTTTAGGCCGCTTTGCAGCGGGCGATGACTTCGTCGGCCAGTTCCAGATAGGCGATGCTGCCTTTGGCTTTGGGGTCGTAGGCCAGGGCGGGCATGCCGTGGCTGGGGGCTTCGGCCAGGCGCACGTTGCGCGGGATGATGGTGTTGAACACGAGGCGGGAGAAGTGTTTTTCCAGCTGCTCGCCCACTTCCAGCGACAGGCGGCTTTGCGGGTTGTACATGGTGCGCACGATGCCGAGGATGTCGAGCTTAGGATTGATGGCTTTGCGGATTTTGCGCACGGTGGCGATGAGGTCGGAAATGCCTTCGAGAGCGTAGTATTCGCACACCATGGGCACGATGAGGCGGTCGGCGGCCACGAGGCCGTTGAGGGTGAGCAGGGTGAGGGTGGGCGGGCAGTCGATGAGGATGTAGTCGTATTCGGGCAAAAGCGGCTTGATGGCGGTTTTGAGGCGCATCTCGCGGGCGATTTCCTGAATCAGCTCCACTTCGGCGCCGGCCAGGGAGCGGTTGGCGCCGAGGATGTGGTAGCGGCCGTGCGGGCTTTTGAGGCGGGAGTCGGCGGCTGCGGCCTGCTCGAGCAGCACTTGATAGGTGCCGCTGCTCAGGCTGCTTTTGTCGATGCCGCTGCCGGTGGTGGCGTTGCCCTGCGGATCGAGATCCACCACCAGCACGCGCTGTTTGCGTTCGGCCAGGGAAGCGGCCAGATTGACGGCGGTGGTGGTTTTGCCCACGCCGCCTTTTTGGTTGGCTATGGCGATAACGGTAGCGCTCATCATCTGGCCTTTCTATGGGAAGGGGTTGGGGGAAACTGAAAATTCAGGCTAATTTCGGTTTCATGCACGCTTGGGACGCATGATCACCATATGCCGCTCGGCTTCCAGCATGGGCACGTCGAGCTTATCGGCAGACACCACTTCGATATTCGCGGGCAGCTGCTCGATTTCTTCATAAGGATACACGCCTTTCATGGCGGCCCAGTAGCCGTTTTCATTGAGCAGGTGTTTGGTGAGCGCGGCAAAATCGGCCAACTCGGCAAAGGCACGGCTGGTTACCACGTCCACTTTTTTATCGTAGATGGTTTCCACACGGCCGGCGGCCACGGTAACGTTGCTCAAGCCAAGCTCGATCACGGTTTGCTGCAGGAATGCGGTTTTTTTAGTGTTGGCATCGAGCAGGGTGATTTGCAGGTCGGGGCGGCAGATGGCAGTGGGAATGCCGGGCATGCCGCCGCCAGAGCCTACGTCCATCAGGGTTTTCGCTTCTTTCACATAGGGCAGCAGGGTGAGGCTGTCGAGAATGTGGCGGCTGATGATTTGGTCGTTGCGGCGCAGGGCGGTGAGGTTGTAAGTGCGGTTCCACTTTTGCAGCAGCGAGGCGTGTTCGAGCAGCAAAAGTTGCTGGGCGGTGGAAAGGTTGAGGCCGAGGGCGGCTAGGCCTTCTTGCAGTTGTTGTTTGTTGTCCATAATTGTGTGTTTGAATTTTGGATAAAGATTAGGGCTACCTGAAAAGGCTTCGGCTGTTTCAGGTAGCCTGTTGGAATGTTGGGCGGATTTTACTCCATCTATACAAAGAATAAAATCTGGCAGCTAGGAAACCTTGTGCCGACTGGCCAGCCAATAGGCGCGGATGTGGTCGAACGTCCAGTTGTAAACCAAAGAATAGAGCACAATCAAGAGGGTGAGGCTGATGTCGGTAAGCAGCGCCTGCCACAGCGTAATTTGCAGAAACCAGGCAATCAGCGGCGTGGTGAAAAACAGCAGCCCACCTTCAAACGCGCCGGTTTGCAACATCCGCACGCCCCAGCCGCGCCGCTCGCGCCGGCCGGTGAAGATTTTATCGAACCCCCAGTTGAACAGGAAATTCCACACCATCGCCGTTACCGACACCGCCACGCTCATGCCAAACGCCGTGCAGGCATGGGAAAGCCCAAACAGTAGCACGGCCACGGCGGAAATCAGCACCGCGCCGGTTTCAAACAGCAAGGCATGAATAAAACGCTCAAAGAAGCTCACGATTCGGCTCGCGTGGGGGAGGGATGGATATTATAGCGCAGAGGCTACCTGAAACTTTCAAGCAGCCTCCTTACTCTTTACTCTAAATAGCTGCGGCTTGCCGAATTTCAGGTAGCCCCATCCGGCTAAATCAGCCCTGCCTGCTTCAGCTCGTTCTTCAAATAAGCATAATACACCGGCGAAATGATGATGCCGCCGATGCCGAAAATGCGTTCGAACACCACCATCACCAGCAATAATTCCCATGCGCTCGATTCGATTTGCGAGCCGATGATTTTGGCGTTGAGGAAATATTCCAGCTTGTGTACCACCACCAAAAACACCAGCGAAGCCGCGGCCACATAGAGCGACGCGCCCAGGCTGAGGATGATGATGACCGTGTTGGACACCAAATTACCGGCCACCGGCACCAGCCCCACCACAAAGGCAATCACCAGCACGGTGAGGCGGAAAGGCAGCTCCACGCCGAAGGCGGGCAGAATCAGATACAGATAAACGGCGGTAACGGCGGTGTCGATTAAGGAGATTTTCACTTGGGCGATAAACACGCGCTCAAAGCTGGTTTGGAAGTTGGTAATGCGCCGCACCAGCTGGGCTTTGAACGGCGGCATCTGATGACGGCTGCGGCGGGTATTGAGGCGGTGGAAGCTGAGCAGCGCGCCGATAATCACGCCGATGAGCACATACACAAAGGAAGTAAAGCTGTTTTTGCTGATGCGGGTGAGCGTGGCGCCGTATTCGGTGAGCAGTTCGGCAGCGGCGGCTTTAATTTCGGCCAGATTTTCGGGCAGCATATTCAAAATGGCCGGCGGCAGCTCGCCGTTATTTTTGGTGTTGGCCAGAATGGTGGCGAGCTTGGCCAGCATCACCGTAATGTGCCCGCTGTGAATCAGGCGGTACACGCCCAGCGCCATCAAGGTGATGGCTAAGAGCACCAGGCTGATGGTGAACGTGGCGGAAACGAGATTGATGTTGCGCACATTGAGCGAGCGATGCAGGAAGGTGTTGTGCGGCAGCAGGCGGTGGCGCATCCACAGAATCAGGCCGTTGGTGCGGTTGATGAAAATGTAGGTAAGGATGATGGAGAGCAGCAGCGGCAGGAAGCGGAAATACAGAATAACCAGCAGCGCGGCGGCCATCAGGATATAGGAAGCGGTGCGGAATTTGGTGGTTTCGGTGTGCATGATGTGGTGGTGTGTAAAGGGTGGGGCTACCTGAAAAGCGGGGATTGGATTTCAGGTAGCCTTTAAACGGCGGATTATAGCGCGGTGGGTGGAGGGTTAGGCTTGGCAACTCTGCTAAAACAAGAATTTCTTTTGAGCCTTTCTTTCAGGCTACCTGAAAAGGAGAAGCGGATACCAGAAGCAGAAGCTGCACGCACTTCTTCGCACACTTCAATCCGCACATCTAAATAGTGGAACAAGCATTGATTTTTCATTTACAACCACTGAATTTTACATAAAGTCAATGCAATGTTTTCTTAAGAGCATTAAAAATCAATGTTCAAAAGGCATTTTATTGACTATAGCGGAACTAATACATATTGCGGTATCGGGGCGGGTGTCGGGGAAGCAGAGATAGCTGTCATCCGTTTTTTCACTGCATTGCAATGCGTTGTCCACATAATATTTGGCGCTGTTTCGGACATCATTAAGTAATGGTGGCCGGATTTTTGCCGAAGCTAATCATGTGGACAGCATGGACAACTTGTCTAGTTGGCTTCGGCTCTAAAAATCCACTTACAAAGGAGTGAACCGAACAGCGTTCGGTATGGTGGCTACCGTTTGCCTGCAACATGATGCAATCTTCTATATGTATGATGTTGCAACGACCGCCGATACCACCACAAGTTATTGACTCTACATATGCTTGAGCAGGCATAACAAAGCCAAGCAGCAGAGCCGATAGGAATTTGGGGAAATGGGCAGTATTCATTTTTTACCTCCTTATGTGGTTTATTCGAACAATACAAGCAGCTTGCAAAGCATGGTGTGCATTGCGTGGGCAATATGCGGAATGTTGGTTATTCATACTTACACAGTTTCAGGCAGTCTTTATTAAAGCTACGCTTTCAGGTAGCCTACTTCGCCCCTTTAAACCCGCGCTTCAAATGCACCATCAACAACGCCACTGCTGCAGGCGTTACGCCGGAAATTCGGCTTGCCTGCCCCACGGTTTCGGGTTTGTGTTGGTTGAGCTTTTGCTGCACTTCGGCGGATAAGCCTTTGACTTTGCTGTAATCAATATTTTCAGGTAGCCTCAATGTTTCCAAATCTCGGCGGCTGTCGATTTCTTCGTTTTGGCGGTCGATATAGCCTTGGTATTTGACTTGGATTTCCACTTGTTCAATTACGTTTTCAGGTAGCCTGCACTCGGGTTCTGCGCCTTCGAGCGTCATCAGTGCGGCGTAGTCGAGGTTTGGACGGCGCAGGAGGTCGTGCAGGTTGGCTTCGCGGCTGAGTTTTTGTCCGAACACGCGGATTTGTTCGTCTTCGGCGAGTTTCTGCGGTGTGTACCACGTTGTTTTCAAACGTTGGATTTCGCGTTCGATGGCTTCGCGTTTTTCGTTGAACATGCGCCATTGTTCTTCACCCACCAAGCCGATTTTGTGGCCGTCTTCAGTCAGGCGCATGTCGGCGTTGTCTTCCCTGAGTTGCAGGCGGTATTCGGCGCGGCTGGTGAACATGCGGTAGGGTTCGTTCACGCCTTTGGTGATGAGGTCGTCCACCAATACGCCGAGGTAGGCTTGTTCGCGGCGCAGCAGGAGCGGGTTTTGTTCGCGGACGTATTGCACGGCGTTCGCGCCTGCGAGCAGGCCTTGCGCGGCGGCTTCTTCGTAACCGGTCGTGCCGTTGATTTGTCCGGCGAAGAAGAGGCCTTGGATGGTTTTGGTTTCAAGGCTGGCTTTGAGGTTGCGCGGATCGAAGTAGTCGTATTCGATGGCGTAGCCGGGGCGCAGGATATGGGCGTTTTCCAGACCCTTCATGCTGCGCACGAGCGCGATTTGGATGTCGAACGGCAGGCTGGTGGAAATACCGTTGGGGTAGTATTCGTTAGTGGTCAGGCCTTCGGGTTCGAGGAAAATCTGGTGGCTGTCTTTGTCGGCGAAGCGGTTGATTTTGTCTTCGATGGACGGGCAGTAGCGCGGGCCGACGCCTTCGATTTTGCCGGTGAACATGGGGCTGCGGTCGAAGCCTGAACGGATAATTTCGTGTGTTTTCAAATTGGTATGCGTAATCCAGCAGGACACTTGGCGCGGGTGCATATCGGCGTTGCCGCGCACGGAAAAGACAGGCACGGGCGTGTCGCCGGGCTGTTCGGTGAGCTGGGAGAAATCAATCGTGCGGCCGTCAATGCGCGGTGGCGTGCCGGTTTTCAGACGACCTTGCGGCAGGTTCAATTCGCGCAAACGTCCGCCCAGCGATTTGGCGGCGGGGTCGCCGGCGCGGCCGCCTTCGTAGTTTTCCAAACCGATGTGGATTTTGCCGGACAAAAACGTGCCTGCGGTCAGCACGACGGCGCGGGCTTTAAATTCCACGCCCATCGCGGTGATTACGCCTGAAATGCGGTCGCCGTCCAGCGTTACGTCGTCAACCGACTGCTGGAAAAGCTCCAGATTTTCTTGGTTTTCCAGCATTTCGCGGATGGCAGCTTTGTACAAAATACGATCCGCCTGCGCGCGCGTGGCACGCACCGCCGCGCCTTTGCTGGCGTTCAAGCGGCGGAACTGGATGCCGGATTTGTCTGTTACCAACGCCATCGCACCGCCGAGCGCGTCGAGTTCGCGTACTAGATGTCCTTTGCCGATGCCGCCGATGGAGGGGTTGCACGACATTTGTCCGAGCGTTTCGATGTTGTGTGTGAGCAAAAGCGTCTGCGCGCCCATGCGGGCGGCGGCGAGCGCGGCTTCCGTGCCTGCGTGGCCGCCGCCGACGACGATGACGTCGTAGGTTTTGGGGTAGAGGATGGTGGGCATGATTGTGTGGGTAGTAAAAAATCAAGCGATTATACGCGGTTTTGCTGCCGGATGAGGCTACCTGAAAAACGGAAATGGGTTTTGAGCTTGGCAGAAACTCGGCTTCCTCCGGAAATCTCGTTTTGGCGAAATTCGCTTTAATCATTTTCAGGTAGCCTGTGCCGGGATAGAGGCTGCCTGAAAAAGTTGTGCGCTTGAAAAACGGCTTTCAGGTAGCCTTTCCGGTTTGCGGCGTAGGGCAAGAGGCGGGCTGAAAGTGTTACAATACACGGTTTCTTTTTATTCGAGTTTTCCGGCTTCATCATGTGCAATCACAACCACCCACACCACACCCGCGACAACGACACCATCCGCATCCGCGGCGCGCGCACGCATAATTTGAAAAACGTCGATTTGGACATTCCGCGCCACAAGCTGGTGGTAGTCACGGGGCTGTCGGGCAGCGGCAAGTCGTCGCTGGCGTTTGACACGCTGTATGCCGAAGGGCAGCGGCGTTATGTCGAGAGCCTTTCCGCCTATGCGCGGCAGTTTTTGCAGATGATGGACAAACCCGACGTCGATTTGATCGAAGGCCTGTCGCCCGCGATTTCCATCGAACAGAAATCCACCAGCCACAACCCTCGTTCCACCGTCGGCACGGTAACGGAAATCCATGATTACCTGCGCCTTTTGTACGCCCGCGTCGGCACGCCGTATTGCCCCGAACACAATCTGCCGTTGTCGAGCCAAACCGTGTCGCAGATGGTCGATGCCGTGTTGAAGCTGCCGGAAGACACGCGCGTGATGATTCTGGCGCCGGCGGTGCGCGAGCGTAAGGGCGAATTTGTCGATTTCTTTGCCGACTTGCAGGCGCAGGGTTTTGCGCGGGTGCGCGTGGATGGCGAGGTCTATCAGTTGGACGAAGTGCCGAAGCTGGAAAAAAACATCAAGCACAACATCGACGTGGTCATCGACCGCGTGAAAGTGAAGGCGGACATCAAGCAGCGGCTGGCGGAAAGTTTTGAAACCGCGCTGCGCCACGGCAACGAACGCGCGCTGGCGATGGAAATGGACAGCGGCGAAGAGCATTGGTTTTCCGCTCGTTTCGCCTGCCCCGTGTGTTCGTACAGCCTGCCCGAATTAGAGCCGCGCCTCTTTTCGTTCAACAACCCGATGGGTTCCTGCCCAACTTGCGACGGCTTGGGCAACACCAATTTCTTCGACCCCGAAAAAGTGGTCGCCCATCCTGAATTATCATTGGCAACGGGCGCGATTGACGGCTGGGACAAGCGCAACCAGTTTTATTTCCAAATGATTCAATCATTGGCGCGGCATTACGGTTTCGATGTGCAGGCTGCTTGGGAAACGCTACCTGAAAAAGTGAAAAAAGTCGTGTTGCACGGTTCGGGCAAAGAAGTCATTGATTTCACTTACCTATCCGAACGCGGTACTACGTTCAACCGCAGCCACGCCTTCGAAGGCATCATCCCCAATCTCGAACGCCGCTACCGCGAAACCGACAGCGAAACCGTGCGCGAAAAACTGCGCGAATACCAAAACCACCGCGCCTGCCCGAGCTGCGGCGGCGCACGTTTGCGTAAAGAAGCGCGCTACGTTTACGTCAGCGGCGAACCTTTACACGAAGTCTCCGCCTGGCCGCTCACCAAAACCCACCAATTCTTTGAAACGCTGGATTTGGACGGCAACAAAAAACAAATCGCCGAAAAAATCCTCAAAGAAATCACCGAGCGGCTCGGCTTCCTGATTAACGTCGGGCTGGATTACCTCAATCTCTCCCGCTCCGCCGAAACGCTTTCCGGCGGCGAAGCCCAGCGCATCCGTCTCGCCAGCCAAATCGGCAGCGGCCTGACCGGCGTGATGTACGTTTTGGACGAACCCTCCATCGGCCTGCACCAACGCGACAACGACCGCCTGCTCGCCACCCTCAAACGCCTGCGCGATTTGGGCAATAGCGTAATTGTGGTCGAACACGACGAAGACGCCATCCGCGAAGCCGATTTCGTCGTCGATATGGGCCCTGGCGCGGGCGAACACGGCGGCAACGTACTGATTGCCGACACGCCAGAAAACGTCGCCCAATGCGAAAAATCCGTTACCGGACAATATCTCAGCGGCAAAAAATCCATTGCCGTGCCGTCTGAACGCACGCCCGTCAATCCCGAGCGGAAGCTCGTCCTCAAAGGCGCGCGCGGCAACAACCTTAAAAACGTCACCCTCGAACTGCCGCTCGGTTTGATTACCTGCATCACCGGCGTATCCGGCAGCGGCAAGTCCACCCTGATTAACGACACCCTCGCCAAAATCACCGCCCGCGAACTCAACCGCGCCCAAGAAGAGCCCGCCCCATACGACGACATCCGCGGCCTCGAACACCTCGACAAAGTCATCAACGTCGACCAATCCCCCATCGGCCGCACCCCGCGCTCCAACCCCGCCACCTACACCGGCCTGTTCACCCCCATCCGCGAACTCTTCGCCGGCGTACCCCTCTCGCGCGAACGCGGCTACAACGTCGGCAGATTCTCCTTCAACGTCAAAGGCGGCCGCTGCGAAGCCTGCCAAGGCGACGGCGTGATTAAAGTCGAAATGCACTTCCTGCCCGACGTATACGTCCCCTGCGAAGTCTGCCACGGCAAACGCTACAACCGCGAAACGCTAGAAATCCAATACAAAGGCAAAAACATCAGCCAAGTCCTCGACATGACCGTCGAAGAAGCCCGCGAATTTTTCGACGCCGTCCCCACCGTATCGCGCAAACTGCAGACCCTGATGGACGTAGGCCTAGGCTACATCCGCCTCGGCCAGTCTGCCACCACCCTCTCCGGCGGCGAAGCCCAGCGCGTCAAACTCGCCTTGGAGCTATCCAAACGCGACACCGGCAGAACACTTTATATCCTCGACGAACCGACTACCGGCCTGCATTTCGCCGACATCGCCTTGCTGCTGGAAGTAATAGGCCGTCTGAAAGGCAAAGGCAACTCGATTGTGATTATCGAGCATAATCTGGATGTGATTAAAACCGCGGATTGGATTGTGGACTTAGGGCCGGAAGGCGGCGACGGTGGGGGACGGATTATTGCTTCTGGTAGCCCCGAGCAGGTGGCTAAGGTTAAGGGGAGTTATACTGGGAAGTATTTGAAGGTGGTTTTGTAATCTGCCACAACAAGTAATTATTTCTAGGAGAATTTAAAATGTCAAAACTAAATATGAAAAAATACACTGTATATTTTTTTACATTACAAGCAAAAAATTCAGTACAAGATAAAATAATCAGTACATTTGATTTTTTTCAGGAAGAATTTATCCAAAAAAATATTGAATTATCTAAACCAATTGAATTAGGATAAAATCGTTTCCAGTTAAGAAATATTTGTAGTTTATCTGATAACGAAATTGGGGGATCTTTAACACGGTTAAGAGAAGATGTCCCACCTGTTGGTTCAGCAGAACAAAACACTGAACGAGATATTGAATTAAAAACGAACGAGGGATTTTTAGAAAAAAGTCATTTTATTATTAGTAAAGAAATTAGTGGGCGAGAACTTATCTCATTTCAATATGCAATAGAAGCTGGGACAGTTAACACTCTTGGTAAATTATTACAAAAACTAATCACTCATGCAGATGAAGTAGAAATTTTAGAAATTATTCGCCAAGATGCTATGCATAGGGTAATGAATGGGGAAGTTCGTTATTTGGAATACACTATTGCGAAGCCACGTACAGAAGACTATATCGCAGAAGATGATTTTACCAAATCAGCATTGGAACTGATGAATGATAGCAATGCAACTAAATTTGATGGGAAAATATCAATACATGCTCGAAAAAAGGGATTATCTAAATGGATAAAGGAAAAGATAAGTACATTAATTAAACAATCAGAAACAACTAAAAGATTAAAAGTAAAGTTAAATGAGATAGAGATGCCTATTGATATTTTAAAAGATCAGATAAAAACTAAAATCTCTGTTGAAATAAAAAAGAAAAAAACGCGTCGTCCAGAAACAAGTCAAATGTTACAATCAATTTCTACAGGGAAAAAGAAAATGTATGATCAGATTAAAGAAGCAATAGAGATATAATAATGAAAAATAAAACAATTCTACTTGCTATTTTCATCATATCAATAGGATTATGGGCATTTCTCTCTAGAAGTAATGTTATTATGAAGCTAGATAATAAATCAATTTCTGATTTATATGGTTCGATACATAATTTATCCGTATCTTTATTTAGCTTATTGCTAGCTGTTCTTGCATTGTTTGCTTCATTAGTGAATCATGATTTCCTTACTAAAATGCAAAAAACTGGACAATTTTATACTTTAATTAAATCAATATTCTGGAATACTTTTAGTTTCTTTGGTTTGATATGTCTAACATTCATCAACCCATTTCTTGAGAGACAGGAAAGTATTTTTATTCTAAAAATTAGTTTAATTATTCTTGCTATATCTCTGTTTTTACTATTTGATATTGGAAAGAAATTTTGGTTTGTTTTTTACGGATTAAGTAAAAAATCAAAGAAATAATTTAGCAAGCCGTAGCCTGCATACCCAAGCAACCGCGTGCGTGGCTGTGCCACACACCCTACCTGGGAATCACGCGAAACTTCAAAGCCAACGTGTAGGGTGTTTGCGGCACACACGCACGCGGTGGGTTGATTGACGGTTTGCCGTTTTCAAATTTACTTTTGAAGCTGCCACTTTTCAGACGGCCTCAAATACCAATACGGCCTACCCATCAATCCCTAAACCATCCGCCCACCTAAAACAAACCAATGTGCAGGCTGCTTTTCAACTTCGTTGAAGCTTCGTTTTCGGCAAGCTGCCATTCAAACGCCCTATCAATAAAGGCTACCTGAAAGCGTGAGCTTCAACGAAGTTAAAACTCACTTCGTTCGTTTTCAGGTAGCCTTTTCTTAACTTCACGGCAGCCGCAGTTTCAAAAATCAGAGACCGCCGTTATCCGCCAAACAACGCCGCCTTACCTTCCGCGCCGGAAACATCCAGCACTTCAATCTCTTTCCCGTCCAGCACCGCCTGTGTCAGCATGGCCACGCCGCCGGAGGGGCCAATTTCCAAAATCCGCCGCACGCCCAGCGCGGCCATGCTGCGGCATTCGGCCACCCAGTCCACCGGATCCATCAGGATATTGTGCGCGATGCCGCGCGCCTGCTCCACGTCCAAACCGCAGGCGGCCGCCCATTCGGCCACTTGCGCCACGGCGGGCAGCATGGCGGGGTGGTGGAAGCCGACTTCCACGTCCAGCCGCCACAGCAGGTTTTCGGGCGTTTGGCCGTTTTCGTCTTTAACCGTGTCCGACAACACGCCGCACACGCGCGCCACCGATTCGGGTTTGCCGCTGACGACAAAACCGTCCGCGCTGTTCTGCAGGCCGATACACGGGCAGTCGGCCGAATCTGCGGGGAACAGTTTGTCAATCACGGCGGCAAGCTGCCCGCGGCTCACGCCCTGCACCATCACCATCGGATGCAAGTCGTCGTGCAGATACATACCCGTTGCGCGCCCTTGCAGCGTGGCTGCCGCGCCAATCAATTCGGCCAAAGCCAGCAGTTTGGCGGCATGCTGCGGCTCGCGTATCAGAGAACGCCCGAGTATGCCCTGCGAATGCCCGATAACGCCCGCCGCCTTGCCGCTGTCCAAGCCGCGCGTTTCCAGCGTGTGCAGATTGGCGATTTGCGACAGGAAAATGCCGGGCGCGCTCACGGCGGCACGCACCAAATCGATGCCGTCCGCGCCGTTTTCCGCCCATTTTATTGGCTCGAAACCCTGCGGGCGGGCGGCGGCAATCTGCCCGGCCACAGGCTTCAAGATTTGGGCGGCAGCGGCGGCCACTTCGTTTGCCTTGTCCCGCGCCCCGTCAGCCAAAGCCTCGCGCAAAGTGCTAATCCAATCAAAACCCTGCCCGGAAAAGCAGAGGGCGAAGGGTTCGTTATGCAGTTGTTCAAGCAGGCGGTTTTGTGTAGCCATGATGTTGCTCCCGTAAGTGATGGATTTCAGACGACCTATGCCGTCCGCAAGATGTCAATCAATGCTGGCGGATGAACTGTTTACGATAACTATACGGGCTGCTGTGGCAACGGGTGCTGTGTTAGGTCAAACATCGGGCTATTTGTAGAGAGAAAGGATAGGATGCGGGGAAGGCCACCTGAAAACCATGTCTTGGCATAGCTAAAGCGAAGTTTCTGTGTAGCTTTGGTTCTGCCAAGCAATAAACCCTCTCCATTGAAACGGTGCTTTCAGTTAGCCTCTGCCATACTAAAAGGCTACCTGAAAACTGCTAAATACAGTTTCAGGTAGCCTTTTCTATTCAGCGTTTAAGCTGTCAAACACTTATTTCTTTTTACGTTGCGGCGGCAAGTCGGTGCAAGTGCCGTTGGCTACTTCCGCTGCCATACCGATGCTTTCGCCCAAGGTCGGGTGCGGGTGGATGGTTTTGCCGATGTCGGTTGCATCGCAGCCCATTTCGATGGCCAAGCAGATTTCGCCGATCATGTCGCCGGCGTGGGTGCCGACGATGCTGCCGCCGATAATCAGGCCGCTTTCGGCATCGAAAATCAGCTTGGTGAAGCCTTCGTCACGGCCATTGGCGATGGCGCGGCCGCTGGCAGCCCACGGGAATACAGCTTTGGTGATTTTGATGCCGTCGCGTTTGGCGATTTCTTCGGTAACGCCCACCCAAGCCACTTCGGGGTCGGTGTAGGCCACGCCCGGAATCACGCGTGCGTCGAAGTAGGCTTTGTGGCCGGCGCAGTTTTCCGCTGCCACGTGGCCTTCGTGCACGGCTTTGTGTGCCAACATGGGCTGGCCGATCACGTCGCCAATGGCGTAGATGTGCGGCGCGTTGGTGCGCATTTGTTTGTCCACTTCGATGAAGCCGCGTTCGGTAACGGCCACGCCGGCTTTTTCGGCAGAGCAAAGTTTGCCGTTCGGCGCACGGCCGGCAGCCACCAATACCAAATCATAGCGTTGCGGCTCTTTCGGCGCTTTTTCGCCTTCAAAGGTTACGTAGATGCCGTCGGGTTTGGCTTCCACGGCCACAGTTTTGGTGTTGGTCATGATGTTGTCGAAGCGGTGGGCGTTTATTTTCTCCCACACTTTTACCAAGTCGCGGTCGGCGCCCTGCATCAGGCCGTCCATCATTTCAACTACATCCAGGCGTGCGCCCAGTGTGCTGTACACAGTGCCCATTTCCAAGCCGATGATGCCACCGCCGATGACCAGCATTTTTTCAGGCAGTTTGCCGCCGTTTTGGCGCAGTTCCAGCGCGCCGGTGCTGTCCACAATGCGCGGATCTTCAGGGATGAAGGGCAGTTTCACCACACGGCTGCCCACGGCGATAATGCAGTTTTTGAAGGCAACGGTTTTTTTCGCGCCGGTTGTGGTGGCTTGTTCGTATTGGGTGGATTCGGTGAGCGACACTTCAATGTGGTTCGCGCCCACGAATTGGCCGTTACCTTGGATAACGTCCACTTTGCGGGCTTTGGCCATGCCTGCCAAGCCGCCGGTGAGTTTGGCGATCACTTTTTCTTTGTAGCCGCGCAGTTCGTCTACATTGATTTCGGGTTCGCCGAATTTGATGCCGTTTTTCACCAAGTGTTTCACTTCGTCAATCACGGCTGCGTTGTGCAGCAGTGCTTTAGACGGGATACAGCCCACGTTCAGGCACACGCCGCCCAAGGTGCTGTATTGCTCGATGATGGCGGTTTTCAGGCCTTCGTCGGCTGCGGCAAAGGCAGCGGAATAGCCGCCCGGGCCGCCGCCCAATACCACCACGTCGTATTCGGCATCGGCAGAACCGGCAAACTGTGCCGCTTGCGGTGCGGGCGCAGCGGCTTTGGGAGCTTCCGGCGCCGGAGCGGCGGCAGCTTTCGGTGCTTCGGCGGCAGCAGCCGCACCGGCGGCTTCGATCACGGCAATTACACCGCCTTCGGAGATTTTGTCGCCCACTTTCACTTTCACTTCTTTCACCACGCCTGCGGCTTCGGCCGGCACGTCCATGGTGGCTTTGTCGGTTTCCAGCGTAATCAAGGTGTCGTCTATAGCGATGGTGTCGCCTGCTTTGATTTCTACGGCGATGATGTCTACATTTTCGTGCCCGCCGATGTCGGGTACTTTCAATTCGATCAAGCTCATTGTGTTGCGCCTCATTTTGAGTGTTGGATTAATTCACAAAGGGCTACCTGAAAAATGGAAACCCGCAATGTTGCCAAGTTTTCGGTATTGTCCGATTAATTGTTCAACAGAGTGAATTATAACGCACTTCGCTGTCTTCCCCGCAGCTTTATCGGTGCAGGTTTTTCTGCTGCAGGCGCAGCGATGTCGGGATAGGTATATAATAGGTTCCTAATTATCAAGTTTTCAGGTAGCCTCAAATGACCCAGCCACGCTCCCCCGAACAGCCCGCCAGCCGCCGCGAAGCCTTCCGCCAAAACAGCATCTACCTACTGCCCAATTCGTTTACACTGGCGGCCTTATTTTGCGCGTTTTTCGCCATCACCCAATCCATGCACGGCCACTACGACACAGCGGCGGTGGCGGTGTTTGTGTCGATGCTGCTCGACGGCATGGATGGCCGTGTGGCGCGCTGGACCAACAGCCAGAGCGCGTTCGGCGAACAGCTCGACAGCCTGGCCGATATGGTGAGCTTCGGCGTGGCGCCCGCGCTGATTGCCTATAAGTGGCAGCTTTTCGAGTTCGGACGCATCGGCTATTCGGTGGCCTTCGTCTATTGCGCCTGTGCGGCCTTGCGCCTGGCCTTGTTCAACACTTTAATCGGTAAGGTGGACAAACGCTGGTTTATCGGCATTCCAAGCCCGACGGCAGCAGCCTTGGTGATTGGGCTGGTGTGGATGGATCATAGCCTGGGCAGCCTACCGCTGGCGCGTTGGTGGTGCTTGATCATCACACTGTTTGCCGGGCTTTCGATGGTGGCGCAGGTACGGTTTTGGAGCTTTAAGGAAATCAATGTGCGGCGCAAGGTGCCGTTTTTCGGGCTGCTCTTGGCAGTGATCGGCTTTTTGGTAATTACTTGGGAGCCTTCGTTGGTGCTGTTTCTGCTGTTTTTGGCCTACAGCCTATCGGGCTATGTGATGTGGTTTTGGCAGCGCAGCCGCAAGCAGAAAGAGCAACAGGAAGCGGAAAAAGAACCAGAGGCTACCTGAAAAGTGGCAACAGCCTGAATTTAGGGATAGGCCAGTGCCAAACCAGATTGGTCTGGACGGCTAAAGGCTACCTGAAAATTCAAATATGAAATGCCGCTGCCGATTTGCTTTCCGGCAGCGGTTTTTATAGTGGAGACAAGACAATGTGGAGCATGGAAGTGTTGCTGCCGCTGGCGGCAGTGGGCGCGGCGGCGGGGTTTTTGGCCGGGTTGCTGGGCATTGGTGGAGGGATGATTATCGTGCCGATTGTGCTGTGGGTGCTGGGCAGGCAGGGCATTACAGGCGAGCACGGCCAGCATTTGGCGGTGGGTACGTCGATGGCAGTGATTGTGTTTACCACCTTTTCCAGCGCACTGGCGCAGCAGAAACAGGGGGCGGTGCGCTGGGAATTTGTGCGGCGTATGGCGCCCGGGCTGGCGGCGGGCAGCCTGCTGGGCTCGCTGGTGTCGAACCGGATTCCCACCTTCGGCCTGCAGGTGTTGTTCATCGTGTTTTGCTATTCGATGGCGGCAAAAAACCTATTCCAGCTCAATCCGAAACCGGCGGCCAAGCTGCCAAGCAGTCGGATGCAGGCGGGGATTGGCGGGTTGTTTGGGCTGCTTTCCAGCTGGGTTGGTATCGGCGGCGGGTCGTTGTCGGTGCCGTTTATGATGTATTGCCGCATGCCGGTGCATCAGGCAGTGGCCACTTCCAGCGTGCTGGCTTGGCCGATTGCGGTAGCGGGGGCGCTAGGCTATCTGCTTTCTGGCTGGAATGTACCGGGGCTGCCTGCGGGTGCAGTGGGTTTTTGGTATGTGCCGTGCATCGTGGTGTTGGGGGTGTGCACGGTGCTGTTTGCACCCTTGGGCGTGAGAGCGGCACACCGCCTGCCGCCTGCCGGCTTGAAGCGGGTATTTGGGGCGCTGATGGTAGTGATTGGTAGCCAGATGCTGTGGAAGTTGTTGCATGGGGCGTAGGGCCAAATGTTTTCACCCCTACAGAATCTGCCGGTATGTTTTTAACTTCGCTGAAGCTTACGCTTTCAGGTAGCCTTCAAGCCGCGCATGCGAGACCAAAGCCGACAAATGCAAAAATCCGTATCCAAACAAGCAATCGCGCGGAAAACTTGCTAAAATGCCATCCGCCAGCCGCACGCCTTTGGGTAGGATGAAAAATCCAATGCGGCCGATATGTTGATAGCGAATTAGATTGGAGAACCAAATGGCCACTGAACGCACCCTTTCCATTATCAAACCCGATGCCGTGGCCAAAAACGTCATTGGCAAAATCTACAGCCGCTTTGAAAGCAACGGCCTGAAAATTGTAGCCGCCAAAATGAAGCACCTCACCCGCGAGGAAGCCGAGGGCTTCTATGCCATACACAAAGAGCGCCTGTTTTTTGCCGATTTGGTGAAATTCATGACTAGCGGCCCGGTGGTGGTACAGGTATTGGAGGGCGAAAACGCAGTGGCCAAAAACCGCGAGTTGATGGGCGCTACCAATCCGAAAGAAGCCGCTCCCGGCACCATCCGTGCCGATTTCGCTTCCTCTATCGATGCAAACGCCGTGCACGGTTCCGACAGCTTGGCCAATGCCGCCATCGAAGTGGCCTATTTTTTCAGCGAGCAGGAAATCTGCCCGCGTTAAACCGGCCAAGCTGCAGGCTACCTGAAAGTTTCAAACGTGTTGAAACGCAGTTTTCAGGTAGCCTTTAAGCCTTTATATATAAATCATAAAACCCAAGAACACAACCAGCCGATTTGCGGCGCTCATATGAAAACCAACCTGCTCAACTACGACATCGCCGGCCTCACCGCCCATTTCGCCCAAATGGGGGAAAAACCCTTCCGCGCCCGCCAAGTGATGCGCTGGATGCACCAAGGCGCAGCCGGCGATTTCGATGAAATGACCGACCTGGCCAAATCGCTGCGCGCCAAGCTCAACGAGAGTGCGCAAGTGGGCGTGCCCGCGCTGATGGCCGCGCAGGAAAGCCGCGACGGCACGCGTAAATGGCTGTTGGATGTGGGCACCGGTAACGGCGTGGAAACCGTGTTCATCCCCGAAACCGACCGTGGCACGTTGTGCGTTTCTTCGCAGGTAGGCTGTGCACTGGAATGCACTTTCTGCTCCACCGGCCGCCAAGGCTTCAACCGCAACCTCTCCACTGCCGAAATCATCGGCCAATTATGGTGGGCAAACAAAGCACTGGGCGCCACCCCCAAAGACGAACGAGTGATTTCCAACGTGGTGATGATGGGCATGGGTGAGCCGCTGGCCAACTACGATAATGTGGTTACCGCGCTCTCCATCATGCTGGATGATCACGGCTACGCTCTAAGTCGCCGCCGCGTTACCGTGTCCACCTCCGGCATGGTGCCGCAAATGGACAGGCTCAAAGAAGACATGCCAGTGGCGCTGGCTGTATCTCTGCACGCCCCAAACGACGCCATCCGCAACGAAATCGTGCCGCTAAACAAAAAATATCCGCTCAAAGAGTTGATGGTTGCCTGCCAGCGCTATCTGGTTAAAGCCCCGCGCGACTTCGTTACCTTCGAATATGTTATGCTCGACGGCGTAAACGACAAACCCGAACACGCCCGCGAGCTGTTGGAATTGGTTAAAGACGTTCCCTGCAAATTCAATCTAATTCCGTTTAACCCCTTCCCCAATTCCGGCTACAACCGCTCCAGCGATGAAAATATCCGCGTATTCCGTGACATCCTGTATCAGGCCGGTTTAGTGGTTACCGTGCGCAAAACGCGTGGCGACGACATCGATGCGGCCTGCGGCCAACTGGCCGGACAGGTGCAGGACAAAACTCGCCGCCAACAAAAATGGCTGCAATTACAAGTTGCAAAAGGTTGATTATCATGAGAAAAAATTTAGTTGCCTCCCTGACGGCATTCGCTTTGCTCGCCGGCTGCGGCGGCATCACTATCCACACCGGCAACAAAGAAGTGCGCAACCGGCCAGAGGAAATTGCCGCCATCAAAACCCAGCTTGCCATCGAATATATGAATTCGCGCGACTACCGTGCCGCCGTGTCTGCGATTGAAGAAGCCCTACAGGCTCAGCCACGCAACGAAAACGCCTGGCTGGTGCGTGCTGAAATTTATCAATATCTGAAAGTGCCGGAGAAAGCGGAAGAAAGTTTCCAACGCGCCCTGTCTATCAAGCCCGACAGTGCGGAAATCAACAACAACTACGGTTGGTTTTTGTGCAACTCCGGCAGCCGTGCAAACCAGGCCTTGGCTTATTTCGACCGCGCCCTGGCCGACCCTACTTATCCCAGCCCGCAGGTAGCCTACATGAACAAAGGCATCTGTAGCGCCCGCCTGGGGCAATACAACCTGGCCATGGCCTATCTGGAACGCTCCCAAGCCGCCGACCCGAGTTTCGCCCCCGCGCAAAAAGAAATGGCACGCGTGCGCATGCTCGAAGGCAATTTGGGCGAGGCCGACCGCCAGTTCCGCCAATATCAAAGTAAGGTAGACCGGCTAGGTGCCGACGATCTGCTGCTGGGCTGGAAGATTGCCCGCGCCCGCGGCCAAACCCAGGCTGCCTACGAATACGAAGCGCAGCTGCGCACCAACTATCCGTATTCGCCAGAACTTCAAGAAATTACCACAGGAAGACCCCAATGACCGAGATCTCAACCCCCCAGCTGGCCGCTGCTGAAGAACTGGGCAAATTGTTGCGCCACAACCGCGAACAGCAACAGCTGTCGCTTGGCGATGTGTCGGAACACCTGAAACTGCCCGCCCGCCAGGTGGAGGCGTTGGAAAACGCCGATTTCAGCAAATTGCCTGAGCCCGTGTTTGTGCGCGGCTTTCTGCGCAGCTACGGACGCTACCTGAATTTGGATGAAACCGTATTAAACAACTATCTGGAGCAGATAATTACCCCCAGCCAATTCCAAAGCCCTGCTGCCAAAGAAGACGGCAACGTGAAGATGACCTACCACAACGCTCTGATTAAAAAGCCATTTCCGCGCTGGATTTTCGGCGTGGCCGCCACTGCCGCGATTGTGGGCGTGGTAGTGTTGTGGCAGATGAAGTCCAATACCGAACACCAAAAACAGAATGCCCAAACCAGCATTCCGGAAAACCAAATCCTGCCGCCCAACTTAGACAGCAGCAATGTGCAGGTGTTGCCGCTGCAAGAAGCCTCCACGCCTGCTGCCTCCCTGCCGGCGGTTTCAGGTAGCCAGCCGCAGCCGGTAGAAAACCCTGCTTCTGCACCGGCCGCTGCTGCAGGCATCCAATCGGCTCAGGGCGAATTGGTGCTCAAACTGCGCTTCCGCTCTTTCCTCACCGTAACCGATAAAGACGGCCAAATGCTGGTAAGCAAAATCGTGCCTGCCGGCAGCGAACACCGCTTCTCCGGTAACGGCCCCTACCGCGTACGCATCGGCTTTGCCAAAAACAGCTTAGCCAGCTACAGCGGTCGCGACATCAATGTGGCCGAGCACATGGTCGACCAAAAAACCGCCGCCTTCACTGCCGGCGGCCAAGATGATGCCGCCCAATAACCATACCTGTTTATGAACACAACCCTTCCTTCCCGCCGGCGCACGCATCAGGTAGAAATTGAACACATCACCGTCGGTTCCGGCTCGCCGGTGGTGGTGCAGTCAATGACCAACACCGACACCGCCGACGCCGAAGCCACCGCCTTACAGGTAAAAGAACTTAGCGAAGCCGGCTCGGAAATGGTGCGGATTACGGTAAACAACCCGCAGGCCGCTGCCAAAGTGGCCGAAATCCGCAGCCGGCTCGACGACATGGGCTGCCCCACCCCGCTCATCGGTGATTTCCACTTCAATGGCGAACGCCTCTTGGCCGAATTTCCCGAATGCGGCAAGGCCTTGGCCAAATACCGCATCAATCCTGGCAACGTGGGCAAAGGCACGAAAGGCGATGAGAAATTCGCCTTCCTCATCCGCACTGCTGCCGAAAACGGCAAAGCTGTACGCATCGGCGTGAACTGGGGCAGCCTCGACCAAAGCCTAGCCAAACGCCTGATGGATGCCAACCGCAGCCGCCCCGAGCCGCAGCCGCCCGAAGCCGTGATGAAAGAAGTACTGGTGCTTTCTGCGCTGGAATCCGCACAAAAAGCCGTGGATTTGGGGCTACCTGAAAACAAAATCATCCTGTCGTGCAAAGTCAGTGCCGTGCAGGATCTGATTCAGGTGTATCGCGATTTGGGCAGCCGCTGCGCCTATCCGCTGCATCTGGGGCTTACCGAAGCCGGCATGGGCAGCAAAGGCATCGTGGCTTCTACTGCCGCGCTGTCTGTATTGCTGCAAGAAGGCATCGGCGACACCATCCGCATCTCGCTCACCCCCGAGCCAGGCAGTTCGCGCACGCAGGAAGTGATTGTGGCGCAAGAAATCCTACAAACTATGGGATTGCGCTCTTTCACACCGATGGTAACCGCTTGCCCGGGCTGCGGCCGCACCACCAGCACCGTATTCCAAGAGCTGGCGCGCGATATCCAGCTGCACCTGCGGATGCAGATGCCGGTGTGGAAACACAAATATCCCGGCGTGGAAAGCCTGAACGTGGCCGTGATGGGTTGCGTGGTCAACGGCCCTGGCGAAAGCAAACTGGCCGATATCGGCATCAGCCTACCCGGCACCGGCGAAACCCCGGTTGCCCCCGTGTATGTGGATGGAGAGCGCAAAGTAACGCTTAAGGGCGACAAGATGGCTGCTGAGTTTTTGCAGATTGTGGAAACCTACGTGGCTGAAAACTACGGCGAAGGCGGCAAAAAACGCCTCAGCCAAGCCGCCAAAATCATCCCTATCCGCCAAGCTTAGCCGGATTGGCGTACGAAAACGAAACTTTTGCCTTGATTGGCAAAGGTTTTTTATTTTCAAGCAGCCTCAGCTGCATCGTTGCAAGCTACCTGAAACGTCGTAGCGAAAATTCAGCTAATCCGCCATATGTATAGTGGATAAAAATGAGAATAGGACAAGGCGAGCCACGCAGTAGCGTTCTTATTTTAATTCACTATAAAATATGCTTCGGCTATCACTTGCCCATGTAGAGCTTGCTCCGCAGATTGGCTATAATGCCCACCAACCGCAGCTATAGCGGGCACACAAAGGGAAACATCATGGCCGCCGACCTTCGTCAGCTTCTGCTCAAACTCTATCTGCTCAACAACCCCAAACTCGAACACAAGGTTTACATCTACTCCTATCGCGGCGTAACCGATGTGGCCACCAACCCCTTCCAATATGTTAGTGGTGATGTGGCCGAAAACGTGAAGAAAAGCCTGATCCTGCAAAATCTGGCCAGCGGCGAAATGCTGCAGGCCTTCATCGTGCCCACGCCCGATAGCAAAGGCAAAACCCACAGCGCCTACGAAATTGAAAACACCGTGCTCTACGGCAACAAAGCCGGCGTTATTATCGAAATCGGGCTCGATAAAGACAAAATCGAAAAAACCGATAAATACCGCCAGTTCAGCCATTTGGCAGTGAGCATGTTGCGGCAGTTTATCGACTAACCCGCAATTCAAATCCTAATCAGGCTACCTGAAAACCGAAAAGGCAGCCTGAGAAGGGCAATCCCATAAACCATAGAAATCAAGGAAAATACCATGCAAACATGGAAAACCGCCCTCTGCCTCACCGCCCTGCTCACCGCAGCTGCCTGCGCCAAACCGCCCGCCCAAGCTGCGGGCGAAGCGCAGCTGCAATCAGTAACCAACGTGGAAAGCTACTGCAAACTCACGGCAGCCGTCTCCCACGATGCCGTCCTGGCACGGCTGGAAGGCGAAAAGCCTGCCGACACTGAAGCCCGCCTGCGCCAGAAGTATGCGCCCGCCGCCCAAAGTGACGAATCCCGCAGGCTGGTGCACGGTACCATCAGTATGGTCGTCAGCAAAGCCCAACGCGCCCGTGGTGTACCTGCCGATTCAAAAACTTCGCTCGATGCCGATACCAAAAACCGCATCGCCGAACGCATCGGCGCAGAAGAATACCGCTCCTGCATGAATGTGCTTGCCGCCAAACAATAAACGGCCAACCCAAAGGCGGCCTGAAGTCCCTTGCCCCGCCGTGCTATAATGCACGGTTTTTTCTATTTCCGATCCGATTACAAGGCAGCAGACAACCTCATGAAAAACATCCGCAACATCGCCATCATCGCCCACGTCGATCATGGCAAAACCACACTCGTAGACCAACTTCTGCGCCAATCCGGCACCTTCCGCGCCAACCAGCATGTGGACGAGCGTGTGATGGACAGCAACGACCTTGAAAAAGAACGCGGCATCACCATCCTCGCCAAAAACACCGCCATCGAATACGAAGGCTACCACATCAACATCGTCGATACCCCCGGACACGCCGACTTCGGCGGCGAAGTAGAACGCGTGCTCGGCATGGTGGATTGCGTGCTGCTGTTGGTGGACGCGCAAGAAGGCCCGATGCCGCAAACCCGCTTCGTCACCAAAAAAGCCCTCGCGCTGGGCTTGAAACCCATCGTGGTGATCAACAAAATCGATAAGCCCACCGCCCGCGCCAGCTGGGTGATCGACCAAACCTTTGATTTGTTCGACAACCTTGGCGCCAGCGAAGAGCAGCTCGATTTCCCTATCGTCTATGCTTCCGGCCTCTCCGGCTTCGCCAAGCTGAACGAAGAAGACGAGAGCAGCGATATGCGCCCGCTGTTCGACACCATCCTCAAATACACTCCCCCGCCTTCAGGTAGCGCCGCTGCGCCGCTGCAGCTGCAAATCTCCCAGCTCGACTACGACAACTACACCGGCCGACTCGGTATCGGCCGCATCCTCAACGGCAAAATCCGCCCCGGCCAAACCGTGGCCGTAATGAACCACGACAAACAAATCGCCCAAGGCCGCATCAACCAGCTGCTCGGTTTCAGCGGGCTGGAACGCGTGCCACTGCAGGAAGCCGAAGCAGGCGACATCGTGCTGATTTCCGGCATCGACGAAATCGGCATCGGCGTAACCATTTGCGACAAAGACAACCCCATCGGCGTGCCAATGCTGAGCGTGGACGAGCCTACCCTCACCATGGACTTCATGGTAAACACCAGCCCGCTGGCCGGCACTGAGGGCAAATTCGTTACCAGCCGCCAAATCCGCGACCGCCTGCAACGCGAACTGCTCACCAACGTGGCCCTGCGCGTGGAAGACACTGCCGATGCCGACGTATTCCGCGTGTCCGGCCGTGGCGAACTGCACCTCACCATCCTGCTGGAAAACATGCGTCGCGAAGGCTACGAGCTGGCTGTGGGCAAACCGCGCGTGGTATACCGCGACATCAACGGCCAAAAATGCGAGCCGTATGAAAATCTGACTGTGGACGTGCCCGACGAAAACCAAGGCGCGGTGATGGAAGAACTCGGCCGCCGCCGCGGCGAGCTCACCAATATGGAAAGCGACGGCCATGGCCGCACCCGCCTCGAATACCACATTCCCGCACGCGGCCTCATCGGCTTCCAAGGCGAATTCATGACCCTCACGCGCGGCGTCGGCCTGATGAGCCATGTGTTCGACGACTACGCCCCCGTGAAGCCCGATATACCCGGCCGCCACAACGGCGTGCTGGTTTCCCAAGAGCAAGGAGAAGCCGTGGCTTATGCCCTGTGGAACTTGGAAGAACGCGGCCGCATGTTCGTGTCGCCCAACGACAAAATCTACGAAGGCATGATTATCGGCATCCACAGCCGCGACAACGATTTGGTGGTGAATCCGCTCAAAGGCAAAAAGCTCACCAACGTGCGCGCCAGCGGCACCGACGAAGCCGTGCGCCTCACCACGCCGATTAAGCTCACGCTGGAAAGCGCAGTGGAATTTATCGACGACGATGAGCTGGTGGAAATCACCCCCAAATCCATCCGCCTGCGCAAACGCTACCTGAGCGAACTGGAACGTCGCCGCCACTTTAAAAAATTGGACTAAGGCTACCTGAAAAGCCTCAGGCCGCTTAAAATCCGGTAACAGGCTACCTGAAAACGAAGCTGAACATCTCCGCCATCTTTCAGGTAGCCTTTATTCCAACCCAACCTTTCAGCCATATCCACCAACATGAGCCTCCCCGCCTCCAACAGCAGCCTTTCCTACCGAGCCGATATCGACGGTCTACGCGCTGTGGCCGTGATTGCCGTTATCCTGTTTCATATTCATGCCAAGCTACTCCCCGGTGGCTTTCTCGGCGTGGATATATTCTTCGTTATCTCCGGCTATTTGATTACCTCCATCATCCACAAGGAGCTAACCGGGCAACGCTTTTCGCTGCTCAATTTCTACCAGCGCCGTGCCAAACGCATTTTGCCCGCCTTCTTGTTTGTGCTCGCCGCCTGCACGGCCGTGGGCGCATGGCTGCTGATGCCGGACGATTTTTTTAACTATTTGCGTTCGCTGCGCTCCTCGCTGTTTTTCGGTGCCAACCTGTTTTTTGCCAAAAGCGGAGGCTATTTTGATATTGCTTCCGCCGAAAAACCGCTGCTGCACATCTGGTCGCTTTCCTTGGAAGAGCAGTTCTATTTTGTTTTCCCTCTCTTGATGTGGCTGGTGCACAAATATCTGCCCAAATACACCGTGCACGCTGTTATCGCCATGATTGCCGCCAGCCTGCTCTCCGGCTTGGTGCCTTATGAGGCAGATGCCTACTACCTGCCGCAAGTGCGCGCATACGAATTACTAATCGGTTCGCTGGCTGCCGTGGTGCCGGCTCGCTGTAAAACCCCGGGCAAAAGCCTAAACCCAACTGCGTGGTTGGCCGCTATTGTTATGCTGGTTTGTTTGTGTTTGCCCGACGGCTTCCTGCCTGGCAAAGGCTATGTTGAGCGCTTGGCCGTATGCAGCGCTGCTGCCTGGCTGATTGCCGCCGGCAACGGCAGCCGTTTCAACCAACTGCTTGCTTGGAAGCCGATGGTGGCCGTCGGCCTGATTTCCTATCCGCTGTATCTGTGGCACTGGCCGGTGTTGGCGCTGCTGCGTTATGCATATATGGACAGCGTATTGCCGTTGGATGTGGTATTGGTGTCAATGGCCGGCGTGGTATTGGCTTCGTGGGTATCATACCGCTTGATTGAGAATCCGATTCGGCACAGCAAAAAACTGTCTGGCAAGGAGTTTGCCAGCGTGATGGCGGTTTATTTCGCGCTGGGGATTGGGGTGAATGCAGGGCGTTCAGCTTACGATAAGCAGCTTCGCCACACTCCGGAAAAACAAGAGTTGGGTTGGCATACTGGTATCTGTAATGACGGAGAAAATAATGATTGCGTTAAAGGCGACCGCAACAAACCGGTAACCGTCCTGGCTGTTGGCGATTCACATACCGCGCACTACAACACTTTCTATGAAGTAGTAGGCAGGCATGAAGGTTGGGCAGCATATGTCGTATCTGCTGGTAGCTGTGCTTTCCTATACAACACCACTACAGTACATAAAAACTTAGAACGGCCAGAATGGCGCGAGCGGTGTTTGGCCATGCGCCATCGAGTGGAACAGGATTTAGATAAATATCAAGTAGTAATTTTGTCTAACCGCTGGCAACAACGGTTAGAGCAGCCTGATTTTCCGAAAAATTTCGAGAAAACCCTACAATTTCTGCTTAACCGGCAGAAGACTGTTTATGTATTGAAAGACAATCCTAATGCCGGAGCAGGCATTCTCCGTAAAAGGTATTTGCAATCTATCGGCCTGTTCCAGCAGCTAACCGAACGGCAGCAATTTATCCGTCAAGACTCGGAAGCAGCCAACCAAACCATTTACGAGATTGTCCGCAAATATCCCCAAGTACACTGGATAGATTTTACTGATTTGGTTCCTTCAGACTTTACCGTTGATGGCCTGCCCATCTATGTTGATAGTGAGCATTTCAACCCATACGGCTCGGAACAAATGGGCAAACGCTTTATCGCTTCCGGCCGCCGCTTATTGCAGCCGATGCCTGATAAACCAGCTGATCAACAACCGGTAAACCATCAATAGCGCGATTCTGCTCTACCAAAAGGCTACTTGAAATCTGCCCATCGGTTTCAGGTAGCCTTTTCATATCAGCAGAAGAGTGCCGCAGAATCGGCTATAATGCCACCGTTTCCAATGCTTGATTTCAGGGAAGGCATCATGAGCGATTTTCGGCAGGATTTCCTGCGCTTTGCGCTGGAGCAGGATGTATTGCGCTTTGGCGAGGTTGTTACCAAGGCCGGGAGGCTGTCGCCCTATTTTTTCAACGCCGGGCTGTTTAACGATGGCGCCTCCACCCTTGCGCTGGCGCGGTTTTATGTGCGTTCGATTCTCGAGAGCGGGGTGGAGTTCGATATGCTGTTCGGCCCGGCTTATAAAGGCATCGTGCTGGCTTCGGCCACGGCGATGATGCTGGCCGAAGCGGGGCGCAATGTGCCTTTTGCCTACAACCGCAAGGAAGCCAAAGACCACGGCGAAGGCGGCACGCTGGTGGGTGCGCCGCTGGCCGGGCGGGTGTTGATTATTGACGATGTGATTTCCGCCGGCACTTCGGTGCGTGAATCGGTGCGCCTGATTGAGCAAGCGGGCGCCACGCCGGCCGGGGTGGCAATTGCGCTCGACCGCATGGAAAAAGGCACGGGCAGTCAGTCGGCGGTACAAGAAGTACGTCAACAATACGGGCTGCCGGTGGTGCCGATTGCCAGCCTGGCCGATTTGCTCGCACTCTTGCAAGACGATGCGCAGTTCCGGCAATACCTCGAGCCAGTGCAGGCCTACCGCGACCGCTACGGGGTGGCGGATTAAGAATAAAGGCTACCTGAAAGCGATGTCTTGGCGAAGCTAAAGCGCCAGCTTCAACGTAGTTAAAACGAGACTCTGGCGCAGCCAAATTAAAATTCCTGCGAAGCTAAAATTTTCAGGTAGCCTTCAACGTTCCAGCCGCCCGCAGCCGCATTATTCGGTACAATACCGCATCTTCATTTTCCAGCCGTTCCCACCATGAACACTTCCCCCCTTATTGCCCTGTGTGCCGGCGAAGCTTCGGGCGACTTGCTCGGCGCACACCTGATTGAGGCCATCCGCGCGCGCTGCCCGCAGGCACGGTTTACCGGCATCGGCGGCCCGCGTATGCAGCAGGCGGCTGGGCTGGAGAGCCTGTTCGACCAAGAAACGCTGGCGGTGCGCGGCTATGTGGAAGTGCTGAAAAATCTGCCGGCGATTTGGCGCATCCGCAAAGGCTTGATTGCCGAAATGAAACGGCTGCGGCCAGATGTGTTCCTGGGCATCGACGCGCCGGATTTCAACCTGGGCGTGGCTGCCGTGCTCAAAGCCGCGGGCATCCCCACGCTGCATTATGTGAGCCCTTCGGTGTGGGCGTGGCGGCGCGAGCGGGTGCATAAAATCGTGCAGCAGGCAGATGAAGTGCTGTGCCTGTTTCCGATGGAGCCGGAGCTATACCGGCAAGCCGGCGGGCGGGCGCGATTTGTGGGACACCCGTTGGCGCAAACCCTGCCTTTGGAAGCCGACCGCGCCGCCGCACGCCGCGAGTTGGGGCTACCTGAAAAACAGCCCGTATTCGCCCTGCTGCCTGGCAGCCGAGTGAGCGAAATCGACTATATGGCACCGCTGTTTCTGCAAGCCGCTCAGCTGGTGCGGCAACAAATTCCCGAGGCGCAGTTCCTGCTGCCCTACGCCACCGAAGCCACCCGCACGCGCCTGCAAAGTCTGCTCGCCGCCGAGCCGTATTGCCGCCTGCCCTTGCAACTGCTCCCGGGCGGCACGGCGCAAGCCTGCACGGCGGCGGATGTGGTGTTAGTCACCAGCGGCACGGCCACGCTGGAAGTGGCGCTGTGCAAGCGGCCGATGGTAATCAGCTACAAAATCTCGCCGCTCACCTATGCGCTGGTGAAGCACAAAATCAAAGTGCCCCATGTGGGGCTGCCCAACGTGCTGCTCGGCCACGCCGCCGTGCCAGAGCTGCTGCAGCACGATGCCGAGCCGGAAAAGCTGGCCGCCGCGCTGCTGGATTGGTATCGCTCGCCGGAGAAAACCGCCGCGCTGCAGCAGGACTTCACCGAGCTGCACCATTTATTACGCAAAGACACTGCCGCCGAAGCTGCAACGGCAGTGCTGGCCGCCGCAGGGGCAAACCCATGATTTGGCAGGCCGGCGTGGACGAGGCCGGGCGCGGGCCACTGGTCGGCAGCGTGTTTGCCGCCGCCGTGGTGCTGCCGGACGAATACGATTTGCCGGGGCTTACCGACTCGAAAAAACTGAGCGAACGCCGCCGCGACGAATTGGCGGTGTTGATTAAACAGCAGGCATTGGCCTGGTGCGTGGCCGCCGCCTCGGTGAAGGAAATCGACCGGCTCAACATCCTGCACGCCACCATGCTGGCGATGCGCCGCGCCGTGCACGGGCTGGAAAGGCTACCTGAAAAAGCGTGGATAGACGGCAACCGCGTGCCAACAGATTTGGGCTGCGAGGCCGAAGCTGTGGTGAAAGGCGACAGCAAAATCATCCAGATTTCCGCCGCCTCCGTGCTGGCCAAAACCGCGCGCGACGAGGAAATGTATGCCCTGGCCGAGCATTATCCGCAATACGGCTTCGAACGGCACAAAGGCTACGGCACCGCCGAACACCTCGCCGCCCTGCAGCGCCACGGCGCCCTGCCCGAACACCGCCGCAGCTTTGCTCCGGTGCGGGAAATTTTGGCGCAGGGGCGGCTGTTTGAATGAATCAGGTTTGCACCCGCAGAAACTCAGCTTTAGCTTCGTCAAACCATCACTTTAGCTTCGTTGAAGCTTGCGCTTTAGCTTCGCAGAAGCGCAGCCTTGGCTTCGCCAAGACATCGCTTTCAGGTAGCCTGCTGGGCAGAACAGCCAAATTGCGCAAACAAAATTAATCAAACAATGCAGGCCAATAGCCTTTATGTGGTGCACAAACTTGACAAGCTCCGCCAAGGCGCGTATAGTCAACTTTCCCTAACGCGGGGTGGAGCAGCATGGTAGCTCGTCGGGCTCATAACCCGAAGGTCGTAGGTTCAAATCCTGCCCCCGCAACCAAATTCAAACCTCCCGGCAAATCGCCGGGAGGTTTTTGCATTCCGGCAATTTTATGCCTTCACCTGCCTAGAAAGTAAAACGATGTGGCGAAATTTCGTTGAGCTCTGGCAATCTGTTGGAAAGTTACCAATTCTAACATTATAGACCCGTACTGTTTTGGCCGCTGAGTTTTATTTCTGCACGAAGTTTCGTGTAGAATAGTTATTCAACGTTAATAGCCAAACAGCTTCATTATTATGTATGCGGGGCAGCAAGCCGCAACGGATGCAGATGTTTAGCTGTATGGCGTAACGTTTCAGGTAGCCTCTTTCATTAAGGCTACCTGAAAACTTGCCTGTTAATCGACAAACATCTTATTTCTTTAACCGAATACATCATGATAACCCGCCATTTCTCCCGCCTCGCCTTGTTGCTGGCCGCCGCCTTCTCCACCCAAGCCTGGGCTTCCGGCTACCATTTCGGTACCCAGTCCGTGAGCAGCCAATCCACGGCCAATTCCTCCTCCGCCGAAGCCGCCGATCCTTCTACTTTATTCCACAACCCGGCCGGCCTCACCAAACTCGAAGGTACGCAGGTCAGCATCAACGTAAACCTTGTTGCTCCCAGCGTGAAATACAGCGATGCCGAAGCCTACTACCCCGGCACCAACCAACCCGTGCAAGGCGCCACTTCCGGCAACATCCGCCCGAAGAGCATAGTGGTTGCGCCACATTTTTATTTGTCGCACCGCCTAAACGATAACGTTGCCCTCGGCTTGGGCATGTACGTTCCCTTCGGCTCCGGCACCGAATACCAACATGATGCTGTTTTGCGCTACAACCTGAACGAGTTGAGCGTGAAAACCATCGCCATCCAGCCCACCGTTGCCTATAAAATCAACGACCAGCACTCCATCGCCCTCGGCCTCGTCGCACAACACACCACCGCCAAGCTGCGCCAATATGCCAACTTCGGCGCTTTCCCTCCGCTGCGCCGTAACGGCTTTGCCGACGGCTACGCCAGCGTGGAAGGCAGCGATTGGGGCTTCGGCTACAACCTAGCCTGGCTGTGGGACGTGAATGATTCCCTGCGCTTGGGCGCAAACTACCGCTCCAAAGTCAGCCACAACCTGCGCGGCGATGCCGAATGGAAACTGGTGGGCGCAGCCTTCCAAACCCCGATGGGCGGCGCACTTTCCAACGCCCTCCGCGCCAATGGTTACGCCGAATCCGAAGCAGCCAACGTACGCATCGTTACCCCCGAATCCTTCTCCCTGCACGGTATGTACAAACTCACATCGCGCTGGTCGCTCTATAGCGACGCCACTTGGACGCGCCACTCCCGCTTCAACCGTGCCGAGCTGAATTTCGGCAACACCAAAACCGTGGCCAACCCCCAAACCGGCGGCCTTGCCCGCAGCAACCAAACTATCCTCACCCCCCAATGGCGCAACACCTATAAGCTCTCCCTCGGCGCGTCTTACCAAATCACCGACCCCCTGCAACTGCGCTTCGGCATCGCCTACGACCAATCCCCCGTACGCGGCGCCAACACCCGCATGAGCACCCTGCCCGATGCCGACCGCCTCTGGCTCTCCTTCGGCGGCAAATACGACATCAATCAGCAGCACAGCCTCAACCTCGCCTACAGCTATGTGCACGTGAAAAACACCTCTGCCAACGTAAACGGCTGGTGCGGCGGCACAGCCTCCGGCCCCGGCTCGCAAGCCTGCGTGTCCAGCCGCACCCACGGTTCGGCCAAATTCAGAAGCCACTCCCATATATTAGGCTTGCAGTACACCTATAAATTCTGATTAGATTAGTGGCAACGGAAAAGGTTACCTGAAAATACCAAAAAGCAGCCTGCACTTTGCTGGGTAGCAAGTGCAGGCTGCTTTTGTGTTTTAGTTTGTGCTGAAGCCAATGCTTTCAGGTAGCCTCAAATGATGCTTGCCAATGATGCCGAGGCAGGCAAGAGGCTACCTGAAAAATGAGCTGGAACCTAAAACGGCTGTATGGTGATACCGCCTAAGTTTTGTCGAGCATAAATACCAGTTTGCGGACTTTCAGGTAGCCTTTCAGACGAGCTTGGAGGCTATCTGAAAGCTCACCCGCTTATCCGCACTGCTGCACGCCCACGGTTGCGGCCAGGGCTTGGAGGCAGCGTTCAGATTTTCCCACGTAGGGGTTGCTGCCATCCCAGGCGTAACCGGCGAGGATGGCGCTGATCATGAGGCTGATTTCGGGGTTGCGGTTGGGGGCGTAGATGGCGTCTTGGAAGCTGCCGTCATACCAGCCGTTCACATAGGTGCGGAAGGCGTTTACGCCCGTCATCAGCGGTTCGGCGAATTCGCGCTGCCAGTCTGCTTCTTGGCCTTTGAGCTGGCGGGCGAGCAGGTCGGCGGCGAGTTTGGCCGAGTGCATGGCGATGGTGACGCCGGAGGAGAAGACGGGGTCGAGGAATTCGGCGGCGTTGCCCAAGAGGGCGAAGTGGCGGCCGTACAGGGTTTTAACGTTGGCGGAATAGCCTTTGATGTGGCGGAAGGGGAAGTCGTTTTCCCATTGGGCGTTGCCCAAAATGCGCGCGAGCATGGGGATTTCGGCGGCGTAGCGGCGCAGGATGGCTTCAGAATCGCCCAGGCCGGCGAAGCGTTCGGGCAGGCCGACCACGCCGATGGAGCAGCGGTTGTCGCCGAAGGGGATGAGCCAGAGCCATACGTCGCGGTGCACCGAGTGGGTGGAGATGAGGATTTTGCTGCGGTCGAAATCAGGGTCGGCGATGTTGTCGTCGATGTGGGTGAAGTGGGCTTCGCGCATGGGCAGGTAGGACGGGGTGTCGAGGTCGAGCAGGCGGGGAAGGACGCGCCCGTAGCCGCTGGCGTCGAGTACGAAGCGGGCGGTGAGTTCGTAGGCTTCGCCGTTGTCGGTTTCCACGCTGAGGCGGGCGGTGTCGCCGCTGTTGTCGAAGGCGGTAACGGCGTGGCCGAAGCGCACATCCGCGCCTTGTTTGGCGGCTTCGTCGATTAGGATTTTATCGAAGATTCCGCGGCGAACTTGGTAGGTGGTGCCGGGGCCGGGGCTGAATTTGTCGGTGAAATCGAAATAGGTGTAGCGGCTGCCCCAAGTGAAGGCGGCACCGTTTTTAAACTGGAAGCTGGGCTCGGCCTCTACGGCGGGCAGGAAGCCGGCTTCTTCGATGAATTCCATGCAGTGCGGCAACAGGCTTTCGCCGATTACGAAGCGGGGGAAATGCTGCTTTTCGAGCACGCACACGGAAAAGCCGTGTTTGAGCAGCAGGGCGGCGGCGACTGCGCCGGAGGGGCCGGCGCCGATGATGGCGATATCGCAGGATTGGGACATGTTTGGTCTCCTTAAGGATGGGGGTGTGGGTTTCAGGTAGCCTTTCAGACGGCCTCCCGCCCTGCGCCTTCCTTCTTCAGCAGCCAGGCCGAGAGCAATACGTTCAGTCCCACGCCGAGCGATACGGTGATGCCGAAGGCGGCGACGGCGGGGGTGGTGCTGATGGCGAGCAGCAGGAAGGAGATGGCAGTGGTGAGGGCGGCGAGGAGGATGCCGCCGAGTTTGACGGCGGGGGTTTCGCGGGCGGTGAGGGCGTAGACGGCGTAGTCCGCGCCCACGGCGGCTACCAAGAGCAGGCCGAACATGGCGAACAGGCTGATGGGCAGGCCGAGCCAGCCGAGCAGGCCGACGGTGGCGGCGGCGGAAATCATGGGCACGGCGAGGATGAGGCTGCCGCGCCGTGCGCCGAAGATGCGCCTCAGCACGAGCCAGGCCAAGGCGAAAGAGGCGAGTTTGAGCCAGGCGGTGTGGTTGCGGGTGTGGCGGAAGAGTTCGTTCAGATGGGCGCGTTTGTCCACCAGCCGGGCGCAGGTGCCGGCTTGGTTGCAGGGCAGTGCGGCCAGCGCAGTTTGCACGGCGGCGGCATCGTTCAGGCCTTGCACGCGCACGAGGGCGGCTTCTTGGCCTTGGATATTGCCCAGATAGAGGGTGCGCCAGGCTTCGGCGGTCTGCCCGCTTAAGGCTTGATTAAGAGGGACGACGGGTTGCGCGGCGGCTTGCTGCAGGGCGGTTTGGATGGTGTCGGGCTTCAGGCCGAGCTGGAGCATGGGGTTGGCGGCGGAGGCGGGCTGTTCGGCCAGGCGGCGCAGTTGGGCGAGCAGGGCTTGCTGCTCTTCGGCGGGCAGCAGCCATTGGTTAAGCGACTGCACGCCGCCGAGCTCGCCTTTGCCGACCAAGGGTTGCAGGGCGGCTTCCACTTGTGCGCTGCGGCGCAAGAGTTCGTCTGCGTTGTCGGCCTGCACGAGAATGCTGCGGCCGCCAGTGTCGTTGCCGCTGATGTCGGCCACTTGGCGCATTTCGGCGATGAGCCGGGGCGACAGGGCCGCCCAGTCGCGGATGTCGTCGCGCCAATCGGTTTTCAGGTAGCCTGCGGCGGCCAGCGGCAGGATGGGCAGGAGCAGCCAGTGCAGGCGGGCGGCGGCGAGCTTGTGCATAGCGGCGGCGAACCAAGCGGCGCGGGGGCGGTAGCCATGAAACAGCGGCGGTAGCAGGAGCACGGTGGCGGCAAACGCGCCACCGAGCGCGGCCACGGAAAACACGGCGGTTTGGCGCAGCACGGGCAGCGGCGTGAAGGCGAGCAGCAGGTAGCCGGTGGCGGTGATGCCCAGCCCGGCGAGGAAGGCGGGCAGGACGCGGCGCATAGCTTCTTTGGCCGCCCAGTTGGGCGAAAACACGGAGGGTGTGAGCCAGTGCAGCGGGAAGTCCACCAGCATCCCCACCAGGCTGGTGCCGATCACGACGGTGAGGATGTGGATGTGGCCGAACGCGCCCACCACGGCGGCCGCGCCGAGCAGCATGCCCGCGCCCAGCGGCAATATCAGCGCAAACACGCGCGGGCTGCGGAATACGGCCAATAGCAGGGCGAAGGTGAGCGACAGGCCGATGGTAGACATCAGGCCGCTTTCGCGTTCGGATTGGGTTTTGGCTTCGGCGGCAAACAATGCGCCGCCGGCGGCCAGCAGGCGGTAGCCGCCGCGCTCGGCTTGGGCGCGGGAATCGGCCAAGAGTGGCAGCAGGCGTTCGGCCTGATCGGCGGTGGCTTTTTCAGGTAGCCTGGCGCGCAGCCACACCCAAGTGATGCCGTCTTGTTCGCTATACATCATGCCGTTGCCGCTGTGCCATTGCAGGCGGCTGGAAGGCTGTTTTTGCTGCACGAAGCGGGCGAAGCCGAGCCAGTCGTCTTCCAGCGGCACGATTTGCGCGGCAAACGGATTGGCCGCGTCTTCGGCGCGCTGTTGGAAATAGGCGGCGGGGTCGTGCAAGAGCAGCTGTTGCTGTTCGCGCGGCAGGGCGTTCATGCCGAGGCTGCGGATTTCCTGCCGCAGTTGTGCCAAATCGGGGTTTAGGCGGCTGTCCACCGCGGCGAACAGGCCGCTTTTCTGCCAGCGGTCGGCCACTTGTTCGGCGGCGGCGAAGGCGCGGTCGGCATTTTCGCTGCCCACCAAGAGCAGGATTTGGCCGTTGAGCTGTTTTTCGCCCGCTTCGTCTGCCGCGCGCCACACTGCGTCCACCTGCGCGTCGGCGGGCAACAGTGCGGTGAGGTCGGTTTGCAGACGGCCTCCCTGCGCCAAGCCCCAGCCCAGCCACGCGGCGGCGAAGGCCAGCAGCAGGGCATACAGCCACGCGAGCCTAGTCATGCAGCGCCACCCTGCCCGAAGCGCAAGGCGTGTCGCCCTGCCTGATGGCGAAATGGATTTTATTTTTCGCCGCGTCGTGCCGCAGCGTGAGCTGCACGGTGTCGTGCGGGCGCACAAAGTGTTGGTATTTCAGGTTTTCGATGTGTTGCACTGGTTTTCTGCCCCAGTCGAAGCGTGCCGCCAAATCCATCGCCCACTGCATTTCGATTACGCCGGGCACCAGCGGGAAATCGGCGAAATGGCCGCCGAAATAAGTCAAATCCAGCGGCACCGTGCCTTCAAACGCATATTCGCGCGTTTCTTCGTTTGCGTGCAGCAAAGCCCACTGCGGCGCGGTTTGTGGCTGAGTAAAGGCTACCTGAAAATCCTGCTCGCGGATTTTCGCCTGCGGGTTGCGCGGCAAGGCGGCGGCAAAACGCCAATAGCGCGGCAGCGCGGCGGTGTCTTGCGTTTTGGCCAGATGCTGTTTCAGGGTTTGCACCACGGCGGCGCGCCCCTGCTCGTGCAGCGCGGCAATGCCCTCGGCGGAAAGTGCCGCCCAGGCGGCAATCCGGCCGTGCTGCGGATGGCGGGCGCAATGCGCGTCGGCCACCCAGGCGTGGGCGAGCAAATCGTGCTCCAGCTGCGCCAGCGACACGCGCTTGTCTTCCAGCTTGATGATGCGGTCTTGGCGGCCGAGCAGCTCCAGCCGGCGGCCGTCCAGCCGCACCGCATCGGCGGTTTGCCGCACCCCGCCGCTCCACGGTGAGGCTACCTGAAAAATGTTTTCTTCGTTCACCGAAGCCTCCACTTCGGGCAGCAGTTCCCAAGCGCCGCCCTGCCGCAGCGCGATGACGCCGGTTTCCGTGCTGCCGTACACATCGTGCGGCGCAAAGCCCAGCTTCTCTTGCAGCAGCGCGGCGGTGGCCGCCGGCAGCATTCCGCCCGCGCTGATGATGCCGCGCACATGCTGCCGCAGCCGCGCCCAATCTCGCCCTTCGCCCAAACGGTTCAACAGCGCGGGGCTGGCAATCCACACGCACTCGCGGCGCGAATCGGCCAGCAGCAATTCGGGATACACGCACTGCCGCCGCCCGATTGCCCAGCCCGCCGCCAGCGACACGAACACGCGGAAAGTCAGCCCGTATAAATGCTGCGGGCTCACGCTGCCCACGGCAGCCAAGCCGTGCCAGCTTTCAGGTAGCCTGTCGGCCAGCGCCGCCGCTTCGGCCAGCATCTGTGCGCGGGTTTTGGTTTCCACCTTCGCTTCGCCCGAAGAGCCGGAAGTTTTCAGATACAGCACGTTTTCACGCGGCCATTCCAACGCTTCCGCCGGTGTGGCCGCCTGCTCCGCCGCCCCGTCGTACAGCCAGAGGCCGTCTGAAACTTCCGGCACGTCGCTCAACCACACCGCCCCGCCCGCTTCCGCCCAACGGCGGTTTTCCTCCGCCAGATTCGGCGGCAGATACACCTCCGCGCCCGCCAGCCACGCGGCCAGCAGCGCGGAAGCAAGCCGCGCCGCATCGTCGAACCACAGCGCGGCGGCCTGCACCTTGTGTGCACGCAAACGCGCGGCCAGCGAGAGCGTGGCGGCGGAAAACTGCGAGGCTGTCCAGCCTTCGGCCAACAGGGAATCGGGGGAACGGTTTAAAAGCGGGAGTATGGACATGGTTTCGGGTTGGATGTTGGATAAGGGATTGGCGGTGTTTCAGGCAGCTTTAGGGGCTATCTGAAAAGTGTCGTATAGGCAGCCGCTGTTAGGCTTGGAACGGTGGGCCGAAGTCCCTGCGGGCCGAAAAATAAAACGAAGTGGCACATGGGCGGCGGAAGCTGCAAGTCACTTGTGCAGGCTACGCTTGGCAAAAGGCTACCTGAAATTTCAGGTAGCCTTTTGGCTGTAACTGGCTTAATGCTGGCCGTAGATACTGTAATCGTAGCCAGTACAGAAGGCGGTGCCGTGCTTGGTTTCGGCGGATGAATACAGGCAGTTGCCTTTACCGTGGCGGGCTTCGCAGGCACGAATGGATTTTTCTGCCGCCCTGTTGTGATCTCGGTCATAACCGAAGAAGAAATCGCCCGCAGAGCTGCGTCGGATGCCGGAAGGGAAAGTCATGACAGCGCAAGTGTTACTAAAAGTGGTCAGTACTTGGCATTTATCGGTTTGGCAATGCTTCATAGCCTCGTCAATAGCACGCTGCCTATTGTAATGTCCACCTGTCCACCAGATACTATCTACACCGAAATCATTGATGATGGTCATATAAAACGGCGTGCGGCGCAGTTCCGCGATTTCGGCTTGCACCTCCGCCTCGCGCTGCTCCCAGGCGCGTATTTCGGCGGCGGTGGGGCCGCGTGGAGTAGCTTGCTGATTATTCTGCTGCTGTTGGTAATACATACCGATTTCGTTTTGCTGCCGCTGGAATTCTTGTTGCTGAATTTGCGCTGGTGTGAGTTGTGCCCAAGCCAAGCCCGCACTGCCCAATAGCAGCACCGCCAATACGCCCGCTGCCGTGTTCATCATGGTTTGCTTCATCTTGCCGCTCCTGTTTGGAAAGGGGAATAAGGGTATTGCCGATGATCGGATTGTAACAAAAAACAAGATATTGTAAACATCTATCCCGCTGCTTGAAGGCTACCTGAAAACGCAGCTCCCGCGTAGTTAAAAGTGATTTCTGGCTTGGCTTATTCGCCCAAGGCTTGTTGGGCGGCGGGGTTGAGGGGCCGGTTGGTTTGCAGCTGGTTAAACTGCATCACGATGCGGTCGCCCTGTTTTTCATCCAGCTCCACTTTCTGCACCAGCTGGCCGCCGTTGATAACGATTTTGTTGAACACCTGGCGCATCACGGCGGTTTTCGGGGTGAGGGTGAGCTGCCATTGCCGGGCGTTGCCGGAAAGGGCGAGGTTGAAATGGCGTTGCAGCTCGGCCGTGTCGCCGCCGAGCACGGCCATGAAGAGTTTCACTTGTGCGGCCTGCGCGGTTTGGCTGCCGTTGGCGCGCCACTGCCCTTGCGCATCTTGGCGGCTGATGCCGTCGCGCCGCACGCGCAGTTTCATTTCAAACGGTTTTTGCAGATGCCAAAACAGGCCGCGGCCGGGGCGCAGGGCGAAGCGGCCGCCGGTTTGCACGGGTTTGTCCATCGAGCGCAAAAAACGCTGCTGGATAAACCCGCCCTGCACGCTCTGCGGGGCTTGCAGCTGCGTGGTGAGCTCGGCGGTGCTGAAGGCAAGCGCAGGGAGGACGGCAAGGGAAAGGAAGAGGCTGAGGAGGAGTTTTTTCATGGTGCCGGGGTTATGCGGGGAGTGGGAAGGGAAGCATAGTATAGTGGATTTGCGGGGAAGGCGTGCAGTGTGAGGAGGGCGCGGGGTTTCAGGTAGCCTCAATCCTTGGCCAAGGGCACGAATCCTGCAAACTGTCGCACGGCCTGTTGCCAGCTTGCGGGGGTTTGGAACTGCATTTCGCTGTTGTCGATGCGCTGGGCAACTTGGGTGGTGTGGGCTTGGGTGAGTTTGATGCCGCTTTCTGCGTCGCGCAGGATGTAGTCGATGCGCAGGCAGCTTTCGTATTCGGTGACGGCCATCTCCACGCGGATTTTCTGGCCGAAGCGGGCGGGGCGGATGTATTTGAGGTCGAGCTTCACCACTGGCCAGGTGTGGCCGTGTTTGAGCATGACGGTGTAGTTGTAGCCGATGGCATCGAGCAGGGCGCAACGGGCGATTTCGAGGTATTTGACATAGTGGCCGTGCCAGACGATCTGCATCACGTCTACGTCGAAAAAGGGGACTTCGATCTCGGTGTGGTGGCGGCAGTAGATGTGTTTAGCCATGTGGGGTGTTGCTCCAGAAGTCGTAGAAGTTGAACCATTGCAGGGGGGCGCGCGCGGCGTGGGCGGCCAAGACGTCGGCGTACTGTTGCGCCATGTTTTCGATCACTTGTTTGCGGGTGGCGGCTGTCCAGCCAGGGGCGGGCCGGAAGCGTTTGAGGCAGAGGTGGTAGCGGCCGTGTTCTTTTAACGCGAAGACGGTGTTGGTGGATGCGTGTAGCAGGCCGGCGAGCAGCCAGGGGCCTTGCGGCAGGCGGGCGGTGTGGCCGAGGAAGTTTACCGGCACGGTTTTGTTGCCGCGCACGGGGGTGCGGTCGGCGGCGATGGCGAGCCACTCTCCGGCATCGAGTTTTTGCGAGAGTTGGAGCATTTTGGCGGCGTCGAGCTCGGCTACCTGAATCAGCTGCAAATCGCTGGCACCGGCGGCTTTGAGGGCGCGGTTGAAATCTTCGGCGTGGGCGTTGTGCACGAGCACATTGAGTTTGAAGCCTTGGTGGTGGGAGACGAGGGCGCGGCACACTTCGATGTTGCCCAGATGCGAGCAGATGAGGATTTGGCCGCGTACGTTGTGGTTGTCTATATCGGCATACAGGTTGTCGGGGTCTTCCACCACGAGGTCGGGCACGGTAATTTTATGCTGCCACACGGCAAAGCGGTCAGCCACGGCTTGGCCGAAGGCGGCGAATTGGCGGTATACGGGGAAACACGCGGGCAGCGGTGCGGCGGGGAAACTAGTTTTCAGGTAGCCTTGATATTGGCGCACGCTGCGGCGTTGGGCGGCGGAAGTGAGGTAGAAATAGGCGGCAACGAGGGCGGCGATATCGTGCACCGGCCACAGGGGCAGGTAGCGCACCAGCCATTCGGTAATCTTGAGGAAGAGGCGGTGGCCGCGTTCGCGCTGTGCCGACCAATGCGCCTGTTCGGTTTGTGCGGCTTGAGGCCGTCTGAAAAGGCGGCCGAGGCGGCGGGCAACCATGCCGCAAAACAGGCGGGCATGCATTTTGCTGATGAGCAGGTTGTCGCGGCGCAGGTTGAAGTGCGATACGCCACCCGCTTCGTAGCGCACGGGCGTGTCCAGCCACACGAAGGGCGCGCCCGACCAATGCAGGCGAATGAGGATTTCGTTGTCGAAATCCATGCGCTCGCCGATGATGCCGCCGCCGTATTGGATGGGCAAAACGGCCTCCAGCGGATAAACGCGGAAGCCGCACATGCCGTCTTTGATGTCGAACGACCAAGTGTGCAGCACGTTCCAAAAATCGGTGATTTTGCGGCCGTAGAGGCGCGATTTAGGCACGTCTCCGTCGTATACCGGCCGCCCGCACACTACGGCCTGCGGCCTTTCACGCGCGGTTTCGACAAAACGCGGGATGTCGGCGAAGCTGTGCTGCGCGTCGGCATCAATCTGCAAAACGTGGCTGAAACCTTGCTCCGCCGCCAGCTTGAAGCCCCATTTCATCGCGCTGCCTTTACCGCCGTTCACCGGCCGGAAGGCCACCTGAACGCCCTCGCCACGCAACGCCTCCAAACCGGCGCGGCAGTCTTCGCCCGAGCCGTCGTCCACCACCAAAACGGGCAGGCCGCAATGGCGCAGGGCGGAAACCACCTGCGGCAGTGTGCTGAGGTGGCGGTAGTGGGGAATGATGGCGAGGAGCTTCATGATTGGGCGGCGGTGGGAAAGGCTGGATTGTAGCAAAAGGGCGGAAGGGCTACCTGAAAGCGCAGCTTCAACGAAGCCAAACTCAACTCTCCCCGTTCTGCTTCCCTTCCAGCATCTCCCACCGCTCCAATTTCTCCAGCAGCAGCATTTCAATTTCTTCCGCCCGCGCTTGCAGGCTGCTTGCTTTTTCGTAATCTCTGAAGATTTCCGGGTCGGAAAGCCGGGTGTTCAAATCGGCCTGTTCGGCTTCCAGCGCGGTAATTTCGTCGGGCAGGGCGTCGAGTTCGCGCTGTTCTTTGTACGACAGCTTCACGCTGCGGTTGGGCTTGGGCTTGTCTTTTTCCGGCTGTTTTTCTGGCTTGGCGGCGGTGGCAGCCTGCACTTTGTCTTCGCGTGCTTTTGCGTCGGCATAGTCCTGATAGCCGCCGATGTATTCTTTCAGACGGCCTTCCCCTTCAAATACAATGCTCTGCGTAATCACGTTGTCTAAAAACATACGGTCATGGCTGACGAGGAACACGGTGCCGGCGTAATCGCGCAGCAGCTCTTCCAGCAGTTCTTGCGTGTCGATGTCCAAATCGTTGGTCGGCTCGTCCAGCACCAGAATATTGGCGGGGCGGGTGAACAGTTTGGCCAGCAGCAGGCGGTTGCGCTCGCCGCCGGAGAGCGACGACACGGGAGATTGGGCGCGGGCAGGGTGGAACAGGAAGTCTTCCAGATAGCCCATCACATGCCGCTTTTTGCCGCCGATTTCCACATAATCGTTGCCCTGGCCGAGCGTGTAGAACACGGTGTCGTTTTCGTTCAGCGCGCTGCGGAACTGGTCGAAATACGCCACTTCCTGCTTGCTGCCGAGGCGGATTTTGCCGCCGTTGGGCGCGAGTTCGCCCAAAATCAGCTTCAAAAACGTGGTTTTGCCGATGCCGTTCGCGCCAATCAGGCCGATTTTGTCGCCGCGCTGAATCACGGCGGAAAAATCTTTCATAATCATTTTGTTGCCGTACGCAAACGAGGCGTGTTCCAGTTCGGCGATAATTTTGCTGCTTTTCTCGCCCGCGTCCAGCTTGAACGACACCTGCCCCTGCCGTTCGCGCCGCGCCGCGCGCTGTTTCCGCAATTCTTCCAAACGCTTAACCCGCCCTTCGTTGCGCGTGCGCCGCGCTTCGATGCCTTTGCGAATCCACGCCTCTTCCTGCGCGTGGAATTTGTCGAACAGGCGGTTGTGTTCGGCTTCTACGGCCAGTTCTTCCGCTTTTTTCTCGCTGTATTTGGCGAACGAGCCGGGATAAGAGCGCAGGCTGCCTCGGTCGAGTTCGACGATGCGGTTGGCCACATTGTCCAAAAAACGGCGGTCGTGGGTAATCACAATCAGGCTGCCTGAAAAGTTTTTCAGCAGGTTTTCCAGCCACAAAATCGCGTCGATGTCCAAATGGTTGGTCGGCTCGTCCAGCAGCAGGATGTCGGGCTTCTGCACCCATGCCTGCGCCAGCGCGACACGCTTTTTCTGCCCGCCGGACAAATTGGCGATTTTCTCATTTTCAGGTAGCCCCAGCTCGCCAATGGTTTGGCTCACCAGCGCATCGAACTGCCAGCCGTTTTGCGCTTCGATTTGGTTTTGCAGTTCGTTCAATTCTTTGATGAGGCTGTCGTTCTGCCCGTTGGCCAGTTTGCGGCCGATTTCGTGGTAACGCCGCAGCACGCCGCGCAGGCTGCCCAGCCCTTCGGACACAATGTCGAACACGGCGGCCGCGCCGTCGAAAAAGCTCTCCTGCGGCACATACACGGTTTTCAGCCCGTTTTGCAGGATGAGCCGGCCGTCGTCGGGCTTCTGCACGCCGGCGAGGATTTTCAGCAGGCTGGATTTGCCCGCGCCGTTGCGCCCGATAAGCCCGACTTTGTCGCCCGCAGCCAGTTGGAAAGACGCTTTGTCGAGCAGCGCGACGTGCCCGAAGGCGAAGGATAGGTTTTCGGCTTGGAGGATGGTCATGGGTGTCCTTGGGGTGGATGTTTCAGGGTTGCAGCCTGCATTTGGTTTCCAGATGGGGTTTCAGGCAGCCTGCAGGCGGTAGGTCGGATACAAGTATCTGACCTACCGCTGCTACATCCGCTCAAATACCAAATCCACAAATTCACGCCGTACCAGTTTGCCGCTTTTGCTGACTGCCCAATCGCGGCTGCGCTGTTCAAGTACGCAACGCAACGGCAGGTTGTCAGTTAGGGCATGGATGTCGGTGGCGTTGTAGAACGTGAAGCCGTGAGCTGCAAACGGCAATTTGGACATGAATTCTTTTTCACAAAAATTCAGGCACAGTCGGCCGGCGGGTTTCAGCACGCGACAGAATTCGGACAACATGAGCGGCGCATCGTCCCAAAAATAGACAGTGTTGACTGACACGGTTTTATCGAACGCGGCATCGGTAAAGGGCAGCGCGCCGCCGTCATACAGCAAATAATCTGCCTGCCCTGCGGCAATAAACGGCGCGTTGAATGCCTGCGCTTGCTCACACATCAATGGCGAAATTTCCAAGCCGGTGTAGTGCAGGTCGTTCGCCTGCGACAGGATGTAGCCCAGCAGACCGCCGTTGCCGCAGCCGGTTTCTAAGATCTTGTCGCTGTTTCGCAGGCGGGCGGCGGTGAACGCGCTGATGATTTGGGCCAGGTTGCGCAGGTTCATCACCTGCCCGAAAAGCACTCCCGCTTCATCGTGCGGACAGCGCAGTTGGGCGGCAGTTTGTTCAGCGGATAATTCCATTATGGCTCCTTAATGTCTGTAGTTTAAGCAGGTGTAGTGTAGGCAGATGATACAAATTGCCGATTGTTGTAGGGTGGGCATTTATGCTTATGCGGTTTCAGGTAGCCCCAAATACAAAACGTGCGGGTAGCAAGTGTCCACCTTGCTCATAGCTTATGGCTTGCCGCGACAGATAATATAACCTACAGCCCCTGCGGATGAGCCCATGAAAGATACATGTATGGGGTGTCGGCAGTTTGGTAAAACGCCAATGTGGGAAAGTTGGCAATATTGTTTGCCGTAATTTGGTGTACGGTAATACTTTCCAAATCCAAAATCCATTTTGTAGGCGGATGTTTTCAAACTAAAAATAAGCAACGTTTTGGAATAACAGTGTTTCTCCGTTGTTTTAAAAACAGTTGCAGCGTTTGTGCGGTAGGGTTGTGGTGGTGACTGTGGATTTCTTTGTCGTGGTACATTTTTGCGGCGGGTGGTGTTGGGCAGGCAAAAGCCGTCTAAAAATCAAGCTTTCCGGCAGCCTGACAGGGGTTCCAGGCTCGAAATTCGGTCTATGTGTTGTACGGTTTATGAAATTCCCAAGCATCATCATGCCCTTTGAATGCGTGAGCCTTGCTTGGCTGATGAGCCTTATTGAGCATTTCGAACGTCTGCTCTGGCTCGTTTAAATGCGGATGAGCCTCGCCGATAGCGATTATAGTCATCATCATGGGATCTATTCAGGAATTTGATTAGGCTGACAGCCAATTCCAAGGCTTCTTTAATAGCGTTTCTATTTTGTCCAAGCAAGCGTAATTAAAGTCTGCATTATTTAGTTTTTCAGTCAAGGTCGGTTATCCTGTGGTTGCGTAGGGCGATTTTGTGGTTCAGGCTACCTGAAAACCATTCAAACCGTTGTTCGTACGAAATTTTGTGATAATATTGAAATGTTAATTTTAACACTTAGGAGAGCCTCATGTTGTGGATTGTCCTTCTTTTATCGGCCGCGTTGAGTGTGGTGGGCGTGATGGTGTACAACCGTTTAGTGATTTCGCAAAACCAATACCGCAACGCCTTCTCCCAAATCGGCGTTCAGCTGCAACGTCGGCATGACCTGATTCCCAATTTGGTGGCTGCCGCCAAAGGCTACCTGAAACACGAAAATGACACCTTTACACAGGTTACGCAGGCGCGCAATCAGGCCGCTGGCGTGCTGGGTGGTGCGCGGCCGGAAAATGCGGAAGCGGTGGCGCAGCTTTCTGCTGCCGAAACCCTGCTCACCCAAGCTGTGCGCAGCTTGATGGTGCAGCTTGAGGCCTATCCAGATTTGCAGGCTGCTGCCAATATGCGCCAGCTGGCCGAGGAAATTACCAGCACGGAAAACCGTATCGCCTTCGCCCGCCAGGCCTACAACGACGCGGCCATGGGCTACAACACGCTGCGCCAGCTGTTTCCGCACAGCATTATCGCCGCCTATTTCGGGCACCGGCAGCCGGCACAGCTTTTGGAGTTTCCCGACCGCGCCAAACACCAAGTGCCGCCTGAGGTGCGGTTTTAAGGGTAGATAATGAGGTTTTCAGGTAGCCTTTTTGAATCCATTCGGTATGCCCAAGGCTGATGTGGTTTTTGCATGGGTGACAAGTTGCTCCAGCTATATGTGCTCTGCAGGCTAGGACAATAGTAAGGCAAAAAGTGTTTTCAGGCAGCCCTTTCAAAATGCGAAGAGGCTTGAAAATATTTTGAACAATAATAACAACACATTACCATAACCCGTAGAACGCCAATTGCAGCATGCAGAAAAACCGCTTGAAAGGACATGCCCTTTCAAGCGGTTTGGTTTCGCTAAAGCTAGAGTCAGCAGCAGCGGCCGCCGTTAGCGCCACAGCGGCGTTTGCGGCAGTAATCTGCAAACTGCTGTTCGGTCATCACCGGTGCGTTGGGGTTATAGCGCCTTTGGCGTACCACATAGTTGGCGTAATCCGGTACGCCCACCATCAGGTTGGCGGTCAACTTGGCTGTTTTCCAAGCCTGATGTAGGTGCTGTTTCAGTTTATGCTTCATTCACGGACTCGGTGTTTGCGCCGGCGGTTTCGTTACGGAATACCGGCGGGATTTCATGGGCGGTGGCCCAGCCGACTTTGCGGGCTTTCATGGCTACCTGGAAGCCGTAAACAGCCACAAATACCACCACAGCCAAGAACAGCACGGTCAGGCCGGAGTTCACATAGTCGTTGAACGCGATGCGGCTCATTTCTTCGGCGGTTTTGGCCGGAGCCAGGATTTCGCCGTTGGCCAAGGCTGCTTTATATTTGGCAGCGTGAGCCATAAAGCTGATGCGTGGGCTGGAATCGAACACTTTCTGCCAACCGGCATAGCAAGTCACCACTAATACGCCGATAGACGGTACCAAAGTAACCCAAATGTAGCGGTCGCGTTTCATCTTAATTAGAACCACAGTACACAGGATCAAGGCCACGCCTGCTAGCATCTGGTTGGCGATACCGAACAGTGGCCATAGGGAGTTAATACCCCCCAGCGGGTCGGTTACCCCGGTGTAGAGGAAGTAGCCCCACAGAGCCACGGCTATGAAGGTGGCAATCAGGTTGGCAGGCAGGCTGTCGGTGTTGCCGAACGGTTTGTAGAAGATACTGCCCAAGTCTTGAATCATGAAGCGGGCCACACGGGTGCCGGCGTCCACTGCAGTTAGAATGAACAGAGCTTCAAACAGCAGCGCGAAGTGATACCAGAACGCCATCATGCCTTCGCCGGGAATCAACTGGCTCATGATGTGCGCCATGCCCACGGCCAGAGTCGGCGCACCGCCTGCACGGGACAGGATGGTGAGTTCGCCCACTTCTTTGGCAGTATGCAGCAGAGTGGCCTCAGTTACCGGGAAGCCCAGCTGGGTGGTGATCACGTGTGCGGCATTGGCAGCATCGGTGCCGATGAGGGCAGCCGGGCTGTTCATGGCGAAATACACACCAGGATCAAGCGAAGCAGCAGCAGCCAGCGCCATAATAGCCACAAAGCTTTCCATAATCATGCCGCCGTAGCCGATCATACGCACGTGTTCTTCGTTTTCCACCATTTTCGGGGTGGTGCCGGAAGAAATCAGGGCGTGGAAACCGGATACCGCACCGCAGGCGATGGTAATGAATAGGAAGGGGAAAAGGCTACCTGAGAACACCGGGCCGGAGCCGTCGATAAAGCGGGTAACGGCGTGCATTTGCAGCGGCGGGCTAACAATAATGATGCCCAAGGCCAATGCAATGATGGTACCGATTTTCAGGAAGGTGGAAAGGTAGTCGCGCGGAGTGAGCAGCAACCATACCGGCAGTACGGAAGCGATAAAACCATAGATCATTACCGCCCAAGCGATAGACAAGCCTTCCAAGTCGAAGATATGCCCGAAGGAGCTTTCGGCCACATTTTTACCATACACAATCGCCAACACCAGCAAGATAAAGCCGACGATGGAAATCTCGCCGATTTTGCCTGGACGGATGTAGCGGGTGTAGATACCCATAAACAGGGCAATCGGGATGGTGGTGGCGATGGTGAAGGTACCCCACGGGCTGTGGATCAAGGCTTTCACCACAATCAGCGCCAGCACGGCCATAATGATCACCATGATCATCAGAATACCGATGGAGGCAATCACGCCAGCCACGGTGCCCAGCTCTTGTTTAACTATATCACCCAAGGATTTACCGTCGCGGCGCATGGACACGAACAATACCATCGCGTCCTGAACCGCACCGGCAAACACTACGCCGAAGATAATCCACAGCGTACCAGGTAGATAACCCATCTGCGCGGCTAGTACTGGGCCTACCAAGGGGCCGGCGCCGGCAATGGCGGCAAAATGATGGCCGAACAGCACACCTTTGTGCGTCGGCACATAGTCCAAGCCATCGTTGTGGCGCTCGGCCGGCGTGAGCCGGTTGGGATCGAGCTGCATTACGTTTTTGGCAATATAGAGGCTATAAAAGCGGTAGGCAATAGCATATACGGAGACGGCAGCAATTACCATCCAGACTGCACTTACCTGTTCACCGCGATGGATAGCCAAAGTGGTAAAGGAGGCCAAGCCAGCCAGCACCACAGCACCCCATATCAGGAAGCTTTTGAGTTTGTTCATGATAACAACACTCCGATTCAACAAAAATAAAACGGCTGTCCGGCCAGGCCGTACTGCCCAACTTCGGCAGCCCCCTATCCGGTAATCGGACGTTGTACCATTAATAAGGCACAAACGTCTTAAACTACCAAACAGTATAAGCTTAACATATTTGTGGAAATAATTACGTTAAATTTTCAAGAGCCAGCTGCTATTTTTGCCATGGTTTAGACAGAAAAGCCTAAATTCAGTACAAAAATGCACTTAAACAAGGATGATTTGACTTAAATCAATAAACAGCTATATAGATTTAAAGTAACCTATTAGATTTTACAAAAAATCGGTCGGGAGAAAGATTATATAAGATTGCTTTGTGGAGTTTGGCCACGCTGACGCTTTCAGGTAGCCTTTGGCCACTACCACTTTGACGATTGCCCGAAGCCTAATAGGCTGCCTGAAAACAGCAAAACCGGACAGCTGTGTGCCTGTCCGGTTTTTGTGGTTCAGCCGATATCCTGATACCCCGCCTACTGTGCGGGCTGTGCCGTTTGGGCAGGGGCTTTCCGGTAGCGCCCGGCCATGGCTTTATACACCATGCTTTCGTAGCGCAAGGCTTGGTATCGGGCTTCAAGCAGGCTTTGCGCGCCGGAATATTCGGTGTTCAGCGCGGAGAGCCAGTCTTTGAGTTCGTTGCGGCCATGTTGGTAGCGCACACGGTAGTAGCGGCTGTTTTCAACATCGAGCCGGTGGCGGCGGCGCTGGTTTTCCAATGTTTGGCGGCTGGCGCGGTATTGGCGGTAGTTGGTGTCGACTTCGTTGAGCGCGGTAGTGAGGGCTTTTTCAAAGGCGAGTTTGGCGTTGTCAAAGTCGGCTTCGGCGCTGCGGTCTTTCCAGTGCATGGTGCGCCAGTTGAGGAAGGGCAGATTGAGGCTGACGCTGCCGCCCAATATCGGCACATTGAATAGGTTTTTGCTGTGCTCAGACGCGGTACTCAGCGCGGCGTTCAGCGTGATGCTGGGATACCAGCTGCGGTATTGCGCCTGCTGGCTTTTGAGGGCGGACTGTAGGCGGTAGTCGGCGGCGATGAGATCGGGGCGGGCGGCGAGGGTGGAGATGGGCACATTCAAAACAAGCTTGCCGCCTTCGGGCAGGCGGAAGGATTCGGGCTGCACGGCCATTGTCTGGCCGGGGCGCAGGTTGAGCAGATTGCGCAGGGTGGCTTCGGTGTTGCTGCGGCTCTGTTGCAGCGACAGCAGGCTGTTTTCGGCGGCGAGCAGGGATTGCTCGGCCTGAGTAACCTCAACCGAGGCCACGCGGCCGTGGCGGTATTTGCTGCGGGCGATTTGCAGGATTTGTTTGTATTGCTCGATGATTTTTTCGGTAAGCTTGATGGCTTCGTTGAGATAGGCTACCTGAAAATAAGCATCGGCCACATTGTTGATTACGGTGAGTCGGGTGGCGGCCAAATCTTGCTCGGTGGCGCGCTGCTCCCACGCCTGAGCAGAGGCGGCGGCATTGAGTTTGCGCCACAAATCCAGCTCGTAGCTTAAGCCGAGCTGGCTGCTGTAGCTGTGGCTGTTTTGGCGGGTGTCGAGGTTGCGGTTGGCATTGGCGCCGAGCGAAGCGTTGAATTCGGGCACGAGGTTGGCGCCGAGGATGTTGGCCTGATACAGGGCTTTGTTCACGCTGACGGCGGCCTGTTTCAAATCCACATTGTTGGCCAAGGCCTGTTCCACCAAGGCATTGAGCCCGCTGTCGCCGAAAGTTTGCCACCAATCGCCTTCAGTTTGGTAGGCGCAGCCGGCGGGATCGGGGCAGTGGCCGCTTTCGCTGGCGGCGGTTTGTACGCTGCCATCGCGCTGAGCTTGGGCGAGGCCGATTTGGGTGTTGGGGGTTTGGTCGATGGCGCAGCCGGCGAGCAAAAGCAGAGCCAGCGCGGCCGCACGGATGGGCAGGTGGGTTGTGTGGTTCATAAACCCTCGTTTCTTGGTTGGGTGTCGGGTGGGTTTCAGGTAGCCTTGGTTGCCGGTTGTAGGCTACCTGAAAATATCAGGCAGCGTTTTAGCTTCGTGGCTTCTCACGCTCCCAGGGGGGTCTCTAATCGCGCGACAGGGCGGTAATCGGGTTGAGCTTGGAAGCGTTTTTGGCGGGCATGAAGCCGAACAGCACGCCGATGAAGGTGGAGCAGCACACCGCGCTCACAATCGACCAGGTGGAGAATGACATGGCAAACTCGCTGGCCAGAGCGTTGAAGCCCAAGCCGATTAAATAGGAAAGCAGAATACCGGCCGCGCCGCCGATGAGGCAGATGAGTACGGCTTCAATCAGAAACTGCTGCAAAATATTGCCCTGCCGCGCGCCGATAGCCATGCGTACGCCGATTTCCTTGGTGCGCTCGGTTACCGACACCAGCATGATGTTCATCACGCCGATGCCGCCAACCACCAATGAAATCAGGGCGATACAGGAGATCAGCAGAGTCATCGCACCGGTGGTTTTTTCGATGGTCTGCTTGATGCTATCGCTGTTGCTGGTGAAGAAATCTTCTTTGCCGTGCCGCGCCAGCAGCAGCTCTTTGATGCCCTGTTCGGCCACGGAGGTGCTCACATCGTCGCGGATTTTTACGGTTACCGAGCTGATATAGCGTTCGCCGGAAATGCGGTTCATCACCGTGGTGTAGGGCGCCCACATTTGCAGGCTGTCGTTGCTGCCGAAGCCGCTTTGGTCTTCGGCACTGATGCCGATCACACGCAACGGGCGTTTGCCGAACAAAATGGTTTGGCCGATAGGGTTGGTGCCTTCCGGGAACAATTGTTTGCGGGTGTTCGGGTCGATAACGACGACTTGCGCGGCGGTGTCCACGTCGTCTTGGTTAAACAGCCGGCCTTGATCGAGCTTGATGCCGCGTACGTTGAAATACTGCTCGCCCGCGCCGTAGAGCTGGGCGGTAACGTTGGTGTTGTGGTAGGTGGTGGTGGCGCTGGAAGTGGTCGTCGGAGTAACGCTATCGACATAGCTTTGCTTGCCGATGGCTTCGGCATCGGCAATGGTAAGCGTGCGGATGCGGCCTCGGTGGCGGTCGCCGAAGCCTTTGCCGGGATACACGCCGATGGTGTTGGTACCGATAGCGCTGATGTCGGAAAGGATTTTCTCCTGCGTGCCGCGCCCCAGCGCCACCACGGATACCACTGAAGCAATGCCGATAATGATGCCGAGCATGGTGAGCAGGGAGCGCATTTTGTGCGCCATGATGGCCTGCACCGACATTTTGAAGGCTTCCACAAACTGGTCTTTATAAAACAGCCAAGATTGCTTTTCGGTGCGGCTTTCCACGCTGCTGGGTGGGATTTCGGCGTTTTTGCTGGTGTCGGCGATGATTTCGCCGTCTTTGATTTCAATCACGCGGTTGGCGAAGGCGGCGATTTTCGGGTCGTGCGTAACTAAAATAATGGTGTGGCCTTTGGCGTGCAGCCCGCAGATGATTTCCATCACCATTTCGCCGCTGTGCGAATCGAGCGCACCAGTGGGCTCGTCGGCCAGGATGATTTCACCGCCGTTCATCAGCGCGCGGGCAATGGAAACACGCTGCTGTTGGCCGCCGGAGAGCTGGTTGGGGCGGTTGGCTTCTTTGCCTTCCAGACCCAAATCGGCCAGAAGCCGGGTGGCGCGCTCGTATCGCTTTTTCTGATCCATGCCGGCATACACGGAGGGCAGGGCCACGTTTTCGCGCGCGCTCAATGCGCCCAAGAGGTTGTAGCGCTGGAAGATGAAGCCGAATTTGCGCCGGCGCAGTGCGGCCAGCTCGTCACCGCTCATCTGTGCGGTTTCCACACCATTGATTTGATACGAACCGGAAGAGGCGCTGTCGAGGCAGCCAAGGATGTTCATCAGCGTGGATTTACCGGAGCCAGATTGGCCAATGATGGCGATGAAATCGCCTTTTTGGATGGTGAGGTTGATGTCTTTTAAAACATGAACGCGGTTGGCGCCTTCACCAAAATAGCGATTGATATTACGGCATTCGATTAGGTTCATATGCGTACGGATTTTGTTGTGGCAGGAGCCACCTGAAAGCATAACTTCAACGAAGCTGAAACAGAGCGCCGCGGAGTTGCTGCGAAGCTAAATTGTCTATACGGCTTGGGTTGAGGGTTTCAGGTAGCCTTAACTTAAGACAGGAGTACGGTGAAAGTGTCGGGTAGTCTGCAGGCACATCTGCTGTCTGACACCTCTTATTACATCGGCGGACCACCCTGCCACTCTTTCACCGTGCCATCGCTCTCCGACACGATCACTTTCTCACCCTCTGTCACGCCCGATTTCACTTCGGTGAGTGTGCCATCGCTGATGCCCACGGTAATGGTGCGTTCTTCCACCTGATTTTCCGCTTTCAACACGCGCACATAGCGCTCGCTGCCGCGCTGCTTCACGGCGGTGGCAGGAACAGTGAGCACGTTTTTGGCTTCACTGATCACGATGTTGTTTTGCGTGGTCATGCCGATGGCAAGCTTGCCGTCTTCGTTCGGTACGAGGGCGCGGGCGTAGTAGTAGATGGCGGTGTTGGTAGTGTCGGTGCTAGTGGTGTAGCTGCCTTGCGACATGGTAGTCAAGCCCGGATCAATGCTCTCCAACTTGGATTCCCGTTCGCTATTGGGGTCGGCCAGGGTGGTGAACAGCAGGGTTTGGCCGGCTTTCACGCGGGTTACGTCGCCCTCGGCAATCTGCATTTTATTCAGCATGCGGCTCAAATCGGCCACTTGGCCGATGGCGGGTGTGCTCTGCGCCGCATTCACGGTTTGCCCTTCTTCCACTTTCACTGAAACCATCGTGCCGGAAATCGGCGCGGTGATGCGGGTGTAGCCCAAATCAGCTTCGGCCGTGTTGATGGCAATGCGGGTTTGGCGGATAGAAGATTGCAGCTCGCCCACCTGCGCCTTGGCGGCGGCATACGAGCCCTGCGCGCTTTCCAGCTCTTCTTTGGAAGTGGCATTTTCCGCCCACAAGGCCTGCTCGCGGCGGTATTTGCGCTCGGCGTTTTGCAGTGCCACCCGTGCAGATACGAGCTGTGCCTGATAGGTTTCCAGCTTGGCCTTGTTTGTGTTCAGTGTGTTGAGCTGGGTGGTGGAGTCGATTTCGGCGATGAGGTCGCCTTTTTCCACATGCTGTCCGAGCTTCACATACAAGTGCTTGATTTGGCCGGAAGCCTGGGCGCCCACGTCTACCAGCTGTGCAGCAGAGATTTCGCCGGTGGCGGATACGGTTTGGCGCACGTCGGCACGTTTCACTTCTTCGGTGAGATAGGTGGTTGGCGGCTTGCTTGGATTCAAAAAGGCATAACCAGCCGCACCCATGGTCAGCGCAGCCACTGCCCACAACGTCCATTTCAATGGTTTTTTCATTTTGCTCTGCTTGCCCTTTCCGACAGCTGTTGGGAAATGCGGCTATTCTAGGAAACTGTCGCTGTTTGTGCCATCTGATTAACCTATCCTTACCCCGGTGGGACTTTGTTGGCAGGGTTTTACGGAAATTAGGGCTTGTGCGGGGAAAGCTACCTGAAAACAGCTGCTCAGGCACAATCGTTTCAGGTAGCCTCTTGACTCAAATACCGTGCTACCACCGCTTAAAGATCAGCGACGTATTCACGCCGCCGAAGGCGAAGTTGTTGTTCATCACGTATTCGGTGTCGATGCGGCGGCCGGAGCCGGTAAGGTAGTCGGCTTCGCCGCAGCGGGGGTCGATGTTGTCCAAGTTCAGCGTGGGGGCGAACCAGCCGCTGCGCATCATTTCGATGGCAAACCAGGATTCGAGCGAGCCGCAAGCGCCGAGGGTGTGGCCGAGGTAGCTTTTTTGCGAGCTGATGGGAACGTGGCCGAACACGGCGGCAGTGGCTTGGGTTTCGGCAATGTCGCCCTGTTCGGTGGCCGTGCCGTGGCCGCTGACATAGCCGACGGCAGAGGGCGGCAGTGCGGCGTCTTCGAGGGCTAGCTCCATGCAGCGTTGCATGGTGCGCATCTCGGGGCGGGTGATGTGGCTGCCGTCGCAGTTGGCGCCGTAGCCGACGATTTCGGCGATGATGTGCGCGCCGCGTGCTTGGGCGTGTTCTAATTCTTCCAGCACCATCATGCAGCCGCCTTCGCCGAGCACGAGGCCGTCGCGCGCGGTGTCATATGGGCGTGGGGTAAGTTCGGGCTCGTGGTTGCGGCGGCTGGCGGCGTAGAGGCTGTCGAACACGTAGGCTTCGGAGGGGCAGAGCTGGTCGGCGCCGCCGGCCAGCATCATGGGGATTTTGCCGTATTTGATGGCTTCGTAGGCGTAGCCTATGCCTTGGCTGCCGGAGGTGCAGGCGCTGGAGGTGGGAATCAGGCGGCCGGTGAGGCCGAAGAAGATGGCCACGTTGGCGGCGGTGGTGTGCGGCATCATGCGCACATAGGTGTTGGCGTTGAAATTGTTGGGCTGGTGGGCGAGCAGCAGGCCGATGTCGAGCACGTCGGCGGTGCTGCCGCTGGAAGAACCGGCGGCTACGCCCATGCTGCCGTTGCGGATAATGGGATCATCGAGCAAGCCTGCCTGCTTCAGCGCTTGTTCGGCGGCGTCGGTGCAGTATTGCGCCAGCGGGCCCATGCTGCGCAACTGTTTGCGCGTCCAATGTGCAGGCGGTGCGTAGGCGGGCAGCGGTGCACCGAGGCGGGTGGCCATTTCGGGGAAGGCATCCCACGCCTCCATGCGGCGCACGGCGTTTTTGCCTGCGCGGAAAGCGGCTTCGATTTCGTGCCACTCGCGGCCGAAGGCGCACACCGCGCCCACGCCGGTAATCACCACCCGTTTGGTTTCCATCAACACAATCCTCCGTTTACCGCAATCACCTGCCGCGTGATGTAGGCGGCGTGTTCGCTCATCAAGAAGCGCACGGCATGCGCCACTTCTTCAGGCAGCCCCATGCGCTGCGCCGGAATGGCTTTCAAAATTTCCTCCACCGGCACGTTTTCGTCCAGAATTTCCGTATCAATCAGGCCGGGGGCGACGCAGTTGACCGTAATCTTGCGTTTGGCCAACTCCACCGCCAAAGCCTTGGCCGCGCCAATCAGCCCCGCCTTCGACGCGCTGTAGTTCACCTGCCCGCGGTTGCCGATCAGGCCGGACACGGAGGCCATGCACACAATCCGCCCCGGCGCGCGGCGGCGGATCATCGGCATGATGAGCGGGTGCAGCACGTTGTAGAAGCCGTCCAGATTGGTGCGCAATACGCGGTCCCAATCTTCGTCTTCCAGCGCGGGGAAGGCATTGTCGCGCGTCAGCCCTGCATTCAGCACCACGCCGTAATACGCGCCATGCTCTTCAATATCCGCTTCCAGCACGCGGCGGCATTCGGCACGGTCGGCCACGTCAAACTGCAGCACCCGTGCCTGCCGCCCTAACGAACGGATTTGTTCCGCCACCGCCTCGGCATCCGCCATGCGGCTGCGGCCGTGCACCACAATGCCGAAGCCGTCTTGCGCCAAGGCCAAAGCAGCCGCACGGCCGATGCCGCGGGTGGAGCCGGTGATGAGGATGGTTTGGGTCATGATGGGGTTCCTTTGATATGGGTTGGAGGCGGCCTATGCTGAGAGGAGGCTACCTGAAAGCAAAGCGTGGTAAGTTTCCACAAAGCTGAAGTTTGGGATGTATTTGGATTGGATGCGCAGCACATGGATTGTACCTGCGAACCGGATTTGTCGGAATGGCTATGCGGCTGTTTTGGCATTTCGTTGCCGTTTCATATTTGGATGGCATTGAAATTTTGTTTTCAGGTAGCCTGTGGCGGCTTGGGGCCGTCTGAAAGAGTGGATGTTAATGAGATTAAATGAGGGGTGGCCTCTGTATGCGGGCGGAAGTTTTGGTGAGGCAATGTGAGATAGTATGAAATTGAATGTATTGATTGAATGATACAATACCCATGCTTCATTACCCGTCAGGAGGGAATATGCTTCAACGCTTCACCGACCCGAACGAAAACATCTTATGGCAGGGCAAGCCGCACCGTTTTTTTATACGTATTGGGCAATCCGCTGATTTATCCGTTCGCCCTGTGCTGGGGCTTGTTCGACTTGTTTTTTATAGGCAAATTTAATGCCGCATCGCACGGTTTGTTCCCGCATGTGAATTTTTTTATACTTTTTCATCTGGCTCCGGTGTGGTACGCAATTTTTTCGCCGGTTTACCGTTTTTTCAATTGGTACCGCATCGATTATGCGCTCACCGATAAACGCCTGTATTTCACTTCCGGGCTGATCGGGCTGGATATTGCCAGTGCCGAGCTGCCTGAAGTGCAGAATTTGCGGGTGTATGTAGGCGTGTTGGAAGCCATGTTCAAACGGGGCACCATCCGCTTTGGTGCCAGAAATGCCTTGCGTTATGTGGAAAATCCCTACGAAGTTTATAAGCTAATTCAGCAAACTGCTGTGGACATCACCACAGACCGTCAATTCCCCAACCAATTGCGCCCCGAAGAAAACCCAGGCTACCACACCCGATATAAGCCTTAATAATGCAGGCTGCAAAAAGGCCGTCTGAAACAGATTTTGCTGTTTTCAGACGGCCTCTTATTGCTTAAAGCAGGGGGGAACTTAATTCCCTAATTGCGTGGTTTTATTCACAATAATCTCCACACGACGGTTTTGGGCACGGCCTTCCGGGTTGTCGCTGCCGTCTGGATGGGTGTTGGGCGCAATGGGGCGTGTGGCGCCGAGGCCTTCAAGCTGATAATTCTGTTGCAAGCCTTTTGCTTCAAACCAGTTTTTTACTGCCTGTGCACGAGCTAAAGACAAGCGTTGGTTGTAAGCATCGGAGCCTTTGCTGTCGGTATGGCCGGTAATCAGAATCACCCCTTGGCCTTTTTGACGAATGATGTCGGCAGCTTTTTGCAGATCGGCATCGGCTTCAGGTTTGAGTTCGGCTTTGTCGAAATCAAACAGCACATCTGATGACAAATTGATTTCAATATTAAACCCTGTTTCGGTAGCGCTCAAACCGCTGCCTTGTGCTGACAGGTTGCTGCCTTGGGAAGAAAGGCTGTTGCCCTGTGCGGAAAGGGTAGACGATGCTGATGCAACAGCGGATGCCTGCTCGGCAGCAGGTGCCGAGGCATTGGATGCATCAGATGCGGTTTGGGGCATGACAGTTGTGCTGGCGGCAGAAGCCTGCGCTTGTGGCTCAGCAGGTTTGGGGTCTTGTCCACAAGCACACAGGGTGGCAAGTGCTGTAATACAAGCAAGTAAACGCAAATTTTTCATAAAGTCACCTCTAATTGGGGCAGCGTACAGGCTGCGCAAAGCAGCCTGCACTTTGCCAAGTGGGAAATTAGCGGCTCACCGGCACCGAATCAAACGAACCGGCCCCCGGGAAATCGATGGTGATGGTGGGCGATGTTTCGGGCGGGGCGGGGAATTTGAGCGCGACGATTTTGGGTGAATTGCCCGTGAGTCCTATTGTATTGCTCACGCCGGTGGCAGGGTCAGTCATGTATTTGCCGCTTTCATCTTGCAGCAGGCTGATGCGTTTGCTAGTAGATTCATCAACGTAGGCAAAATCGGTGATTTTGCCGGAGTGCTCATTAGTAAATTTATAGCTGCCATTTTCATTTTTAGGCGGGATATACATAAATTCCACGTTCAGAATCTGGCCGACCACTTTAACTTTGGTTAAAGCTAGCGTGCCTTCACCAAACGGTTTGGACTGGATGGCCTGTGCAGCAGGATCCTGCTGTTGCTGCGGGGCGGCCGGTTCGCGAATCAGGCTGGGGTTAGATGCTGGTGTGGGAGTAGGAGCAGGCGGAGCGGGATTAGGGTTGGGGGCTTGCTCCTGCGCTTGAGGAGGCGGAGTTGGCTCAGGTTCTTTCTGGCAGGCAGTCAGCAGGGCCAAAGCAGATAAAACGACAAGGGCACTTTGAGAAACACGCATTTTGGATACCTCACTTAAGGTTGGATACTGCAGTAAAAATATGATAGGACTGCGTTTCGTGTATACCAAAAATCCCAATGAAATTCAAGCAAACTGTCTCTAGTGTGGACTTTTGAGTTCCCATATAGATAAAGATTTTGCCCTTATTGGGCTGTGCTGAAATTTCATTTTAATTTTGTTGGAATTTTCTTTCAGACGGCCTTTTTCGGGCTTGAGGCCGTCTAAAACCCAGGCATCCACATCCACTATACCGCCGTTTTTTACTTTCTATTGCTGCCAAAACTCCTCGTCATGGAATTTCTCGGGCAGCGCGATATTTTTGACTTGGTATTTTTCTTGCAGCCGATGCAGGGCAGATACATCGTTCAGGCTACGGGCATAGCTGATGTCGATTGTTTCCAAGGCGGTTAGGTTTTCGATGCCGTTTAATGTGCACACGGAGGGGCGAACCAGCAATAAATCTTTCAGCCGTGTCAGGTTTTGGAATTCAGTTAAGTCTTTGCCTTTGTAAGACCATAGGTATAAACGCTCCAAGCGGGTGCATTGCCCGATATTTCGGATTTTTTTGTTGTAGGCCATCCTTAAATCTTTGAGCGCGGGCAGTTGGGAGAGGTCGATGTCGATTGGCTGTCCGATTACCAGGGTTTCCAATTGCTCGAAGCGGTATAGGGCATCTGTATTGATGAATTCGGGCGACTCAAGATCGTGTTCGATTTGGAGATACGGCAGTTCGGGATAGGCGGCCAAATTGGCAAAATCCACCACGGCGTGTTTCGGTGCGGGTGTCGGGTTGATGGCAACCGTCGGTCGGCTCAAGATCCGAATGCCGCAACGGTAACGCTTGGCCTGCCGCATGGCGGTGCGGATAAATGCGGGCTAAACTTCGATGAGGTTGATGTTTTTATTGTAGAAATACGTTTCCATGGGCGCGCTCCGATTCGGGGGTGGAGTAGGCATGTTGGCAAGTATGGGTTCAGGTAGCCTGGGAGAGTTTTGAGGCCGTCTGAAAACGGGATTCGGCAGTGCCAGCAGCGGGCTTCAAGCCCGCTTTGCTTTATTCATGTTGCAGCTTCGTAGCAAACCATGTTTTCAGGTAGCCTTTCAGACGGCCTCAAGGCTACCTGAAACTTATCTGCCCAAAATCGCGTCCAAAGCTTCGCGGTTGGTGGGGCTGAATACGTTGAGCGCGCCGGAGAGGAGCAGCGTGCCGGGGGTGAGGTCGTCGCAGCCGGGGGGCGGGGTGCGGCAGGAGAGGGCGCAGTCGAACACGCCCATGTTGGTGGCGTTGTCTTGCCAGGACAGGGTGATTTGCACGTCGAGCACAGTGCCGACGGGGGTTTCGGGGCGGGCGAAGTGGAGTTTGCGGGTGCCGAGCAGGAAGCCGAGCTGCACGGGGCGGCCGGCGTCCAGCGCGTGCGCGCCTGCCCATGCGCCCACGCCTTGCGCCATGATTTCGAGGCCGAGCCAGCCGGGCAGGGCGTTTGCGCCGTCGGGGAGCAGGATGCAGTCGGGCCGGATGGTGCAGACGGCGTGCAGGTTGTTGTTGTCGTAGGATAGAACTTCGTCCAGCAGCACCATGCGGCCGCTGTGCGGCAGGAGGGCGGCGGGTTGTTTAATCGGACATTGGGGCATGATCTTCTCCGATGATGAGGACGCTGTTGCCGCCGCCGAAGGCAAACGATGAACTCGCGCCGATGCGCCGCCCTTGCGGCCACCGGCTGCCTGAAACGGTGAGCGCGATTGAGGGCAGTTCGGGGTCGGCCTGGCCGTCCCACAGTTGGGGCGGCAGGCTGCCTTCCGGGTTGTCGCGGCGGCTGGCGATGCCCCATACGAAGGCGGCTTCGAGCGCGCCGGCCGCGCCGAGGGTGTGGCCGGTGAGTGGTTTGGTGGAAGTGGCGGCGGTTTGGCTGCCGAACACTTCGGCTACGGCGCGGCTTTCCATGCCGTCGTTGAGCAGCGTGCCGGTGCCGTGCAGATTAATCCAGCCGATGCTTTCGGGCGGTAAACCCGCGTGGTTTAAGGCTACCTGAAAAGCCTGCGCCGCGCCGAGGCCGTCGGGGCGGGGGGAAGACATATGGTGCGCGTCGCTGCTGGCGCCGTAGCCCAAGAGCGGCAGGGCGTCGCCGTCGTCTTCGCGGGTCATCACGAACACGGCGGCGGCTTCGCCGATATTGATACCGTTGCGGTTGCGCGAAAACGGGTTGGCAATGCCGTCGGACAGCACTTCCAGCGAGGCGAAACCGTTGATGGTGAGCGGCGAGAGCGTGTCCACGCCGCCGCACAACACGGCATCGCACACGCCCAATCGCAACAACCGCGCCGCGCTGATGAGCGCCCGCGCGCCGGACGTGCAGGCGGTGGACACGCCGTAACACGCGCCCCGCAGGCCGTACGCCGCCGCGGCAAAATCGGCGGGCGAGGAAAGCAGTTGCGCCTGCTGTTTGAACGGAATGTCCGCCCAGCCGCCGCCGTTGGCAACGTGTTGGAACAGCGGGATATTTTCATCCGCACCGCCCACCGATGTGCCGATGACCACGCCGATTCTGTCCGCGCCGTAGCGGCTTAGGGCTGCCTGAATCTGCGGCTCGATTTGAGCCAAAGCGTCCCACAGCAATTGATTGTTGCGGCTGCGGTGTTCGGCGGGCAGATGGTCGGGGAACGGGCGCAACGGGCGGTTTACCGCGCCGAAAGCACGGTTTTTGCCCTTCACCCATTCAGTGGAAAACGTGAGCGGGCTGTTTTCAGACGGCCTCAGCAAACCATCCAAATGCTCCGCCAAACCGCTGCCCAAAGCCGACACCAAACCCGGCCGGCCGAGGTATGCCCGTGCCTTATTCATCGCTCTCTCCCAAAGGTGTCAGCCGCCATTTCGCCCCGCCGCCCTCCAACTCGCGCGGCCGCCCGTCTGAAAAACCGTTTTCCAATAGCGGGAACATCGCCGTGAACACCGCCTGCGCGGCATGGTTCGGCGGCACAAAACCGTCGCGCCGCCAGCCGCTCTGCGTGGCCAGCAACCGCGCTAGCGGTGCACCGAACGCGTCGGTTTGAATCCAGCGCGACTGCCCGCCCGCCTCGCCCTGCACCACCAACAGCGACACCTGCTCCGCCGCGCCGGTTTCATCCAGCCGCTCCAGCTTGAAACGGCGGCTCTCGCCCGCCGCCAAATGCGGCAAATCCTGCGGCGCGAAAGTGGCACCGCAGGCGGCAAGCAGCAGCGCGGCAATGATGAGGATGAGGGGCTTGGGGAAGGTCATTTCAGGTAGCCTTTGCGGAATGGGAATGGGGTGGGATTATAGACGAAGCGGGGCGGGAGTGGATTGTCGGGGATGAGCGTCTTGTTTATAGGGTTTCAGGTAGCCTCAAATGAAATCGGCCAGCTATAAGGCGCAGGCACATGAGGCTACCTGAAATATGGAAGGCTACCTGAAAGGTATGAATCACTTTTCAGGTAGCCTTGATTTCCTCCACTGCTATTGCTGCGACTGCTGTGGGGTTGGGGCACGGCTGTGTTTGCGCGCATACAGTACCCAATACAACACGGTGCAGGCGACAAACCAGATGGGCATGCACATCAGCCCCAGCCGGGTGTCGGCATCGCGCGAGAACAGCACCAGCACGAAGGCGAGGAAGGCGAGGCACACCCACACTATGGCGGTGCCGCCGGGCAGTTTGTAGATGGATTTTTCGTGCAGATGCGGGCGGGTTTTACGATATTTGAGGTAGGCTAGCAGGATAATCGCCCACACGAAAATGAAGCCGATGCTGGAGAGGGTGGTTACCACGGTGAACATAGCCATGATGTCACCCTCCTGATACAGCAGAAATACGGCCACAATCAGGTAGAGACAGGAATAAAGCAGGCCGGTGGCAGGCACGCCGTTGCGGTTGAGGCGGCTGAACATACGTGGAGCCACGCCGGCTTCAGAGAGGCCGTAGAGCATGCGGCCGGTGGAGAACATGCCGCCGTTAGCGGAAGAAAGGGCGGACGTGAGCACCACGAGGTTGACCAGCCCGGCGGCAATCGGAATGCCGATAAGGGTGAACATATTCACGAACGGGCTCTTAGCGGGGTCGATTTCGTCCCAGGGCGTTACCACCATAATCACGCTCAAGGCCAGCACGTAGAAAATAATCACGCGCACGGGGATGCGGTTGATGGCTTTGGGCAGGTTGATTTCCGGGTCTTTGGTTTCGGCGGCAGCCGTGCCCACCAACTCAATGCCCACAAAGGCGAACACGGCAATCTGGAAGGCGGAGAAGAAGCCGCCGATGCCGTTGGGGAAGAGACCGCCATGATTCCAGAAGTGGCTGAGCGAAGCTTTTTCGCCGGAAGTGGGATCAACAAAGCCGCTGGCTACCAAAAAGCAGCCCACGGCAATCAGGGTAACAATGGCCACGATTTTTACCAAGGCAAACCAAAATTCCATTTCGCCAAAGAGTTTTACGGTGAGCAAATTCATGCCAGCCATGAGGATGATACACAAAAGCCCGGGCAGCCACAGCGGCACATCCGGCCACCAGAATTGGGTGTAGCCGGTGATGGCGATGATATCGGCCATGCCGATCACCACCCAGCAGAACCAATAGGTCCAGCCCACAAAAAAACCGGCGGCCGGGCCGAGCAAGTCGTGGGTGAAGTCAGTGAAGGATTTGTATTCGAGGTTGGAAAGCAGCAGCTCGCCCATGGCGCGCATGATGAAAAACAGGAAAGTGCCGATGATGATGTAAGTGAGGATAACGGAAGGGCCGGCCAAATGGATGGTTTTACCCGAGCCCATAAACAGGCCGGTGCCGATGGCGCCGCCGATGGCGATGAGTTGCAGGTGGCGGTTTTTCAGGTTGCGTTGCAGGCTATGCGGGGTTTCTTGGTTGGTGCTCACGGGTATTCCTTTGTACTTCCTATCACGGATGAAGTCTGAACTTAATCCGCTCTAACTTAATCGGCCGCCGCAGCATTGTGGCAGCCCGAGTCGGAATATAACTCAGCCAATAGCACATATACAACTGATTTTTATAGATAATATTAAATTATCTCTGTTTAAAAACCCTTTCCAACCCGTTTTTGGCATGCATTTCCCCTGGAAAATATAATTTCGCATGAAAAATGCCGACCAGAATCACTGGTCGGCAGGGATTTTCAATGCTTAGCTTAATTCGTTAAGCAATCCGTTTGAGCAAATCCAGCAAAATGCGCCAGCACTCTTCCACGGTATCAATCTGCACCCGTTCTTTGGGCGAGTGAGCGCCTTTGATGGTGGGGCCAAAAGAAATCATTTCAGCGTGTGGCAGGTGTTTCTGCATCAGGCCACATTCCAGGCCGGCATGTACCACTTCGATTTGCGGCTGCTGCCCGCGTATGGCGGCGAAGGATTCGATGGTTTTCTGCAGCAATACAGACGACATATGCGGCTCCCAGCCGGTGTAATCCTGCTCGGTGTGCAGTGTGGCACCGGAGAGGCGTGCGATTGAGCCGAGCAGACGGCAGAAGTCGTCTTTCGGCCGTTCGCGCAGTGAACGCAGCAGCATGGAAGCAGTAAATTTACCGTCTTTCGTGTGCACCACGCTTAAGCAGTTGGAAGTGTCCACCACGCCGTCGAACTCTTCGCTCCATTTGAGCACGCCGCTGGGAACGGCAGCGAGCAAATCAACGATGCGGCGGCTGTCGGCAGGACTGGCGGCCTGCGCGCTCTGGCCGAGCGGGGTTATCTGAATCGCCAGTTTGTCGGCAAATTTGCCCAATTCGTTTTGTGTTTCGGCACGCACGGTGTCGGCCAGTTCGGCCAGTGCGCCAGCAAATGCCTGAGGCAGCACGATTTCGGCTTCTGCCTCGGAAGGAATCACGTTACGCAACGCACCGCTGTGGAAGGCGGCCAGCCGCCAGCCGCTTTCTTCCGGCAGGCGCGCTAAAAGATCGGCCAATACCTTGATGGCGTTGCCGTGGCCGCGGTGAATATCGATGCCGGAATGCCCGCCCGGCAAGCCGGACACGGTAATGCGCACATGCTGCCCTTCGGCGGCATCGGTGGCGAAAGGCAGGCTTAAATCGGCATCGCGCCCGCCGGCACAGCCCACATACACACAACCGGTTTCTTCAGTGTCTAAGTTGATCAAATAGCGGCCTTGCAGCAAGTCGCCGCGCATTTGGCGTGCACCGTCCATGCCGATTTCTTCTTCCACCGTGAGCAACACTTCCAAGGGCGGGTGCTCGATATCGTCGGCAAAAGCCACGGCCAAGCCCATGGCCGAACCGAGGCCGTTATCCGCACCCAGCGTGGTTTGCGTGGCGTGCACCCAGCCGTCGATAATTTGCGGCCGGATGGGGTCGGTGGCGAAATTATGCGGCGAATCGGGGGTTTTTTGTGCCACCATATCGATATGTCCCTGCAAAATTACGCCAGGCTTATCGGCCATGCCCGCGCCGTGTGCTGGTTTGCGGATATAAATATTGCCCTTTTCGTCTTGCCGCACCGCCAAGCCTTTTTCCTTGGCACGGGCAACAATCATTTCGGCCAGCGCGGCTTCCTGATAAGTGGGGTGCGGAATGGTGCAAATATCGGCAAACCACTGCCAAACAGCCTGCGGCTGCAAAGAATGAAGCGGATTCATGGGGTCTCCTTTGGGAATGATGGGGCTACCTGAAAATGTAGCCGGAGCAAGAGCCGATACCGTTTGGCAAACGCATCGGCGCGAAAAACGGCTTGAGTTTAAACCTGCATCGCACGACAGGCAAGTGGAGTAAAAAGACTACCTAAAAGCATGAGTTTCCACGCAATGAAAAACTGTTTTATTTTTCAGGTAGCCTCCCCGCTATTAGCTTGTCCGTCTCCTTTTCCATTACAATACTACTTAACCCATCTTCAAGCCATCTGCATGCGCACCCTCGTCTTCCTCCTCTTCCGCACCCTGGCCGCACTGCCGCTTTCCGTGCTGCACTTCATTGCCAACTGCGCCGGCGGCCTGCTTTATTGTTTCGCCCGCGCCGACCGCGAACGTATCCGCAACCACCTGCATACCGCTGGCCTGCCCAACGATGTCGCGCACGTCCGCATCGTGTTCCGCGAAACCGTCAAAGGCGCGCTCGAGCTGCCGCTGGCCTTTTTCCGTAGCCCCGAGCAGGTAGCCGCACTATTCGTGGAAACCCACGGCTGGGAACACATCCAGGCCGCCCTCGATGCCGGCGAAGGCCTGCTGCTCATCACCCCCCACATCGGCAACTACGACCTCGCCGGCCGCTACATCAGCCACCGCCTGCCCTTCCCGCTCACCGCCATGTATAAGCCGCCGAAAATCAAAATTTTAGACGACATCATGCAGGCCGGCCGCGTGCGCGACAAAGGCCGCACCGCCCCCACCAACCTGCACGGCGTGAAGCAAATCATCCAAGCCCTGCGCCAGGGCGAAGCCACCATCGTTTTGCCCGACCACGTGCCCGACGAACACGGCGACGGCGTATGGGCGCCTTTCTTCGGCCGCCCCGCCTACACCATGACCCTGGCCGGACGTCTCGCGCAAGTAAAAAACGTGCGCCCCCTGTTTTTCGCCGGTATCAGGCTACCTGAAAACCGCGGCTTCGCCCTGCACATCGAGCCTGTGGCCGGCAGCTTCAACGGCGACAAAGTTCACGACGCCGAAATCATCAACCGTAATGTGGAAAACTGGGTGCGCCGCTTCCCTGAGCAATATCTCTTCGCCTACAACCGCTACAAACATCCTGCCGGTGCCCCGCTGCCGCCTCAGGGGTAAATCACGCCTTTAGTTGAGAAAATATCTATTAGAATAAATAGATTAGAGGCTACCTGAAAATTTCAGGTAGCCTTTCTTGCCATAGCCTTCCGCCAAATAGCCAAGCGCTTTTTGCTATAATTACTTCTTTTGTTTTCTTTCAACTTTCTCCAGCCAAATGCCGCAGCAAGATTTCTCCCAGATCCTCTCCAAAGACCGTCACTTTCTGCAATCCGCCTTCAAAAATCCCAACAAATACGGTGGCTTGTCCAAAATTGAAGAAAAATACCAAAAATCGCACGGCCTCTATCTGCAACGCCTGTCCAAACTGCCCAAACCCGAATTCGACAACACCCTGCCCGTTCACGAAAAGCTCGAGGAAATCAAAAAAGCCATTGCCGAAAATCAGGTAACGATTATTTGCGGCGAAACCGGTTCGGGCAAAACCACGCAGTTGCCCAAGATTTGTCTGGAACTCGGGCGCGGGGTGGCAGGGCTAATCGGGCATACCCAGCCGCGCCGTTTGGCTGCGCGTTCAGTGGCAGAGCGGATTGCCGAAGAGCTGAAATCGGAAATCGGCAGCGCGGTCGGCTATAAGGTGCGCTTTACCGACCACACCTCGCGCGATGCCTGCGTCAAGCTGATGACCGACGGCATCCTGCTGGCGGAAACGCAGACCGACCGTTATCTCGCCGCCTACGACACCATCATCATCGACGAAGCGCACGAACGCAGCCTGAACATCGACTTCCTGCTGGGCTACCTGAAACAACTCCTGCCGCGCCGCCCTGATTTAAAAGTCATCATCACCTCGGCAACGATAGACGCAGAACGCTTCTCCCAACACTTCAACGGCGCACCCGTTCTGGAAGTGAGCGGGCGCACCTATCCCGTCGAAATCCTCTACCGCCCGCTGACCAGCAAAGACGAAGACGACGCAGAAGTGGAGCTGACCGACGCGATTGTCGATGCGGCGGACGAATTGGCGCGACACGGCGAAGGCGATATTCTGGTGTTCCTGCCGGGCGAACGCGAAATCCGCGAAGCCACCGAAGCCCTGCGCAAATCCACGCTGCGCCGCAACGACGAAATCCTGCCCCTGTTCGCACGCCTGTCGCACGCCGAACAGCACAAAATCTTCCACCCCTCCGGCGCAAAACGCCGCATCGTGTTGGCAACCAACGTGGCCGAAACCTCGCTCACCGTGCCGGGCATCAAATACGTCATCGACACCGGCCTCGCGCGCGTCAAACGCTATTCCGCACGGGCAAAAGTGGAGCAGCTTCATGTCGAAAAAATCTCCCAAGCCGCCGCCCGCCAACGCTCCGGCCGTTGCGGACGCGTCTCCGCAGGCGTGTGTATCCGACTGTTTTCAGAAGAAGATTTCAACAGCCGCACCGAATTCACCGACCCCGAAATCGTCCGCAGCAACCTGGCTGCCGTCATCCTGCGCATGGCAGCATTGAAACTCGGCGACGTATCGGCATTCCCATTCCTCGAAGCACCGGACCAGCGGTATATCAATGATGGTTTTCAGGTGTTGTTGGAATTGGGGGCGGTTAATGAACACAACGGACTGACCAAACTCGGCGAACAAATGGCGCGTCTGCCCATCGACCCGAAAATCGCGCGCATTTTGTTGGCGGCGAAGAAGCACGACTGCATGGCGGAAATACTGGTGATTGCGTCCGCGCTGTCGATTCAAGACCCGCGCGAGCGGCCGCTGGAGGCGCGCGATGCCGCCGCCAAGGCACACGAGCGTTTTACCGACAAGCAGTCCGATTTCCTTGCCTATCTGAACATTTGGGACAGCTTCCAGCGCGAGCGTGATAAAGGCTTGTCCAACAAGCAGTTGGTGCAGTGGTGCCGCCAATATTTCCTGTCGCACCTGCGGATGCGCGAATGGCGCGAGCTGCATCACCAGCTTGCCCAAACCGCGATTGAAATGGGTTTGACCACCAAGGAAGCCGCTTTCAGACGACCTCCCGAAGTCAGGCAACTGACGTCGTCTGAAAATGCGGGCGACCAAGACCTATCCGCCAAACTCAAACAAAAACAACTGGATAAGAAACAACACCGCGCCCAAATCCGTGCCGCCAAAGAAGCGGGCTACGAACAAATCCACCGCGCCCTGCTCACCGGCCTCATCGCCAACGTCGGCATGAAATCGCCCGACGGCAACGACTACACCGGCGCGCGCGGCAGCCGCTTCCACCTTTTCCCCGCCTCCGCCCTGTTCAAAGCCAAACCCAAATGGGTGATGGCGGCAGAACTCGTTGAAACGACGAAACTTTATGCCCGCGACGTGGCTGCCATCCAGCCCGAATGGATCGAGCAGGAAGCGCCGCACCTCGTCCGCTACCACTATTTCGATCCGCACTGGGAACAAAAACGCGGCGAAGTCATCGCCAGCGAACGGGTTACGCTCTACGGCCTGACCGTCTTGCCGCGCCGCCCCGTGTCCTACGGTAAAATTGCCCCCAAAGAAGCGCGCGAAATCTTTATCCGCAGCGCGCTGGTGGCGCAGGAATGCGATTTGAAAGCGGACTTTTTTGTCCACAACAAAAAGCTGATTAAAGAAATTAGTGAGTTGGAACACAAATCGCGTCGGCAGGATGTACTGGTCGATGATGAAGCCCTGTTCGCGTTTTATCACGAACGGCTGCCCGATTTTTATACGGCGGACGCGGTTTCAGACGGCCTGCATCCTACAAATCCCCAGCAAACCGCCCCCTCCTACGCGAGGGAAGATCGGAGAGAGGGAAAAACAGTTGCCGCTCAAACCGAGTTTTCCGCAACCGCAGCAAGCCCTCTCCCTAACCCTCTCCCACAGGAGAGGGAACAGAGTGCCGGAGTTTCAACGGTTTCAGGCAGCCTGCACAACGTAGGGTGTGTGGCGCAAGCCACGCACGCGGATTCCAAAGATACGGACAACCGCGTGCGTGAACCGAGTTCACACACCCTACAAAACGTTTCAGACGACCCCAAACCCAAAAAGCAGCCTGCACCCCCAAAAGGCCGTCTGAAACCCCTCCCCCTCGCCGACACCCGCACCTTCCAAGCCTGGCTCAAAACTGCCGAGCGCGACAACCCGCGCCTGCTGTTCCTCAGCCGCGACGACCTCATGCAGCACGCCGCCGCGCACATCACCGAAGAACAATTCCCCAAACACTGGCAAACCGCAGACGGCAAATTCAAACTCAGCTACCGCTTCGAGCCGCACCACCCGCTCGACGGCGTTACCCTCACCCTGCCGCTCACCGTACTCAACCGCATCAGCCCCGCCGCCCTCGAATGGCTCGTACCCGGCATGATACGCGAAAAAATCCAGTTGAAAATCAAAGCACTGCCCAAACAAATCCGCCGCATCTGCGTGCCCGTGCCCGAATTCATCACCCAATTCCTAAGCCAAAACCCCGACCGCAACGCCCCCATCCTGCCCCAACTCGCCCAAGCCATCGCCAAAACCGCAGGCGACATCCGCATACTGGAGCAAATCAACCAAGAAGAATGGGCCGCATTCAGACTGCCCGAACACTGCTATTTCAATCTCCGCATCATCGACGACGGCGGGCAAGAATTAGCCATGGGGCGCGATTTAATCCAAATCCAACAACAACTTGGCAAAGCCGCCGCCACCACCTTCCGCGACAATACCCAAGAATTCGAGCGCGACAACGTTACCGCATGGGACATCGGCACCCTGCCCGAATCCATCAAATTCGCCCGCGGCAAACAACAGCTCACCGGCTACCTCGGCCTGCAAAAAGAAAAAGACGGCCGCATCGCCCTGCGTCTGTTCGACACATCTGCCGCCGCCGCACAAGCCCACAGATCAGGCGTGATCGAACTCATGAAACTACAACTAAAAGAACAAGTTAAAGACCTGAACAAAGGCATCCAAGGCTTCACCCAAGCCGCCATGCTGCTCAAACACATCAACGCCGACACCCTGCGCGACGACCTCACCCAAGCCGTCTGCGACCGCGCCTTTATCGGCGAAGACGAGCTGCCGCGCAACGAAAAAGCCTTCAAAGAACAAATCAAACGCGCCCGCAGCCGCCTGCCCGCCGTCAAAGAAGCCCTCAGCCGCTACTTGCAGGAAACCGCCGCCGCCTACGCCGAACTAAACGGCAAACTCGGCAAACGCCCGCTCACCCACCTTCTGCGCCAACGTCTGCAAACCCTGCTCGCCGCCGGCTTCGCCACCCGCACCCCGTGGGCACAATGGCCGCGCCTCCCTATCTACCTCAAAGCCATGACCCTGCGCCTCGAAAAATACAGCGGCAACCCCGCCCGCGACGCAGCCCGCGAAGCCGACATACAGGAATTGGAACAAATGTGGCAGGAAAAAACCGACGGTTTGGTAAAACAAGGACAACCCGTTTCAGACGACCTCGCCATGTTTAAATGGATGATTGAAGAATTGAGAGTGTCGCTGTTCGCGCAGGAATTGAAGACACCGTATCCAGTGTCGGTGAAAAGGTTGTTGAAGGAGTGGGAGAGGTTAGGTAACTAAGCTTTAGCTTTGTTTCAGGCTATCTGAAAAATCAACTTCTTTGTTGATAACGATGTTACTATGCACGAAATCGAATGCACGTACTTGTCACACCGTCTTTCTCATCAACGAAGCCAGCTATGCTGATATTTTGCATTAAGTGCGTACGCAGGAATTTTAGGCGGAAGTTCAGAATATAAGGTTACCTGAAAAGTGTGAACCCATTTTCAGGTAGCCTTTATTTATACAACCAAACTAAGGCGCAAGCCTCTCTTTAATCCACTTATCGCCTTCCAGCCGATATTGGATACGGTCGTGCAGGCGGCTGGGGCGGCCTTGCCAGAATTCCACCCGGTCGGGAATCAGCAGATAACCGCCCCAGTGCGGCGGGCGCGGTACGTGTAGGGGGTGTTTCACGGCTTCAGCCGCTGCGCGTGCCACGATGATGCTTTTACCGGCAATCACGCTGCTCTGCTCGCTGGCCCACGCGCCCAAGCGGCTGGTGTAGGGGCGGCTGGCGAAGTATTCATCTGAAGATTTAGCGTCCAGTTTTTCCACCCGCCCTTCGGCACGCACCTGCCGCTCCAGCTCCGGCCAGAAAAAGGTGAGCGCGGCAAACGGATGCGCCGCCAGCGCGCGGCCTTTGCGGCTTTGATAGTTGGAGAAAAACACAAAGCCCCGGTCGTTTACCTCTTTCAATAACAGGATACGGCTGTTGGGCCGGCCGACTTCGTCCACCGTGGCCACGCTCATGGCGGTGGGCTCTTTAGCGGCAGAATGGATGGCCTCGTTCAGCCATTTTTCAAACTGCGGCAGCGGCGTATTGGCGCAATCGGCCTTGGAAAGCTCCTGTTTGCTGTAGTCTTCGCGGATATTGTGCAAATCCATCTGTTTCTCCTTTTTGAAAATTGCTAACTGACAAACATTACTATCTTGAAGTTATTAAAAAATTTTATTCACCATCCAGTGCGGTTTGGCTATAATAGCGCAGTTTCGGTTTTTGGGATAATCCGCCATGCAGCTTACCGCCATCGGCTTGAACCACCAAACCGCTCCGTTGAGCATACGCGAGTGGTTGGCTTTTGCTGCTGCCGCGCTGTCTGAGGCATTGCGAGCTGGTAGGCAGCCGCACGGCCAACGAAGCCGTGATTTTATCCACCTGCAACCGCACCGAGCTCTATTGGCGTAGGCGAGCTGGACGATATTGTCCGCTGGCTGGCCGACTACCGCAAGATTCCCGGAGCACGCTGGAGCCCTACCTCTATCGCTACCAAACCGAAGCCTTGGTACAGGGGTATGGGCTAAATTCTAGATAAAGCGCTTTTTTGAAAGCTTGGTTGTTGAGCAGGAAAAGGCTACCTGAAAATCTCAGGTAGCCTTTTCCTATGCAGCCTGGCTGCTTATTTAACTTCGTTGTGGATTACGTGTTGGGTACAAGCATTCGAACTGCTGTTTTCAAGTAGCCTTTGCTGCCTTAGGCTTCGCCTGCTTCTTCCATGCCGACGATGGCGAGGCTGTCGATGCCGGATTTTTCGTTATCGCGGCCGCGTTTGCTGTTGAGCTGGATATTGAGTCGCAGGTCGTTTACCGAGTCGGCGTTTTTCAGGGCGTCTTCGTAGGCGATGTGGCCGGCTTCGTAGAGGTCGAACAGGGACTGGTCGAAGGTTTGCATGCCCAAGTCGCGGGAACGGGCCATGATTTCTTTCACGCCGTGGATGTCGCCGTTTAGAATCAGCTCGGCAATCAGCGGGGAGTTGAGCAGCACTTCCACGGCGGCCACGCGGCCTTTGCCGTCGGGCTTGGGCACGAGGCGCTGGGAAATGAAGCCTTTGAGGTTGAGCGAGAGGTCGGTCAACAGCTGGGTGCGGCGCTCTTCGGGGAAGAAGTTGATGATGCGGTCGAGCGCTTGGTTGGAGTTGTTGGCGTGCAGGGTGGCCATGCAGAGGTGGCCGGTTTCGGCGAAGGCCAGGGCGTAGTCCATGGTTTCGCGGTCGCGGATTTCGCCGATGAGGATGACGTCGGGGGCTTGGCGCAGGGTGTTTTTGAGGGCGGCAAACCAGTTTTCGGTGTCCACGCCCACTTCGCGCTGGGTGATGATGCAGTTTTTGTGCGGGTGCACGAATTCGATCGGGTCTTCGATGGTGATGATGTGGCCGTGGCTGTTTTCGTTGCGGTAGTCGATCATGGCGGCCAGGGAGGTGGATTTGCCGGAGCCGGTGCCGCCCACGAAAATCACGAGGCCGCGTTTTTCCATCACTACTTGTTTCAAAATCGGCGGCAGGTTCATGTTGTCGAACTTGGGAATCTGGCTGGTGATCACGCGGCAAACAAGGGCAGCGGCACCGCGCTGCACCATGGCGTTGATGCGGAAGCGGGACACGCCGGCCAGGCTGATGGCGAAGTTGCATTCTTTGGTGTTGTCGAATTCTTCGGCCTGTTTGTCGTCCATCAGGGCGCGGGCGATGAGGGCAGTGTGGTCGGCGGTGAGCGGTTTGTCGGTAATCGGGGTGAGCTTGCCGTCGAGCTTCATGGCCGGGGGGAAGTCGGCGGTGATGAACAGGTCGGAGCCTTTGCTCTGCACCAGGTGGTTGAGCAGGCCATGGATGAATTTCTTCATCTCTTCGTTGTAAGCGGGGATTGCCATAGGACGTTTTCCATTTGGGTTAAGGTTGTGGAGTATTAGATGATGTTTCAGGTAGCCTTTCTGCGCGGGCAGGAGGCTACCTGAAAATATATTGAAGCTAGGCTTCGCTGTCTGGGCGGCGGAACAGCAGCACGGGCATGGTGGCTTGGCGCAGCACGCCTTCGGCCACGGAGCCCATCAACAGATGCAGCAGGCCGGAGAAGCCGTGGGTGCCCATGGCGATGAGGTCGCACTCTTGGCGTACGGCCTCTTTAATCAACACGTCTGAAATACGCATGCCGTCGTTTTCCAGGGTGTCCACTTCGTATTTCACGCCGGCCTGCTTCATGATGGCTTCGGCATGGTCGGCCACCTGCATTTCGGCCGCATACAGCTCTTCGGAATTGGGCAGGCGGCTGGCTTCGCGTTTGAGGTCGGTTAAATCCACTACGTGCACGGCCACCAATACGGCATCGGTTGCCTTGGCCAACCGGCAGGTTTGTTCCAGGGCGTAGAGAGAGGTTTTACTGTCGTCTATCGGAACGAAAATCCGTTGATACATTTTGCCACTCCTTTTAGTTGCTGGCGGCCGGGCAGGATTGCCGCCGCCAATTCTTTGCAGACCGAATCACTTTACCTGTGATGGGATTGTAAAGCAAATTGCATCACTTTACAGCGACTGCTCTATTTACCAAGGCAGGCTACCTGAAAACTGTGGCAGCTTGGCACGGCAACATCCCAACAAGCCGTGCTACACAGCTTAAAGGCTACCTGAAAAACGGAATGGGTTTTCAGGTAGCCTTTGTGATTGATAGATACCCACTACTCTGCGTCTGGCGGCAAATCGGCGCTGCCCCTGCGGCGCAGGATGATGCGGGTTTTGTTGCGCAGGCGGCGGTCGTTGCGGTGTTGTTGGAAGTATTTGGGGTTGGGCAGCATGGCAATGAGGGAAGCGGCTTCACCGGCGCGCAGGCGGGATGCCGGCTTGTGGTAATAATGCTGGGCGGCGGCTTCGATGCCGTAGATGCCTTCGCCGAATTCAGCCACGTTCAGATACACGGTGAGGATGCGCTCTTTGCTCCACATGCTTTCCATCATCACGGTAATCACGGCTTCTTCGGCTTTGCGCACGTAAGAGCGCTCGGCAAACAGGAATAGGTTTTTGGCCAGCTGCTGGCTGATGGTGGAGCCGCCGGCGCGGATTGTGCCGCTGCGCTGGTTGCGGCGCATGGCGTGTTCGATGCCGTTCCAGTCGAAGCCGTCGTGGTTGCTGAATTGGGCATCTTCGCTGGCGATGGCGGCTTGTTTCACTACGCGGGCGATTTGGCTGTCGTCCACCCAAGTTTGTTGCACGCGGGAAAAGGTGGAGAGGTTGTGGCGCAGCATGAAGGCACTGGTGTGCACGGGCTGGCCTTTCCAATAGGCCAAGAGCAGGAAAACCAGCAGGTGGAAGCCCAGCAGGAAGAGGATGATGCTCCACACCAAGCGCTTAAACCAACGGCGCAGCAGGCCAGGGCGTTTCTTGGCAGGTGGCGTAGTGGGGGTGGTTTGGGGGGGGGAAACGAATTCGGGGGAGAGGGTATCCATCGGCAAATCAATATTGGGCAGGACGGGGCAATTATAAAGGAATCCGGTTTTAATTTTGGTGAAGCTTATGTTTTAGCTTCGCAGGAACTTTGCCTTGGCTTTGCCAAGACGTCGTTTTCAGGTAGCCTCAAATCGGCTCTAAGAATTAAGGGGCGCTACCGGCGTGCTTTTTCAATTAGTTTGCCCAAGGCTGAATGTTGAATCACCGGTTCTCCTATTCTCCCAGTTTTGGACTATGTTTGCTGAACTGATTCACCGCCAAGGTTTCCCGGCCGATGATGAAGTGAGCTTCGGTTTCGGTCATCTGTTTCTCTTTCAGACTAAGCAACGATTTTTCAGGTAGCCTTTCAGTATGCCTGACAGGCTGCATGAAAGCGTCAAAGCGTCCGTAGTTTCTATGAAGCTAAAACGTAAACAGCCAACCATCAAAGTAAATCGGTTTGTATAGTGCTTGCTTGATGCGTCCGTGGGTGAGGCCGGGTAGGTAGAGCTGCATGAAAATCGCAGGCATAATTGCGCAGATAGCCATCCTACCACATCACAACAATAGATGGTCTGCCGGCAGGCAAACCAAATCGGCATCGCGCTGCAGGTCGTAGGCGGTGTCGGCTAGAAGCTCCCAACCGGTGCGCACATAAGTTTTAATCATGCCCGCATTCATGCTGGAAAGTGCCACCTGTGGCAAAGCCAACCTGCTGTCGGTAAAGGCGTTGCTACAATGCCGCATCCTGTTCGGCATCGGTGTAACCGATGAGCGGTGCGACGACAAATTTACTAGGTTGATGCAACTTTGCCCGTTAGCGCGTGCCCTGCGGTACCAATACGCAGCGGTTCCAAGCCCGCACTGATGTGACGCAACTTGGAATGACGCGCATCCCCTCCGAATTGATGGTGAAATCGGCTAAGCTCTCGGCCACTAACGGTGGCAATACATGCCGTGCCTAAGGCATAGGCAATCATTTAGCCACTATCCTGCTCGGCAAGTTCAGTGCCGATGCTGCGGATGCTCTGCATCTTGAGGAAGATGCGCTCGGCAATCCCTAGTACGGCCTGCCTCAGCAGCGTAACTGCCACAATGCGCTTGCCGTGCTGCACAAACAGCTGCTCGCCCAGCTCGTCTTCTAAAAGCTTTATTTGTTTGGAAATGACCGGCTGGGAAGTGAAAAAATTTCTACCACCTCCAGAATATTCAGATTGCAGCGGTAATCTCTAGAAAATAGCGCGGTTGTCGCAGTTTCATGATGCATCCAAGTGGTGTTTGTCGGATTTATGCGACAAGCCGGTCGACGAAGTGCCACAGAAATCACCGGTTTCGCCTGAAACCGATAAAGATTGGATGGTGGCATGACCTGCCAGCATTATTTTGCCATGTGCTGGTAATTTGCGATGGGATTTGTTGTTTTTTAACAACTTACAGAGAAATAACCCTTTCTTTTGCCATTATACTGCTGACAGTAAGGGTAATTTTGGGCATGATTGGGTACGTAGGAAACGGAGGCGCCCGTGCGGCGGGTAGCCAATTCCTTATTGACAGTTCGGGCACGGTTTTTTATAGTGATACCCCGAGTATATTTGGATTACCGCAGTATCTGGGCGGTCCGTATATGGTGATTTTTGTGAAGACCGGTATGCTGTAAAGCTTCCCAGGTCTACGCATAACAAACTTTTTGATGAGGGAATAACATGACCAAACAGCTTAAATTAGGCGCTTTGTTCTTGGCCTTGGTTGCTTCCGGTGCCGCCATGGCGGACAGCAGCTTCAATAATGAAAAATATGGCTACACTATCAGCGAGCAGTCTCGCGAAGTAGTTCGTTCCAACTATGAGCCTAAAGGTGCTCACGAATGCTGGGAAAACAGCTTCTTGAACGCTGAAGTGGATCGCTTGGGTCTGGTAGAGTGTGGCGACCGTCAGCCAGAAGCTCCTCCTACCGAACCGCAAGTACGTGAAGAACTGGTGTCCTTGTCATCCAACTTCCTGTTTGGTTTTGACAAATTCAACCTGCGTCCCGAGGCTCGCACTACTTTGGATGAGCTGGCTCAGCGCTTGACCGGCAGCAACGTACAATCTGTACGTGTTGAGGGTAACACCGACTTCATGGGTAGCGATGCCTACAACCAACGCCTGTCTGAGCGTCGTGCTAACACTGTTAGCGAGTACCTAGTTGGCCGTGGCGTACCGGCTGAGAAAATCTCTGCTGTTGGTTTGGGTGAATCTCAAGCTAAGATGACCGAGCAGTGTCAGCAAGAAGTTCGCAACTTGGGTCGTCGTGTTTCTGCTGCCCGCAAACGCAGTGCTCTGATTGCATGTATCGAGCCGGATCGTCGTGTAGACGTTCGCATCCGTACTTTGGTTGAGCAACCTGCTCAGTAATCGTTATCCAATTAGCATTTAATACTGAAAACCGGACTTTATACAAAGTCCGGTTTTTTATATGCATTACTCGTAACTAGGGGAATGCAGAAATAGCTGCTTGCCAACAATTTCCCATTGCTAATGCAGGTGGGATGGAGCAAAATTTGTCTGCTGGAAAATATTTTATTAAAAATAATATTATGCTGGAAAAACTTCTACTCCTCTGCACACACCACTTCCGCCTGCTGTTGGCATTTGCTTTATCCTTTTATTTTCAGGTAGCCTTTGCCATCGATTTCGGACGTATCCAGCCGGAAGAGGCTGCCGTTTATGTGCAAGACCTCGACAGCGGTGAAGTGTTGTTTGCACATCGAGTCGATGTTTCTATGAATCCCGCCTCCACCATGAAATTGGTAACCACCTTCGCCGCCTTGCGTGGATTGGGCGGTGATTACCGCTGGCAAACCCAATGGCGCAGCAGCGGCACAGTAGCTAATGGCGCACTGCAAGGCGATTTATATTGGGTGGGCAGCGGTGACCCTGCTTTCGATCAGCCAGATCTAGTGGATATGCAGCAGCAGTTGGTGCGGCAGGGCATTGTGTCGTTAAATGGTAAAGTGGTGTTGGATCGGCGCGTTTGGGGTGGACTTACTAGTGCAGAAGGTTTTGAAAACGATGCAGATGAAAGCTTCGTTGTGCCGCCTGATCCCCATATGATTGCCTACAAAGCCCTTTGGATTACTGCCGCCCGTAATGCAGCAGGGCAGCCTGCTTTTTTACTCAATCCGCCACTCTACGGCATCCAAACCGACCTCAGCCAACTTACCGAAACCGATGGCCGCTGCGGCAAACTTTCCAATCATGTTTCCGCCAAATTTGAAAACGGCGTGTTGGTATTCCGCGGTCGCCTGCCTGCTGCATGTTTGGGCGAGAAAATGTTCATCAATTTGTTCGATGCCCCTCGCTTTGCCGAAGAAAGTTTTCGCGGCTATTGGCTTGCCCAGGGCTTAGGTGGTCTCTATGGTTTTGGTCGGGGAGCTGCCCCTAGCAACAGCCGCATCTTGGCCACGCACTTTTCCAAACCGTTAGGCGAAGTGCTGACCAATATGAACAAACATTCCAACAATCTGATTGCACGCAGCGTTTTTCTCACGCTTGGCCACCAGGCAAGCGGACCACACAGCGTGCAGAATGCCGAGGCTGCCGTGCGGCGGCAGTTGGTTTCGGTCGGATTGGATGATGAAGCGCTGGTGTTGGAAAACGGCTCCGGCCTCTCCCGCCGCGAGCGGCTTACCGCCCGTTTTCTCGGCAGCATGTTGTTTCAAGCCTACCGCTCCTCTTTCCGCGATACCTTCATCCACACCCTGCCGATTGCCGGTACCGATGGCACCCTGCGTGGCCGCTTTCGCCAGCTCGGCCGCTCGCTGCGCATGAAAACAGGTACGCTGCGCGACGTGCGTGCACTGGCTGGCTACTGGTTGCCGCCCAATGGACGCAGGCTGGCCGTGGTGGTGATTATTAACAGCCACCGTTCCGGCGGCTATCTGCCCGATATGGACGCCATGGTGCGCCGGATTGTGCATGATGCCGATAGATTGGATAACGTTCAAACCGTACCCACCCAATAATCGGCAAATGCAACGGGAAAGCTGCCGAATACCTTATCCCACAAGGAAAAGCTGGCAAAGTAGAGCATTTTCAGGTAGCCTAATAAAGTTTATAGCGGATCAATCCGCCATATCTCCATTTTGATTTTTTCACCCCTTTCTCAGGAGTAAACCATGAGCGAACAAGAACAACAGCAACCGATTTTCAATGTAGAAAGACTGTATGTAAAAGATTTGTCTTTGGAAGTGCCGCACGCACCGGAAGTATTCCTCAGCCAGGATGCTCCGAACGTGGAAATCCAAGTACACACCGATTCTAAGAAACTGGAAGAAGAACACCACGAAGTAACCGTTACCGTCACCGTCACCGCCAAGTTGCCTGATGGCAAAGTATTGTTCCTGAACGAAGTGGCACAGAGCGGCATTTTCCGTTTGGCAAACATTCCGGAGCAAGATGTGAAAGTATTGCTCGGCATTGCCTGCCCGAACATCCTCTACCCCTATGCCCGCGAAGCTGTGTCTTCCTGCATCACCCGTGCCGGCTTCCCGCCCGTGGTATTGATGCCGATCAACTTCGAAGCCATGTACGAACAGCAACAAGCCGCTGCCAATGCTCCGGCTGCTGGCAACGCTTAATTCGAGGTCAATAAGGCAAGCAGGCTATGGTAGGAAATGCCATAGCCTGTTTTGCGTTTTGCACAAAGAGGCTGTTTATTTTTCAGGTAGCCTCTTTATCATCTAGAAGGCTACCTGAGAACTTCCGGCAGCCCAAAAGCCAATCTTCAAGGGAATGCCTAAAGATCATTCTGTTATTCCCCTGATTCGTTTTATCTCTTTCTCGTATTTACGGTCATTGAAATAATCGCCTGTACTTATTTCCAGTTCGCCGCAATCGGAAATGAGGCAGTCTTGTGTGTCATAAATTTTATAAGTTTGTTGAATGTTTCCTATCGCACATTCGCCATCCAATCCTAACGATATGGTGTAGAACACATCATCCAGCAGGGTGTTGATTGTTTCTTTAAGCTGTTCGGTTTGGCTATCGTTAAGCAGCAGGGTTTTTATTTTGGTATTTACAGTGCTGGGAGGTAGGCCGGCTGTTGTTCAAAACAAGATTTGAGAAATTTCAGCTTTCTCAGATAGAGATTTTTGGCAAATTCGTCTGCAGGCGTGGCTATCCCTTCTTCCCGGAGAGATGTCGGTAAGATAGCTGGCAGGTTGCGGATGTTTCCCAATTAAGTTTTAGCTTCGCAGAAACGCTGCTACGCTATGTTTCTACTCTGTTGAGGCTGACGCTTTCAGGTAGCCTAGCACAACTAATAAAGTTACCTGAAGCTTATAGAAGCTGTTTTTCAGGTAGCCTTTAATCAGAAAACCGCATTTAGCACAATAAAGCAAATCGATGCCAGCAGGCCGGCGGCCGGCACGGTGATTACCCAAGCCAAGGCGATCGGCTTCATCAGCCGCCAGTTGGCATTGCGGTTTACCAGCCCAATGCCGAGCACGGCGCCAACGAGGATGTGGGTGCTGGATACGGGCAGCCCCAGCGCGGAGGCCAGCATCACAACGGTGGCGGCGGAGAGCTCGGCCACGAAGCCGGAAGAGGGGTGCATTTTGGCCAAGTTTTCGCCCACGGTGGCAATCACTTCCCGCCCGATAAACCACAGCCCTACCACCAGCGATACACCAAAGGTGAGCATGGTAATTGGCGGAATGTCGCCGCTGCTGCCGATGGTGCCGCTGCGCAGCACGTCCATGATGGCGGCAAACGGACCGATGGCGTTGGCGATGTCGTTCGAACCGTGGCTGAAGGCAAAGCAGCAGGCAGTAAACACTTGCAGCCAGCTGAACATGATGAAGGTGGCGCGGTCGAGATTGGCACCAGTTTTCAGGGTGCGGGCGTAGGCAAACGTGCCCATCCACAATACCGCGCCAACCATGCCGACAATCAGCAGGTTATCCAGCGTACCCAAGCCTAAATTGAGGTGTTTTAGGCCTTTAAACAGCAGCATCGCCGCCATCACCATGCCGCCCACTGCACCCACCAGCGGCACCCACAGGCGCAGGGCACGGAAGGCGTTGATTTCGTCTTTGCGGCAGTCGATTTCGTGCAGGCCACGATAGTAGTCGGACACCAGCTCTTCGGGCTGGTAGTTGCCTTCGTTGTAAAGCTGGGCATCGCGCACGATGGTGGCGGTGTAGGCCATCTGCTGCAATTCGCTCATCTGCTCGAAGCGTGTTTTGTGTTCCTTTTTGTAGGCCAATTTTTGCTTGCGCAGGCGCTGCACATGGCGGCTGGAGGCCACGTTGTAGCCCAGGATATAGGTTTTAATGTTTTTAAACACCAAATAGGAAGTTACCCCGCCCAAGAGTGGCGAGAGTACCCAGGAAATAGCGATTTCGCCGATTTTTTCCCAGCGCACCATGTTCAAACCGGCCAAACCGTTGTTGTAAAAGCCCAAAACCATCGCTGCTCCCACGATGCCGCCGATGATGGAATGCGTGGTGGACACTGGTAGGCCTTTTTGCGAGGCAAACAGCAGCCACAACGAGGCGGCGGCCAGTGCAGCCATCATAATATGGACAAATTGCACAGATTCCAGTGTCATGCTGCTCAAATCCACGATGCCGTTGCGGATGGTATCGGTAACGCCGCCGCCAACCAGTATCGCGCCGCTCACTTCAAACACCGCCGCCACGGCCAGCGCCTGCGGGATGCTCAGCGTGCCTGCGCCCACCGAAGTGCCAAAGGAGTTGGCCACATCGTTGCCGCCGATATTGAACGCCATAAAGATGCCGAACAGTGCCGCGAGAATAAACAGCGCGGAATGGTTATGTTGTATATAGCCCAGCCCCCAATAGATGAAATAGCAGGACACGCTGAACAACAAGGCCATACCGAGGAAGTTGACGCTTTTCAAACGCAGCGAGGCAGAAGAACCGGCCATGATGAAAATCTTTACAAACAAAATGTTGAATACGGCGGCCGCAGCAATTCATGCTGCAGCCGAACAAACGGCGCAATTATACCAAACCAATTTGTGCTGCATGCAAAAACAGGCTACCTGAAAGCAGCGCTTCAGGTAGCCTGAGATACAGAATGGGCGGATTGCTACACTTTTGCCTGACTGTATTCCTGCAATAGCGTGCGGAACGCTTCCGCCGTTTCCGGGTGTTTCAGCCCGTAGGCCAGCGTGGCTTCCAGGTAGCCCAGCTTGCTGCCGCAGTCGTAGCGTTTGCCCGCAAAAGCGTGTGCCAGCACCGGTTCGTGTTCCAACAGCTTGGCGATGCCGTCGGTGAGCTGGATTTCGCCGCCCGCCCCGCGCCCTACGGTTTGCAGCAGGGAGAAAATGCGCGGCGTGAGGATGTAGCGCCCCACCACGGCCAGGGTAGACGGCGCTTCTTCCGGCTTCGGTTTTTCCACAATGCTTTGGATACGCTGATATTGCTGCCACGGCGACACTTCCACGATGCCGTAGGAGCCGGTTTGCGAGGGTGCAACGGTTTCCACGCCCAGCACGCTGTTGCCGGTTTGGCGGTACACCTCGGCCATCTGCGCAATCGCGCCCTGCGGCGCGTCGATTAAATCGTCGGCCAGAATCACGGCGAAAGGTTCGTTGCCCACCGCCGCGCGGGCACACAGCACGGCATGCCCCAAGCCCAAGGCTTCGGTCTGGCGGATATACAGGCAGGTAACGTCGGGCGGCAAAATATCGCGCACATGCGAGAGCAGCGCGGTTTTTTGGCGTTGCTCCAGCTCGGTTTCCAGCTCGTAGGCTTTGTCGAAATGGTCTTCGATGCTGCGTTTGTTGCGGCCGGTAACGAACACCAATTCGGTGCAGCCGGCGGCCACGGCCTCTTCCACTGCGTATTGAATCAGCGGCTTATCCACAATCGGCAGCATTTCTTTGGGGCTGGCCTTGGTGGCGGGCAGAAAGCGCGTGCCCATCCCGGCCACGGGGAAGACGGCTTTTTTGATTGGAACGGGATTTCCCATGGTTTTGCTTCGGTATAGGTTGGAAAGATGCCGCATTATAGCAGCGGCTGAACGTAGGATGTTTTAAAGGCTACCTGAAAGTGAGGCTGAAATTGCAGTTTCGTTGAAACTTCGTTGCACGGCGGTTGAGCTTTTTGCAGCTTACGCTTTCAGGTAGCCTCTTGAAAGCCATTTGCTGTTGTTCTAAGCAGACACAGCATCGGTTGGGCTCAGCGTTTCCGACGTTTGCCAGCTTTCGGGATGGTGACGGGCGGAGTGTGCCGCAACCGAACATAGCTGACGGCATGCCACAAGCCGATAACGGGCAGAGCCAGGAACATGGCCGCTATCGGTGCAAGCAGCCAGGCATACCAAACCAGCGTGCCGAAGTGCCACCGGCTGAGGGCAAAGCACAGCGGCGTAAACAGGCAGAGGAGCCCGAAGGCGAGCTTCGGGTGTCGGCTGAATGTGTTTTCCAGTATCCACTCAAACAGCGCCTCTATGGGGAGGAAGACGAGGCGGAGCAGGAGTTCAAGGAGGAAATCCATGTTTGGGACGTGAAGGATTGGTGAGGCTGGTGGTTTTGCTTGGCATGAATGGCCGGCCTGTTGTGGTGTATTGCGGAATCATTTGATAAAGGCTACCTGAAATTCAGGTAGCCTTTTGGTTTGCGTCTTAACGCCATGCGGCCAGGAACTCCTGCCAATGCACTTTGTCTTCTTGGATTTTCAGGTAGCCTTTGAGCCGCCGGATTTCCATTTCGTATTCGTCGGCATCGGCTGCACCGCTCATCAAACGGAAGCGTTGGAACATAAGATAGGTGTTGGCAGCGTCGGTTTCGCAGTAGTTGCGGATTTCGCGCAGGCGGCCTTCGTGGAAGGCCTGCCACACCTTGCTGCCGTCCATGCCCAGCTTGCCGGGGAAGCCGCACAGCTTGGCCATGTCGTCTAAAGGCACGCTGGCGCGGGGCTGGTAGAGGGCGAGCAGATCCATCAGGTCGCAATGGCGGTTGTGGTAGCGGTTGATGTAGTTGTTCCACTTGAAGTCGCGGCTGTCGCCGAAATCGCCCTCGCCGGTGTCCCAATAGCGGGCGGCGGAGAGACCGTGGATCAGGGCGCGGTAGTGCAGCACGGGTAGGTCGAAGCCGCCGCCGTTCCAGCTCACCAACTGCGGGGTATGATTTTCGATCAGCTCAAAAAATTTAGCGATGATGGTTTCTTCGCTGTCGCCGATTTCGCCGATGGTGCCCACATGGATTTTGTCGCTGCCCCAGCGCATACAGCAGGAAATGGCCACCACCTGCTGCAAATGATAGGGCATGAAATCGCTGCCATTGTGCGTGGCGCGGCGCTGCTGCTGCGCCCAAGCCACCACATCGGCAGTGGGCGTGTCGGCCGGCAGACCGTGCAGCAGGCGGATGCCGTTGGCATCGGGAACGGTTTCGATATCGAAGGCGAGAATCGGAGTCATGATGGGGGCTTGAGGGTGGGGACGGCATGGATTGTGGCACGAAGCAGGGGTTTCGCCAAGGTTGGCTGATGGGTTTCAGGTAGCCTGTGCGGCAGCTTGGGTAAATCTCCGCGATAGTGGAAGGTAGCGCTTCCGTTTTTGGCAGCGTCTTTCATTGGTTCATCTGGAGCCGGATTGAAAACAAGAGCAGCAAAGCAATTTGCCGCTCTTGTTTGATACACACCTTACCATTTCAACTTCGCCAACGCATCCGCCTTCACAGAGAGCGTGATTATGCACCACTAGATAGTTCCGTCTTCCCCATCCGACAAAATCCCTTTTGATAACAGATATGTTGCCATAGCATCATCATCCAGTACTTTATCAAACTCGCTCAAATAACGGTGAGGGTTCTTGTGGTCGTATTCGGTGATGGTTGTCAGGAACTGGGAAAAATCGCGGTTTTTTTCGGCCAATTCATACATCACCGCATAATCCATTTGCTTTTTATACTGTGCGGGCGACAGGATTTCGCTTTGGCTGAGGTTGGCTGCGTCCAGCAAAATGATGCCGATGCCGAAACTTTGGCTGAGTTTCTGCAAGGCTTCGCGGAACTCGCCATCCTGCGGCACGGATAATGCTACCAAATAGCCTTCGTTCGCCCAGCTGGAATTGCTGACTGCTTGGAAAAAGTATTCTTTATAATTGCCGAAATCCAAATATTTTTTGAGTTCGAACGAGAAAATCTTAATCGGCAGGCGGTCAAACTTCCGCATCCAGGCTTGCAGGCTGCCATGTTCGTAATCGGCATATTCGAACTGTACGCCCACCATATCGGGATAGAGCCATTTGTCCGCGCCTTTTTGGTTTTTGCCGCTTTTTTCGTGGAATATGGTGCGCGACTGTGCGGCAAAGACGGGATGCTCCGCCAGAAACTTGCACAGCAGCGGATGCAGGTCGCGCTCGTGGAATCGGGCTTTTTGTGTTTGGGCGGCAGGCGGCAGGGCGGCGGCGTTTTCGGGCAGCGGCAAAGCTTTCAGGCTGCCTGATATGTGAGAAATATCCTGCCGCAGGGAGAATAGCTTGGGTCGGCTACCCTGCGACGTGATTTTGCCGTCGGGCTTTTTTGCTTCCACATATAACGCCGCACCCACGGTTGCCCACGGCGTTTTGCCGATGGAAGCCAAACCTTGTTCTGGGTTGTAGCCGTCCAGTTCGGCGTAAAGCCGGTTTTGTTCGATAAAATCCCAAATTTCTGATGCGCCGGCTGGGCGTGCCAACTGCTGCAACGCATACAGCGCGAGTTCGTGATAGGTCATGTTTTTCCATCTTTTAAAAATATTGCCCGTTGGCTTGCAGACGGCCTGAAAAAGCAGCCTGCACTGTTTGAGTTTACCGCTTCAACTTCGCCAACGCATCCGCCATCGCCGAATTTGCAGGCTGCTTTTCGCGCGGCGGTTTGCCGGAACGGCTGTTGGTGCCGCGTTTTTCGGTTTCAGGTAGCCTGCGCCCGCGTTTTTCCACACCGGCTTCGTCATCCAAGCGCATGGTCAGCGCGATGCGTTTGCGTGCGGCATCGACTTCCAGCACTTTAACTTTCACCACGTCGCCGGCTTTCACCACTTCACGCGGGTCTTGGACGAATTTATTGGACAGGGCGGAGATGTGCACCAAGCCGTCTTGATGGACGCCGATGTCTACGAATGCGCCGAAGTTGGCGACGTTGGAAACCACGCCTTCGAGTATCATGCCGACTTGCAAGTCGCTGATTTCGTGGATGCCTTCGGCGAAGGAGGCCGTCTGAAACTCGCCGCGCTAGTCGCGGCCGGGTTTTTCCAGCTCGGACAGGATGTCCAGAATGGTCGGCAGGCCGAAGCGTTCGTCGGTGAAGTCGGATGCTTTGATTTGCTTCACGCGCTCGCGGTTGCCGATGAGTTCGGCGGCGGTAATGCCTTGTTGCGCCAGCATTTTGGCGACAACGGGGTAGGCTTCGGGGTGGACGGCACTCGCGTCCAGCGGCTCTTTGCCGCCGTTAATCCGCAAAAAGCCCGCCGCCTGCTCGAAGGTTTTTTCGCCCAAACGCGGCACTTTCAGCAATTTTTTGCGGCTGTCGAACGCGCCGTTTTCATCGCGGTAGGCGACGATGTTTTGGGCAAGGGTTTGATTCAAACCGGAAATCCGCGCCAAAAGGGGGCGGAGGCGGTGTTCACGTCCACGCCGACGGCGTTCACGCAGTCTTCGACCACCGCGTCCAGCGATTTGGCGAGCTGGCTTTGGTTCACGTCGTGCTGATACTGCCCCACGCCGATGGATTTGGGGTCGATTTTGACCAGCTCGGCGAGCGGGTCTTGCAGCCTGCGGGCGATGGACACCGCGCCGCGCAGGGAAACGTCCAAGTCGGGAAACTCGCGCGCCGCCAGTTCGGACGCGGAATAAATCGATGCGCCGGCTTCGGAAACGACGATTTTGTGCAGCCCCATTTCCGGCATTCCGCGCACCAGTTCACCCGCGATTTTGTCGGTTTCGCGGCTGGCGGTGCCGTTGCCGATGGCGATGAGTTTTACGCCGTGTTGTTTAATCAGGCGCGACAGCGTTGCCAACATATTGTTTTCTTGATGCAAATAGACAATAACGGTATCCAGCAGCTTGCCTGTGTCGTCCACCACGGCACATTTCACGCCGTTGCGGTAGCCGGGGTCTAGGCCCAAAGTAGTCAGTCGTCCGGCGGGCGCGGCGAGCAGTAAGGCTTTGAGATTGCGGGCGAACACGGTAATCGCATCGGTATCGGCGGCTTCTTTCAGACGGCCTAAGGCTTCGAGTTCCAGCGACAAAAAGATTTTCGCGCGCCAAGTCAGGCGCACGGTGTCGCGCAGCCATTTGTGGCCGTCTGAAACCTTGAAACGGCGGGCGATGATTTGCTCGTATTCGCTTTGCTGCGTAATCGGCGTGTCGTCGGGCTGGTATTTGAGTGCGATGTTCAACACGCCTTCGTTGCGGCCGCGCAAAACCGCCAGTGCGCGGTGGCTGGGCATGGCGCGGACGGGTTCGCGGTGGTCGAAATAATCGCTGAATTTTTCGCCTTCGGTTTCTTTGCCTTCAACGACTTGCGCGTGGATTTCGGCTTCGTTCCACAGCTTGTCGCGCAGCGTGCCGATGAGTTCCGCGTCTTCGGCAAACTGTTCCATCAGAATCGCGCGCGCGCCGTCCAGCGCGGCTTTGGCGTCGGGGACGTTTTCGTTCAGGTAGCCCTGCGCGGCGGCTTCCACGTCCTGTGGCTGCTCGGCAAGCAACATATCCGCCAGCGGCTGCAAACCGTGTTCGCGCGCGATTTGCGCCTTGGTGCGGCGTTTGGGCTTGTAGGGCAGATACAGGTCTTCCAGCGCGGTTTTGTTGTCGGCGGCTTCGATTTGCGCCCTGAGGTCGTCTGAAAGCTTGCCTTGCTCTTCAATGCTTTTTAAAACAACGGCTTTGCGCTCTTCCAACTCGCGCAGATATTGCAGCCGCTCGGCAAGCTGGCGCAGCTGCGTATCGTCCAGCCCGCCCGTGGCCTCCTTGCGGTAGCGGGCGATAAACGGTACGGTCGCGCCGCCGTCCAAAAGCTCGACGGCGGCGGTGATTTGCGCGGCGGTAGCGGAGAGTTCTTGGGAGAGGATTTGGGTGATGTTCATAAAGTTCCTTGAGTGAATGGGGTGCAGGCTGCTTTTCCAGGCTGCCTGAAAAAGAATGAATGGATATATCCTTGTTCTAATTTAGATACTTCGCCAACACTGCCTGCTTTTGCGCGGGCAGGGATTGGATTTTTTGCTCGCAGGCGGCGATTTCGGCTTCGTATCCGTCAATTTGGGTGATGATGGATTTTTGGGTTTCCAGGTTGGGAACGGGAATCTGCAAATCTTCATAAAATGAGGCAGGCACTCGGCGGTGTCCGCTTGAACCTGTCATTTGTTTTTCGGCAGCCTGACGGATTTGTTTACGGTTTAAGGCATAAAACAAGAAAGCTGGCAGAATTTGGGTTTGATCAGCTCTGAAAACATGAAACTCCGAACTTCCCATACCGATACCGTTTGATAACCCTGTTACCAAAGCACATTTTCCGTTTTCCATACATGGTGTTATTTTGGCAATGATGACATCGTTCTCTCTGAAATAAGTATAAGAGCCCTTGCGTAGTTCGCTTAACGGCTTTTCCGTTTTGTGTTCGATAAATCCATGATTGCTGACTGAAGCCATTTCCACAAAAGAAACTGTTAAGCTGTCCGCCAAAGATCTGATTTCTGATTTTGATGGATTAATACTAGATAATTCATTGATTTTAAACCATTTTACCCCCCCCGCCTGAATCACTTCCAAGTCATTGAATATGTTTGCAATCTTGGCTCGGTATTCTTCGATTTTCATACGGGTATGGTTAAATTCGTCATCGATTTTTTGGCATTCTTCCACAATTTTTTGTTGGATATCCAAGGGTGGAAGCGGGATTTTAATATTATTTATATCGTTTTCATTTAACGAAGGGTAGCCAGAATTTGCTTTTATATCTTGCGCCTTTATCAATGTCAGAATTTCATATAAGAACTCAGTTAAAATTTGATTATTATCAGCAATAATTGTTGCCAAATGAGAAACAACATAGCCATCACATCCCATAATTACCCTATGGTTTAGATATGTTGAAGCACCAGATTTTGGCATTAAAATAGTTCCTTTAGGGAATTTCTTCAAATTTTCAATCCCCTTTTCATTTAAATAGTCTGAAACTTCTATTAAGTTTTTAGATAAATGGACTTTGCCGACATCTGATGTTCTGAAGAATGGATACTTGCCATCTGTGTATAAATGTCTTTCTTGAGGTGCGCTATTCCCACTTGAAACGTTTGCAATGCTCCCCAGCCTTACTAATGTATATTTGCTCACAATCTCAACTTTTTTCTGTGCACTTGTCCGAATAGCTTTATCAAAATCCGCACGTTCGAAATCCAGCATTTCTGTCAGCGGCAGCAGTGCGGCAAATTTTGCCAAGTGTTCGGGTATGTTTTGCAGGCTACCTGAAAAATTTTGCCGTATCAGGCTGTTGAGTTTGGTTTCGTCGAACAGGTTTTGCGGGTTGAAGAGCGGGGTTTGGATTTTGTTGATGCCCTGTAAATTTTGCAGCCCTTCTTCGCCCGTTTCAGCCTGCCCGCTCAGATACTTGATGCCTTCATTGCCCTTTGCTGCGCTCCATTCATAACCCAAAAAGGCTTTTTTCTCTTTGGTTTCGGCCGGCATTTTCACTACCAGCACGTTTTGCGGATTGTTGGCGGCGAGCATGAAATGGCGCAGTTTGTCGGCTTCAATCTCTTTAGCGAAATCGAGCCATGCTTTTTCCATATCGGCACTTTTGGGCAGCTTTTTCTTGTCGAATGCTTTTTTGTATTCCTGAAACACTTCGGTTTCGGCAATTTCTGGCGGCATTTTGCTTTGCGCCGTTAAAAAGGCCTGGTATTGCGCCAGATCGAAGCCGCAATGCCCGCAGTAGTTTTGCAGCAGATGGCTGTCTTCAAACAGGTCGTCAAAACTGAAATTGCCCGATTGCCATTGTTCTACGCGGTTTTGGTAGTGTCCGGCAAGGTTTGGCGTATCGGATTTGCGGCGCAGAAACAGGGTGGCGGTGTTGGTGCCGGTTTTGCCGAATGTGCCGGAACCGAATTCGGCAATGGCGACCAAATCAAAGTATTGCAGGATGATTTCGCGGCATTTGATGTAGATGTTGCCGTTGGTCAGGATGCTGGACGGCAGGATGATGACGGCGATGCCGCCCGAATGCAGGAGCTGTTTGGCTTTTTCGATGAAGAAGGTTTCGATGCTGTTGAAGCTGTCTTCATCGGAAACATGAGGGTAGAGCGTAAATCGGGCTTTGTCTTCTTCGCTCAATGTAGTGAGAAAACCTTTGACACTGTACGGCGGATTGGCAACGAGCAGGGAAAAGCCGCCGTCTTTGAGGTTGCCGTTTTGGGCAAGCGCATCGGCATAGATAATGTTCATTTCGTCCTGCCCGTACATAAAGGCGGACACTTTGGCGACTTTGGAGAGACGATATTCTTTTTCCACGCCGTAAATGTGCGGGTAGAAATCGGCGGGATTTTGCCCGCTTTGCAGCAGGGGTTTAATTTGGCTTGCGTATTCGGTAAGGAAATGTCCTGCACCGCAGGCATAGTCAATTACTTTTGGGGTTTCGCTGTTTTGCAGCAGTTCAGTCAGTGGCAGGCTGGAAATCAGGAATTTAACTATCGGCATGGGCGTGAAAAACTGTCCTTCAGACTGCTTTATGCCCTGGTCTAGGAAGCCTTCAAACAAATCACCGAGAAGCTGGTGCTGCTCTTCTTCGTTTTTGAGTTTGATGTCCTGTAACATCTGCACGATTTCTTTCAGAATGACGGCGTTTTGAAAGAAGAGCTTTTCGTTATGTACGTCCAAAAAGGCAAAGGGATTGTTGGAATAGAATTTCAGTTGGGTGAAATATTCCATTACCGTGCGTTTGGTTTCATCTTTTTGGTTTTTGAACAGATGAAAGGCGTTATTCAGTGTTTCCGCGCTGATGTAGGTTACGTCTTCGCCCAAAAATTCTTTCATGCCGGTTTGGTAAAGCTGTTGCAGGCGGTCTTGCAGGTCATAGTGGTTGTCGCTGGCCGCGCCTTTCCAATAGACCTTTAAATTTTCGGGGTTCGCTTTTTCATCAACGACTTTGCACAGAAACAGGTTTACCAGTTTGTCGAATGCATTTTCACGCGCGGAAACATTGTGTTGGCGCATGATGGTGGCAAACTGGTGGTATTTTTTCTGAATGGTGTTGTTGTCCACAATTTTTAAATCGCGCACATTGTAGGGACGGCTGCCGATATTGAATGGTGCGGATTCAAATAGATTGTGGGAAATAAAGTCCTGCTGGTAGGTTTCGCTCCATACTTTGAAATAGTCGGATTTTGAGCCATTTTCCTCCTGCACTTTTTTGAAACTCAGTAGCTTTTCGTTACTGCCCAGATATTCGTCGTTATCCTTCATAGAAATCAGGTGGTAAACGGATTCTGCCTGATTGTTGACGAAATCGCTTGCATACAGACATAGCCATTGTGCCTGGCGATAACTGTTGTAATAGTTAAAAAGCTGCCCGCCGTCTTTCTGCATCTTCGCCCATGCACGGGAAAATTCTTTGCTTTTGTCGCCATCTACCGTTTTGCATTCGATAAGCAGATAGGGTTGCCCATCATTATCCTGCACAATGATGTCGCAAAATCCGCCCGTCATGCCGTGTCCGCCGGGCATACCCTGCTCCAAAATGATGTGTTCGGGTTTGTAGCCCGATTGCAGCAGGTTATGTATGCATTCAAATACGACAAAGTTTTCAGGCTGACTGAAATTTTTGGTAGTGTCGCGGTGGGCAGTTACACCTTTAGGATAGATGATTTTTTCATTGGCAAAGTTGATTTTTAGTTCGTGTCCGTGCAGGGATTTTGTATAGATTTGGTTTTGTTTGGTGAAGCCCAAATGGGTTAGGAATTGAGGCAGGTTTTGTTTGGTAATCATAATTGAAAGGTTCTTAAAAAATAGGGGAAAAGGAAAGGTTGCCTGAAATAACCGTTTTAAGGTTTTCTTGTTTACAGGCTGGGCTACCTGAAAAATATCATAAGCTTATTCTGCATCATATTATTCGTTATTGTCATAAGAAATGTAGAGCCAGTTGTCCTAGCCGAATAATTCCAGCAGTGCGTCAAAGCAGTTTTGGTTGGCAGTACCGTTGCGTTACTATTTTCGGCACGCTCGCGCTTTTCGTCTTGGAAGAGGCGGGCAAATTGGACGGCAAGGCGGTATTTGTGTTCGTAGGTGTGGGCGGTCATGGGGGAGGGGCTTTCGAGTTGGGGGTGCGGTCGGTTGTTTATTTTGGCAGATGGGTGTTCGTGGTAATTGTGTCGCCTGCGGCAGTTATAAAGAAATCCTTTATAACTGAATTTCCATCTAATTCATTGTCTTCCAATATATTTTTTATGTGTAGGCCGATATTTTGCACGGAGGTGTCAAAAAGTTCGGCCAGTTGGCTTTGGTTGAGCCAGACGGTGTGTTCCTGCACCAGCAGGTTCACTTGGATGCGGCCGTCTTCGGTTTGGTAAATCAGAATTTCGGACATGGTTTTCCTTGTTTACAGGGCGGCAGGCTACCTGAAAATCGGATTATGCCATATCCACCAATCAGTTTTAGCCTTGCAGAAAGTCAGTCCCCTTATGGTAACTTTAGTTTTCAGGTAGCCTTCCTACCTAAACTCAGGCTACCTGAAAGCCGCCGTGCGCAAACTTTGCTAAAATGCCGCCAACTTTTTCTATGGAAACCGTTATGCAACAGCAGCCAGACGACCAGCAGGAATGGGTGAGCAAAACCCGCCGCAAAAAAGAAATGCACGATTTGCAGGATTTGGGCATGCAGCTTGCCCGCCTTTCCGGCGACACCTTGAAGAAAATCGAATTGCCTGAGGAATTGCGCGAAGCCATTGCCATGTATAAGAAAATCAACAGCAACGGCGCGCTCAAGCGGCAAACGCAATACATCGGCCGCCTGATGCGCGATCTCGATCCGGAGCCGATCCGCGAGTTTCTCGACAAACTGCAGGGCAGCCACGCTGCCTACAACGCTTTCTTGCAGCGTGTGGAACAGATGCGCGAAACCCTGTTGGAAAACGACGATGCGCTCACCGACTTCCTGCGCGATTACCCCGCCGCCGAAGCCGGCCAGTTGCGCACCCTGATTCGCAACACGCGCAAGGAACGCGAGCAGGCCAAGCCGCCCAAACACTTCCGCGCGCTCTACCGCTACCTGAAAGAAGCGATGGAGGCGGATAATCCCGCCGCAGATGTGCCGGAGGAGGAAGACGGGCAGGGTGTGGAGCAGGAATAAGCGGTTTAGCCCTAGCTAGCAAGAAAAGGCTACCTGAAAAACGGTTTTCCAGTTTTCAGGTAGCCTTTATTTTGTTTGCCGGATGGTGCCTGGCTTGGTGCTGATAGCGGATGAAAATCAAAATAGGGTAGGGTGAGCCAACTCCGTATTTAATCCGCTATGCTGCGGCCAGTCGGGCTTGGTTGGGCATCGCGGTTTCATCCTTTTGATTTCACTGTTGGGGGGTATGCTAACAAGGAGAGGGCATCCATCCCGATTGTGGCTTAACCTTGCCATTTCGGCAAACGCGCTATAATGCCACGTTTCCCAGTTTTACCCCGCAGCGGAGCAGCACCATGACCTCATCCAGCCAACGCCCAGCCGATTCCTCCCATGCCGACGGACAAACGCCGAGGCGGCGCGCGTGGGCGGGCTATACCGACCGCCGCGCCATCGCCATGTTGTTGCTCGGTTTTGCGGCGGGGATTCCGATTTTGCTGATTTTCTCCAGCCTCTCGCTGTGGCTCACCGAAGCCGGCGTCGACCGCGCCACGGTTACCATGTTCAGCTGGGCGGCATTGGGCTATTCCTTCAAATTCATCTGGGCGCCGTTAATCGATGCGCTGCCGCTGCCGTGGCTAACGCGCCGTTTCGGGCAGCGGCGCGGCTGGTTGCTGCTGGCGCAGGGGCTGATTATCACCGCGATTTTGGCGATGGCCGCGCTCAATCCGGCTAATGCGGCGGTGTTGCCGTGGATGGCGGCAGCGGCGGTGTTGCTCGGCTTTTCTTCGGCCACGCAGGACGTGGTGATTGATGCCTACCGCATCGAAAGCGCGCCGGGCGATGCGGCGATGCAGTCGGTGATGTCGGCCACCTATACGGCGGGCTACCGCGTGGGCATGATTGTGGCCGGGGCGGGCGCGTTGTGGCTGGCCAGCGGCTTCGGCTCGGAAAAGGGACATTATCTGTATGCCGCTTGGCGCAACACTTATTGGCTGATGGCGGCCACCATGGGCGCCGGCGTGCTCACCACGCTGTGGGTGGCCGAGCCTGCGGTAAAACGCGAACGGCCGGCCGGCTTGGCGCTGGGCGACAATGCGCGGCTGGTGGGCTTGTTTGTGTGCGCGGTGGCGGCTTTTGTGCTGGTGTTCCGCTGGGCTGGCGGGTGGCTACCTGAAAACCAAGGGCCGCTGCTTTCCCTGTTGTGGGAAGGCGCGCGGCTTTCGGCGGCATTGATGGCGGCGGTGCTGACGGGGCGGCTGTTGGTGATGCTGGGGCTGGTGTGCGGCGAAGTGGTGCGGCAAACCTGGGTGTTGCCGCTGGCCGACTTTTTTCAGCGCTACGGCCGCCATGCCGCGCTGCTGTTGGCCTTAATCGGGCTATACCGCATTTCGGATATTGTGGCCGGGGTGATTGCCAATGTGTTTTATGCCGATATGGGCTTCAGCAAAGACGAGATTGCCGGGGCGGTGAAAACCTTCGGCGTGCTGATGTCGATTGCCGGCGGCTTCTTCGGCGGCCTCTTGGCGCAGCGGTTTGCCGTGATGCGCATGATGATGCTCGGCGCCGTGCTGGCTTCGGCCACCAATTTGCTGTTTATCCTGCTGTTTTGGCAGGGGCACAATCTGCCCTTCCTCTATTTGGCCGTGGCCTTCGACAATCTGGCGGGCGGCTTGGCCAGCGCCGTATTCGTGGCCTTTCTCTCCTCGCTCACCAGTATCCGGTTTACCGCCGTGCAATACGCCCTGTTTAGCTCGCTGATGACGCTACTGCCCAAAACGCTGGGCGGCTACTCCGGCAGTATCGTGAACCAAATCGGCTACGACGGCTTCTTCCTCTTCACCGCGCTCTTGGGCCTGCCGGTGCTCGGCCTGGTGTGGCTGGTGGGGCGCAAGCTGCCGCTGCGGAGGTGAGGGTTCAGGTAGCCTCAAGCAGGGATGAAAGGCTACCTGAAAACAGGAATTCCAACGAAATTAATCTTAACTGCTTAAAAATAATTATATAAAACAAGCCACAATATTCCACCGTAGACACACCGTCCGCCTTTTGGTGTAGACTGCACGCCACCCAGCGTTATTTTTAGGAGTCAAACCATTATGCTGAAAAATATTCTCACCGCCGCCGTATTGTCTGCCTTGCTCGGCGCCTGCGCCGCTACCGGCAGCGGCGATGCCTTCCCCGCCCGTGCCGACCAGCTTTCCGCTCGCACTGAGCAGGCTGCCGCCGCCCTGCGCCAACGCGAAGCGCAAGAAAATATCATTGCCTACTACGATGCTGACGGCGACGCTGCCGACCGTCCGATGAAAGGCGGCTATTACCGCGTGCTGCTCGGCCGCACAGCCGACGGCAAAGCCGTGGTGCAGGATTTCTACCAAGACAGCCGCACCAAGCAGATTAACCCCGTTATCATCAGCAAAGACAGCGAGCTGAAAAACTCCAGCTCCGAAGTGATTGAAGGCTTGGTGGTGTGGTACACCCCCGAAGGCCGCCTCACTAATTTTGCCGAAATCCATGACGGCAAATCGCAACGTGTCGGCATGTATGCTGAAAATGGCCAGCTGGTGTTGAGTATTGCGGGTGAGCCGGATGTTAAAGATACACCCTTCGAAATAAAAGGCTTCTACGAAAACGGCAAACCGATGTTCGAGCTAATTGATAACCACACCGACAACGGTTTGGTGCGCACCTACTACTACACCAACGGCAACAAGCTGATGCAGAGCGTGGGCAAAGAGAATGCGGTTAAAACCGAATTCTGGAAAGAAGACGGCAGCAGCGCTACGGCAGACGAGGTGCAGACTCAGCTGCGCGAGAGCCTCCAGCGCGTGAATTATCTGATGAGCAAACACCTGCGCTAAAGCTGGTATAAACCATCAAAGGCTACCTGAAAACCTTCAGGTAGCCTTTTGCTATGGCGGTGTGGGTAGCATCCTGTATGGAAAAATAATGAGTTTGGCTATAGAATTGCATCAATCTGCCAATCGCGCAGATACTCACCAATTCCAATAGGGAAATCTATGAATAAACTCTTCGCCACTGTGGCTGCGGCCCTGTTGCTGGCCGCCTGTAATCCCAATCAAAACAATAGCCAAAACAACGCAGTATTTGCACCGCCGGCTGCTTCCAACACTGCCGAAGGCCAGCAGGCGCCTGCTATGGCCTTGCCTGCCGATGCAACAGAACTTGAAGCGGCGGCTGCCAAAGCCGTGGAAGGTTATCAGCCTGCTGCTGAGAAGCAGGTGATTTATTTCGACAAAGATTCCAAACCCACCGATAAACCCAGCGTCGGCGGCTATTACCGCGAAGTGTTGGGCACCATGCCCGACGGCCGCCTAGTGGTGCAGGATTTCTACCAAGACAGCGGTAAACCGCAGATTCTGCCCGCCATTATCTCCAAAGACGGCGATCCGAAAAATTTCTCCACCGATGTGAACGATAGCCTGGTGGTGTGGAAAGAGGAGGACGGCACGGTATTTGCCGCCGGCAAATTTACCCAAGGCAAACTTGACGGCTGGTACGGTATGTACCGCAACGGCCGCCAGGTTCTCCAAGTTCGTGATAGTGGGTCTGAGTCGGATGACGAAGTGGTGTTCTTCTATAACGATGGCAAACCGATGGTGTGGGGTCGTTCCGCTGCAGACAAGCAACGTCTCATCTTAAACCACTATTATCCAGGCGGTGGCATCATGCTTCACTCCATTGTCAACATCAACGGGACAGAGCAACCCGTTCTCTCCGCTTGGGACAAACAAGGCAAACCCACCTCCGTGGACACCATCAAAGAAGATTGGGAACCCATTCGATCTTCCTTGGTTGAGCTGCAAGAGTATATGGAGCAGCTCAAAACTGTGATAGGCGACGGACAGTCTGCTTCCGAGCCTAAGTAACGCAATGACCTTACAGCCGCTTAACGCAGAGTGATGCCAACACTTTCCTATGCTAAGCGGCTGATTCTTTCTCCACCCCGCTTTTCACACAAAAGGAGCTTCAATATGTCTCAATTCGACGTAGTGGTAATCGGCGCCGGCCCCGGCGGTTATGTTGCCGCCATCCGCGCCGCACAGCTGGGTTTCAAAACCGCCTGTATCGATGCCGGCGTGAATAAGGCCGGCGACGCCCCTGCTTTGGGCGGCACCTGCCTGAACGTGGGCTGCATCCCTTCCAAAGCTCTGTTGCAATCGTCCGAGCATTTCCATGCTGCGCAGCATGACTTTGCCGAACACGGCATCACTGTGGGCAATGTGCAGTTTGACGCCGCCAAGATGATCGAGCGCAAAGACGCCATCGTCACCAAGCTCACGGGCGGGATTAAGTTCCTGTTTCAGAAAAATAAAGTAACCAGCCTGTTCGGCACGGCCTCCTTCGTGGGTAAAAACGGCGATTTCTGGCAGCTGGAAGTGGACGATAAAGGCGCAAAAACCACGGTTGAGGGTAAGCACATCATCGTGGCCACCGGCTCCACCCCGCGCGCGCTGCCCTTGGTGGACATCGACAACGTAAACGTGTTGGATAACGAAGGCGCGTTGAATCTGACCCAAGTGCCGGCCAAGCTCGGCGTTATCGGCGCAGGCGTCATCGGTTTGGAAATGGGCTCGGTGTGGAAACGCGTGGGCGCGGAAGTTACCATTTTGGAAGCCTCCTCCGTGTTCCTTGGCGCCGCCGACCAGCAGATTGCCAAAGAAGCGTTCAAATACTTCACCCGCGAGCAAGGCTTGAACATCCAGCTGGGCGTGAAACTGAACAAAATCACCAGCGGCAGCAAAGTGGTGGTGGAATACAACAACGCCAAAGGCGAAGCGCAAACTGCCGAGTTCGATAAGCTCATCGTGGCCATCGGCCGCATGCCCAACACCCACGGCCTGAATGCCGAAGCGGTCGGCCTGCAGAAAGACGAGCGCGGTTTTATCGTGGTGGACGGCGAATGCCGCACCAACCTGCCCAACGTATGGGCCATCGGCGACGTGGTGCGCGGCCCGATGCTGGCGCACAAAGCCAGCGACGAAGGCGTGGCCGTGGCCGAACGCATCGCCGGGCAGAAACCGCACCTCGATTTCAACACCATCCCGTGGGTCATCTACACCGACCCGGAAATCGCCTGGGTGGGCAAAACCGAAGAGCAGCTCAAAGCCGAAGGCGTGGACTACAAAAAAGGCACGTCCGGCTTTGCCGCCAACGGCCGCGCCATGGGTTTGGGCAAAGCCAAAGGTACGGTTAAAGTACTGGCCGATGCCAAAACCGACCGCATCTTGGGCGTGCACATGATCGGCCCGATGGTAAGCGAGCTGATCAGCGAAGGCGTGGTGGGCATGGAGTTCTGCGCCAGCAGCGAAGACATCTCCCGCATCGTCCACGCCCACCCGACCCTGTCGGAAGTGGTGCATGAAGCCGCCCTGGCCGCCGACAAGCGCGCCCTGCACGGCTAATCCTGCCGCCGCCTGCCTTGTGCGAAATGGCGCGCAGGGCAGGCAGGATGTGATGAAGGCTACCTGAAATGGTTTGCAGATTTCAGGTAGCCTTTTGTGTGCCTGCCGATTATGGAGCGGGCTTGGTTGGGGCTATCTGAAATGCTGAAGAAGCGGGTTTGATGATGTGGGAATCAACGACGTTGTACCGCTCGGTCTTCTTCTTTTCCCATTCTCTGTATATCCGCCCTGCTGCCACAGCTAAGGCTACCTGAAAATAGGGCGAACGTATTTCCGGCTTCGTTGATGCTCTGCTTTCAGGTAGCCTGCAACGTTGCCGACGGCAGCCGATTTCGTGGGGCGGGGTTGATATAGTGAATTAAATTTAAACCAGTACAGCGTTGTCTCGCCTTGCCGTACTATTTGTACTGTCTGCGGCTCGCCGCCTTGTCCTGATTGAAATTTAATCCACTATAATCCGCCCGCCCAAACTGCTGATGCCGTGCTAAAATCCGCCCGTTGCCAGATTAGGGATAACGGCCATTCCGTTGGCCGATTGATTTTCAGGTAGCCTCTCCTCGGCTTGAGGCTACCTGAAAATTTTCATATCCATCCGGTCGCTCTTGCCATCCATTCAGAATACGAAAGCCCATGATCCGACACCGCCTCCTCCCCATCTTCGCCGCCCTCCTGCTCGCCGCCTGTACCGGCCTTGGCACGCAAATGTCTGCCGAAAGCTGGCGCGACGATGCCGCCACGCCCGAATTTGAAGCCTCCGGCCGCATGGGCGTGAAGGAAAACGAACGCGGCAGCTATGCCAATTTCGATTGGCTGCGCACAGCCGCCGTGCAGCTGTTTGAAGTGAAAACCCCGCTGGGCAACAGTGTGGGCCGGTTGTGCCAAGACGGCGGCGGGGTGCAGGTGGTGGCGTCCGACGGCCAGGTTTTCCGCGCCGCCACCACTGCCGAACTCAGCCGCCAGCTACTCGGCTACGACCTGCCCGTGGCCTATATCGACCGCTGGGCCAACGGCCTGCGCGTGCCCGGCGAGCCCTACAGCGTGCTGCCCGACGGCCGCCTGCAGCAAATGGGCTGGAAAATCCAACGCAATTTGGGCGAAGACGGCCAAGTGCGCATGCTGCTGCTGGAACGCACCGGTCTGAGCCTGCGCCTGGTGTTCGACCGCTTCGGCCAGCCGGAGCAGCGCCCCGGCAGCTGCGCAGATAATGCCGGGCAGGCCGTATGATGCAGCCGCACCCCGCCGCCCTTGCCTTTCCCGCCCCGGCCAAGCTCAATCTCGACCTGCGCATCATCGGCCGCCGAACCGACGGCTACCACCTGCTCGAAAGCATCTTCTGCCTGATTGATTTGTGCGACACAATATGGCTGCTGCCGCGCAAAGACGGGCAAATCATCCTGCACAACCCCGCCGGCGGCATCCCGCCCGAACAAGATTTGAGCCACCGCGCCGCCCGCCTGCTGCAACAGTTTTCAGGTAGCCCCAACGGCGTGGAAATCTGGCTGGACAAACATATTCCCAGCGGCGGCGGGCTGGGCGGTGGCAGCTCGGATGCCGCTACCGTGCTGCTTGCCCTCAATCATTTGTGGCACACTGCCGTGCCGCCCGAAACGCTGCGGGCGCTCGGCCTGAAGTTGGGTGCGGACGTGCCATTTTTTCTGTTCGGTCAAAGCGCTTTTGTGCAAGGCATCGGCGAAATCCTGAGCCCGCTGGCCGTGCCGGAACAATGGTATGTAGTGGTGCGCCCCGGTGCGCATGTGGCCACGCCGAAAATCTTTGCCCACCCTAATCTCACCCGCAACAGCCCGTCCTGCGCCCAGCCTGGTTTCACGCAACTGCAACCTTTCCGCAACGATATGCAGGCCGTGGTGCTGGCCGAATACCCGCCCGTGGCCGCCGCCTTCCGTCTGCTGCAAGATTACGGCATGCCGCAGCTAACCGGTTCCGGTGCCTGCCTGTTTATCGCCTGCGCCACGCAAGGCGAAGCCGAGTATATCTATAGTAGGCTACCTGAAAATCTGGCTGCCTGGTGCGTGCGCGGTTTAGATAGGCATCCCTTGCAAGGCATCCTGAAAGAAAAATATAGTGGATTAAAATTAAGAATGCTACGGTGTTGGCCCGCCTTGCCATACTAGTTGTACTGTCTGCGGCTCACCGCCTTATCTCAATTTTATCCACTATGACAAAAACATCAGGCACGCTTGACAATATACCGAAAAAAACGCATAATTCGCCCCTTTCTTGAATCGCCTGCCGCAATAGCAGGATTGTACTGGGGATTCGCCAAGTTGGTTAAGGCATCGGATTCTGAATCCGACATACGTAGGTTCGAATCCTACATCCCCAGCCAGATTCGTAAACAATACATTTGGGGATTCGCCAAGTTGGTTAAGGCACCGGATTTTGATTCCGGCATGCGTAGGTTCGAATCCTACATCCCCAGCCACCTTACAAAAGCATGTACGCGTACATGCTTTTATTTTTATTGTATGCACCATACACTAAAAGGCTACCTGAAAACGAGCGTAGCGAGTTTCGCCAAAACAAAATCGGTTCGAAAACCGGAGTGGTAAGAATTTTCTTGCCGTGGAAACCCGTTTATTCGGTTTTGATTGCTCAATTAAGGGCGAAAGCAAACCATGCTCAGGCATTCGTTGCCCGCCCCCGATATCAAGCAGGTACAAATGGTGGATATTCCGCACAAACAGCACTTTGGTTTTGCCTGCGCTCGGCGTATAATCTACCATTTGCAAGCCAGTCAAACCCAAGCGCGAGGGAGCGGCAATGTTTCCCACAGTCAGCGGCGAGACCGCAAACAACACAGGTAATGAAGAAATGGCATACGAAAGTTTAATGGTATTCGCCGGCAACGCTAGCGCCGGCTTGGCTGAAAATGTGGTGAAACACCTCGGTATTTCATTGGGGAGTGCTTCCGTTGGCAAGTTTTCCGATGGCGAAGTCGCCGTGGAACTCTTGGAAAATGTGCGTGGCCGCGATGTGTTTATCTTGCAGTCCACCTGCGCACCCACCAACGATAATCTGATGGAGCTGCTCACCATGGCCGACGCGCTCAAACGCGCTTCCGCTGGCCGTATTACCGCTGCCATACCCTATTTCGGCTATGCCCGCCAAGACCGTCGCCCGCGTTCCGTGCGCGTGCCGATTTCCGCCAAACTGGTGGCCAATATGCTCGCCACCGCCGGCATCGATCGTGTACTGACTGTGGATTTGCATGCCGACCAAATCCAAGGTTTTTTCGATATCCCGGTGGACAACATCTATGCCACCCCGATTTTAGTTCACGACATCCTGCAACAGCGCATCGAAAACCTCACCGTGGTCAGCCCCGACATCGGTGGCGTGGTGCGCGCCCGTGCCGTGGCCAAAGTGCTGAACACCGATTTGGCGATTATCGACAAACGCCGCCCCAAAGCCAACGTGGCTGAAGTGATGAACATCATCGGCGATATCCAAGGCCGTACTTGCCTGATTGTGGATGACATGATCGATACTGCCAATACTCTGTGCAAAGCCGCTTCCGCCTTGAAAGAGCGCGGTGCAGAACGCGTGTTGGCCTATGCCACCCACCCCGTGTTCTCCGGCGAAGCCGTGAACCGCATTGCATCGTCTGATATTGACCAAGTGGTGATTACCGACACCATCGCCCTGTCTGATGCCGCCCGCAACTGCGACCGTATTCGCCAAGTTACGATTGCCGGTTTGCTGGCCGAAACCATGCGCCGCATCAGCAACGAAGAATCTGTCTCATACCTCTTCAACGAGGATGTGGCATCCCCGGGAGCATTATTCCTCCCGTAATCCCTTGCCGTCAGGGTTGGTCGCAGCCCGGCAGACGGCTTTATTTAACTTAAATGGAGTTTTACTATGTCTTTCAAAATTGAAGCCCAAGTGCGCGAAGAGCAAGGTACTGGTGCGAGCCGCCGCCTGCGCCGCGAAGGCCGTGTGCCTGCCGTAGTTTACGGCGCCGGCTCTGACGCCACTGCTGTTTCCGTTGACCACAAAACCGTATTCTTTGCCCTGCAGAAAGAAGAGTTTCACACCGCCATCATCAAACTGGCGCTGAACGGCAAAGAGCATGACGTGATTGTGCGCGACTTCCAGATGCACCCCGTTCGCCGCGAAGTGCGCCACATCGACTTCCAAATCGTAGAAGCCGGCAAACCGATCAAAATCCGCCTGCCGCTGCACGTGGTTAATGCCGAGAAATCTCAGGCTGTTAAACTGCAAAACAGCCGCGTGGCTCTGCTGAGCACCAGCGTGGAAGTGCTGCTGGATCCAAAACACATCCCGTCCGAACTGGTTTTGGATTGCGAAAAAGTTGTGGCTGGCGATGTATTGCACCTGTCCGACATCCAATATCCAGAAGGCGTGGAAAGCACCTCCCTGCGCCGTGGCGCCAACTTGGCCGTAGCCACCGTAACCGCCGCAGGCAAATAAGCCATAGCTTTGATAACAAACCCTGCTGCAAAGCGGGGTTTTGTTTGGCCGGTGTTGCGGTGTAAAGGCTACCTGAAAAGTTATAGCTGGCAGTTTCGGGCAGCTTCTTCGTATTTGAAAAGGCTACCTGAAAAAGCTTCACCGTCTTCTTCAGCCCGCAGCCCTGCTGCGTTTGGTGTTAAAATCCTGCCCAAACCAAATTACGGAAAAACCATGAACCACACTCTTGAAGTCAGCCCCATCAGCCGCCCCGTGCTTGTTCCGCCGGGAGGGCAAAACAAAGTCTTGCTCCATTCCTGCTGCGCCCCGTGCAGCGGCGAAGTGATGGAAGCCCTGCTTGCTTCCGGCATCGACTACACCATCTATTTCTACAACCCCAATATTCATCCGCTCAAAGAATACCTGTTGCGCAAAGAAGAAAACATGCATTTTGCCGACAAATTCGGCATTCCTTTCATCGACAAAGACGACGACTACGAAAACGACCGTAAAGAATGGTTTGAGAAAGCCAGGGGCATGGAATTCGAGCCCGAGCGCGGAGTCCGTTGTACCATGTGTTTCGATATGCGCTTTGAAAAAGCCGCCCAATATGCCTATGAAAACGACTTTCCTGTGTTCACCAGCAGTCTCGGCATTTCCCGCTGGAAAAATATGAGCCAAATCAATGATTGCGGCCACAGTGCCGCCAGAAAACATCCTGGTTTGGTGTATTGGGACTATAATTGGCGCAAAGGTGGTGGCAGCTCGCGCATGATAGAAATTAGTAAGCGCGAGCACTTCTACCAGCAGGAATATTGCGGCTGTGCCTACTCACTGCGTGATTCTAACGCCCACCGTAAATCGCAAGGGCGGCCGCCGATTAGAATCGGGGTGAAGTATTATGGTGATGAAGAGGATGCAGGTTGAATGCTGCCGATTACATGGAAAAGCTACCTGGAATTTTCAGGTAGCCTTTTTATTGCAACTTTAATTGCAGCAAGCGGGTACGAAAAAGCTGCTACATAGCTTGCAGCGAGCAAAACCGATATAGGCGTAGACTACCTGAAATCCTGTAGACGCGGGGTTGATACCCATTCGCCACAGCGCCCAAAGCTACCTGAAAATTGGGAGGAGCTGCCCAAATCGATGTTTGCGTAGCAACACTGCGCTACAGTTTTCCAACAGAGTAGGGCGGATTGCTATACCGCTACATGAGGCTATCTGAAAATCCCGGCGCACATTTTTCAGGTAGCTTCCACTTCTATTAAGAAAGAGAAAATCGCTGAAAGGCACTGTATTCGGCGTTTGTAAAGCACTTTGGTTTGCTGATTAGGAAAATAAATGTTGGGAAATGCAAATTTATGCTTGCACGCAGGCGCAGTGCATACTAATATGTGCCACACCAAGTCCCCCTTTGTGCAGGAAAAGCGGATGTGGCTTTCATTTGGATACCGTCCGTATTCTTCTGCCAAAGGAGGAATTATTTTTTGTTACAACAGCGCCGCTTGGCCGGAAGCAGGCTTGCCATGGTTGGATGAGGCGCAACGCAGCATTTTTCAGGTAGTCTGTACGCAGGCATAGAAAAACAGACCATTAGCAAGGAATCCTTTATGACTACGCCAACCAATGAACGCTTTACCACTCCCGTCACCGAAGGCGGCTCATCCAAAGGTGATTTTTTCGGCCATCCACGTCAATTGGGTACCATGTTCCATATTGAGCTGTGGGAACGTTTCTCTTTTTACGGCATGCAGGCCATCCTGTTGATTTACCTCTACTACGCCACTAAAGACGGCGGCCTGGGCATCGATAAAAATCTGGCCGGCGGTGTGGTAGGCGCATACAGCGGCAGTATCTATTTGGCCACCATTCTGAGCGGCTGGTTGGCCGACCGCGTATTGGGAGCGGAAAAAACCCTGTTTTGGTCGGGCGTGGTGGTAATGCTCGGCCATATTGCCCTGGCTGTGCTGCCGGGTTTGGGTGGGCTGATTGTTGGCCTGGTGCTGATTGCCTTGGGAAGCGGTGGGGTGAAGTCTTCTGCCGGCGCCATGGTGGGATCGCTATATGAAGATCCGTCGCGGCGGCACCTGCGCGATGCGGGATTCTCAATTTTTTACACTGCCATCAACATCGGCGGCTTTATCGGTCCGTTGCTCACCGGTTGGCTGCAGTTGAAATACGGCTTCCACTACGGTTTCGGCGCGGCAGCTATAGGCATGGCTTTCGGCCTGTGGCAATACTGGCGCGGCCGTAGCCAATTGCCGCCCTCTCCGCCTGCCAATCCGTTGCCGCCCGAGCGGCGCAAACTGGCTGTATCCATTGCGGTAATCGCTTCGATGGTGCTAGGTGGCAGTATTGCGGGTAAGCTGTTGCATCTGGAAAATTTTTCACGTGTACTCTTGATTGTGGTAATTATTACCAGCCTTACTTATTTCGTGCGCATGTTTACCAGTGAGCAGGTTTCTTATGCGGAAAAACGCCATATTCTGGCCTATGTACCGATGTTTGCGGTAATGTGCCTGTTTTGGGCGGTGTGGTTTCAGATTTACACTGTGGTAACCATTTACTTTGACGAAACGTCTAACCGCGTGTTGTGGGGCTTTGAAATCCCCGTGGCTTGGCTGGCCGCTTTACAGAGTCTGTGGGTTATCGTATTTGCCGGCCTGATGGCTGCGCTGTGGACCAAAATGGGCACCCGCCAGCCGAAAACACCCATGAAATTTACCTTGTCGATGGTGATTCTGGGTGCATCCTACCTGTGCTTCATTCCTTTCCTTTCCTCCGGTCAGGTTATGCCGCTGGTGGTAATGGCGCTATTGATTCTCACGATTACCATTGCTGAGCTGCTGCTCTCGCCGATTTCTTTGTCGTTTGCCACCAAAATTGCGCCCGAAGTATTCAAAACACAGATGGTATCGTTCAATTTCCTTACCATTTCGTTGGGTTTCACACTGGGTGGGGTACTGTTCGACCAGTTGTATAATGCTACCAAGGTAATTGAATTCTACCAACTGTTGGGCATCCTCGGCATCAGTGCAGGCGTGGTGTTGCTGGTGATGCTGCCTATGTTGAACCGTCTGTTGAGCGACATAGACTAAATTGCATGATTTTCAGGTAGCCTCAAGTTACCCACTCACTAAAACCTCTGCCGGAAAATGCTGTCGTGGTGGTTTTCCATACTTCTCTAACTAGGCAATATGATTGCATTAACTTTGCATTTGAAAAATCATATTTGCCGCTTTGTAAGCGGATTGTTTTCAGGTAGGCTTGCAGCTGCCGGCGATATTTAATATAGCAACGATAAGCGGCAATAAATGCGTACTTTACAATCAGACAAGTTAAAGCAGCAACACCTTGCATCAGCAGCATCTTTACCAGTAACTGCCAAAGGAGTCAGCTATGAGTAATATTCACGCACAACGTCTCGCCGCCCTGCGGCAAACCATGCAAGAACAGAAAATTGACGTTTGGATTGTGCCCTCCGCCGACCCACATATTTCCGAATACTTGCCCGAACATTGGTGCGGCCGTGCTTGGTTGTCCGGCTTTGATGGCTCGGTCGGCACGCTGGCCGTGAGCGCTGATTTCGCCGAATTGTGGGTGGACAGCCGTTATTGGGAACAGGCCAAACGCCAGCTCGAAGGCAGCGGTTTCGTATTGCAGAAACTCGGCCAGAGCTACCCCACCATGGTTGAATCGTTGGCTGAGAGGCTGCCTGAAAACTCCGTAGTCGGCATTCCGGCAGATGGTTTGTCGCTCTCACTCAAGCACGAAATGCAGGCTGATTTTGCTACGAAAAACATCTACCTGCGGCTTGATACCGACCTGCTCAATAACTTCTGGCACGACCGCCCCGGCTTGCCGGAAAGTCCTATTTTCGTACACGAAGCCCGATTCTCGCCAGAAAGCGTGCCGGAAAAACTTGCCCGTGTGCGTGCCGCAATGAAAGAACTTGGTGCCGACTGTCATTTGGTTTCCTCGCTCGACGACATCGCTTGGATTACCAGTCTGCGCTGCAATGACGTGCCGTTCAACCCCCTGTTTATCTCCTATCTGCTGATTGATGCCGAACGGGCTACCCTGTTTGTGAACCCCACCAAGCTCACTGATGCCTGCCGCAAAGTGCTGAACGAAGCCAAAATCGACGTGGCTGAATACCGCAGCGTGGTGGATGCCGTGAGCAAACTCAGTGGCAGCCTCCTAGTCGATCCCGACCGTACCGCCGTTTACACCTTGGGCAAGTTGCCTGGCAGCGTGCGTGTAATTAAAGACATCAACCCCAGCACCCTATTTAAAGCCTGCAAGTCTGAAGCCGAAATCGAACACGCCAAACATGCCATGGTGCGTGACGGCGTGGCTTTGTGCGGCTTCTTTGCCGAGCTAGAGCAGAAACTGGCCGCCGGCGAAATCGTTACTGAGCTGGATATCGATACCATGTTAATCGACCACCGCAGCCGTCAGGCCGGTTACATTTCGCTCAGCTTTGATACTATTGCCGGCTTCAACGAGAATGCCGCTTTGCCGCACTATGCCGCTACACCCGAGCACTATAGCACCATCACAGGGCAGGGCATCCTGCTGATCGACTCCGGGGCACACTATCTGGACGGTACCACTGATATCACCCGCGTTATCCCTATTGGTTCGCCTACTGCCGAGCAGAAACGTGACTACACCCGCGTGCTAAAAGCACACATTGCCCTAGCCGAAGCAGTGTTCCCGGAAAATCTCTCCGGTCAAGTACTGGATGCCATCTGCCGTGCACCGCTGTGGAAAGAGCAGTGCGACTACGGTCACGGTACCGGCCACGGTGTAGGTTATTTCCTCAACGTGCACCAAGGTCCGCAGAAAATTGCCTACAACACTTCTGGTCTCAAGTGCAACAATATGAAAGAAAACATGATTACCTCCAATGAGCCTGGTTTATATCGTTCGGGCAAATGGGGTATCCGCATTGAAAACCTGGTAGTGCACCGTCGCGTGAAACAGCCGAAGGAAACCGAATTTGGCCAATACCTGTGCTTCGAGCAGCTTACCCTGTGCCCAATTGATACGCAGCTTATCGAACGCAGTATGTTGAGCGACGACGAAGCCGCTTGGCTAAACGACTACCACTCCCTCGTGCGCGAAAAACTGGCCCCGCATACCGAAGGTGCAGCTAAAGCATGGCTGGAAAAGAATACCCAGCCCATTTGATTTTGATGATGTGGTTCAATAACGTGCTGACAAAAGACTACCTGGATTTCAGGTAGTTTTTTGCCTTTCAGGCCATATTTTCTGCCTGGAAAAGGGCAATTTCCGTTTCGTGTAAAGAAATTTTTACATAACTTGTTTTTACAAATAATAGACTTACGGTCAGTAGGGTTGTTTTTTGTTGCTTTTCAAGCGAAAAATATTTGGCAGTTGTTTGGCAGTTATGCTAATATTTCACTGCGCAGCAAGGGAAAAATTTTAAGAATTGCGCTGTGTTAGCATATAAAGAAATAGAGATGTGAACCGTTTTCATTTAAGCGCACAGAGAATTTAGCACTTATTGTTTGGTTAATAATAAAGCAAAATGCTAAATTTTGTTTAGGTGGAATGCGGGGCAAGATGACTGATTCACAAAACTACACAAAAACACAAAACATAACATACACTCATCACTCCAAATAAAGAGTTTTCCCATTGCTGCCGCTGTGGTTTGGCGGCGGTGTTTTTAAACACATAGGAGTTTGATATGACGTTTTTGAAAGTAGCAGCCAGCCCGTCTGTTCAACAGGGCTTCACCACTGAGTTAGATGTGGTGGACGTGCAAGGTGCCGACCTCGCAGGTATTGGTGCCGTTGTTGCTTCTACTGCCGATGCAGCCAAGGCTGTAGAGCAAGTTGAAGCCACCGGCTTCGGTATTCCGGTATTTGTTGCTCTGCAGCCCGGCGAGAGCGTGCCCGAAAGCCTGTTGACCCGTGTGAACGGCGTGATTCAATTAGGTCGCGGCAATGAAGAATACTATGGCCGCCAAGTGGATACTGCCGTAAATCAATACGGTTCCAAACTTGCCCCTCCTTTTTTCGGTACGCTGAAGCAGTATGTAAACATCGGTAACGCCCAGTTCGACTGCCCCGGACACCAAGGTGGACAGTTCTACCGCAAACACCCTGCCGGCCGCGAATTTTACGAATTCTTCGGTGAAAACGTATTCCGCGCCGACTTGTGTAATGCCGACGTTCGCTTGGGTGATTTGCTGATCCACGAAGGACCTGCTTGTGCAGCCCAGCAATACGCTGCCAAAGTGTTCAATGCCGACAAGACCTACTTCGTTCTGAACGGTACTTCTTCTTCCAATAAAGTGGTGGCCAACGCTCTCTTGGCTAAAGGTGACCTGGTATTGTTCGACCGCAACAACCACAAATCTAACACCATCGGCGCGCTGATTACTGGCGGCGCTATCCCGGTTTACCTGCAAACTACTCGTAACCCCTACGGCTTCATCGGTGGTATTGACAATGCTTGCTTCGAAGAAGCCTACATCCGCGAACAACTGGCTAAAGTTGCTCCGGAGCGTGCTAAAGAAGAACGTCCGTTCCGCTTGGCTATCATTCAGTTGGGTACTTACGACGGTACCATCTACAATGCTCGCCAAGTAGTAGACCGCATTGGTCACTTGTGCGACTACATCCTGTTCGACTCTGCTTGGGTAGGTTACGAGCAATTCATCCCGATGATGCGCGATTGCTCACCGATGTTGCTGGAACTGAACGAAAACGATCCTGGTATCTTCGTTACCCAATCCGTACACAAACAACTGGCTGGCTTCTCTCAAGCTTCTCAGATTCACAAAAAAGACAGCCACATTAAAGGCCAGAAACGCTATTGCAGCCACAAACGCTTCAACAATGCGTTCATGATTCATGCTTCTACCAGCCCGTTCTACCCGATGTTCGCTTCTCTGGACGTGAACGCTCGGGTTTTGGATGGTGAAGTAGGTCGCAACCTGTGGCGCGACTGCGTAACCGTAGGTATTGAAGCTCGTAAGATGCTGCGTGCAAGCTGCAAGCTGATCAAACCGTTTATTCCGGAAACCATTGACGGCAAACCGTGGGAATCCTACCCGACCGAGAAGATTGCTCAAGATCTGCGCTTCTTCGAATTTGAGCCGGGCGCTAAATGGCACTCCTTCCCTGGCTACGGTAAAGGCCAATACTTTGTTGACCCGTGCAAATTCCTGTTGACCACTCCTGGTATCAACGTGGAAACCGGTGAATACGAAGACTTCGGTGTACCTGCTACCATTTTGGCTAACTTCCTGCGCGACAACGGTATCGTTCCGGAAAAATGCGACTTGAACTCCATTCTGTTCCTGATGACTCCAGCCGAAGATCTGGCTAAGATGGAACACTTGGTTGCTCTGATCTCTCGCTTCGAAAAACACATCGAAGCTGACAGCCCGATGAGCGAAGTGGTGCCCACTGTATATGGCCGCAATGCTGAGTACTACAAAGGCTACACCATCCGTCGCCTGTGCCAAGAAATGCACGACTTCTACAAACGCAATAACATGAAACAGTTGCAGAGCGAGATGTTCCGTGCCGATGGCTGGCCGAAACAAGCTATGCTGCCCTACGACGCACAGCAAGCCTTCATCCGCAACGAAGTGAAACTGGTTCGCTTGAGCGAAATCGCTGGTCAAATCGCTGCTGAAGGTGCTCTGCCTTATCCTCCGGGCGTACTGTGTACTATCCCGGGCGAAGTTTGGGGTGGTGCAGTGCAGAAATACTTCCTGGCTCTCGAAGAAGGCATCAACTGCTTGCCTGGTTTCGAACCTGAGCTGCAAGGTGTATATCTGCAGACCGTGGAAGACGGCAGCCGCCGTGCTTTCGGTCATGTAGTGGTTAAAGGCTAATAAGCCGTATCAGGCTACCTGAAACGGTTTCAGGTAGCCTTTGTTAGATAAATTTGATTGCGCGGCAGCGCAGGCTTCGCCAGAATATTGGTTAAACCCGCCTGCTGCATTAAGAAGGATTAAGTATATGTCAACCTCTCAAAACAAGATGGGCGTGGTGCAACTGACCATTCTCACCATGGTAAATATGATGGGCTCAGGCATCATCCTGTTGCCAGCCAAATTGGCTCAGGTTGGTACGATTTCTATTTTGTCATGGCTGGTTACCGCTGGCGGTTCTCTGGCCTTGGCTTACGCGTTCGCTAAGTGTGGCCGCTTCAGTAAAAATGCTGGTGGTATGGGTGGTTATGCCGAGTATGCCTTCGGTAGATCCGGTAACTTTATTGCCAACTACACCTACGCCGTTTCTCTTGTAATTGCCAACATCGCTATTGCTATTACCGCAGTAGGCTACCTTGCCCAGTTGATGGAATGGCAGCTTTCTCCGCAGCAAGTAGCCATGTGGACCATTATCTTCGTATGGGTAACCACGGTTGCCAACTTCGGCGGCGCATCCATCACCGGCCGCATCGGCAGCTTCACCGTGTGGGGCGTGGTGATTCCGGTGGTTGGTATTTCCATTATCGGCTGGTTCTGGTTTGATGGCGCTAAATATGCTGCCGCTTGGAACCCGCATAACTACGGTGTGTTTGAAGCTCTGCCGAAATCCATCTCAATCACCTTGTGGTCATTCCTTGGCTTGGAATCTGCCTGTGCAAACTCTGATGCCGTAGAAAACCCCGAGAAAAACGTGCCGATCGCTGTATTGGGCGGTACCCTGATGACTGCGGTAATTTATATCGTTTCTACCAACGTAGTAGCCGGTATTGTCGATAATGCTGCTTTGGCTGCTTCCGATGGCCCGTTTGGTTTGGTGTTTGCCCAAATCTTCAACCCGACTATCGGCAAAGTGGTAATGGGTTTGATGGTGCTGGCTTGTACTGGTTCCCTGTTGGGTTGGCAGTTCACTGTGGCCCAAGTGTTCAAATCCAGTGCTGACCAAGGTTACTTTCCCAAAGCGTTCAGCTCTGTTACCAAATCTAACACTCCGTTGGTAGGTATGATCATCCTGTGCGTGGTTCAAACCCTGCTCTCCCTGATGACCATAAGCCCGAGCTTGAGTGAGCAGTTCGACGTATTGGTGAACTTGGCTGTAGTAACCAACCTCGTGCCCTACGTACTGTCTATGTCTGCCCTGTATGTCATGCAGAAAGTCAGCAACGTGCCGGCTGGCGAGTTGAAAGTAACCACCATCGTTGCTCTGATTGGTAATATCTACAGCTTCTACGCCCTGTATGGTTCCGGCGCAGATGCTATGCTCGGTGGTGGTTTGGTAACTTTCTTCGGCTGGCTGATCTACGGTCAGGTTGCTGGTAAGAAATTCGACCTGAAAGAGCCGTATTAGTCGGTTATAGCAAACCGGTCTGAATACAGTTTAGGCAAACCTGCTAAAAGCAGCCCCCGAATTCTAAATAGAGGAGAATTCGGGGGCTGCGCTTTTTCAGGTAGCCTCATGGATTGAAGGCTACCTGAAAAATACTGCCACTGCCTTTCGGGCGTTCTTCCTGAATCTGTTACAATACGCCCCCCTGAATTTAACGCATTAAACACCAAGACAATAATCATGGAAGCCGAACGCATCAACCTACTCAACAATACCCTCGCCGACCTGGAAAAACGCAGTGGCGAAATTCGCGTGTATCTCGATTACGACGGCAAAAAAGACCGGCTGGAAGAAGTGGTCGGCCTCTCGGAGGATCCCGAGCTTTGGAACGATCCTAAACGCGCCCAAGAAATTGGCAAAGAGCGCAAAGTGCTCGAAGGCATTGTGCTCACGCTCGACAATATCGCCGGCGGCATCGACGACAACCGCCTGCTCATCGATATGGCGCTGGAGGAGGGAGATGAAGACAGCTTTGCCGCGATTGAGGAAGATGTAGCCGAGCTGGAAAAACAAATGGCCGAGCTCGAATTCAAGCGCATGTTTAACCAGTCTGCCGACGTGAACAACTGCTTTATCGATATCACTGCCGGCGCTGGCGGCACCGAGGCCGAAGACTGGGCCGGCATGCTCCTGCGCATGTATGTGCGTTATGGCGAGCGCAAAGGCTTCAAAGTGGAAATCATGGAGCAGGACGACGGCGAAATTGCCGGTATCAATCGCGCCACCATCCGCTTGGAAGGCGAATACGCCTACGGCCTATTGCGCACCGAAACCGGCGTGCATCGTCTCGTGCGCCACTCCCCATTCGATTCCAACAACAAACGCCATACTTCCTTTGCCTCTGTGTTCGTCTACCCTGAAGTGGACGATAGCTTTGAAGTGGAGATCAACCCGGCAGACGTTCGCACCGACACCTACCGCGCGTCCGGCGCCGGCGGCCAGCACATCAACAAAACCGACTCCGCTGTGCGCATGACCCATATTCCTACCGGCATTGTGGTGCAGTCACAAAACAGCCGCTCGCAGCACGATAATCGCCGCGTTTGCGAAGAAATGCTGCGTGCCAAGCTGTTTGAGTTGGAAATGCGTAAGCGCAACGAGGAAAAACAGGCGCTGGAAGAAGGTAAATCAGACGTGGGCTGGGGCAGCCAAATCCGCTCTTATGTGCTCGATTCCTCTCGCATCAAAGACTTGCGCACCAGCTACGAAACCGGTAACACCAAAGCTGTGCTCGACGGCGATTTGGACGACTTCATCGAAGCCAGCTTGAAACAGGGCATGTGATTGCCGCTTAAGTGATTTGAATGCAGAAAGGCTACCTGAAAGTGTGATGAGGGTTTCAGGTAGCCTCAAACGTTTAACTCAAGGGGCAATATGATGACTAAACAACAGCGTGAATACACATTTCGCCTAAGCTAGCCTTGCTCAGCGGGTGCAACTTTTGGCGGTATTGGTGTGCTTGAGCCAATTATTGAGTTGGCTGGTGGGAATGGTTTTGTTGAAGGCGTTGGGTTGGCTGGAATTGTCGGCAGGGGAACTCGGCAACTTGGCAGGGTGGCAGTGTCTGGAACTTGGGTGTTGGTTGGTTTGCTGCTGTGTTCGGGTTTGGTGTTTTTGTGCTGGCTGTACCGGGCGGCCTGTAATGTGCGGGCTTTGGGGCGCAGGGGATGCAGGTGAGCCCGGCTTGGGCGGTTTGGCCGCTTCAATGGCGTAATTAGGTGAGAATGCCGTCTGCGGTGGTGCGTTTAAAGGCGAGCTAGGCTTTCGAGGATAACTTTGTTGCCGTCAAGCCAGCCGTTTTTGATGGCGGCTTGGAGCATGGTGTATTCGCTGGATATTTGGTATGCATAGGAGGGTACGCCGAATTGGTCTTTCATGCAGCGGATGGCATTGAGATAGGGCAGGCTAGGCTTCACCATCACCATGTCTGTACCTTCCTGTAAGTCGAGCGCGATTTCGTGCAAGGCTTTGTTGCTGTTGGCGGGACCCATTTGATAAGTGCGTTTGTCAGCCTTGCCTAAGTTGGCGGAACTGCCCACTGCATCGCGGAACGGACCGTAGAAGGTGGAAGCATAATTTAGCAGAATAGGCCATCAGTCGGGTATGGATGTGGCCGGCATCTTCCAAGGCTTCGTGGATGGCGCGTGGATGGAGCCAATACGACCGTCCATCATATCGGAGGGGCAACCACTTGTACGCCGGCTTCAGCGTGGCATATGCTTATTTAATCAGCACTTCTACGGTTTCATCATTATAATACATATGTAGCCATTTTCATCAATCAAGCTGTCTTGGCCGTGACTGGTGTAGGGGTCGAGTACTACATCAGTCATCATGCCCAACTCGGGAGAGCGGTCGCGCAAGGCGCGCACGGTGTGCGGTACGATGCTTCTGGGTTGTAGGCTTCGCTGGCAGTTAGGTCTTTATGCGGCACTGAAGCAGGAAATAAGGTCAGCATGGGAATGCCCAGTTCGCAAGCTTGCTCAGCTTGGTGCAGCAGGTTATCCAAGGTTTGCCGCTCAATGTCGGGCATGGAAGGAATGGGCTCGTTGCCAGAGCATTGCTCCAGCACGAATACAGGGTAGATAAGTGAGGGGATGCTTACGCATCGGGCAACGAGAAAAATCATCTCTACGCATCCGGCGTGGGCGGATGGAGGGAACTTGGCAGGGCGGGAAATTCATACTGGAAACCTATGGGATGTTTTTAACGGCGTATATTCTATGTCGTTTAACTAGAAAAGGGGATTGATGAGAATGGTGGCAGATGTGGTACGCAATTTTCCGCTAATGAAACTTCTTCCGTCTTAGTGATTTAGTTTTTGTTTGTGGATATTTTGTTTTCCGGTATTTGACAAAATATTCTGGTAGGCGTATAGTCCGCATCTTCGCTGTTCCTTACGGCACGGTTTTGTTGTCGGTTTTACGGTTCAGCAGCTCTTTAACAATCAGATTACCGATAAGTGTGGGTGTTTTA
>NZ_LXST01000005.1:0-106819 GCF_001648535.1 Eikenella sp. NML99-0057 | reverse complement strand
CGAAAGTAGGACACTGCCAAACACCTATTTACGACACCTGCCTGATGGCGGGTGTTGTGCTTTGTGGGAGTATGATGAAAGGAATGGAAATCCGGGATAGCGGTACAGTGTGAGTTGGAAAAGGAAGAACGAACCAACTTCGCATAAGGTAAAATGCAATTATTTGTTACTTATGGGTAAAGATGCTTGTGTGATAAGTAATGTCAGGCTATCATGGCGTGAATACTGTATCTTTAAGGAGCAGTATTTCGCCTGATTAATTGTATAAGGAGTTCTGTATGAAGAAGTTTCTTTTCGTCGTTTTTACCCTGTTAAGTTTTTCTTGGGTATTAGCACAAGTTAATATTAACACAGGCACCGCGCAAGAGCTTCAAACCTTGAATGGCATCGGTCCGGCTAAGGCTGCTGCAATTGTGGAATATCGCACAGTCAATGGCCCGTTCAAATCTCCCGAAGACATTAAAAATGTACGTGGTATCGGTAACGGCATTTATCAGAAGATTTCTTCAGAAATTACCATAGGCAATGGTCAGGCTGCCCGTGCTCCTGCCGCCCGTCCAGCTACTCAGCAGCAACAGCAGCAACCAGCTGCCGCCAAACCGGCTACTCCCGCAGCTAAACCGTCTACCAGTAAACCTGCCGCCACCCGTCCGGCTGCCAACAAACCAGCTGCGGCCAACCCCTAATAAGTACGAAATGCTTATACACCGCCTGCCATTACCGGCGGTGTTTTTATGCCCGAAAGCGGGTACAATAAATACCATTTTATTTGGAGAAGAATATGCCCAAACACCATAAACTCATCATCCTCGGTTCTGGCCCTGCTGGTTACACCGCCGCCGTTTACGCCGCCCGCGCCAATCTCAATCCCATCATCATTACCGGTTTGGAACAAGGCGGCCAACTTATGACTACCACCGAAGTGGACAACTGGCCTGCCGATGCCGACGGCGTGCAGGGCCCCGAACTGATGGCACGCTTTCTCGCCCACGCCGAACGCTTCGGCACAGAAATCGTTTTCGACCATATCCACACCGCGCAACTGCAGCAACGCCCGTTCAAACTCATTGGTGATGCGGGCGAATATACCTGCGACGCACTCATCGTCGCCACCGGCGCATCGGCCAAATACCTCGGCCTGCCGAGCGAAGAAACCTTTGCCGGACGCGGCGTGTCCGCCTGCGCCACCTGCGACGGCTTCTTCTACAAAAAACAGGACGTAGCCGTTGTCGGCGGCGGCAACACCGCCGTGGAAGAAGCGCTTTACCTGGCCAACATCGCCAATACCGTAACCCTGATACACCGTCGCGACAGTTTCCGAGCCGAAAAAATCATGGTGGACAAACTGATGCGCCGCGTGGAAGAAGGCAAAATTGTCTTGAAAACCGAAGCCGTATTGGAAGAAGTATTGGGCGACGACAGCGGCGTAACCGGCGCGCGGTTGAAATTCAACGACGGCCGCAGCGAAGACATCACCGTCAAAGGCGTATTCATCGCCATCGGCCACAAACCCAACACCGACATCTTCAAAGGCCAGCTCGATATGGACGACGCAGGCTACCTGAAAACCAAAGAGGGCAGCGGCGACAACGTCGGCGCAACCAATATCGAAGGCATTTGGGCGGCGGGTGACGTGAAAGACCACACCTACCGCCAAGCCATCACCAGCGCGGCCTCCGGCTGCCAGGCCGCTCTCGATGCCGAACGCTGGCTCGACCGGCAACATTAAATGCACTCAGGCTACCTGAAAAAACGAAACCTCCGAAAGCCGATTTAGCTTCGCAGAACCCCAGCCTTGGCTGGACCAAGACATCGTTTTAACTACGTTGCAGCTTGCGTTTTCAGGTAGCCTTTAGCCTTAACCAGATTTCAGGTAGCCTGCCCACAATATTCCCCACTGGGAACCAGCATGGCGGGTAACAATACAGGCTACCTGAAAATCCCAAATACCCTGCCCAAACCATTTGTAGCCAATCCAGCCGCAGGGCACAGGCAAACTGGTTTGCCGGCTTCAGCCTCCCTGCCATTTTTCAGGTAGCCTCCATGCCCACCGTTACCTTCTACACCCACGTTGCCGATTTAGAAATCTTCGCCTGCCGTTTGGCTAAACGCGCAGTTGAAGCCGGCTGCCGTGTGCTAGTTTGGGGCAGTAGTGCGGAACAGCTGGCAACCCTCGACCGCCAATTGTGGGCATTCGAGGCCGAAAGCTTCCTGCCGCATGAAATCTGGCTACCTGAAACATCGTGTCCAGCCGAGCCGCTGATATTGTTGGCTGAAGGCGAAATCCTGCCAGCGGTGGGAAGTCACATGGTTGTGCTGAACTTGTCGGCAGGCTTGTGGAGTGATGCGCCGAATACGCCGGAACGTGTGCTGGAAATCGTTGGCCACAGTGAAACCCAGCTTGCCACCGCTCGCCGTCGTTTTGCTGCCTACCGTAGCGGTGGTTTCAAAATCGAACACCACAATATGCAGGGCAAAGCCTAGCCCATTTCATCTATCGTCTGCTTTGCCGGCCTGCTATAAAAACAGCCCATTTTCGGCTAAAATGCCGCCTTTCCCGCCTTTAGTTTTGCTGCCGGATTTTTCAGGTAGCCTATAGGTGTGCCGCCTCATTCCTATCATCATTTCACAATAAAATATGCAAAACGCAGAACAAATTGCCGCCGCCGGCATTGCCGCCATCCAAAACACCGCCGACCAGCAAGCCCTCGAACTCGTCAAAGCCCAGTACCTCGGCAAGACCGGCGAACTCAACGCCCTGCTCAAACAGCTCGGCAGCCTGCCGCCCGAAGAGAAAAAAACCGTCGGCGCGTTCATCAACGAATGTAAGCAGCGTTTCCAAGTCGCCTACGATGCCAAATGCGCCGAGTTGGCCGAAGTCAAACTGCAAGCCCAGCTTGCCGCCGAAGCACTCGATATTACCCTGCCCGGACGCGCGCAGGAAAATGGTGGTCTGCATCCCGTAACCCTGACTTTGCAGCGCGTAGTCGAACTCTTTCACGGTATGGGCTTTGAAGTGGCGGACGGACCGGAAATCGAAGATGATTTCCACAACTTCCAAGCCCTGAATATCCCTGCAAACCACCCGGCACGCGCCATGCAGGATACGTTCTACGTTGAAAACGGCGATGTTTTGCGTACGCACACTTCCCCGATTCAAATCCGCTATATGCTCGATAAAAAAGAGCCGCCTATCCGCATTATTGCCCCAGGCCGTGTTTACCGTGTGGACAGCGATGCTACGCACTCACCCATGTTCCACCAAGCTGAAGGCCTGTGGGTAGAAGAGGGCGTAACCTTCGCCGATTTGAAAGCCGTGTTCACCGATTTTATCCGCCGCTTTTTCGAACGCGATGATTTGCAAGTACGTTTCCGCCCATCTTTCTTTCCGTTTACAGAACCGTCCGCCGAAATCGACATTATGGGCGAAAACGGCAAATGGCTGGAAGTCGGCGGCTGCGGCATGGTGCATCCCAACGTGTTGAAAAACGTGAATATCGATCCTGAGAAATACACCGGTTTCGCTTTCGGCATCGGCCTCGACCGTTTCGCCATGTTGCGTTACAACGTGAACGATCTGCGACTGTTTTTTGATAACGATTTGAACTTTTTGAAACAGTTTGCAAGATAACGGGATTTTGGTCATCTGAAAAAGGGAAATAGAACATATGAATTTCTGGACACAAAAAAGTATTGAGTTGGCAGCTCAAAGTAATTACCTGGATCAACTCTACCGTGTGTATCCCATGTCAATTAATTTGCGCCGAGAATTACCTTTACAAACGCAAAACGAAATTCGCATACATCTGGATAATCAGGACGGTAAAAAGTTGCTGCACGTTTTGCTCAAACAGGAAATATTTCCGATTAAAGACAGCTATGTTGCCTACCTAAAACGGGACAAAACTGCGATTGACCGTAATCCTGCTACTGTAAGCCGTTTGGCGGGGATATTGATTGAAATGGGTTTTGATGAGATTTTGGACAAAACTACTGTTCCTAAAGAAACTAACCGCCAAATCGGCCCATTGTTTAAAAATTGGATTGCCAGCGGTGCGTTGGGTGTGCCGGTTACTGATAATGTAGATGAATTTCTGAATTATCAAGGAAATATTGTGTTTAATGCTGGCGATAGGGCAATGGAAGTATTTGCCAAAACACATTTGGGCTATCAACATGATAAAGGATTGGATTTTATCGCTAAATTTAATCAGACGTTTATCATCGGCGAAGCCAAGTTTTTAACCGATTTCGGCGGACATCAGAATGCTCAATTTAATGATGCATTGGCAACTATGCGTGCGCCGCTTGCGCCTTGTTCTCGTCGGGTTAAAACCATCGCAATTTTAGACGGTGTTTTATACATTGCAGGTGGGAATAGAATGTTTACTGAGCTTGCTCGCTTTGACGATAACGAAGTGGTCGTGTCTGCGGTTTTGTTGAGAGATTATTTATTTTCGGTATGACCATGCAGCTTATTTATCCCAACAAGCAGTCTGAAAATCAGATTATCGCACAAGCTGAAAGAATTTCGCCGCTTGCCTTAAATAAACCGCTTCCGCTTTTGTTTTTCGGCGACAATTTCCATGCGCTCTCCGCCTTGCTTAAGAGCGGCTATCGCGAACGGATTGATTTGATTTACATTGATCCGCCGTATAACACACAACAAAATTTTACTGTATCAGATGGACGGAGCAGTACCATAAGTCGTACTAATTACGGTATCACTGCATATTCTGATAGTCGCAGTATGGAAGAATATTTGGAATTCATGCGTGAACGCCTGATTTTAATGCGTGAATTATTGTCGCCTTGTGGATCAATTTATGTGCATATTGATAGTAGAGTTGGGCATTATCTGAAAATTATTATGGATGAAGTCTTTGGTGCGGAAAACTTTAAAAATGATATAGCCCGAATTAAATCGAACCCTAAAAATTTTGTACGGCGGGCATTCGGTAATGAAAAAGATATGGTTTTGTTTTATGCCAAAAACGCTAAAAAAAATATTTTCAACAACATTACCATTCCACTAACCGATGAAGACAAAATAGAAATGTTCCAGAAGGTTGATGAGAATGGGCGGCGTTATAACACTATTCCCGTCCATGCGCCAGGTGAAACGCGAAATGGGGAAACAGGTGGAATGTGGCGTGGAATGTTGCCTCCGAAGGGCAGACATTGGCGCAGTCTCCCATCCGAATTGGACAGGTTGGATGAACAGGGATTATTAGAGTGGTCAAAAAATGGTGTTCCGCGTATAAAAAAATTTGCCGATGAGCATAAGGGAAAAAAGATACAGGATATTTGGCAGTATAAAGATCCTGTTTACCCTGTTTATCCGACTGAAAAAAATGCTCAAATGTTGGAAATGATCATTGCCCAATCATCTCTCCCTGACTCTATTATTTTAGACTGTTTTGCAGGCAGTGGCTCAACCTTGTGGGCGGCGCAAAATTTAGGGAGAGAATGGATTGGCATCGATACATCGGAAGTTGCCGTGCAAGCCATACAAGAAAGATTTGGCCTGTTCCCTGTACAAACGATAACGATTGAAAAATTTCAAGCTGGTTGAAACTCCAAAAAGCAGTCTGTGCCCCTAAACAAACAGGTCGTCTGAAAACAAAATCTGATAAAAAAGTTAATTAATTGATTGAGAACATAACATGCAATTCTCCTACTCATGGCTGAAAACCCAAGCCGGTACCGAACTTTCCGCCGATAAGCTGGAACACCTGTTAACCATGTCCGGCTTGGAAGTGGAAGAAGCCGAGACTGCCGCGCCTGCGTTTACGGGTGTGGTGATTGCCGAAGTGAAATCCGTTGAAAAACATCCTGATGCCGACCGTTTGAACGTTACCCAAGTCGATGCGGGTACGGGCGAGTTGGTGCAGATTGTGTGCGGTGCGCCGAATGTGAAAGCGGGCATTAAGGTGCCGTGTTCGCTGCCGGGTGCGGTGTTGCCGGGCAATTTCAAAATCAAGCCGACCAAGATGCGCGGCGTGGTGTCGAATGGGATGTTGTGTTCCACTGACGAACTCGGTTTGCCTGACGACGGTGTCAACGGCCTGCACATTCTGCCGCAAGACGCTCCCGTCGGCGTAAATATCCGCGAATATTTGGATTTGGACGATACGGTGTTCACGCTGAAAATTACACCGAACCGTGCCGACTGCCTGAGCATCAAAGGCATTGCGCGTGAAGTGTCCGCGCTGACCGGCTGCGCGTTCAAGCAGCCTGCAATCCATGCCGCGCCAATCACGGGTAGCCGCAAACAGCCCGTGCAGATTGATGCGCCTGCCGATTGCGGCCGCTTTATCAGTCGCGTGATTGAAAACGTGAACGCGCGCGCCGCCACGCCGGATTGGATGAAGCAGCGTTTGGAGCGCAGCGGTGTCCGCAGTATTTCCGCGTTGGTGGACATTGGCAATTATGTGATGCTGGAAATCGGTCAGCCGATGCATGTTTTCGATGCCGACAAACTTTTAGGCAGCCTGCACATCCGCCGCGCGCGCGAAGGTGAAACGCTGGAATGCCTGAACGAGAAAACCGTCTCTCTGTCTGAAAACACGCTGGTAGTGGCCGACGAAAAAGGCGCGTTGAGTTTGGCAGGTCTGATGGGCGGCGCAGCGAGCGCGGTTTCAGACGACACACAAAATATCGTGTTGGAAGCGGCTTGGTTTGCGCCTGAAATCATCGCAGGGAAATCGCGCCAGTACGGTTTTGGTTCGGATTCGTCGTTCCGCTTTGAGCGCGGCGTGGATTACCGTTTGCAGGCTGATGCTATCGAACGCGCCACCGAATTGGTTTTGCAAATCTGCGGCGGTGCGGCAGGCGAAATGGTGGAAGCGCAGGGCGAATTACCTGAAGCGAAGCAGGTCGAATTGCGTTTAGGTCGTCTGAAAACCGTGTTGGGCGTGGACATTCCTGCCGAACAGGTGGAAACCATTTTGCAGCACTTGGGCTTGCAGCCTGAAAAAACGGCGGAAGGCTTCCGCGTTACCGCGCCGAGCTTCCGTTTCGACATCGAAATCGAAGCCGATTTGATTGAAGAAATCGGTCGCGTTTACGGCTATGAAAATATCCCCGACGATTACACGTCAGGCCGTCTGAAAATGCTGGCGCTGCCCGAAACCTGCCGTCCGCGTTTTGCCGTTTATAACGAAATGGCGGCGCGCGGCTACCGCGAAGTGGTCAGCTATGCCTTCGTTGACGAGCAGTGGGAACTCGATTTTGCCGCCAACGCCAACCCCATCCGCCTGCAAAACCCGTTGGCGGCACAGTATGCCGTGATGCGATCCACGCTCATCGGCGGCTTGGTGGAAATTCTGCAAAACAATCTGAACCGCAAGCAAAACCGCGTGCGCGTATTTGAAATCGCCCGCGTGTTCAGCAAAGGTTCAGACGGCCAGTTTGTACAAAACGAACGCATCGGTGGTCTGTGGTACGGCGCGGCGATGCCTGAACAATGGGGCGAGAAAACGCGTAACGCAGATTTTTACGACATCAAGGCAGATGTGGAAAATCTATTGAAAAACAAAGCAGTTGAGTTTTTCAAAACCGAACATCCCGCGTTGCATCCAGGACGCGCTGCCAATATCGTTTCAGACGGCCAGGTCATCGGCTTTGTCGGCGAACTGCATCCGAAATGGCTGCAAAAATACGACTTGCCACAAGCACCGCTGGTATTTGAAATCGATATGGCCGCTGTGTTGGAATGCGAAAAAACGCGCTATCAGGCAGTATCAAAATTCCAGCCGGTTCGCAGGGATTTGGCGTTTGTCATGCCGGAAACCACCACCTTCGAGCAGTTGCAGGCTGCTTTGCGCGGCGTACAATCGGATTTGATTCGAGAAATTACCTTGTTTGACGTATATCGCGGAGTAGGGCTACCTGAAAACATGAAAAGCATGGCAGTAAAAGTGATTTTGCAGGATACTGAACGTACCTTGACAGATGATATGGTTGAAGAGATCGTACAGAGGTTGATTGCTGCTGCTGAAACTGTTGGTGCACAGTTAAGATAGATAAGAATAAGAAGCCGGCTGCTTAGGTATCAAGTAACCGGCTTAGTTATATAAAATAAAATCTATTTGTTAATCATTGTACAAGAAGATGATTTGCTTTGTGCCTCACTTACAGTTTTGCATTCGTAGATAGTACCAGATGCTGTAATGTAAAGGGACTTTCTGTAGTTGCTAGGTCTAGGTTGGAGGTATACATAGTAACTGTTAATAGATGAACCACTCCCAAACCCTGAAGTAAACGTATATTTGCCTGTGGGGTTGCTATTTTTAGAGTTAATCAAGCTAGCTAGCCCAGCAGTAGAGTAGTTACCATTATTGAGTATTTTATTTTGTCGCATTTGCGCTGCAATATCTAATAACTCATTTTTTGCAACTGCTAAATCAGTTCGTTCAACATAAGCTTGATAGGAAGGCAGGGCAATGATTGTCAATATAGCAATAATTGCAACCACTGTTAATAGCTCTAGGAGGGTAAATCCAGTTTGGGCTTTCATATTCTTGACCTGTTATGAGCTGATGTACTCTACATAAGATTGCAAAGTCACAACTGTGTTAGAGTTTGCGCCCCATGCTCTAGCTGTAACCCGGAAAATACTTTTCGATGCATTTTGATCCTGATGAGTGCCACCCAAACGCTCAACCATATAACAAGCATTATTTTTATTGCTATTCCCAGAAATACAGTACCTACCTTTCCCGTTGGTATTCAGATCTACACTATCATCCGAACGTTTCCATACTGGCGTGGACTCAGATGCTTTACCACCACAAATTCCATTTGAGCAACTATTAGAAGTTTCCTGTTTATCAAATTCGGCATTCCCCACTTCTAAAATACGAGATTCACCACTACGTAAAGCTTGTTCGGCTAGTGAGAGAGCAAACTTCCGATCCGCTTCGTTTGAGCTGATACGCATTTCAGTATTAGTAGATTGTATACTAGCAATTACAACTATTGCAATTACCAGCATCATGATTAGAACAACAAATAAAGTATAACCTTTTTGTTTTAGAATAGGTTGGCACATATATTACCTCCACGGACGTTTGCACGAATTAAATATTGATTCACGACACCGTAAGTTGATGGGCTATTATTAAGCCGTAATTGTACCTCAATAATGGTGGGTAAGGTGGATACACGCGTAATATTTGCTGTTGATTTTAGCTGGTCTCTATTTTCGGAAAAAGTAACCTTAGTACTAGTATCGTCACAGCCAGAATATATGGCAGAATATTGCATGCTCTGTATATTTGCAGCCATTAACTGAGGGTTACTCCACTGCCCATTTTTATCTAAGGTAAAACGGTAAAGAGCATCGGTGTCATTAACCCCATTTATACGACCAACAACGTAGGCAGCACTATATACCTGAGATAGTGTAGTTTGTGGGATATAAAAAACAGCACTATTATTTGAGTTTGATGTACGCGGGCCTGTACCAAAATCAGATACATCTACTTCATTGCTGTTAATTTTAATGTTGTTGCTTCTGTGTTTATCAATATACATTCGTGAACAAGAAGATAAAGCAACATGTCCGCCTGCTCGCACCACAGATCTTAACTCTTCAGAAGCACCAGTTGTTTTTGTTCCTGTGCTATCAAGAGGAGTGGGATGTAACCCGTACGTAAAAACGAGAACTTTTGATCCCGGTTTGGGAATAAAGTTATGGCGAGAAAATGCGGCGCTTGCATCAGTATTGCTCATGGTGCTAATGCCGTTATAATTTGGGTCACCCAATTTAAGTTGAAATTTAGCAGGAGATTGAAAACCATCACTTGAGCCAGGAGAAGTGGGGAGTTCTTTTGGGACTAAGTTACCCATGTTAAAACAACCGAAGGCACCTGCCATTTGAGCATCACGTAAGACTAACTCTGATACGTTGCGTAAATCTTGTTGTGCGGCTAGGCGGTTTTCTGATGTTCTTTTCATTCTGCTGGTGGTGCCGTAAGTAATACCAATAGCCAGCAATACAACCAAGGCAAGCGAGCTGGCCACCATGAATTCAATTAGAGTAAAACCATACTCTGTGTTCTGTGGAAGAAGGGGGGAAATTGGAGAAAGTTGTTTTTTCCTCATGTTAATCTCCTACGACGGCACTATATTGGAAGTTATAATTATCACTATTTGCCCCCGCTGCATCATCATTAGTTTCTGACCATTTGACGGATATGGTGGTCGTGGGGGTTGCTCCGCTTGTACTGTCTATTTTGTAGGCAATATTGCCGGCATTTGGTAATGCAATCTTTAACTCATTCACAAACGCATTCGTAATACAAGTAGTAAACTCGCTATTCGTCACGATTGAGTTGGCAGAACCTAATCCACATATAACATTAGCGGTCGGAGGATTGCTGTCAACATTGATCCAAGAAGCGGTTTTATAGTTTGAATATTGTAATTTGGCATTGACGTTACTAGCACTACCTAAATTGGTAATGACATCTGGATTGCTCAGCATACCTGCAGATAGGTTTTGTACTGCCTGGGCAACACGAGTTTGCATTTCTGCCTCGCGGACATTACCAACAGATTTTAGTTGTGCAAGCATTAAAGCCATGATGCCGAAAGCCATAATAAAAACAGATATCAATACTTCAAGCAAGGTACTTCCGCGCATTGATTGTAGTTTTAGCATGGGAAATTTCTTTGTATGAGCCATGGTTTATAAGGTTCCTAAAATTATGAGAGAGCACAGAAGTTTTTGTAATCAGCTGCCTGAATCCTATCAAATACAGCAGGCGTCATAGATGTATTGCACGAGACAACTCTTCCACTAGGTGCAATGAGAGCCATCCGTACTCGTTTGCCATCACTGGCTGAAATTCTAATGTAGTGCGAGGCATAGGTGTAAGGTACACTGGATCCGCTTTTTATTCCAGTACCAAAAGAACCATTGGGTAAGAATATAAACCGGTATTTAGTGTTTGAAGTAGATAGCTTATTAAAACCAATATCCAAATAAGTGATATTGACATTGCCTTGATCGATCAAGACAGAGCGTAAATCAATATCGCTGTTAGGATTGGTGATACTACTTTGATAGTCGTCATCTTTGTTGCTATCAACAAATGCCAATAGGGAGCTACCTCCCTTATCACAGCCATTATCAGGTTTTGCGTCAGACTTTAACTTAATTCCTCCGCATATAAGCACGGGTGCGTTACGCCGAACAGCTTCTGTTCTGGCAAATCTAAAAGTGGTAACAACACGGTCAATATGCCCAGCAATTCTTTGATTTGAAATAAAATCACTCATGCTTGGCATGGCGAGCGTGGCCATAATCCCAATAAGGGTTAGGGTAATCATTAGTTCTATCAAGGTAAAACCCTGGATATGTTGTTGTGTTTTCATAGCCATCACTCTAAGACGGGGAATGGGGCACCCAAAAATAGGTGGATTGATTAGGATTATTCTTATTCTTCAGTGAAGTAAGTATGCCCAGTATGTACAGCATTGTCAAATTTGCTGAATTCGCCGGTAAATATCAGCGGAATTTTGCCAGTGGGGCCGTTACGGTGTTTGCCAATGATACATTCGGCCACCCCTTTTTTATCGGTATCGGGGTGATAGTATTCGTCGCGATACATGAACATAATCAGGTCGGCATCCTGCTCGATGGCACCGGACTCACGCAAGTCGGACATCATGGGGCGTTTGTCGGTTCTGGATTCAACAGTACGTGACAGTTGGGAGAGGGCGATAATTGGAATATCCAATTCTCTGGCCAGTGACTTAAGTGAACGAGAAATTTCTCCCAATTCTGCTGCACGGTTGTTGTTATTGTGGCCGGTGCCGTTCATCAGCTGTAAGTAGTCGATAACCACCAGCCCTAATTTGCCTTTTCTTCTAGCCAGTCGGCGTACGCGGGCACGGACTTCCAACGAATTTAAGGCGGGAGTTTCGTCGATAAAGATGGGAGCGTCTGACAGTTTGTGCAGAGCGTCATTGAGCTTGCTCCAATGTTCGTCTTGCAATTGACCGGTTTTGAGTAAGCTCTGATCCAGCCTCCCAACCGAACCAAGCATACGCATTACCAGCTGCACACCGCCCATTTCCATCGAGAAGATGGCAACGGGCAGGTGCGTACTGATAGCGACGTTTTCCGCGATATTCAATGAAAAAGCGGTTTTCCCCATTGCTGGTCTCCCAGCGACGATGATGAGATCGCCGCCGTGCAAACCAGCTATTTTTTTATCTAGATCAATGAATCCGGTTGGAATGCCGGTTACATCGTCTTTATTTTCCCTCGAGTAAGCCTTGTCGATTTTGGCGACTGCTTCTTTCAGCATGGCAGGCATCTCTAAGAACTCGTGTTGCACTCTGCTGGTGCTTTCCGCGATTTTAAAGATTTTGGCTTCTGCCTCGTCTAACATTTGTTTGACGTCCTTGCCTTGCGGATTGTAAGCATTCCTAGCAATCTCTGTGCCAGCTTGTGCCAGTTGGCGCATGATGGAGCGGCTACGTACGATTTCGGCATAGCGGGAGATGTTGATGGCAGAGGCAGTATTTTGTGCTAAATCTACCAGATAGCCAAAGCCGCCGGCTTCCTCCAACACTTCTTCACGCTGCAATACTTCTTCCACGGTGATGGTGTCGGCGGGGCGGTTGCGTTCAGCCAGGTGGGAAATGGCGTGGAAAATTAGGCGGTGTTCGTAGCGGTAGAAGTCTTCTTCCGAGATGGTGCCGGCAATGCGGTCCCAGGCGGAGGAATCCACCATCAGTCCGCCCAATACCGACTGTTCGGCTTCTATGGAGTGTGGTGGTAGGGCGAGGCTTTCGTTGCTTTGGTCTTGAATATTCATAATTAGTTGTGGCGGGGGAATAGGGGCCCCTGAAAAATACGTTACTTAATGTGTGGTTCATGGCTACCTGAGAACCGGTATTCATTTGTTTTCCAGATAGTTTTCGAAGTGTGCTCCGACTGATCGGAGTAAACTGACAAATTCCGTCACTTTTGTTGCTTGCACACGGGGTATGGAGCAGTCCTTTAGTTCCGTCGGATAAGGCAGGTTCATTCGGCGCAGGCAGGACGCTCAACTATCAACACCGTAGTTTGGTTGTACCAATGCGCACACAAGGCGGCTGCGGCGGCTGCGGCCGGGGATGCGGCCGCATTCCTGTGCGGGGCTGTCGAAGTAGCTGCTGCGTGAGAAGGATTTGCTGCGGCTGTCTGAGTTGCGGCCTCGTCGGCTGTGGCGTGTTTCACGCGGCTCACGTGTTTCGCGCGAGGAGTGCTCGGCGGCGGGGCGGCTGCTTTCCTGCTGATGTTGCCACCAGCTCGGCTCGAAGCCCTCAATCCGTTCCACCGGCAGTTCTTTGCCAATGAGTTCTTTAATGGCTTCAAACATTTTCTGTTCGTCTTCATCCATCAGCGAGATGGCCACGCCCTCGGCGCCGGCGCGGCCGGTGCGGCCGATGCGGTGCACATAATCTTCGGCCTGGGTAGGCATTTCGTAGTTGATGACAAATGGCAGCTCGACAATGTCCAGCCCGCGTGCAGCCACGTCGGTGGCTACCAACACGCGCAGTTCGCCGGCTTTGAAGGCGGTGAGCGTTTCCAAGCGGGTTTGCTGTGATTTGTCGCCGTGAATCGGCGCCACGCTGAGACCGCGCCGTTTCAGATCGCGGGCTACCTGATCAACGCTCTGCTTGGTTTTGCAGAACACGATTACCTGGTTGATGTGCAAATCCACAATTAGCCGCTCCAGCAGATTGCGCTTTTGTACGGTGTCGATGGCGATGATGTGCTGTTCAACGCTGGCGCTGGTGGTATTTTGCGGGGCAGTTTGCACCTGTTCCGGCTGGTACATGAGATCTTGCGCCAGCTTGCGGATGGGAGGGGAGAATGTGGCGGAAAACAGCAGGGTTTGGCGCTGTTTGGGCAGCAGCTGCATGATGCGGCGGATGTCGTCGATGAAGCCCATGTCGAGCATGCGGTCGGCTTCGTCGAGCACCACGATTTCCACTTTATCCAGCCGGATATTTTTTTGCTGTACGTGATCCAGTAGGCGCCCCACGGTGGCCACCACGATTTCGCAGCCGGCGCGCAGGTCGGCAGTTTGTTTATCCATATTCATGCCGCCGAACAGCACGGTGTGGCGCAACGGCAGGTTTTTGATGTAGGCGGCGGTGTTTTGGTCGATTTGGTCGGCCAGTTCGCGGGTAGGGGTGAGCACCAGCATGCGCACCGGATGCATGGCGGGCGAGGTGCTGGTGGTGGCGTAGCGGCGCAGGCGTTCCAGGCTGGGCAGCATGAAGGCTGCAGTTTTGCCGGTGCCGGTTTGAGCAGCGGCCAACAGATCGTGGCCGGCCAATACTTTGGGGATAGCGGCGGTTTGGATGGCGGTGGGCTGCTCGTAGCCCTGGTCGGTCAGTGCGGCGGTGATTTCAGCGCTGAGGCCGAGATTGGTAAAGGGGTTGTTCATATTTGCTCCGTGTGGCAGCTGTGCGGTGGGCGGCTGCGGGGAATGGGGATGGGCTTTGGCGGCGGTTTGGATGAATTTGGCCGGCAAAGGCTGAAGGCTACCTGAAAGTAGGGGCGGTAACGAAGTTAAAGCAGGCCGGTGATACGCTTGAAAATTGTGCGCAAACCGGCACGGCAAAATGCCACAAAAAGTGTTTCAGGAGTAGGCAGTGGTCGGGAAACCCGACCAGAGGTTACCTGAAAACGTGGACTTCAATGAAATTCAAATAAAAGGCCGGCAATGCAAGATGCCGAACAGGCCGTATTGTGCCTGAAAAACCGGTTTTCAGGTAGCCTTTGCCGCGGCCTATTTCCAGATTTGCCGCGCATTCCGGCGCAGGTAGTCGGCATCGGAGAAGGTGGTGATCAGATGCGGTTTGAGGGCTATGAAGATGGCAGACAGCAGGCCGGTGAGGAAGGCTTCGCCCCAGGCAATCAGAAAGAACACCGGCAGCACGGAATCCAGCAGGATGGCAGTGGGAAATACTCCAGCCAGATACAGCAACACTCCATTGGCTGCCGTGCTGAGCAGGATGCCGGCAGCGGCGGCGAAAAAGCCGTTGAGGAAGATGTAGATAAACAGGTTGCGTGGCAGCCGCTGCACGATTTGCCGTGCCAGCGCCACGCCGACCAGCGGCGGCACAATGCCGGCCAAAACCGTTAGCCCCGCCACGCTTAAATCGCCCACGCCCTGCCACAGCCAGATATAGGGCAACAACAACAATACGACCAGGCAGAACGCTGCCGGAATGTCCACCATCAAGGCCAGTAGGCCGATACCCAGCAAATGGTAGCTCAACCCGCCCAGCATTCCGCCGGCTGGTGCGGCTCGCAGGCTCCAGCACAGCGCCACGATCAGCAGCCCAACCCATGCCGCCAAAGCCGGGCGTAGGGCGGCAGCAAACAATAGCAGGCACAGCACATCGGCGGCCAGTAGCCAGGGCAGGGGGAACCAGTGAGCGGGGAAATTCATGGGGTGTTAGCAGCTCAGATTTGCCAATCAATCGGCGGCAGACCGTGCTGTTGCAAATAGGCATTGGCCTGTGAGAAATGGCGGCAGCCGAAGAAGCCGCGGTGGGCGGAAAGCGGCGAGGGGTGCGGCGCGGTGAGCACCAGATGGCGGGCGCGGTTGATAATGGCACCTTTTTTCTGCGCATGGCTGCCCCACAGCATGAATACCAAGTGCTCGCGCCCTTCGTTGAGCACGGCAATCACGTGGTCGGTGAAGGTTTCCCAGCCCAGCGCGGCGTGAGAATGCGCCTGGCCGGCACGCACGGTGAGCACGGTGTTGAGCAGCAGCACACCCTGCTCTGCCCAGTTTTGCAGATAGCCGTGTTTAGGAATTTGAAAGCTAGGGATATCTTGTGCCAACTCTTTGTAAATATTTACCAGGGATGGCGGCACGGCCACGCCTTCGCGCACAGAAAAGGCCAGTCCGTGCGCTTGGTTGGCGCCATGATACGGGTCTTGCCCGAGGATGACCACGCGCACCCTGCCGAACTCGGTGGCGCGGAAGGCGTTGAACACGTCGGCGGCGGGCGGGTACACAATCTGCCCGGCTGCGCGCTCGTTGTGCACGCTATGGATGATGTGCTGGAAATAGGGTTGCTGCTTTTCCGCACCGATGGCTTCGTGCCAAGTTTGCATGGGAATTCCTTTTAGATGGGAAGAGGCTACCTGAAAAACGGGAACCGCCGTTTCAGGTAGCCTTTGGGGTTACATCAGCCAGCCGTCCGGCGTAACGGGTTGATTGTCAATTAAACGCACGACGCCGACCACTACGCGGAAGAGATACCAAAAGCAAATCACCACCACCAGCGGCACGCCGAGAATCACGCCGATAAAGGTAATGGTAAGCAGGAAGCCCACCACAAAGCCGATTAAGCTGCCCCAAAAAGTTCGCAGCAGAAATTGGATGTGGTCGAAATAAATCGTACCGCGCATATCGTCGCGCTTCACATAAGCCACAATGGCGCCGACGAAAGTAGGCAAGGTAAAGCCGACTATACCCAGCGCATACAGACCGTAAATCGCATACATATAGTTGCGCTGCTCAGGCGTGGGTGTGTTGGCAGTGGGCACGGGGTAGGCAGAATCGGGTTGTGTAGTCATGATGACACTCCTTGCAGGGGGTTAATGCGTATCCAGCTCGGCAAAACCTTTCACCAGATTGTCAATCTGCTTGAGCTGGCTCAAGAAGGGCTCAAGCTGGCTTAAGCGCAGGGCGCAGGGGCCGTCGCACTTGGCCTGCTCGGGATCGGGGTGGGCTTCCAAAAACAGCCCGGCCAGCCCCACCGCCATACCGGCGCGCGCCAAGGTAACAATCTGCTCGCGCCGCCCGCCGGCCGAATCGCTGCGTGCACCAGGCTGCTGCAGGCTGTGGGTAACGTCGAAAAACACCGGCACGTTCATCTGCTTCATGGTGTCAAAACCGAGCATATCCACCACTAAGTTGTTGTAGCCGAAGGCAGAGCCGCGCTCGCACAAGATGATTTTATCATTGCCCGCCTCCAGGCACTTGTTGATGATGTGTCGCATTTCATGCGGGGCGAGGAATTGCGCCTTTTTCACGTTGATAATCGCACCGGTGCGCGCCATGGCGTGCACCAGATCGGTTTGGCGGCTCAAAAAGGCCGGCAGCTGCAAAATATCGGCCACCTCCGCCGCTGGCGCGGCTTGGTAAGGTTCGTGGATGTCGGTAATCACTGGCACGCCGTAGGCCGATTTAATATCGGCCAACCATTGCAAACCCTCTTCCAAACCCGGTCCGCGGAAAGAATGCAGGCTGGATCGGTTGGCCTTGTCGAAACTGGCTTTGAATACATAGGGAATATCTAGCTTGCGGCAGATTTCCACATAAGTGGCGGCAATTTCCATGGCCAAATCGCGGCTTTCCAGCACGTTCATGCCGCCGAACAAAACAAAGGGGTGATTATTGGCAATGGCGAAGCCGTGAAGCGGGATTTGCGAAAGGGCGGTTTGCATGGCGTGCGTCCGTTGTTTGGGTGGATTTTAAAGATGGCACGATTATAGCGGAAAAAAAGGGGGAGAACGGAAGGCTTAAGATAGTTTATATATTTTCAGGTATCCTATTTGGGCAATGTAGGAAAATCAATGAATTGCCTGCTGCGCAACCTGAGCGCACTAGGCTTTGTGCCGAGATTTGAGTACAATACACTACATCAAAGTAACGTGTTTGCTGCAAGCAAACAGACCGCCAGCCGCCGCCGGAACCACAACCAAACAGAGGCTGGCGTTTGTTTCAGCCCGGCTGACAGCACGCGCCTTCGGGTGTAGAAAGTGGAACATGACCAAAGCGAAAACAACGCCGATTTTACCGCCCGCCATGCTGGGCATTTTGGGCGGAGGCCAGTTGGGCCGGATGTTTACCGTGGCCGCCAAACAAATGGGCTACAGCGTTACCGTGCTCGATCCCGATCCCAACTCCCCTGCTGCTGTGCTGGCCGACAAACACATCTGCGCCCCGTATGACGACCTCGGTGCACTGGCCGACCTTTCCACCTGCGCCGCCATTACCACCGAATTTGAAAACGTAAACGCCCAAGCCATGCGCGCCTTGGCCTTAGAAACCCGCGTTTGTCCCAGCGGCGATAGCGTGGAAATCGCCCAAAACCGCATTCAAGAAAAAGCCTGGATAGCCAAAGCCGGCCTCCAAACCGCGCCTTACCTGCCTGTTACCCAAGAAGCCGACCTCACCGACGAAGCCCTCGAGCCGCTCCTGCCCGGCATCTTCAAAACTGCCATGTTCGGCTATGACGGCAAAGGCCAGGTGCGCGTGTCCAGCCCGAAAGAAGCCCGCGCCGCTTTCAAACGGCTCGGCAGCGTGCCTTGCGTGTTGGAAAAAATGCTCAACCTGCATTCCGAGATTTCTGTGATCGTGTGCCGACTCAACAGCCAGCAGGTGGAATGTTTCCCGCCTGCCGAAAATCGCCACGAAGATGGCATCCTCGCTTACTCTATTGTGCCTGCCCGCTTGCCCGACGAAGTGCAGAAACAGGCACAGGAAATGGCCTGCCAGCTGGCCGAAGCCATGAATTACGTCGGCGTGCTGGCTGTGGAAATCTTCGTGATCGGCAACGACCACAAACTGATTGTGAACGAAATCGCCCCGCGCCCGCACAACTCCGGCCACTACACTTTGGATGCCTGCGCCAGCAACCAATTCGAACAGCAAGTGCGCCTCATGTGCCGCCTGCCGCCTGCCGATACCCGCCTGCTTTCTTGCTGCAGCATGGCCAACCTCTTGGGTGACATCTGGCTGCCCGAAGGCAAGGTAAACTGGTTGCCGCTCTTGCAACGCCCCGACGTGTGCTTGTATCTCTACGGTAAAAAAGATGCCCGCCCCAGCCGCAAGATGGGACACTTCACCGTGCTTTCCTCCCAATCTGCCGACATCGCTTTTATGCTCGCGCACAAATTGCAGCGGCAACTGCAGCGCAAAGGGAAATAACAAACGCCAACCCAACAGGGTTGCCAGGAACGGTGGCTCTGTTTTTTATGGGGAGCGGATACGGAGTAGCTTGGAGGGTAGAGGCTACCTGAAAATTTCAGGTAGCCTTTAATCTTGCCTGGCCGGTCTACAACGCGTTTTGCGGCCTGCCTTCGGCGAAGGCGGTGATATTGGCTTCGAGGATTTCGGTCATATTGAGCAGGGCTTCCTGGCTGGTCCAGGCGATATGCGGGGTAACGATGAGGTTGGGCAGCGGGGCGAGCAGGGGGTTGCCTTGGCGCGGTGGCTCTTGGCTGAGCACGTCGAAACCGGCGCCGCCGAGCCGGCCTTGTTGCAGAGCGGCGAATACGGCTTGTTCGTCGGCAAGACCACCGCGGCCGGTGTTGATGAGGATGGCGGTGGGTTTCATCAGGCGCAGCTCGGCTTCGCCTATCATGTGGCGGGTGTGCTCGTTGAGCGGGCAGTGCAAGGAAACGGCATCGGCCTGCTGCAGGGCTACCTGAAACGGGGTGTAGCCTTCGCGCACGGCGGCTGCGTGTTTGTGTTCGCCCCAGATGACTTTCATGCCGAAGGCCTGGGCGTAGCCGGCGAGTGTACGGCCGATGTTGCCGCGGCCGAAGATGGCGAGGGTTTTGCCGCCGAGGTCGTGCATGGGGGTGTTGAAGTGGACGAATTGGGGGGATTGTTGCCAGTCACCGGCGGCGATGTCGCGCATACAGGTGGGCAAGTGGCGGATAAGGGCGAGCAGCATCATGAAGGCGTGCTGGGCCACGCTTTCGCTGCTGTAGTTGCGCACGTTGCATACGGTAACGCCGGCGGCTTTGGCAGTGGCCAGATCGATGTGGTCGTAGCCGGTGGCGGCCACGGCGATGAGTTTGAGCTGGGGGTTGGCAGCGAGGTGTTCGGCGCGGATGGCAACTTTGTTGGTGATGGCGATTTGCGCACCGGCGAGGTGGGCGTTGGTTTGCTCGGGCGTGGTGGCAGGAAATTCGTGCAGGGAGTGGGGGAAGTTGAAAGAGAGCGGGCGGGCGGGAAGGGTGTCGCGGTCGAGGAAAACGATGTGCATGAATGGCTCCTTGGAACAGGGATATGAAGACGATATGGCCTGCAGCGAGTATAGCGCGAAACCAGGGGCGAGCGGCAGGCTACCTGAAAATTGGCGCCGCCTGCTTTCAGGTAGCCTTAATTAGATTTTCGGCGGCCTGCCGGTTTTAGCTTCATGGAACCACCGCTGCTTACTACTTTCACCGTTTGAGTTTGCTTTTTTTCATAGTTGCGAGCACTTGGAACGATTTGATGGCGAAGTAGAAGCAGATGAAGGTTATTTGGAAGGCGGCCGCAAAGGCAAACGCAGTCGCGGAGCAGACGGCAAAGTTATGGTATTCTGGCTGTTAAAGCGTAATGGCAAGGTTTACACCGTTACCGTAGCCAATATTAGCGACTACCCTACTGCCGATTATCCGGGAGCAGATAAGGCCGGACAGCGTAGCTTATACCGATTGTCACAGTATCCCAATGTATTGGATGTTAGCGAGTTTAGCCGCTTGCACATTAATTACCACACTCATTTTGCAGGCAGGCAAAACCACATTAACGGGATTGAGAATTTCTAGAACCGGGCCAAACGTCATTTATGCAAGCTCAACACAAAGACATTGCTGGAGATATTGAAGACGCTAAATCAGGCGAATAAGCCCGATTGCAGTTGTATTGGAAATGCTGCTGGAAAGCCTAGCGGCATTTTTGCTGGCTGGATAGATTGATGGAGAAAAGGCTACCTGAAACTTTAGATTGCAGCTGTGCTAGTGTGCTCATACTGGCTGGTGTGTGGATTTTCAGGCAGCCTTTAAGCCTCTCTCAAAAGGCTACCTGAAAGACAGTGTGGGCTAATGCTGTTTGAGGGGCAGTTTGATATGGGGTTTGGACGTAGTTTTAGGGGCGGGAGTAGGTGCGGCTTTGAAGCCGAGTTCGATTTGCTGCTCATCGCTGAACAGGTTGCTCCAGTCGCCGCTTTTATACCATTTGGGGCCGTCGGTTTCAATGGGATGTTGGATACGTTCGCAGCCATTGCCGCATTGCAGATCTTCGGTGCGGCAGTATTTGTCACAACCCCAGCAGATGCGTTCGGGGTGTTTGGGGGAAATGGGGAATTTTTTGGCCATGATGTGTGTCTTTTATTGATATGGTTTAAAACACGGCGGTGCGGGCTAAGGAGAGGATTCTTATAGCTGCTACTGCATTAGCTTGCTTTGCCTCAGCTACAATAATAAAAATCCCACTCTCATTGGCGCTGCACTTTGCGTACCTGCGAAATGGTATGCAGGGAATGGATGATTTGCTTGAGCTGTCCGAGGTTGGATACTTGGAGGCGGAAGCTGAATTCGATGAAGCCTTCGTTGTTTTCCTGCGCGGAGCTGAGGGTATCGACCGATTCGATGTCGGCACCATGCCGGGATACGGCTTGTGCCATGGCGGCGAGCAGGCCGTGGGCGCGTTTGGCGGATACGGTGATGCTGGTGTGGTAGGTTTTCTTTTGCTCGATGCCTTCCCAGTTGGCATCCAGCTGCTGCTCGGGTGGGGCTTTGAGGGTATTGGGGCAGGTATCGCAGTGGATGATGAGGCCGTGGTCTCTCACGAGCAGGGCTTTGATACTGTCGCCGGGGATGGGGTGGCAGCAGGAAGCAAGTTGGACACGGCCGCTGTCGCTACTGCCCACGCTGATAGGGGCGATTTTCACGCCGTTGTTTTCGGGCTGGCGGCCGGCGATTTCGGCAATGTGCATGGCTACGGATACGGGGGCGAGCCTGCCCATGCCCACGTCGTAGAGGATGTCTTCGAAGCTGGTGTTTTTGCGGCTGAGATCGTCGAGATAGCTTTGCTTGAGATCTTCGGAGAGTAAGAGCTCTTGGGGCAGCAAGGCGGTGAGGGCGCGTTGCAGCAGTTGCTCACCCAGGTGAACGGCATCGCCGCGGTCGATGTTTTTGAGTTTGTTGCGGATGGCACTGCGGGCGCGGCCGGAAATCACGAAGTTGAGCCAGGCCGGATTGGGACGGGCGGTGTTGGAAGTAATGATTTCCACGCTATCGCCAGTGCGCAGGCGGGTGCGCAGGGAAACCATGTTGTTGTTGACGCGGGCGGCAATGCAGCGGTGGCCGATGTCGGTGTGCACGGCATAGGCGAAATCCACCGGTGTGGCGCCTTCGGGCAGCACGAGGATTTTGCCCTTTGGGGTAAATACATACACTTCACGCGGGAACAAATCCACTTTAACGTGTTCAAGGAATTCGATGGCGCTGTCACCTTGGGCTTGGAAGTCGAGAATATTTTGCAGCCATTGGTGGGTGCGTTGGGCGGCGGGGTCGGTGGCGGGGTTTTTGTAGAGCAGATGGCTGGCCACGCCTTCTTCGGCCACTTTATCCATTTCGCGGGTGCGGATTTGCACTTCGATGGGCAGGCCGAATGGGCCGACCAGGGTGGTATGCAGGCTTTGGTAACCATTGGCCTTGGGGATGGCGATGTAGTCTTTGATATGGCCAGGCTTGGGTTTATAGAGGCTGTGTAGCGCGCCGAGGGCAGCGTAGCAGGCGGGGATGTTGTTTACGATGACGCGGAAACCGTAAATATCCATCACTTCGGAAAAATGCAGTTTTTTGTCCTGCATTTTCTTGTAGATGCTGTAGAGGTTTTTTTCACGGCCACGGATTTTGGCTTCGATATTGGCACTTACCAGCCGCTGGCTGAAGGCGCTCAATACTTTGCCCACCACGTCGCGGCGGTTGCGACGGCTGGCTTGGCGGGCGCGTTCGAGCACGGCGTAGCGGTTGGGCAGCAGATATTTGAAGGAGAGATCTTGCAGTTCGCGGTAGGCTTGGTTGAGGCCTATGCGGTTGGCGAGCTGGGCGTAGATTTCCAGCGTTTCATGGGCGATGCGGCGGCGGCTGTCGGGCTTTTTGGCATCGAGCGTGCGCATATTGTGCAGACGGTCGGAGAGTTTGATGATGATGACACGGATGTCTTTGGTCATCGCCATGATGAGCTTGCGGAAGCTCTCGGCCTGGTGCTCGGCCTGGCTGTCGTATTCGAGCTTTTCCAGCTTGGAAAGGCCGTCCACCATGTCGGCGATGGCTTGGCCGAATTCGGCGGCAAGCTCTTCTTTGCTCGTACCAGTGTCTTCGAGCACGTCGTGCAGCACACCAGCGCACAGGCCTTGGGCATCGATGTGCCATTCGGCCAGCTGTTGAGTCACGGCCATAGGGTGGGTAATGTAGGGCACGCCACTGTTGCGGAATTGGTTTTGGTGGGCGCGGATGCCGAAATCGCAGGCGCGGTTGAGCAGGCTTTGTTCTTCGGTTTTCAGGTAGCCTGCGGCGTGCAGCAGGGATTGGCGGCTGCGTTCGATGATGAGGTGGTAAACCTCGTTGATTTGCCGGCGGCACTGGGTGAGCTGGGCTTCTTGGCCGGCTTCTGGGTTGGTGTGGATGTGGGCGATGATTTCGATGCACACTTCGCCGAATGTGGGCTGCAAAAAGGCAGGGTCGGCCTGTGTGCCGAGGTCTTCCATGGCAATTTGTACCAGCACCGCGCACAGGGCGTGCACGCGCTGTTTTTCTTCGGCCAGTGCGGCGGTGAGGCGGAAGGCGCGTTCGAGCCGCTCGGGCTGCCCCTGCTTGGTGGCGGTGTCGTAAATGTAAACGCAGGCAGCTTCGAGCAAGGCCCAGCGTTCCATTTTTTTCAGGTAGCCTGTTTGGGCAAACAGGTGTTCACGCCAGGCAGCAACGGGGGCGGCATAATCGGCGCTGGGGGCAATCATGGTTACTTGCTGCGGGAAAGAATTTCTTCGCCGATTTGGCCGGCAGCGATTTCGCGCAGGGCGGTTACAGTTGGTTTGTTGTTGCGGATGTCGTCCACCAGCGGTATGGAGCCGTTGGCCAGCTGGCGGGCGCGGTAGGCGGCGGCCAGGGTGAGGTTGAAGTGGTTGGGGATACGGCTGATGCAGTCTTCTACAGTAATACGTGCCATGATGTGTTCCTTAAATATGTTGTGAATTAAATGGGGTAAATGTTTTCAGATGGCCTATTGGTAGGTTGAAGCTGCCTGAAAAGATTAATTCGGAATTGGCTCAGGCGTTTTCGCTACCGCCAAGCAGTTTGGTGAGGAAGGGCGTTTGGTTTTCCAAATGAAAACGCTGGGATTTGATAATGTGCAACAGGGCAGCTTCGGCGGCAGTGAGGTCGTCGTTGATCACTAGGTAGTCGAACAGGCGTGCCTGTTCGATTTCGTTGCGCGCTTCGGCCAGCCGCACAGCAATCACCTGCGGGGCATCGGCGGCGCGCTGGCGCAGGCGCTGTTCCAAAGTGCCTAAGGAGGGCGGGGCGATGAAGATGCTGTAGGCCTGTGGCAGCTGGCGGCGGATTTGCTCCGCGCCTTGGGTGTCGATTTCGAGGATAACATCGGTGCCTTGGCGGGTGAGGCTTTCCAGGCTTTGGGTGCTGGTGCCGTAGTAGTTGCCGTACACTTTGGCGTACTCCACGAATCGGCCTTCTTCTATCATGCGCTCGAATTCGGGTACGCTGACGAAGTGGTAGTGCTTGCCATTTTCTTCGCCCCGGCGCGGGGCACGGGTGGTGTGGGAAATGGACACGCGGATGTCGGAATGATGCTGCAGCAGCCGGGCGATCAGTGTAGTTTTGCCGGTGCCGGAGGCAGCGGAAATAACGAAAATATTGCCTTGCATGGTACAGAAAATTTTTAGTTGAAATTCGGGCGTATTATCGCATAGCATTCAGGGCTTTGGAAGGGTGGCAGATAGGGCTTTGCACTTTGTTGGTGTGTAGTTTTCAGGTAGCCTTTGCTCAGGCAGGCTACCTGAAAACCGAAAGCCCCGTGCTTTTGCTTTTGCGGGAAACGGGGTAAAATTATGCTTTCCAAAGTGGGCATTTCATCATGACCAAATTTATTTTCGTAACCGGCGGAGTGGTATCTTCCTTAGGGAAAGGTATCGCCGCCGCTTCTATTGCCGCCATTCTTGAATCGCGCGGGCTGAACGTAACCATGCTTAAGCTGGATCCGTATATCAACGTGGATCCTGGTACGATGAGCCCCTTCCAGCACGGCGAGGTGTTCGTGACCGAAGACGGCGCGGAAACCGACCTCGACCTCGGCCACTACGAACGTTTTATCGACGCCAAGCTTACCCGCGCCAACAGCTTCAGCGCCGGGCAGGTGTATGAAAACGTGATTGCCAAAGAGCGGCGCGGCGACTATTTGGGCGGCACGGTGCAGGTGATTCCGCACATCACTGATGAAATCAAACGCCGCATCCACGAAGGTGCGGCCAATAAAGACGTGGCTATTGTGGAAATCGGCGGCACGGTGGGCGACATCGAATCGCTACCATTTTTGGAAGCTATCCGCCAGATGCGCAGCCAGCTCAGCCGCGCTAACACGCTGTTTGTACACTTAAGCTACGTTCCCTACATCGCCGCTGCTGGCGAAATCAAAACCAAGCCCACCCAGCATTCGGTGAAAGAATTGCGCGAAATCGGTATCCAGCCCGACGTGCTCATCTGCCGTATGGACAGACTGCTGCCCGAAGAAGAGCGGCGAAAAATCGCCTTGTTCTGCAACGTGGAAGAGCGCGCCGTGATCGGCTGCTACGATGCCGACAGCATCTACAAAATTCCTGAAATGCTACACGGCCAGGGCATCGATGATGCCATCTGCGAGCAGCTCCAGCTCAACATCCGGCAGGCCGATCTCACTGAATGGCGCAAAATCGTGTATGCCATCGAGCATCCGAAGCACACCGTGCACATCGCCATGGTGGGCAAATATGTGGATCTAACCGAATCCTACAAATCGCTCAGCGAAGCTCTGAAGCACGCTGGCATCCACACCGAAACCAAAGTGTGCATCACCTATATCGACAGCGAAAACATCGAAACCGAAGGCACGGACTGCCTGAAAAACTTCGATGCCATTCTCGTGCCCGGCGGTTTCGGCGTGCGCGGCGTGGAAGGCAAAATCGCTGCTGCCCGCTATGCCCGCGAAAACAAAGTGCCCTATTTGGGTATTTGTCTCGGTATGCAGATTGCGCTCATCGAGTTTGCCCGCCACATGGCTGGCATGGAAGGCGCCAATTCCACCGAGTTTGATTTGAAAACGCCCTATCCCGTGGTGGCGCTGATTGATGAATGGCAAACCGCCGACGGCGTGGTAGAAAAGCGCGACGAACACGCCGATTTGGGCGGCACCATGCGCCTGGGTGCGCAGGAAGTGGCGCTCGCCGACGGCAGCCTGGCCGCCGCCATCTACGGCAGCACTAATATCAAAGAACGCCACCGCCACCGCTATGAAGTAAACAACCATTTCGTACCGGCGCTGGAAAAGGCCGGGCTGGTCATCAGCGGCGTATCCGGCGGGCGCGAACGTTTGGTGGAAACCATCGAGTTGCCGCAGGGTACGCATCCTTGGTTCTTCGCCAGTCAGTTCCACCCCGAATTCACTTCCACTCCGCGCAAAGGGCACCCGCTGTTTACTTCGTTTATCAAGGCGGCCTTGCAGCATAAGGAATAGGCACGTGTGCGATTGAATAAAGGCTACCTGAAAATTTTCAGATAGCCTTTTGCCCGGCGGCCGATGCTTATTTGAGGGAATCCAACAGGCCGCTCAAGTTCAGCAGGAACAGCAGGGTAAATCCGGTGAGGTAGATGAGGCCGATGATGGCGAGGAAGTTCATGCCGGCGGTGAGCTTATGGCGTTTATCGCCTTTCACCAGGCGGTAGTTGAGCTAGGCAAACACGGGGGCGGATAGGAAGGCAGTGATCATGGCGAATTTGAGCAGTTCGGCCATGGCGCTGTTGAACCAGAAAATCACTACCAATCCGGAGCCGGTCACCCAAGTATTCCAGGCGAAAAGCTCGATGTTGCCGGTTTTATCGCGGCCGCGCAGCAGGCGGATGGGCTCGGCAATGGCGCGGGCGTAGCCGTCCACTACGGTGATAGTGGTGCAGTACATACAGGCGAAGGCGATGAAGGCCACCAGCGGGCGCGACCAGTCGCCGATGGTGGCGGCATACATATTGATCAGCTGGTTCACGTATTTGCCGCCCGCCATCTGCACTTCTTCGCCGTTGCCGTATTGCACATAGGCATCCAGGGCGAGGAACACCACGGCCAGCACCGCGCTGGTGATGAAGCCGACGTTGAAGTCGAAAATACCGTCGCGGTAGCTGGAAGGATTAAGCCGTTGTTTTTCGGTAACCCACAGCGAATTGATGGCCGAAATTTCAATCGGCGCCGGCATCTAGCCCATCAGTGCGATGAGGAAGCCTAAGGCGGTGAATGTCCACGGGGTAGGCTCGATAAAGTCGGGCTTCATCTGCATGCCGCGCGACATAGCGATAGCGGCTGCGGCCGCGGTGGCGATGGTGAGGCTGACGATGATGATTTTGGAGACGTTGTCCAAAGCTTTGTAGCGCCCACTGGCGAGGATAATCAGGCAGGAAGCCATAATCAGCGCGGAGATTGCGCCTACATTCAACGTCAGTGAAGGAATCGCCATTTTGACAATAGCGGCGGTAACTACGGCCACTGCGCCGGCGTTAATCGTGGCCGATGCCACGCACAAAATCAGGAACACCCACAGATAAAAGCGGCTTTTCTCGGCATAGCCCTCAATCAGGCTTTTGCCCATGTCCAGCGTGTAGTGTGCGCTGAAGCGGAAAAACGGGTATTTAAACAGGTTGGTGAGGATAATGATCAGCGCCAGCTGCCAGCCGTAGAGCGCGCCGGCCTGGGTGGATGCAATCAGGTGTGAGCCGCCCACCGCTGCCGAGGCCATCATGATGCCGGGGCCCAAGGCGTTGATTTTGCTTTTCCAAGTTGAAGTGTGTACGTGGTGTTCAGACATGTTTCTTTTCCGCCGTTGCGGGCGGTCTTCACGAAAAAAGGGCGCATTTTAACGTAAATCAAAACGCGCCCTGATAATATTCGGCTATTTTGTGTTTTATTTTTTCAAAATACAGGAAATCAAGATAAAAAATCCATTTTTTTTTCGGCATATTATGCTTGAAATCTTTTTTCAGGTAGCCTGCTATCGCTTTTTGCCCATCGTCAGCCGTGCCAAAAATAACGCACGATGTGGAAGAAAATCGGTGCGGCGAAGCAGATGGAATCGACGCGGTCGAGCATGCCGCCGTGGCCGCGTATCAAGTTGCCCCAGTCTTTCACGCCGTAATCGCGCTTGATGGCCGACATCACCAGCCCGCCGAAGAAACCCATTAGGCAGATAGTGAAACCGATGGCGGCAGCCTGGCCGTGGCTAAACGGTGTAATCGGCGACATCAATGCGGCAAGCGCAGTGGCAGACAAAATGCCGCCGACCGTGCCGGATATGGTTTTAGACGGAGAAAGCGACGGCATGATTTTGGCACCGCCCACCAGTTTGCCCCAAACGTATTGCAACACGTCTGAAGCCTGTACCACGCCGATCAGGAAAATCAGCAACAGGATATTGCCGCTGCTGTCGAAATCGTCCAAATTCAGGAACATCAGGGCGGGAACGTGTGAAAGGCAGAAGATGCAGATCATCGCCATCCACTGCGTTTTGGCGGCACGTTCGAGGAAATGGGCGGTTTGACCGCTCAGGCTGGCGATAATCGGCAACACCAAAAAGCCGTACACGGGGATGAAAATGCTGAACATGCCGTACCAGCCGTCATAAACAAAATAATATTGCACTGGCAGCAGCAGGTAGAAGCAGGTTACCATGCTGTAGTAATCACTGCGGCGGCGATAAACGAGAGTCATGAATTCACGCAGGGCAGCAAATGAAATCAGAAAAAACAACACCACCGTACCGGTTTTGCCAAACCAGAAGGCAGCCAGCAGCACCAGCGTCATCAGCCACCAAGCGTAGATGCGGGCATTGAGGTTGGCAATGGTGGCATTGCCTGCACCGTTTTTGCGTTTCAGCCATTGCCCGATGATGCTGGTAAAAATCAATACGGCGAATACGCCGGTAAAGATATAGCTTGCCTGTGGGGTGAGATGGGCGGCGGTTTGTTCGGTAATGATTTGGCTGGATGTGTTGGCAAAGCTCATGATGCTTCTCCTGTGTTTTGGTGCGGCTCACTGTGTTCGTTTGGGCGAACATCGTTGCCCTCGTTTTGGCGAAGCTCACTCCGTTCGCTTTCAGACGGATTCAAAGCCAGCAGGGCTTCACGGCTGCGGGCGAGGAAGGCTTCTTTGTCTTCATCTTCGCGTAGGGTCAGCGGTTCGCCGATGTGGACTTCGCACAACAGCGGCACGGGCAGCACTTTGCCTTTGGGCAGGACGCGGTTGATGTTGTCTATCCATACCGGCACAAATTCGGTATCCGGTTTGCTTTTGGCTAGATGGTAAATACCTGATTTGAATGGGAGCAAGATTTTGTTTTCGTCCGTATTGCGTGTGCCTTCTGGGAAGATAATCAGCGAATTGCCCGCTTGGAGCGCGTGGTTCATCTGCTCGGTAATCAACTGCGGGTTGTTGCTGTGGCGCGGAATCAAGAGCGCGTTGAAAACGTTTTGGATGATGAAGCGTTTGAGTTTGTTGGTTAGCCAGTAATCCGAGCCAGCAACGGGACGCGTGGAAAAGCGCCAACGTCGCGGCAGGGAAATCCACACCAGCAAGAAATCACCATGGCTGCCGTGATTGGCGTAATACACTTTCTGCTGCGGGTTGAACGCCAACTCGCGCGAGCTTTTGGGTTGGACGCCGGTGAGGAAGGATACCGACAGGCACAGTGCTTGGTCGGTGAGCCAGGCAAGTTGTTTTTTAATGAAATTTTTCATGGCATCAATGGCATTAGAGAAGTTGGATCAGGAAAATTGCTGATTGTGCAGCGGTTAGATACAAGCTTTTGCGCCACAAGGCGAGTGCGCCCGCCGCACGCTGCGACATGGAGGGGTCGTCTGAAATGCGGCGCAAGCTGGTTTGCCGCAAGGCTTGGTCGAGGGCTTCGGGCGTGTAGCAGCCGTTGGCAAAATCTTGGAATACGCGGCGGTCGAATTCGATGCGGGTGTGGTAGTACAACAGCACCGCAGCCAAGACAAGCTGCACCGCTGACCACGCACTGTCCTGTTGTGCCGATAAAGCCAGTAGCAAGGCATTGAACACAGCGGTATAGCGGGCGGTGGCGAGTAGGTGGGTGGTAATCAGGCTGTCAGTTGCTGGTGTCGTGTTCATGGGGTTTCCTTTTGATCTGCGCAGAAGTTTTTCAGGTAGCCTGCCGCCGCTTCTACTGCCTTTGCCGTTTCCGGCGGCAACACCATCTGCGGGCGAGCCTGTTTCAGCTCCGCCGTTGCCTGCGCCAAATCCCGACAGCCGCCGTAAACCAGCAGCCAAGTAAGCACCACTGCCGCGCTGCGTCCGTAGCCTAGCGCGCAACAGGTCAGAACCTTACCGTGTTGCCGACGCAATTCTTCCAGTAGCGAAACCGCCTGCATCAAATTGTTTTCAGATGGCGCAACCATATCCAATAATGGCAGAGCGCGGCATGCGCCGCAATAACGAGGGCGGGGATATTCGGCGCACACATCCAATACAGCGGGGAGGTCATCTGAAACCCCTAATACGCTGCCAATCAACACATCATCACGCACGCGTGCTGCCTTCGCTTTGCCGCGTAGCCAGTACGCCATGTTCAACCGCACGCCAGCCAGATAAGGCAGCAGCAAAACCGTTGTTGCCGCCGACAGCTTGCCGTCTGCCTGTTTTTGGAGCACCGCCGCGTTGCCGGTCAAATAGGCGAAAGCGACCACCGATAACGACACACTAACCCACAAAGTACACAACCACGCGCCGCCGAACAAAGCAGGCAGAGCCGACAATACCGCGCCCGCCAGATACAGCATGGCGATTTTGATTTCACGGGAACGTGTTTCAGGGGAAGTTTTAGCTTTATCGGAACTCAGCCTTACTTTGCAAGATGCCGTTTTCAGGTAGCCTGTTTGCTCAGCTGGCTGTACTACAAACAAATCTCGTCTCTTGAAAGGCGATACGCCGCGTTGCGGTATGGCCCACAACACCAGCCAGCCCAGCAGCGCGCCGGTTGGCACGTCGATAAAATGGTGTTGGTAAGTCGTCAGCACCGACAAGGCAATCAGGCTTTGCCACAGCAAAATCGGCAAACGGATTTTGGGGAAGCGCGAATAAAATGCACCAACGATCACCGCCAATGCAATATGCAGCGATGGCGCTTGGTTGTACGGCAAATCAAATGCTACCAACGAGTCAAGCAGCCAACCCGACAACCCGTCGGTAGGCAATTTCGGCCAGCTGAAATGCAGCGGAAACAGCATGAAGCAAGTGGTGGCAATGATTTGCGCCGCCACAAGCCGTGCGACGTAGCGGTTTTGTTCATACGCATCTCGGCAAAGGAAAAATGCTGCTGCGTACATCAGATTCAACGACCAATACGGCACAATCGTCCACGCCCAAAACGGAATGCCATGTTCCCATGCAAAAGCGATTTCCGGCACATAGGCTAGCGATGCCGCGTAATGGTTGGACAAGCCATAGCTGGTGTAGAACAGCACGCCGACCAAAACAAGCTTGAACAGTGAGGTTTTCAGGGTGGGTTTCATGGAGAGGATTGTAAATATTCAATGTAAATCAGATGAAATCCGCTTTCAATACAAGGCATGCCAACAATGCAGCAGAAATTAAGTTAATTTGTCATACTTAGAGGTATGATATTATTTTACTATTGCATTGGTTGAATATTTTTGCTGGAAGACTACAATACCGCCTGCTGTTTGGGCAGATTATTCATTTGCTTTAGAACAACACAGGCGGCTTGAGGCTACCTGAAAAATTTCTTGACGCTCAATTAGGAGTCATAACCATTATGAAACTATTATCTGTTGTTACTGCGGCTGCGCTGGCTGCCATTTCCCTGAGTGCTGCGGCTGCGCCCGGCGGCATGGTTTCCTACACCTGCGACAACGGCAAACAGTTGAACGTGTTGTATGAGTTCAACCGCCAAGGCAAGCCGGTAAGCGCTGCGGTTAATGCCGCCGGTACGCAGGTAAACCTGGCTTATAACAGAAGACAGTCCGACAGCACCGGTACCACCTTTACCAACCGTCGCGGCTACTCTCTGTCTGCCGGCTACATCGACAGAAACACCCACACCACCTCCGACGTGGTGGGCTTGACCGCTCCTGGCGGCCGTTTCGTGGTGAAAAACTGCTCACCTGTGAACGCCAGCAACTAAGATTTTTCGATAAAAGGCCGTCTGATTTTCAGGCGGCCTTTTCTTATTTTATTTTTTCACCGCCAGGCTCACGGTGAAAATACCGTATTCATCTATCCATTGGCGGATTTTTTCAAAACCGGCTTTCTCAACCAATTGATCCATTTCCTGCTGGCTGCGGCGGCGCATTACCCAGTTCGGGCTGCCCGCTTTATGGCTAGTCAGCGCGCGTGCAATCATTTCGAGCTGCGGATGCCACGGCTGTCCGGTGTAAATCAGGTAGCCGCCTGTTTCAATCGCATCGCCGAAGCCGTAGAGCGAGTTCAAAATCAAATCGTTGTCGGCAAACAATTCATGCAGGCCGGAAACGATGCCCAGCGTAGGACGGGGCTGCAAATCCTGATAATTGGCGCGGTCGTAGGCATTGACTTCGTTAAAAGTAACCGTGTCTTGCAGGCCGCGTTCGGCAATCAGCTTGCGTCCGGCTTCAACGTTAATCGGACTGTAATCGCGCAGGCGCACGGAATCGGGCAACGTATCGGCAGTCAGCGCGTCGAGCACATAGCGGCCATGCCCCGAGGCAATATCGAGAACATGTACCGGTTTGCCCGCTTTGCGCAGCTTGGCAGAGGCCGTCTGAATCGCTTTGCCGATATTGATTTTGCGTTGGCGGATGCCGCGCCAGCCGATGGCGTTGAGATAGTGTTTGTCCACCGCCACACCAAAGGCATTGCTGCCCTGCGGTTGGTTGCGGTACACATAATCGAGCGTACTGCCGGAGTCGTAGCCGGTTTCCTTGCCGATTTTCAAACCTTCGCTCCAGCGCGCGCCGAGGTCGAGGGAGGCGCGGTAAGCCGCCCAGAATGCGCCGCGCGGCGACCAAATAGGCAAAGGTGTTGCCAGTTCGTCGGCTTCGCGGCGGCTTTCGCCATGTAAGTGCGCTTGGGTCAAATCGACTTGATATAAAGGCTGATTGAAACGTTCGCGGATAAAACGACGCATTTCAACAAAGGCGATTTCGCGGTTTTGCTCGCCCAATGTGTCGTGATAGAAGCCGTCCAGAATATGGCGTTCTTTGATACGGCTGCCCAAACGGTTGTAGAAATCGTGTTGCGGTTTGTGATGAACAACCCAGTCGCTGCCGGAAATCAAAAGCTGCACGGGCGTGGTAATGGCTTGCGCGTCGGCAACAACACGCTCGGCGGCTTCATATAAACCGAGCAGAATGCGCACGGAAATGGCGCGGGTAATCAGCGGATCGTTGTCGTAACTGGTTTGGTGTTCTTGGTTGTGGGTCAGGTAATGGGCTTTGATGTAGCTGTTTACAAAGAAATTGCCGCGCCATTTCTGCATGATTTTCAGGCCGGTGCGGGCAAAAGGAACGTAGAGTTTGACTTTGAAGGCGGGCGATGCCAATACGGCGCAACGGATTTTCGGCGCGTAGTCGTGCAGCCAAGTGGACACCAATACCGCGCCAACGCTTTGCGCGATCACGCAGATGTTTTCGGGTTTGATGCCGTATTCGCTTTGTATATGGCGGATGAAGTCGTCCACGTCGGCAACGGAAGTGCCAATGCTGGGGCTGTCGCCACGTTCGCCGGGGCTGTGGCCATGGCCGCGCGCGTCCCATGCGAAATAGGCAAAATCGTCGAAACCGAGTTCGTCGGCAACAAACATCATCCGGCCGGAATGTTCATGTCCGCGATGGAACAGCACGATGGACTTATCGGCCGAACCGTCGGCAGCGGGGCGGTAGCGGTAGAAAAGTTCGGTGCCGTCTTGGGTGGCGAAATATTTTTGCTGTTCCTGCATATGTGTACTCCTTGGTGAAATACATTTTAAAGAGGCTACCTGAAAATCGGTTTGATGCGTTTTCAGGTAGCCTTTAACAGTTAAGATTGGCTGCCCAAACGTTTATCTGGGCGGGTAAACAGGAAAATGAATAAGGAAGTGAGCGCGCCCAGCGTGTCGGAGAGCATGTCTTTTTGCGCGTCCCAAATATCACCTTGTGAGCCGAGCACTTCTATGCCAGCCTGGCCGCCGTCAATCACGGCATACTGCCATTCGATGATTTCGTAAGCCGCAGCCACGCTCATGATGAAGAACAGGGAAAAGAACAAGGCAATCGGCACACGGCAAAGCTTGCGGCGCAGCAGCCATTCGGCCATCGGGTAGGCATAGAAGCCGATGATGTAGTGGCCAACACGGTCGAAATGGTTGCGCCCTTCGCCCAAAAGCGGAGCGAGCAGGCGGTTGGCCCAATCGAAAGGCACGTCGGCGAAGGTGTAGTGTGCACCGATGGTATGCATAATCAGCCAGAAGCTCATGAATACATAAGCCAGATTGCTGAGGCGGAAGCGACGGTAAGTGGCGATGAGCGCGATAAATACAGCGGACACGGGGATGATTTCGGCATACCAAACGGCACGGTCAGACGGGTTGATGCCCGACCAGATGATGAGTGCGGCAATGAAAATGGTAAGCAGGAGGGGGATGATGGGGAAGGATTTTTGCATAGGGGTTGATGTGTGGGGATAAATGTTGACCGATTTTAATTTTGTTGGGAGGCTTTCAGGTAGCCTTTATGGGAGGCTACCTGAAAAATCAATAATCCAAATTCCTTTGAAGATGTTTCAGCATCACAATCACAAACAAGGCGGGTGCGAAGGATAGCATAAACATTGGCACGGCGGCCGGAATCGAACGCGGGATGGACTGCACGGCCATCACCAGCAACCAAACGGTTGCCCCGGCAAAGGCGAGTGTGGCGATGCTGAAAAAAGCCACGGCAAACCAAACCCAGATTTTGGTAACGCAGCGCTCGAAGCGGCTGTATTGCCCGCTTTCCCGCACGGCTTCTAAATAGGCATCTAAGAAGACCAAGCCCACGCAGATGGCAACGCCCAACCACAGCCCTTTGCTGTGCCAACCGGTTTTCCCGGCGAAACGATAAGTGTAGATGGCGATAATCAGTAGGAAGCCACAGTCCAAGCATTGAATACTTTTTTCATGATCGGTTTTTCAGGTAGCCTTTAATCCGTTGATAATGCGCTTATAGCAGGTGTAAACCAATGCCGCGCAGGCCAGCCACATGAGGGCGTAGAAAGCGATATGAAAACTGCCTACTGCCGCATACCACACCGCCAGCACGCCAATAAAGAACGCGCGGTCGCTTTTGCCGAATGGGCCGTCATAACGCCGCCCGTTACCGTGCACCTGTCCCAGCACGCCGCAAAATTCTGTCATAGCTGCAAGCCAAATAAATAGGGCAATTTGCAGGCCGCCGAAAGGGGCGATAAAGGCAAAAGGCAGATACAGCGCGGCATCGGCGGCTACGTCGGTGATCTCGTTCAGGTAGCCGCCCAAGGCTGATTGTTGGTCAAACTCGCGTGCCAGCATACCGTCCACCGCGTTCAACACCATACGCAGAAACAGCCACACGGGCATGAGCCAAAACAGCACGGGAAAGTGTGCCAAGCAAGACAGCAGCAGCCCGAGCGCAATGGATATTGCACAGGCAAACACAGTTACCTGATTGGCCGTTCCCCCTTTCTGATACAACCACCGCACCAGCGGGCGCAGCAGGTTTTGGAATTTGGGTTTAAGGGCGTAGATGCTCATGGTGTGCGGTCTCGATGGTGGGTGGTTGTATTATAGATGAAATGGGTTAAGGATTGCTGTTTGTTGTGTATCAAAATGAAGCATTTAGCCGCATTTTCAGCAAGTGTCGGCAGTGGGATTGGTGTGTTTACACGCAATGGTACAACTAGGTTTGTAAGCCGATGGATAATGGAATTTAGGAATTGTCAGGAATTTGTATATAAGGGTAAAATAAACGGATAACTCAACCCGATGGTTTGCCTGCATGGCGGATTGTTGGGGGAGCCGATAAATATTACTTTTGGAAGCAACACCGCTGGAAAGGGAAAACAAAAATGTTGATGGCGTTTATATTGGGATTTTGGTGCCTTTGGATGGGCGAGCGTGAGCCAAGCGTATTGTTGGAGGGGCTGTTTTTTGCCATTATCGCTATTGTGGCCAATGGGTTTATGCAGTGGCAGATGCCCAACACGGATACGGTATGGGCTTTGCAGTGGAGTTTAGTTTGGGCTTGGGCTTCGCTGATGATGTTTGTAGTGGATACCTTTGGCTCGAACTTGGGTATCCGTTTGGTGGTGGCCTTGGTGGCTGGTGGCGGTTATTTTTGGCTGGAGCAGAATGGTTGCTCCTTGGCTGCCGGCTGGTTGGGTGCGCAGGCCGAATGTGTGCAACATGCGGCCGCAGCTTCGCAACTCAAATAAATGTTATAGCCGCATTAATGAAGGCTACTTGAAATTTTAGCTTCACGGAAACTACGTTGCTCTGCGTTTTAACTTTGTTGGAGCTGACACTTTCAGTAGCCTTTTGTACTGTGTTTGTTGCCGTATAGCCTTTGGTTTATTGCTTCAGATAGGAAAATGTATCTCGGCTGTTAAGATGCTATGTTGAATAAGGCTACCTGAAAGTCTACTAGGGTTTCAGGTAGCCTATGCCGTTTTGATGCCTGTTGTGGATATGAGCAGCTGCTTACACTACGGCTTCTTCTTTCTGCTTCTGCGGTTTGTGGATGTTTTCGCGAGTGAGGCCAAAGAAGAGGAGTAGCGGGCTGGCTACCAGTACAGAGGAGTAGATGCCGAACACGATGCCGATAGTGAGCGCGATGGCAAAGCCGTGCAGGGCGGCACCGCCGAATACCAGCATGGATACCACCATGGCTTCGGTGGAACCGTGGGTGATGATGGTACGGCTCATGGTGGCGGTAATGGCGTTATTGATAATCTGCGGGATGGTTTTGCCGCGCATAGCGGGTTTGTGGATATTTTCGCGGATACGGTCGAACACCACCACCGATTCGTTCACCGAATAGCCGAGCACGGCCAGGATGCCGGCCAGCACGGTGAGCGAAAACTCCCATTGAAACAGGGCAAAGCAGCCGAGAATCACCACCACGTCATGCATATTGGCGATGATGGCGGATACGGCAAAGCGCCATTCGAAGCGCACGGAGAGGTAGATGATGATGCCGACCACCACCATGCCCAAGGCCAACAGGCCATGGGTAACCAGCTCTTCACCCACTTGCGGGCCGATGAATTCAACCTTGCGCAGGCTGGCGTCGGCATGGTCTTTGCGCAGCAGTTCCAGTACGTTGTTGGAGAGTTGGGCAGAGGACATGTCTTGGCGGTTGGGCAGGCGGATCATCAGCTGCTTGTTAGTGCCCAGGTTTTGCACTTGGGCTTCACCTATTTTGAGCTCGTTCAGGCGGGTACGCACTTGGTTGGGGTCGGCGCCCTGTTGGGTGTATTGCACTTCGATAACGGTGCCGCCGGTAAACTCAACCGAGTAGTTGAGCCCTTTGGTGACGAGGAAAAACACAGCGGCGATGAAGGTAAGCAGCGAAATCAGGGTGGTGATTTTTCCGTAGCTCATGAACGGAATGTCGTGTTTCAAACGGTGGAAGAAATCCATCTTAGTGCTCCTTGGCGGTAGGCAGGGTGATGCCGATGGACAAAGTACTCAGCTTGCGGCGGCGGCCATACCATAGGTTCACGAAGGTACGGGATACCACCACGGATGAGAACATAGAAGTAAGGATGCCGATACAGTGCACCACGGCAAAGCCGCGTACTGCGCCGGAACCGAATACCAAGAGGGCGATACCGGCAATCAGCGAGGTGATGTTGGAATCGACAATGGTGTTCCAAGCGTGGCGGTAGCCTTCGCTGATGGCCTGTTGCGGGCTCATGCCGTCGCGCAGCTCTTCCCGGATACGCTCGTTAATCAGCACGTTGGAATCGATGGCCATACCGAGCGTGAGCGCAATGGCTGCAATGCCGGGTAGGGTGAGCGTGGCTTGCAGCAGCGACAAAATTGCAACTAGGAACAACAGGTTGGCAGTGAGTGCCAGCACGGAGAAGATGCCGAACAGGCGGTAGTACACTACCATAAAGGCGGCCACAACCAGGAAGCCCCACAGCGTGGAGTGGAAACCTTTTTGGATATTTTCCTTACCCATAGAGGGGCCAATGGTGCGCTCTTCGATGATTTCCATCGGCGCGGCCAGCGAGCCGGCGCGCAGCAGGAGAGCGGTATCGTTGGCTTCAGCCACGTTCATGCTACCTGAAATTTGCACGTTGCCACCGGGAATTGGTTCGTTGATGGTCGGCGCGGTAACGATTTCGGCTTTGCCCTGGTCGATAAGGATCATCGCAGTGCGGCGGCCGACGTTGTTGCGGGTAAGATCGGCGAAGATGCTGGTGCCGGCGTTATCGAGCTTCAGGTTTACCGATGGGCGGTTGTCGTGGGTGAAGCCGGCTTGGGCATCGTTGATGTTGTCGCCGGTGAATTCCACCTGCTTGCTCACTAAAAGCTGGCCGCCTTCGGCGGTGGGCAGCAATTCATAGCCGGCTGGCACGTTGCCGGCTTCCGCCTGTTGCAGCAGCGCGGGGTCGTCGGCCACCATGCGCACTTCCAGCGTGGCGGTGCGGCCGATGATGTCTTTGGCTTTGGCGGTGTCTTGCACGCCGGGCAGCTGCACCACGATGCGGTCGGGGCCGGCTTGCTGGATAATCGGTTCGGCCACGCCCAATTCGTTCACGCGGTTGTGCAGGGTGTTGATGTTTTGCTTCACGGCGGCATCGCGGATTTGCGTTTGGGTGGCCTCGGGCAGGCTCACCACCAAGTTGTTGCCGTCAGCCCTCAATTCCGCATCCGGAGCAGTTTCTTTCAGTTTGGGCAGGGCGGCCTGCAGGGTAGCTGCATCTTGGAAAGGCACAATCAGCGTATCGCCGCTGCGGCGCATATTGCCGGTGCGGATTTTATCTTTGCGCAGCTGGCGTCGGAAGTCGCCGGAGATGCGGTCGAAGGTTTTGTCCACTGCTGCGTGCATGTCTACACGCATGGTGAAGTGCACGCCGCCGCGCAGGTCGAGGCCGAGGAACATCGGGTTGGCACCGAGCTTGGTCATCCAGTCGGGGGTGTTGGCAATCAGGTTGAGGGCGATGATGTAGTTGTCGCCCAATTTCTGCTCGATAACGTCGCGGGCTTTGCTCTGCAACTCTTCATTGGGCAGGCGCACGCGCAGGCTGCCGTCGGCAATAAACATGCCGTTGTGCTGGATGTTGGCTGCCTTCAATGCCTCTTCCACAGCTTGTTCGGTGGTTTGATCGATGTGGATCGACTGGCGGTTGGTGGAAACCTGAACGGCCGGGGTTTCGCCGTAGAGGTTGGGCAGGGCGTAGATGGCGGATACAACGATAACCAGCCCAATCAGCAGGTATTTCCAAAGCGGATAACGGTTCATAACGGGCTTTCAGAAACGGAAAACGGGCAGCGTGGCCGGAATGCGGCTGCTGCGCCGTAGGAAAAGGTTAGTTTTCGAGCTTTTTGATGATGGCGTCGCGGTGAAACTCAACCACGGTGTCGGGGGCAACTTCTAGGCCGATGATTTCTTCGCCGATTTTGGAAACTCTGCCGATCATGCCGGCGCCGGTCATCACTTTGTCGCCTTTTTTCAGTTCGCTGAGCATCTCGCGGCGGCGCTTCTCGTCACGCTGTTTCGGCCGGAGAATCATGAAGTAGAGCATGGCGAAGAGGAAAATCAGCGGGAGGAAGCTCTGAATGGTACTCATCAGGTCGGGCTGGGCTGCGGTGGCGAGTGGGAAATGCAACATGGGGCAAGACTCCAAAAAGAAAAATGAAAGTGTGCCATTGTAAACGGGCGGCGGGGTTTTTCCAACCCGTGGAATGGAAATTTAGGCGCGGTTGCCATGAGGCAAGGGGATTTTGTGGTGGGCGGGTGTGCGGCGGGCTGAAATTTTGCCGGGTTGGGTTTTATCCTATCCGCTGGATTAACACGGGCTACCTGAAATAATCTGCGGCATTACAGATATGGATTTCAGGTAGCCTGTTAAATTTTCAGGTAGCCTTCCCCAGCAGTGGAAAGGCTACCTGAAAATGTTCTTGAACAAGCTTGGCTAATCTAAGGCCAGATGCTGCGCATTTACGCCTTCGGGTGATACGACAAGGCAGCCGCCTTCTTTACCATACCAGTCTTGCAGCACAAAGCGGGTGAAGCTTTGGCCGTCGGGTAGGGTGTGCCGGTGGGTGGCCGGGCGGTGAGTGTGGCCGTGGATAAGATCAGCGCCGGGGTGTTGCGCCATCAGGGCGGATACCGCTTCTTCGGTTACGTCGGAAACGGCGCTTTTGCCGTTTTCGGCTTTGCCGCGTTCGCTCATCTGGCGGATTTGCTGCGCCAATAGGCGGCGTTCAGCCAGAGGTTTGGCGAGGATGGCGGCTTGCCATTGCGGCTGGCGCGATTGGGCACGGAACTGCATATATGGCAGGTCGGCGGTACAGAGTTCGTCGCCGTGGGTGAGCAGGTATTGGTGGCCGTAGAGGGTAACCGGATGCTGCTCGGGCAGCAGGGTCATGCCGCTGCGGCTGGCGAAGTCTTGGCCGAGCAGGAAATCGCGGTTGCCAGGGATGAAATACATGGGTTTGTGTTGGGCGAATGCTTTTAATTCGGCGGCGATATGGTCGGTGAAGAGAGTGCGGTCGTCGTCGCCCACCCAGGCATCGAACAGGTCGCCGAGAATGTAGAGGGCATCGGCCGTGCTTTGCCAGTGGTGCAGTTGGCGCAGGAAGAGTTCGGTGAGCTTGGGGCTGTGCTCGGAGAGGTGGAGGTCGGCGATAAAGATGGTTTGATTCATGGTTTAGGCGAAGATTTCGGAATAACGTTCGGGGGAAAAGCCGATGTGGACGCGGCCTTGGTGTTCGAGCACGGGGCGTTTGATCACGGAGGGCTGTGCCTGCATCAGGGCGATGGCGCCTTCGCGGCTGTCGGCAGCAGTTTGTTCGGCCGGGCTGAGTTTGCGCCAGGTGGTGCCTTTGCGGTTGATGAGAACGTCTGCACCAACGGCGTCGAGCCAATGGGCGAGCTGTTCGGGCGCAGGGGCTTCGGTTTTGAAATTAACGAAGGTGTGGGGCACTTGTTTTTCGTCCAGCCAGGTGCGGGCTTTTTTCACGGTGGCGCAGTTTGGGATGCCGTAGAGGGTGGTCATTATTGTGTATAATCCTTGCCGATTGAAACGCCCGCCATTGTACGGGTAGGATGTTTTTTTGTCATGGCATGGCATAAGTTGTGCCAGGATATATTTGATTTTGGAGAATTTATGAAACATTGGATATGGGCGGCCTTGGCTGCCGGTTTGCTGGCCGGTTGCGGTGCGCAGGAAGCAGGCAAGGGGCAGTTTCGGGATGTGCTGGCGCGTTATGCGGCGGCAAATGAAGTGTGCTTGCCGTTGGCTTTGGATGCCGATGGAGCTGCGCCGCTGCTGGGCTCGGAGCGGATTGTGCTGCCGCGCCGTGATGTGGAAGATAAACGCATCAATGAAGCAGCCATCAAGCAGATGCGGGCTTTGGAGAGCGCCGGTTTGTATGAGTGCTTGAAAGAGGGCGATGACGAAGTAGCGCTGGTGTTCGCGCTCACCGAAAACGGGCGCAAACATACCCGCGCCGGCCTAAACAGCCCGCTGTTCTGCCTGGGTCATGAGCATGTGGATAAAGTACAGTACTACACCGAGCCGGCCACCAACGCCGCTGGCCTCACTGTATCCCGCGTGGTGTATGAGGGCAGCATCACGATGGACGGCTGGGCAAAGCGCCTAGTGCGCCAGGGCAGCGAAACCTGGCAGAACCGCCTGCCACTGAAGCGGGTGGAACAGGCTACGCTGGTGAAAACCAATGATGGCTGGCGCGATATGCGCGAACTGCCGCCTGCCGAAGGCGTGGCGCAGACAGCGCAGTAGCAAAGGTTTCAGGCTACCTGAAAACAGAATGGGACACTAAAACGGCGGCATGGAAATGCCGCCGTGTGCTTTTCTAAGTGAGATGTCGGACTCAAGAATCCGATCTGCGGTTGTCATACAGCTTTTCAGGTAGCCTTTATCGTGCTGCTTTAAAACGTTTTTTGCGAATCCAGCAAAATGGTTACCGGCCCGTCGTTGCACAAGCTGACCAACATGTGGGTGCGGAAGTGGCCTTCGGCCACGTTCACGCCGTGGCCGCGTAAGAGGGCGGCCACTTGCTGATACAGCGTTTCGGCCTGTTCGGGGCGGGCAGCTTGGGTGAAGGAGGGGCGGCGGCCGTTACGGGCGTCGCCGTAGAGGGTGAATTGCGATACCAGCAGCACTTCGCCGCCGGTGTCTTTCACCGACAGATTGAGTTTGCCGGCTTCGTCTTCAAAGATGCGCAGGTGGGCGATTTTGTCGGCGATATAGCGGGCATCGGTTTCGCTATCTTCGCTGCCCACGCCGAGCAGCACGCACAGGCCATGGGGGATTTGGCTGAACGGTGCATCGGGCGCATCGGCGGCGGCGATGTGGGCATGGCTGACTTTTTGGATAACGGCACGCATGGTTTCAGGTAGCCTTTCTGGTTGTTCCCAATAGGCAGGGTGCAGCATGGGCTTGGCCTTGCCGTATATGCATGTTGCCTACGGCTTGCTGCTTGGTTGCCGGCCTATTGGCGGGATGATGGTTTAGGGTAGATAAGGATAAACAAAAGGCTACCTGAAAATAGTACAGAGCCGGTTTTAACTTCGTTGGCACTTTGCTTTCAGGTAGCCTTTTCTTGGCAGGCGCTTAAGCCTCGTCTTGTTCTTGGCTCGGGCTTTCGGCTGAGGTTTGGGTTTCGGCGGCTTGTGCTTCGTCTTCCTCTTCTTCGGCTACGCGCTCGAGGCTGACGAGGGTTTCGCCTTCGTCCAGGTTAATCAGCTTCACGCCGGCGGCGGCGCGGCCGGTTTCGCGGATTTGTTCCACCTTGGTGCGGATGAGTACGCCGCCGCTGGTGATCAGCATCAGGTCGTCGCTTTCGCTCACCAGGGTGGCAGCCACCAAGTCGCCGTTGCGCTCACCGGTGTTGATGGCGATGTTGCCTTGGCCGCCTTTGTTTTTGCGGTTGTAGCTGGCAATCGGGGTGCGTTTGCCGTAGCCGTTGGCGGTGGCGGTGAGCACTTGCAGTTCGCTCTGCTCGCACTCGGGGGCGAAGGTGATAAGGCTGACGATGCGGCCGTTTTCGGGCAGTCTCATGCCGCGCAGGCCGCCGCTGCCGCGGCCGCTGGGGCGTACGCCGTGTTTGCCGCTGATGGGGGCGCTTTCGGCGCTGTCGTCTTCCTGGCTACCTGAAATTTCGGTGTCGTTGTCGTCGCCGGTTTCTTCGTCGTCGCTGCTGCGCTCCCAATATTCATTGAAGCGGATGGCTTTGCCGAGGTTGGAGAAGAGCATGATGTCGTTGCGGCCGGAGGTGCGCGCCACGCCCACCAAGCTGTCGCCTTCTTTGAGGGCGATGGCTTTGATACCAACTTTGCTCACGTTTTTAAACGCGGAAAGTTGCACTTTTTTCACCACGCCCATGGCGGTGGCGAAGAAAACGTATTCGTCTTCGGGGAAGTCGCGCACGGGCAGGATGGCGGAGACTTTTTCGTTTTCGTCCAGCTGGATAACGTTGTTGATCGGGCGGCCGCGCGAATTGCGCCCGCCTTCGGGCAGTTTGTACACCTTAATCCAGTGGCAGCGGCCGTGGTTGGTGAAGCACATCAGGTAGTCGTGGGTGTTGGCCACAAACAGGGTTTCGATGAAGTCTTCGTCTTTGGTGGCGGCGGCCTGCTTGCCGCGACCGCCACGCCGCTGGGCTTGGTAGTCGGTGGTGGGCTGGGTTTTGATGTAGCCGCCGTGGGTGAGGGTAACCACCATTTCACGCGGCGGAATCAGGTCTTCGTCGGCGATGTCGCCGCCGAACGGGTTGATTTCGCTGCGGCGCGGGTCGCCGAAGTTGGTTTTGATTTCGATGAGCTCGTCGTGGATGATTTGGGTGATGCGCTCGGGCTTGGCCAAGATATCCAGGAAATCGATAATCTGCGCCATGATGGTTTTGTAGTCGGCGAGGATGGTGTCTTGGTCGAGGCCGGTGAGGTTGCGCAGGCTCATGCGCAAGATGGCGTCGGCTTGCAAGTCGCTCAAATAATAGCCGTCTTCGCGCAGGCCGAGGTTTTCAGGTAGCCCTTCTGGGCGCGCCATGTTCAAATCCAAATCGGTGCGGCTGAGCATGTCGCCCACCAGGCCGGACTGCCACGGCCGCGCTAACAGCTTGGCTTTGGCTTCGGCAGCATCAGCGGATTCTTTGATGAGCTGAATCATCGGGTCGATATTGGAAAGCGCCACGGCTTTGCCTTCGGCGATGTGGCCTTCGTGCCGCGCTTTTTTCAGGCGGAACAGGGTGCGGCGGGTAACCACTTCGCGGCGGTGGCGCAAAAATTCGGCCAGAATCTGCTTCAAATTCAACAGGCGCGGTTGGCCGTCGACCAGGGCCACCATGTTGATGCCGAAGCTGTCTTGCAGCTGGGTGAGTTTGTAGAGCTGGTTGAGCACGACTTCGGCGTTTTCGTTGCGCTTCAGTTCGATGACCACGCGCATACCGGATTTGTCGGATTCGTCGCGCAAATCGGAAATGCCTTCCAGCGTTTTCTCGCGCACCAACTCGCCGATTTTTTCCACCAGCTTGGCTTTGTTTACCTGATAGGGGATTTCATCGATGATGATGGCTTCGCGCTCGCCGTGTTTGCCGATGGGCTCGATATGGGTTTTGCCGCGCATCACCACGCGGCCGCGGCCGGTGCGGTAGCCTTCGCGTACGCCGGCGAGGCCGTAAATGGTGGCGCCGGTGGGGAAGTCGGGGGCTTTGATGGTGTCGATGAGCGCGTCGATAGACGTGTCGGGATCGGCCAAGAGTTGCAGGCAGGCATCCACCGTGTCGCCCAAATTGTGCGGCGGGATGTTGGTGGCCATGCCCACGGCAATACCGGCCGAGCCGTTGGTCAGCAGGGCGGGGAAGCGGGTGGGCATCACCAGCGGCTCTTGTTCGCTGCCGTCGTAGTTCGGGCCGAAGTTTACGGTGTCTTCTTCAATGTCGGCCAGCATTTCGTGGGCGATTTTCGCCATGCGGATTTCGGTATAACGCATGGCTGCCGCGCCGTCGCCGTCCACCGAGCCGAAGTTGCCCTGGCCGTCTACCAGCATATAGCGCATGGAGAAGGGCTGCGCCATACGTACGATGGTGTCGTACACCGCGCTGTCGCCGTGTGGGTGGTATTTACCGATAACGTCGCCCACGATACGGGCGGATTTTTTATAAGACGAGTTCCAATTATTTTTCAGCTCGTGCATGGCGTAGAGCACGCGGCGGTGCACGGGTTTCAGGCCGTCGCGCACATCGGGCAGCGCGCGGCCGACGATTACAGACATGGCGTAATCGAGATAGCTTTTGCGCATTTCCTCTTCGAGGCTGACGGGGATAGTTTCTTTGGCAAACCGGTGGTCGTGGGTGCTGCTCATGGAGATTTAAAGCCCAATCGATTAAAACGCGTTATTTTATCACACAATGTGCGGTAAGGCTGGGCGGGAAAGGCTACCTGAAAACGAAATGGCAGTTTCGGCTAGCCTTGAGGGATGATGTGGGTTTCCGAGACGAATTATTTTTCAGGTAGCCTGCATCCTTTGCCTTGTTCATCGTGTATTTTTGTGGGAATAGCAAGCCGTAGGTTGGATTTCTGAATCCGACGGTTTTGGCGTAACCATTTTGTCGGTTACGAGTATCTGGCCTACAGATTGGGAAAGGCTACCTGAAAACAGAATAGTGAGTTTCAGGTAGCCTTTTATGTTTCTGCTTCATTGGCCGGTATATTCCACCAAGAGCGGCCGGTGGTCGGAATACTGCCAGGGCAGGGTGCGGGCGGAAACGTTTAGGCCTTTGGCTAAGGCGTGGTCGATATTGAGGAAAAACGGTTTCCAAGTGGGCGTGAAGTAGCTGGTGGCGGGGCGGCTGCCGCTTTCTTGCAGGAAGCGGCGGAACAGCGGGGAAAATGGGCTGCTGTTGAAGTCGCCCACAGCCAGCGCGCGCGGTTCGGCGGCAAGGGCGCAGGCGGTTTCGGCCAGGTAGTGCTGCCGCGCCCCGGCCAGTTCGCTGCTGATGGGTGGCGGCGGGTGCAGGGCGTAGAGGGCGGTGCCGTCGGCAGTTTGGGCGCGGATATAGGGGTAGTCGCCAATCATGCGCACTTCGCAGGCGGCCAGCGGCTGCTCCACAGGGCGAGGGCGAAGGGGCTGTGTTCGCGGTGTTGGCAGCCATGCGGATAGGCTTGGCGCAGGCTTTGCCAGCCGGGGTTGTCGAGGTTGATTTCGCCCAGCGCGAGCAGGTCGGCCTGTTCGGCCAAGAGGGCGGCGCTTTCTGCTTCGGCGGCGGGGTTATCGAGGTGGACGTTGTACCAAACCAGCCGCGTGCCGCCGGCCGGGGCATCGGGCAAGGCGAAGGGCTGAGCCAGCCATAGCAGAGATGCGGCAGCACACACGAGCCACAGCGCACGCCACTTCGGGCGCGGCCAAATCGCGGCGAGAATGAAGACGGCAGTGTAGTGGGGCAGAAAATGGCTGAACAGTTCGACCGGCCAAAACAGGCTACCGAGCTGTCCGATCAGCATGGCAGCCAGGGCGAGCAGGGCGAGAAGGTGCAGGCGCAGGCGGAGAAAGGCAGACATGGCGGTGTGGGTGAAAAGGTGGCGGGTGGGATAGAGGCTACCTGAAAATGGGCGTGGTGTATTTTGATAAAACGGAATGTAATGGATTTTATCAAGAGTAAGTTTGTGGGTCTCTACGAAGCTAGAACTTCAGGTAGCCTTTATTTGCTCGATATTTGGCTTTGTGTTCAGGTGTTTTCTATGGTTTCAGCATGCATGAGATAAAGCGGTTCGGGAATCAATCCACAAACAAAAACCTGCCGCAGAGGGCAGGTTTTCGATAACAGCAAAGATTAATCTTCCAGTTTGCGGCCAGACAGTTTTTCTTTGATGCGGGCAGCTTTGCCGGTGAGGCCGCGCAGGTAGTACAGTTTGGCACGACGAACGTGGCCGCAGCGTTTCACTTCGATTTTTTCCACGTTGGGAGAATACAGCTGGAAAGTACGCTCCACGCCTTCACCGCTAGAGATTTTGCGCACGATGAAGTTGCTGTTCAGGCCACGGTTGCGGCGGGAAATTACCACGCCTTCGTAGGCTTGCAGACGGGTACGGTTGCCCTCGGTTACGCGCACGGAAACGGATACGGTGTCGCCGGGAGCGAATTCGGGGATGGTTTTGTTCAAACGGGCGATTTCTTCCTGTTCGAGCTGTTGAATCAAGTTCATTGCTATAGTCCTTAAGTTTATGATGGGATATCTCGTTCCTCCTGCTGGATTTTCTGCAGGAGCCTAGATTCCTCTGGGGTTAATGCGCGGCCGGCCAAAAGGTCTGGTCGGCGCTGCAGGGTGCGGCGCAACGCTTGTTCTAAGCGCCATTCCGCAATCAGGGCGTGGTTGCCGCTGCGCAATACAGCGGGCACGGCCATGCCATGAAATTCTATCGGGCGGGTGTAGTGTGGGCAGTCTAAGAGGCCGTTGGCAAAAGAATCCTGCCCGGCCGAATTGGCATCGCCCAACACGCCGGGGATCAGCCTCAACACCGCATCCATCAGCATCATGGCTGGCAACTCGCCGCCAGATACCACAAAGTCGCCAATGCTGATTTCTTCATCAATGGCGCTGCTTAACAGGCGATCGTCTATGCCTTCGTAGCGGCCGCACACCAAAATCAAACTGTCCAGTTTAGCCAGTTCGGCTGCTTTTTGATGCGTCAATTGGCTGCCTTGCGGGCTGAGGTAAACCACTTTGCCATTATGCTGCGCTTTGGCGGCATCGATTGCCGATTGTAGCGGTTCAGCCATCATAATCATGCCGGGGCCGCCGCCAAAAGGCCTGTCGTCGATGTAGCCCAATTTGTTGTCGGCAAACTGGCGCGGGTTGATGCTGTTGAAATGCCATAAGCCGCGTTGCAGGGCGCGGCCGGTTACGCCGTAGTCGGTGATGCTGCGGAACATCTCGCCAAACAGGGTAACGGCTTGGATATACATCAGTAATCCAAGCCCCAATCGACAATGATGCTGCCTTGTTCCAAATCCACATTGTCGATGTAGTGATCGACAAACGGAATCAGTTTGCGGCCATGCTCACCATCTACTACCAAAATATCGTGCGCACCGGTTTCCATCAGGCTGCTTACTGTGCCGATGAGCTCGTTTTGCCGGTTGTATGCCGTCAAGCCGACCAAGTCGGCCCAGTAGTATTCGCCTTCTTGGGCGGGCTCAAAATCGCTGCGTTTGATTTCGATGGTGTAGCCGCGCAACAGCTGTGCAGCATCACGGTCGCTTATCTCGGCGAATTTTACTTGCAATTCATCGCCGGCCACCTGGCCGTTGTCCAGCGTGTAGCTGCGGGAAACACCGTCTTTGCTCAGCTGCCATACAGGGTAGTCCAGTAGGCTGTCGGCATATTCGGTATCGGCGGCCACTTTTACCCAGCCTTTGATGCCGAAAGCGCCTTTCACATAGCCCATGGCTACCCAGTTGTCTTGGCTGCGGCTCATGGCGGGTATTCCAGAATTAAGCGGCTTTCTGCTGCTCTTTTACCAAGCGGGCAACGGCATCGCTTACTTGCGCGCCTTGGCTCACCCAGTAGTTCAGGCGTTCGGTGTTCAGGCGTACGCGCTCCTGTTTTTCGTTGGCTACGGGGTTGTAGAAGCCAACGCGCTCGATAAAGCGGCCGTCACGACGGTTGCGTGAATCGGCTACCACGATGTTGAAAAACGGAGAATGCTTGGAGCCGCCGCGCGAAAAACGGATAACTACCATATTATTATTCCTTCTTCCTTCGGGAAATTTGATCAATAAGAAAACAGCGGATTTTAGGGTAATTTGCCATGCGGGCGCAAGCATTTGTTGAAAAAATACCGTTTTACCGTGGTATCGGGTGGACGATATGCCGCAAGCGGCTCGTTTTGGGTGCGGGTTGCGCCGTATTTTCAGGTAGCCTTTTTCTTGGTAGATGCTACGCCAACAGGCTACCTGAAACCAAACTCTCGGGCAAACTAGTTAGCTGCCCTTGATTTTCGCAGCAGCGGTGCCATTTGCCTGCTGTTCGTGATAGCGGATTAAATTGCCTTTTGCTGCCAGGCAAGCCAATGCTGGCGCAAAAGCCGGGTTAATCCGCCCTATATTTGATCAAGCTATTTGGGAGCCGTTTTATGAGCACTTCCGTGATGACCCCGCAAGAAATTGTCCATGAGCTGGACAAACACATCATCGGCCAACAGCAGGCCAAAAAGGCTGTGGCCGTGGCCTTGCGCAACCGCTACCGCAGAAGCCAGGTGGCCGAGCCGCTGCAAAGCGAAATCGTGCCGAAAAATATCCTGATGATCGGCCCCACCGGCGTGGGCAAAACCGAAATTGCCCGTCGTTTGGCGCGGCTGGCCAATGCGCCGTTTATCAAAATCGAGGCCACCAAGTTCACCGAAGTGGGCTATGTGGGGCGTGATGTCGACAGCATCGTGCGCGATTTGATGGAAATCGCCCTGAAGAATTTGCGCGAGCAGGCTGTGCGCAAAAATCGCGACCGCGCCCAAGACGCTGCCGAAAACCGCGTGCTCGACGCGCTCCTGCCGCCTCCGCCGCAAACCGGCTTCGAAGGCGAACCGGCCGAACCGCAGCCCGAAAGCCACACCCGCAAAAAATTCCGCGAAATGCTGCGCCGGGGCGAATTGGATGATAAAGAAATCAACATCGAATTGAGCCAAGCCTCACCAACCTCCATGCAAGTGATGGGCCCGCCCGGCATGGAAGAATTCAGCAGCCAGCTGCAAGACATGTTTGCCAACCTCAGCAAAGGCCGCACCAAACCGCACAAAATCAAAGTAGCGGCCGCCATGAAGCTCTTGCTGGACGAAGAAGCCGCCAAACTGATTAACGAAGAAGAACTGCGCGAACAGGCCGTACACGCCGTCGAGCAGCATGGCATCGTATTCCTCGACGAAATCGACAAAATCGCGGCCGACAGCAACCGATACGGCGGCGACGTATCGCGCCAAGGCGTGCAACGCGACCTTTTGCCGTTGGTGGAAGGCACCACCGTGCAAACCAAATACGGCATGATTAAAACCGACCACATCCTCTTCATCGCTTCCGGCGCCTTCCATTTAAGCAAACCCAGCGACCTGATTCCCGAGCTGCAAGGCCGCTTCCCCATCCGCGTGGAATTGAGCAGCCTTACTGTGGAAGACTTCCAAGCCATCCTCACCAGCACCGATGCCAGCCTCACCAAGCAATACCAAGCCCTGCTGGCTACCGACGGCGTAGAGCTCGATTTCGCCCCCGACGGCATCACCCGCCTGGCCGAAATCGCTTTCCAGGTGAACGAGAAAACCGAAAACATCGGCGCCCGCCGCCTGCACACCGTGCTGGAAAAACTGCTGGAAGACGTATCTTTCCACGCCCCGCAAGGCACTACGCAGATTACTGCCGCCTATGTAGACGAGCGGCTGGCCGAAGTAGCCGAACAGGAAGATTTGGCGCGGTATGTGCTGTAAGCCGTTCGGATAAGGAAAAGGCTACCTGAAAATTTTAGCTTCGCAGAAACTCGCGAGCTCGTTTTCAGGTAGCCTTTTCCTCTGTATACAGCTTTATTTCAGTCGGCCGCAGGCAGCTTTAGCTTCAGTTGGCTAGGCGTTCGTTTTCGGGGGCGTTCGGTGGCGAAGCTGTAGTATTGGGCGAGGCGGGTGGCGGCGGTAGTGTCGCCGTTTTCGGCTTTGGTTTGCAGGCGGGCGAGTTGATGTGGTTTGAGCTGGAAGATGCTGCTGGTAAATCAAGGGGGCTTGGGGGATGTCGTGTTGTTCGTCCAACACTGTTTGCAGGCATGGTGGCAGGGCAATGCCGCGCTATTTGAGCCGGTATGCCCAGCTGGCAGCATCAAGATAGTGGTATTGAGCGAGGAAGCTTTCGGTGGCGGCGAGCTGGGTTGGGCGTTGAGCATAGCGGGGATTTTTGGCAGGTGGTGAAGGAAGAGGGGGCAGGTGTTGTATGGTTATTTGTCTATGCTCTGGCAGTTTTGTATTGGATAAAGGCTACCTGAAAAATCGAGTCGGCGAAGTTTTAGGTGGTTTCTAACCTTTACTGCCTGCTATACCGAAGTGCCAGGCACCGATATCGAGGCGCACACAGAGGTAGCGCCAGAGCAGGGGGCGGCGAACGGGGAGGGTGGCGGCAAGGGGGCGTAGCAGGGCGATTTTGGCGGGATCGGTGAGCAGTAACGCGCCTTTCACGGCGGTTTGCAGTTGTTTGGGCGAGAGCTCGCCAGCGCGGGTTAGGGCTGCGGCAGCAGGATGTTGCGCGAGGCGGCTAGTTGGCGGGGTGGGGGCAAGATAGGCTTTGAGCAGCAGCCAGAGATAGGCTTGCTCGAGGTTGGTGCCGTGTTGGTGGAAGCGGTTGCGGATTTGGTCGAGTAGGGCTTGCAGGACATGCTCTTCCTGCATTACGAGGGCGGGCAGGAGATGTTCGAGCAGCTCGGTGCTGGGCAGCAGGGGATGCTGCTGAAGGCGGGCGAGCTGCTGCCAAACGAAGGGGCTGATGCCGCCGTTGTGTTCGGCCTGGTGCCAGCAGCTGGCGGGCAGGGCGGGCACTTGAAACAGGCAGAGCAGGGCGGCAGAGGCATATTCGCCATCGTAGGCGGCGGCTTGCCAGTCGGCTTGCAGGGGCAGATACGGGGCAGACGGGCGGTGGCGGTGGATGCGCGCCTGCATCAGGGCCTGCCGCTGGCGGTAGAGGTTTTCGGCTTCTTCAGCTTCGGCGCTCATCGGTTGCGGGGCGGCGAAGCTGAGGTGAACGGGGGAAGGCAGGGTGAGGCTGTCAGCGTCGGCCAGTTCTCCGGCCAGTCGGCGGGCAGCGGTGGCATCGAGCCTGCGGATGCGTTCGATAAGTGGCGGGTGGGTGGCGGCGAGGCTGCCGGGGCGGATGCGGCCGAACATCAGGTGGGCGTATTCGGGGGCTTCGGGGGAGGCGAGGCGGCAGGAGGCGGTGCGGGCGCTTTTGCGCAGGGCTTCGATGAGCGGGGCAGTTTGGCGGGTGAGCTGCACGGCGGAAGCGTCGGCCATAAATTCGCGCTCGCGGCACACGGCGGCCTGCAGCCAGAGGGCAAACACGCTGCCCACCGAGCCTAGCGCAATCAGAAGTGCGCCGAGGGCTTGCAGCGGCAGGGTTTGCATGATGATTTCCACGCCGTTGTCGAAAGGATGGTTGTCTACATTTTTGCGGCGGCGGTATTCCAGATAATGTTCGTTGTCGCGGCCGTAAAGGAAATAGCGCCCGCTGCTGGCGATGCCCTGCAGGCCGTGCAGCCAGGCGGCCAGATAGCAGTTGAGCCGCATGTCGCCGTTGCGGATGTGGCTGAATTCGTGGGCAACGATGGCTTGCAGCTCGTCGCGTGTGAACAGGTTGATGGCGCCTTGGGTAACGCCGATTACGGCGCTGCGCGGGCTCATGCCGGCGGCAAAGGCGTTGATGCTGCCGTCGCGGCGCAGCAGGTACACCGGCGGGGTGGGCAGGCCGGCGGAAAGCGCGGTTTCCGCCACCACGTTGAGCAGCCGCCGTTCGGCAAAGGTGGCGTCGGCCAGCAGCAAGGCCTCGCCGCCCAGCCGCTTGGCTATCGCTTCGCCGCCACGCCGCAGCTCGCGCAGGCGGTGCAGGCTCAGACCGATGGTGAGCGCACACACAAACAGGGCAGGCGGCAGGTAGTACCACCACAGGCTGTGCCGTACTTTGGCGCTGAACAAAAACGGCAGGCTGCCGAGCCCGGCGGAAGTGATGGCGACTGTGCCGATCAGAGCCAGCACATAGAACACCACCAGCCGCACGGTGCGGCGGCGCGATTGCTGCTGGCGGTGGAAGAAGCGCATGGGGAAATCCTTGGGAGGGGGAATATGGCTAAAATCATGATTTCTTCCTACAAGGCGAGCTAACGCAGTAGGAAGGAAGCTATCGCTTGAATATAGCCAATCTGGCGGAGGAGGTAAAGGCTACCTGAAAAGAGGATTTGCACTTGTTTTAACTTCGTTGAAGCTGCGCTTTCAGGTAGCCTTTCTCCCGCTCCACTTGGCAAACCTGTCGTCGTGCTATACCCTTGCCCCGATTCGTTAAACCACCTTGAAGGAACTGAAATGCCTGCCTCCTGCCCGCTGTGCCGTGCTGAAAATGAAACCGTGCTGTGGCAAAACAGCCGATTGCGCGTGATTGCCGTAAACGACACGCCCGCCGCACCCGCGTTTTGCCGCGTGATTTGGCGCGACCATGTGGCCGAGATGACGGATTTGCCCGCAGCAGAGCGGCAGGAAATGATGGCGGCGGTGTGGCGCACCGAAGCGGCGATGCGCCGGGTGTTGCGCCCGGCTAAAATCAATCTGGCCAGTTTCGGCAACCAAGTGCCACACCTGCATTGGCATGTGATTGCCCGCTTTGAAAACGATGAGTTTTTCCCCGATTCGATTTGGGCCGCCCCGCGCCGCGAAGCCGTGCCCGAGCTGCCGGAAGGCTGGCAGCGGCAGGTGGCCGAATTGTTGGCCAAGGAAGGGGCGGCGGACGGGCTGGTATAATGCCCGCCGTCTGCCAAATTTGAAGGCTACCTGAAACATGGTTGGCACAACATTTTCAGGTAGCCTCCACACCACTAACAGGTTGTCTGAACCTCAGTTTGATTTTTCGTTTTAACTGCGTTGAAGCTTGCGCTTTCAGGTAGCCTCCACTCAATGATTAAGGAAACCCGCCATGCTGTTCCCCCATCTTTCCCGCCGCCGTTTTCTCAGCGCCTCCGCCACCCTGGCCGGAGCAGGCGTGTTGCAGGCGTGCAGTGCTCCCGCCATGCCCGTGCTGCCGACCAACCAGAGCAGCACAGGCAGCGGCAATACGTCAGCCCGCCCTGCCCGCAGCGGTAGCGGCACCACCTTGCGCGTGGTGGCTCCTTCCGGCTTCGCGCCCAAGCCCGAACAGGCGCAGGCCGGGCTGTTGCGCCTGTATAACGCCGGTTTCACCATCACCAACCAGCAGGCTGTGGAGCGCCGCAGCCAGCGGTTTGCCGGCACCGACGCCGAACGCATCGCCGATTTCCAAGACGTGGCTTCCGGCAAAGTGCCCACCCCGCAAGTGCTGATGGGCATGCGCGGCGGCTACGGCGCAGTACGCTTGCTGCCCCATATCGACTGGCCTTCGCTCGGCGCACGCATGCGCGAACACGGCACCCAGCTTTTCGGCTTCAGCGACGTGTGCGCCATCCAGCTCGCCCTGCTCGCCCAAGGCAATATGTGCAGCTTCGCCGGCCCCATGCTTTATAGCGGCTTCGGCAAAGCCCAGCCCTCGGTATACACCATGCAAGCCTTTATCGACGGCAGCACCCGCGCCGATTTGAGCATTCAAGTATCGGAAGTGCAGGCCGCCAACGTGCCCACCCTGCACGGCACTATGTGGGGCGGCAACCTCAGCGTGATTGCCTCCCTGGCCGGTTCGGCCTACCTGCCTCAGCCCGAAGGCGGCATCCTCTTCCTCGAAGACGTGGGCGAACAGCCCTACCGCCTCGAACGCATGCTGCAAACCCTGCATCTGGCCGGCATCCTCAAACGCCAACAGGCCATCGTGCTCGGCAACTTCCGCATGGGCAGCGCGCGCGACGTGTACGACGGCGGCTATGACCTCTCCAGCGTGATCCGCACCCTGCGCCGCATCAGCGGCATCCCCGTGCTCACCGGCTTCCCCTTCGGCCACATCAGCGACATCGCCACCTTCCCGCTGGGCGTGCAAACCACCATCCGCGGCAACAGCCCCGGCGGCTACAGCGCCTCCTTCAGCGGCCACCCCACGCTCAACCCCGCCGCCCTCACGCTCAGCAACCTGCTGCCGCCCCCGCCCTCGTTCGACAGCCCCGCCGCAGCGGAAGACAACAGCGAAGCCAGCGAATAGCCGTAGGATTTCAGGTAGCCTTCTCAAAGCAAAAAGGCTACCTGAAAAATAACAAGCAGAGCGTATTCTGCCGCCCAATCCCTTGCCAGCCAAAGGCTACCTGAAACCCAAACCATGACCCGCAAAAAAAACGACGCCTTTACCCGCCTCACCCAAGCCCTCGAAGTTTTGCCCAACGTCGGCCCCAAATCCGCCCGCCGCATGGCCTACGAACTGTTGCGCCACAAGCGCGAAGGCGCCGCCGAGCTAGCCGCCGCCCTGCAGCACGCCCTCACCGCCGTGCAGCATTGCCGCCTGTGCAACACCTTCTGCGAAGGCGAGCTCTGCGCCATCTGCGCCGACCCCGCGCGCGACGGCCGCCGCCTGATGATTGTGCACCTGCCCGCCGACGTGGCCGGCATGGAAGCCGCCCATTGCCACGACGGCCTCTATTTCGTGCTCATGGGGCAAATCAGCCACGCGCAGGGCATGGATTTGCAGCACATCGCGCTCGACAAACTCGTTGCCCGCCTGCAAGAGAGCGAAGTGGAAGAAGTGATTATCGCCACCGCCTTCACCCCCGAAGGCAATGCCACCGCCTATGTGTTGGCCGAGCTTTTTAAAAATCTGCCCTACCGCGTGAGCCGACTGGCGCAGGGCATGCCGCTGGGCAGCGAGCTGGAATACATCGACGCCGGCACACTGGCGCAATCCGTGTATGAACGGCGGCTAGTGAAAGAGCAGGGAGGAAAGGGCGAATAGCCAGTGGGCAGGAAAGGAAAAGAGGCTACCTGAAAGGTTCAGGCAGCCTTTTCCGCACACCGCCAAGCCGTATTTTATTCTTTATCAAAACCACTTCCGCCCGAAGCTGCTAAAATCCCTCATGCCGCACAGTTTGCGGCGATCAGCATAAAGGAGGCATCTCATGGATCTAACCCGATTAGCCGAACAAACCCGCGCCCTTGCGCTCGATATCCTGCACCAATCCGCCATCGGCGAAGGGCAGATTTTCGTGCTCGGCCTTTCCACCAGCGAAGTGGTCGGCGGCCGTATCGGCAAAAATTCCAATCAGGAAGTGGGCGAAGTGATCGTGAAAACCCTGCTCGACATCCTGAACGAACGCAAAATCTACCTCGCCGTGCAAGGCTGCGAGCACATCAACCGCGCCTTGGCCGTGGAGCGCGAGCTGGCCGAACAATACGGGCTGGAAATCGTGAACGTATTGCCCGGCCTGCATGCCGGCGGCAGTGCGCAGCTGGCCGCCTTCAAATATATGCGCGACCCGGTGGAAGTGGAATTCATCACCGCCCACGCCGGGCTCGACATCGGCGATACTTCCATCGGCATGCACATCAAACACGTGCAAATCCCCCTGCGCCCGCAACAGCGCGAACTGGGCTCCGCCCACGTCTGCGCCCTGGCCAGCCGCCCGCGCCTGATCGGCGGCGAACGCGCCGGGCACTATAAAGACAGCATCCGCCGCGTGTGAAGCCAACCGGCAGGACAAAGGCTACCTGAAAGTATGAGCCGCAACGCAGTTCAAATCACGGCACGCTTTTCAGGTAGCCTTCAAGCAGCGGGATAGATGTTTACAATATCTTGTTTTTTGTTACAATCCGATCATCGGCAATACCCTTATTCCCCTTTCCAAACAGGAGCGGCAAGATGAAGCAAACCATGATGAACACGGCAGCGGGCGTATTGGCGGTGCTGCTATTGGGCAGTGCGGGCTTGGCTTGGGCACAACTCACACCAGCGCAAATTCAGCAACAAGAATTCCAGCGGCAGCAAAACGAAATCGGTATGTATTACCAACAGCAGCAGAATAATCAGCAAGCTACTCCACGCGGCCCCACCGCCGCCGAAATACGCGCCTGGGAGCAGCGCGAGGCGGAGGTGCAAGCCGAAATCGCGGAACTGCGCCGCACGCCGTTTTATGGAGTGGTTGCGTTTGATTTTTCTGCCAGCAAGTTGGTATGGGTAGCCGGTTTTAAGAGTGAGCAAGTGGCACGGCAAAGGGCAATGCGCCGGTGCTCGACATCCGATTGCCGAGTGGTGGCGGTATTCAACAACACCTGCGCGGTGCTGACCACGCCAGACAGCGGAGTGAAGGCACCGTCTGATTTATTCTTCGGCTACGACACAGACGACAAACTCGCGGCAGAAAAATCCATGCAGCAATGCGAGCTGGCAAACGGGCGGGGTAATTGTGGATATTCCTCCGTGGAAACGAAACATGGCACGGCATTCTGTACGGGCTACGATTACAGTGCGTACGGGCAGTAGATAAAATCCCCGGTTGGAGGCTGAAAAGGCTACCTGAAATATTTTCAGGTAGCCTTTCCTCTTGCCGGCCCGCCAATACTGCTACAATGCCCGCCTTCCGAAACCACCTGCCAAAGGCTACCTGAAATGTCTGCCGACCGTTATGCCGTGTTTGAAAACCTAAACACTCCCGAAACCAGTGCTTTCGCTGCCGCCGAACATGCGCAAACGCAGGCCTGGCTGGAGAGCCGGCCGGATTACGAGCCGATGCGCCGCGATATTTTGGCGGTGTTGCAAGACGAGCAGCAGATTCCGTTTTGTCAGGAGCACCGCGCGCGGATGTATCACTTTTATCAGAGCGAGGAGTTTCCGAAGGGCGTGTACCGCGTGTGCAGCACGGCTTCGTATCGCGCCGGGCTGCCGGAATGGGAGGTGTTGTTTTCGGTGGCGGATTTCGATGAGGTGTTGGGCGCGGATGTGTATTTAGACGGCGTGTCGCACTATGTGGAGCAACCGAACCGGGTGTTGCTCTCGCTCAGCCCGGGCGGCGGCGATGCGGCGTTTACGCTGGAATTCGATTTGGAAACGCGCCAAGTGGTGCCCAACGGTTTCCACTTTCCGGCGGGCAAAAACCATATTGCCTGGCGTGATGAAGACAGTGTGTGGGTGTGCCCGGCTTGGGACGAGCGCCAGCTTACGGCTTCGGGCTATCCGCGCGAGGCGTGGCTGTTGCGGCGCGGGCAGAGTTTCGAGGAAGCGCAGCCGCTGCTGCAAACGGCGGCGGAATCGGTGTGGGTGCACGCTTGGCGTTATCTGGATGCGCAGGGCGCGCCGCTGGATTTGCTGGAAGAAAGCACGGGCTTTTTCAGCCGCCGTTATTTTCAGGTAGCCTCCGACGGGGCGTTGCTGCCTTTGGGGCTACCTGAGACTTGCGAAATCTGCGGCTATTTGGGCTGCTGGCTGCTGGTGTTGCTCAAGCACGACTGGCAGCGGGCCAACCAAAGCTATGCGGCGGGCAGCCTGGTGGCGGTGAAGCTGAACAAGGGCGTGTTGGGGAAGGCGCAATGCCTGTTTGCGCCGCAGTCGGGGCAATCGGTGGAGGGCGTGGAAACCACGCGCCATTTTGTGGCGGCCACCTTGCTGGATAATGTTTCAGGTAGCCTCAAAGCCTGGCGTTTGCAGCAGGGGCAGTGGCAGCCGGCCGAAGTGCCCGAACTGCCTCTGGAAGGGGCGGGCGTGCTGGAATTTGCCGACCAGCCTTGGGGCGGTGATGTGCTGTATATCGCGGCCAGCAGCTTCCTTTCGCCGCTCACGCTCTATACGCTGGATTTGCAGAGGCAGGAGTGGTGCGTGATGCGGCGGCAGCCTGCGCAGTTTGATCCGGAGGGGTTGGGCGTGCAGCAGTTGCACGCTGTGTCGGCCGACGGCGAGCGCATTCCGTATTATCACGTGGGCAACGGCGAGCCGAAGGCGCCCGCGCTGGTGTATGCCTACGGCGGCTTCGGCGTGCCGGAACTGCCGTATTATTTGGGCATCATCGGCCGGCATTGGCTCGCGCAGGGCGGTGCGTTTGTGTTGGCCAACATCCGGGGCGGCGGCGAATTCGGCCCGGCTTGGCACGCTGCCGCCCAAGGCGCGGCGCGCAAACATAAAAGCGCGGAAGATTTGGTGGCTGTGGCGCAGGATTTGGCCGTGCGCGGTTTGTCTGCGCCCGAACGCATCGTGTTGCAGGGCGGCAGCAACGGCGGATTAGTATGCGCCGCTGCTTATTGTGCCGCGCCGCAGAGCATCGGCGGCATGGTGTGCGAAGTGCCGCTCACCGATATGTTGCGCTATCCGCACCTCTTAGCCGGCGCTTCGTGGCAGGAAGAATACGGCAATCCCGATGCCGAGCCGGATAGGGGCTACCTGAAAAAACTTTCGCCCTACCATAATCTGCACGATGGCCAAACCTACCCGCCCGCCCTCATCACCACCAATCTGAGCGACGACCGCGTGCACCCCGCCCACGCGCTCAAATTCCACGCCCGCCTGCGTGAAATCGGTGTGAATAGCCGCCTCTACGCCCCCGAAGCCGGCGGTCATGCGGGCAATGCCTCGCAGGAAGAAGTGGCTGCCGAGCTGGCTGCTGTGCTGGTGTTTTTGCGACAAACGGTGGGCAAATAGCGGTATGGCTGCAGCGGATACCGGGTTGGCGAATGCCGCAGCGGTTGCCGAAATTTCACTATAAAGGCAGATGCCTGCTATTGCTTGTTGATATCGGCTTTTTGGCGCAGTTTGCAAAGGCCGTGCGCTATGCTAATATGCGCACCGTTGTTTTCAGGTAGCCTCAAATCTTTGCAGGGCACGGATAGCAAAACGCATATAAATCCGTTACAATGCCGTTTTTAGAGAACTACCTTTAAAAATTTTTTCCCCGTTTATTTAAGGACAAGGACCCCGCAATGGAAAATATCGAACAACGTGTGAAGAAAATCGTTGCCGAACAATTGGGTAAGAGCGAAAGCGAAGTGAAAAACGAATCTTCTTTCAGCGAAGATTTGGGCGCCGACTCTCTGGACGTGGTTGAGCTGGTAATGGCTTTGGAAGAAGCTTTCGGCTGCGACATCCCCGATGAAGAAGCTGAAAAAATCACTACCGTTCAACAAGCCATTGACTTTGTTACTTCCCGCTCCAACTAATCGGCAGCAGGTTTAACAGCAGAATATCAGCCTCTGCCCCGGCGCATTTCCCGCCAAGGGCAGGGGTTTTTGTTATTGCGGCCGCTTTTGGGCAGGCCGGAGGATAGATAACTAATCATGAGTCAGAGAAGAGTGGTGGTAACCGGGCTGGGGCAGATTTCCCCGGTGGGCAACAACGTGGCCGATGCCTGGCAAAACCTGTTGGCCGGCGTGAGCGGCATTGGCCGGATTACCCGTTTTGACGCGGGCGAATTAAGCGCCCAAATTGCCGGCGAAGTGAAAGATTTCCAAATCGGCGATTATATCGGCGCCAAAGAAGCGCGACGCATGGATGCCTTCATCCACTACGGCATTGCCGCTGCCTTGCAGGCTGTGGCCGACGCTGGGCTGGACGACTACGCCGCCTTGGATAAAACCCGCGTGGGTGTGAACATCGGTTCCGGCATTGGCGGCCTGCCTTCCATTGAAGAAACCGGTATTGTGGTGCACGAAAACGGCCCGCGCCGCATCAACCCCTTCTTTATTCCCGGCTCGTTGATCAACCTGATTGCTGGCCACGTCACCATCCTTAAAGGCTACCAAGGCCCCAGCTACGGCATTGTATCTGCCTGTACCACCGGCGCGCACTGTATCGGCGATGCCGCCCGCATGATTCAATACGGCGATGCCGACGTGATGTTGGCCGGCGGTGCCGAATGCGCGGTGTGTATGCTTGGCGTGGGCGGTTTTGCCGCCATGAAGGCGTTGTCTACCCGCAATGACGACCCCGCCACTGCTTCCCGTCCGTGGGATAAAGACCGCGACGGCTTCGTGATGGGCGAAGGTGCCGGCGTGCTGGTGTTGGAAGAATACGAACACGCCAAAAAACGCGGCGCGAAAATCTACGCCGAACTGGCCGGTTTCGGCATGAGTTCCGATGCGCACCACATTACCGCGCCGAATGCCGAAGGCCCCGCCTTGGCCGTGGCACGCGCCCTGAAAGATGCCGGTCTCAATCCGAGCGACATTGATTATGTGAACGCGCACGGCACGTCTACCCCGCTGGGCGATGCCAACGAAACCACTGCGCTGAAACTTGCCTTCGGCGAACACGCCAAAAAACTGGTGGTCAATTCCACCAAATCCATGACCGGCCACCTGCTCGGCGGTGCCGGCGGCGTGGAGGCCGTGTACTCTGTGTTGGCGCTGTACCACCAAAAATCACCGCCCACCATCAATATCTTCGAGCAAGACATTGAAGGCGGCTGTGATTTGGATTACTGCGCCAACGAAGCCCGCGACCTGCCCATCCGTGCAGCTATTTCCAACTCATTCGGTTTCGGCGGCACCAACGGCACGCTTGCGTTCAAACGTTTTAACGGCTGATTAAGCACCGGTATTTAGAGTATAAAAGGCTACCTGAAAACGCAACGAAGCGGAGTTTCTGCAAAGCTAAAACCCGTTTGCCGTTTTTCAGGTAGCCTTTATAGCAAATAAATACACTGTCGATACCGGACAGCGAGCCATGGGCAGTGCAGATAGCACGGCAAGGTAAGCCAACACAGTGGCGAAAGTTAAGTTAATTTGGTATATCACCAGCAATCAACACAGGAGCACACCATGCAAATCTGCATCATCGGCGCCGGCGCTTGGGGCACGGCATTGGCCATCCACTTTGCCCAAAACGGCCAGCAAGTTTGCCTGTGGACACGCGAAACCGAACATGCCGCCACCATGCGTGCCGAGCGCATCAACTCAGGCTACCTGAAAGATTTCCCCTTCCCCGAAGCGCTCAGCATTGCCGACACACCGCCGCCCAAGCCCGAGCTTGTTATCATCGCCACGCCCACCGCCGGCTTGCGTGGCAGCCTGCAAACCATGCGGCAATGGGGCTGGGGCGATATTCCCGTGCTCACCGCCTGCAAAGGTTTCGAGCAAGGCAGCGGCCTGCTGCCACACCAAGTGGTGCGCGAAGAGCTGCCAGATAACCCGCGCATCGGTATTTTGTCCGGTCCCAGTTTTGCCCAAGAATTGGCGCAACAGCTGCCCTGCGCCGTTACCCTCGCTTCCGCTAACACTGCTTGGATTGAATCACTCGCCACCACGCTCAGCTCCGCCGTGCTGCGTCTGTATGCCAACGACGATATGGTGGGCGTGGGCGTGGGCGGTGCCGTGAAAAATGTGATGGCCATCGCGGTGGGCATCGCCGACGGCCTGCAATACGGCCTCAATGCCCGCGCCGCCCTGATGACGCGCGGCCTGGCCGAAATCAACCGCTTGGCGCTGGCTTTGGGTGCCAAGCAAACCACTTTGATGGGTTTGGCCGGCATGGGCGACCTCATCCTTACCTGTACCGGCTCGCTCTCGCGTAACCGGCAAGTTGGCCTCAAACTGGCCGAGGGCAAACCACTGTCTGTGATTTTGTCCGAGCTTGGGCATGTGGCCGAGGGCGTGTACACCATTCGAGAAGCCGGTGCACAGGCTGCCAAACTCGGCATTGAAATGCCCATCACACGCATCCTGAACGAGCTTTTAGGCGGCCGTGTTGATGTGAATGATGTGGCTGAGCGGTTGATGTTGCGTGAAATCCGCAGCGAATAATTAGCGCCGAGCCTATCTTGCCCTTATCATGCGAGTGGGTTAAAGAAGGAAGGCATTTAATTATAAATTTACCCGGTGCTTGTTCCGTATGGCGCAAGTTTCAGTATAATGCGGGCAGGTTGCTGCTTCTGGCGGCCAGAGATTTAGCAAGAGACAGATTCATGAATAATCAACTCGAACATTTGCAAAACTCCATCGAAACGCTGGTAAGCCGTTATCAGACCGCCGTGCGTGAAAAGCAGGCGCTGAGCAAAAAAATCAGCGATATGGATGCTGCATGGCAGAAACAGCGCCATGACCACCGCGCTACCGTGGACGGATTACAACTAGCCTACAGCGAAAGAATGTCGCGCTTGGAGCACGAGCTTTCCAGCCAGATTGAGGCCTTGCAGCAAGAAAATGCCGTTTACCGCAAACTGTTAGAGCAAAGTGCCGCTGATATCCGCGCCTTGCTCCAACGCTTGCCCGTGTCCGCCGCCAAGGAGCAGGTTGTATGAGTATCGAACAAGTCAATGTAGATATCCTGGGGCGCCAGTTTAATATTGGTACGCCCAACAGCGAGAAAGAAACCTTGCTGCAGGCGGTGCATATGCTGAACCAGAAAATTGGCGTGATCCAATCTTCCGGCCGGATTGTGGAAACCGACAAAATCGTGATTATGGCCGCACTGAACCTCACTCACGATCTGCTTAAAATGAGCGCGAAAGACGGTTTGGCAATTGGCGAAATTGAGCGTAGAATAAGCACCATGATCGAAAGTTGCGATAAAGCACTTGATTTGGAAAAGTAAACCGATTATTCTTCTTTATAACCCTGCGGTGTTTGTGAAGGCACACTATTCCTTTGAACCAATAATTTCGCTTCAGGCTGCAGATTGAGTGGTGGGCGTGCGCGTTCCTCGTGGACGTACCCGAAACTGCCGGAAGTGGCCAACCTTGATTCAAGGTTCAAGCGAATCGAGCCAAAGCGACATTCGCGGGGTTACCCATACTAAAAGCCGGTATCGTGGATGCCGGCTTTTGCGTTGGCTGCAAGATTTTCAGGTAGCCTCTATATCCGGTTGAGGCTACCTGAAAGGTTTAATTCCGACCGAAGCACTCAGCCAATATGTTAAAATAACCGCTTATTCCCATACTTAAACACACACCAACCACCATGGCACTCCTACAAATCGCCGAGCCCGGCCTCTCTGCCGCCCCGCACCAACACCGCCTAGCTGTCGGTATCGACTTGGGTACTACCAACAGCTTGGTTGCTACCGTGAAAAGTGGCCACGCTGCCTGCTTGCCCGATGAAGAAGGCCGTTTCCTACTGCCTTCGGTGGTGCGCTATGGTGCTGATGGGCAAATCATCACCGGCCGGGCTGCCCTGCAAAGCCAAACTGCCGACCCGGCCAACACCGTCAGCTCCGCCAAACGCCTGATCGGCCGTAAATTAGAAGATATTGATACCAGCCATCTGCCCTACCGTTTCGGCCAATCCGACCAACTAATCGACCTGCACACCCGCCAAGGTGCGAAAACGCCAATCGATGTATCTGCCGACATCCTGCGTGCACTCAAAGCCCGTGCCGAACAGAGTCTTGGTGGCGAGCTGGTGGGTGCGGTCATCACCGTGCCGGCCTATTTTGACGACGCTCAGCGCCAAGCTACCAAAGATGCTGCCCGCCTGGCCGGGCTGAACGTGCTGCGCCTGCTCAACGAGCCCACCGCAGCCGCCATCGCCTACGGGCTGGATAATGCTGCCGAAGGCACATTTGTTGTGTACGACCTCGGCGGTGGTACCTTCGACGTATCCATTTTGCAGCTCTCCAAAGGCCTGTTTGAAGTGAAGGCCACCGGTGGCAATTCTGCGCTCGGCGGCGACGATTTCGATCACCGCATGCTGTGCCATCTGATTGAAGTGAATCGTCTTTCTATTACCAACGCCCAAGACAGCCGCCTGCTGTTCAGCCTGGTGCGCCGTGCCAAAGAAGAGCTTAGCAGGCTACCTGAAAGCCGTATCCAAGCCGTGCTAAGCGATGGTACATCGATCGACACCATCTTCACCCGTACCCAATTCCATGCCCTCACCCAGCACCTCGTGGCGCAAACCCTTGTGCCGGTGAAGCAGGCGTTGAAAGACGCCGGCATCAGCAAAGGCGATATCGGCGGCGTGATTATGGTGGGTGGTGCCACTCGTATGCTGCATGTGCAACAGGCCGTGGGCAACTTCTTCGGCCAAACCCCGCTCACCAACCTAGATCCCGACCAGGTGGTCGCACTCGGCGCCGCCATGCAGGCCGACGTGCTGGCTGGCAACAAGCGCGACAACGACTGGCTGCTGCTCGACGTTACCCCTCTCTCACTTGGTCTCGAAACTTACGGCGGACTCGCCGAAAAAATCATCCCGCGCAACAGCACCCTGCCTACTGCCCGCGCCCAAGAATTCACCACCTTCAAAGACGGCCAAACCGCCATGACCATTCACGTGGTGCAGGGCGAACGCGAGTTGGTGGCCGACTGCCGCAGCCTCGCCAAATTTACCCTGCGCAGCATCCCACCGATGGTGGCCGGTGCCGCCCGCATCCGCGTAACCTTCCAAATCGATGCCGACGGCCTGCTTTCTGTGTCTGCCCGCGAGCAAACCACCGGTGTGCAGGCGCAAATCGAAGTAAAACCTTCCTACGGCCTCGACGACGAAACCATCACCCGTATGCTGGCCGACAGCATTAGCCATGCCGGCGGCGATGCCGCCGCCCGTGCCCGTGCCGAGGCCGTAGTGGAAGCCGAAAGCCTGATTGATGCAGTGGAAGTCGCGTTGGAGCTGGACGGCGACCTGCTCGATGAGAGCAGCCTGGCCGCCATTCGCGCTCAAATCGCCACCTTACAAAGCCTGCTCCCCGAGGCCGAAGCCAACCCCATCCGCAACGCCACCGCCGCCCTTGCCGCCGGCACCGACGACTTTGCCGCCAAACGCATGGACCGCAACATCCAGCGCGCTCTCACCGGTCAGCGGGTGGAAGATATGGCGTGAATAAGGCAGAGTTTGATAGAGGCTACCTGAAAACGAGGTTTCTGAAAAAAGAAGTGGAGTTTCTGCGAAGCTGAAAATTTCAGGTAGCTTTCTTCCCATTGAGGCTGCCTGAAACCCATCCCATCCCGCCGCTTGCCGCAGCAGACGGGATTTGTTATCATCTGCGGCGCATTAAGAGTTGGGAACCCATGCCAACCTGCCTGCCGCAAACGGCGCGTAAGGTGGACGGCCGAGAGGCCGATGTGGCTCGTCTGAATCAGGCCGGGCAATATCTCTTCCCGCCTGGTGCGGGATTTTTTATTGCCCGTTGAGCCCTCCTTGCTAGGCTGCAAGGTTTATCTATTATCTGAAAGACATATCATGAGCGAATACCTCTTTACCTCCGAATCTGTTTCCGAAGGCCATCCCGACAAAGTGGCCGATCAAGTATCCGATGCCATTCTCGATGCCGTCCTCGCCCAAGACCCCAAAGCCCGCGTGGCTGCCGAAACGCTGGTGAACACCGGCCTGTGCGTGCTGGCCGGGGAAATCACCACCACCGCACACGTGGACTACATCAAAGTGGCGCGTGAAACCATTGCCAAAATCGGCTACAACTCTTCCGAGCTCGGCTTTGATGCTAACGGCTGCGCGGTGGGCGTGTATTACGACCAGCAATCACCCGACATCGCCCAAGGCGTGAACGAAGGCGAAGGTATCGACCTGAACCAAGGCGCGGGCGACCAAGGCCTGATGTTCGGCTATGCCTGCGACGAAACTCCCACTCTGATGCCCTTTGCCATCTATTACAGCCACCGCCTGATGCAGCGCCAGAGCGAACTGCGCAAAAGCGGCCAGCTGCCTTGGCTGCGCCCCGATGCTAAAGCGCAAATTACCGCCGTGTACGACAGCGAAACCGGCAAAGTAAAACGCATCGATACCGTGGTGCTTTCCACCCAGCACGATCCGTCTATCGGCCATGAAGAACTGAGCAAGGCCGTGATTGAGCACATCATCAAACCCGTGCTGCCGCCCGAAATGCTTACCGCCGACACCAAATACCTCATCAACCCCACCGGCCGCTTCGTGATTGGCGGGCCGCAGGGCGACTGCGGGCTCACCGGCCGCAAAATCATTGTCGATACCTACGGCGGCGCAGCCCCGCACGGCGGCGGCGCATTCTCCGGTAAAGACCCGAGCAAAGTAGACCGATCCGCTGCCTACGCTTGCCGTTATGTGGCGAAAAACATCGTGGCCGCCGGTTTGGCGACCCAGTGCCAGATTCAGGTTTCCTACGCCATCGGCATCGCCGAACCCACTTCCATCGCCATCGACACCTTCGGTACGGGCAAAATCAGCGAAGACAAACTCATTGCCATTGTGCGTGAACATTTCGATCTGCGTCCGAAAGGCATTGTGCAGATGCTCGACCTCCTACGCCCGATTTACAGCAAATCTGCCGCCTACGGCCACTTCGGCCGCGAAGAGCCTGAGTTTACTTGGGAGCGCACCGATAAGGCCGCAGCTTTGAAGGCAGCAGCAGGTTTGTAGTCCCGTTTGCCAAACAGATTAGAGGCTACCTGAAAACGAGTAAAGCCAGTTTTCAGGTAGCCTCTTTAATGTGCGGGCAGAATGACTGAAGAACCCTCCAAGCCTACTTATTTATCAGGTCTCTTTTCTCTAAACTCTAAAAATGCATCAAATTTCGCAAACTCTGGCACTTGGATAAGATTCTCCGCCCGTATCATCAATCTATCCCCTTTGCGGACAAATCCGGAGTGAACGGAGAAAATGAAATCGCCGTTTTCCTCTTTGGAGAAATCAGCCACAACCGTGTCTTTCCCATAAAGCAAGCTGGGATTTCCCGCCGTTTGCACCTCATACTTCACCACAAAAGGCACATGCCTGGCCTGATAAAACAAGTTGTCTATCTCTTCTTTTGAAAGATGTGTTCCGGTTTTCGGCTTCAATCTCACCGTGAGTGCAAACAACCCTCGATGCGGAATCGGTACATCGTTCATCGTCTGTTGATAGCCTTCTTGCTGCGTACTGAACGGCACAGAAACCAGCGGCGTGGTACCCACTTCTCTATTCATATCGCTGATATAGTTGCCAACAAACGGGAGGACTGCCACAGTGGCAGCCATACCGATTAGTGCAAACACTATCAACACCGCCAGCGCTATCTTCTTCCAGCGTTTCTGCCCCATCTTCATTCCTCTAAAATACTGCCCAAAAGAATTTTCAGGTAGCCTCATGCAGCCCAGGGCTACCTGAAAAATTGTCCGCCTTCCGTTTGTGGGTTGTCAACGGAAGCCACAGTCAGGGCGTGGATGTTTGGCACAATGTTCCAGAAGAAGTCGGGCATTAATGCCAGGCCTATGTGCCCAAAAATTTTCAGGTAGCCACATAAAAGGCTACCTGAAAATCTTTAAACCACTGCCAGCTCTTGCTGCAAGCGGACAATAAACTCTTCTATCTGCATGCTGCCCAAATCCTCGCCTTTGCGGCGTACGGCCACTTGGCCGTTTTCCATTTCCTTATCGCCCACCACCACTTGGTAGGGGTAGCGCATTTGGCTGTTGTCGCGGATTTTGTAGCCGATTTTTTCGTTGCGAAGGTCGGCTTCGGCGCGCAGGCCGGCGGCTTTGAGTTTGTTGACCACTTCCAGGCAGTAATCGGCCTGTTTTTCGGTGATGTTCATCACCACCATCTGTACGGGCGCGAGCCAGAGCGGGAAGGAGCCGGCGTGCTCTTCAATCAGGATGCCGATGAAGCGCTCCAGCGAGCCCAAAATGGCGCGGTGCAGCATCACGGGACGGGCGCGGCCGTTGTCTTCGGTAACGTATTCGGCACCCAGGCGTTCGGGCAGCACGAAGTCGAGCTGGATGGTGCCGCACTGCCAGGAGCGGCCGAGCGCGTCTTTGATGTGGTATTCCACTTTCGGGCCGTAGAAGGCGCCTTCACCGGGCAGTTCTTCCCATTGCACGCCGCAGGCGGTGAGCGCATCGCGCAGGCCTTGTTCGGCTTTATCCCAAGTTTCGTCGGTGCCGGCACGCTGTTCGGGGCGCAGCGAGAGTTTGATGCTGACGTGCTCGAAGCCGAATTGTTTGTAAATTTTCATCACCAGCTGGTTGAAGGCGCGAGTTTCTTCGGCGATTTGGTCTTCAGTACAGAAGATGTGGGCATCATCTTGCACGAAGCCACGCACGCGCATCAGGCCGTGCAGCGCGCCGGAAGGTTCGTTGCGGTGGCAGGAGCCGAATTCGGCCAGGCGCATGGGCAGATCGCGGTAGGAACGCAGGCCGTGGTTGAAGATTTGAACGTGGCCGGGGCAGTTCATCGGTTTCACGGCGTAGTCGCGTTTTTCGGAGGAGGTGGTGAACATATTATCTTTGTAGTTCGCCCAGTGGCCGGATTTTTCCCAGAAGGTTTTGTCGAGGATTTGTGGGGTTTTGACTTCGCGGTAGCCTGCGGCATCAAGCTCGCGGCGCATATGCTGCTCGATGGTTTGCCACAGCGTCCAGCCGCGCGGATGCCAAAACACCATGCCGGGGGCTTCGTCTTGCAGGTGGAAGAGGTCGAGCTGTTTGCCGAGGCGGCGGTGGTCGCGTTTTTCGGCTTCTTCAATACGGGTGATGTAGGCTTTGAGCTCGTCTTTGGTGGCCCAGGCTGTGCCGTAGATGCGCTGCAGCATTTCGTTGTTGCTGTCGCCGCGCCAGTAGGCACCGGCTAGCTTGGTGAGCTTGAAGTGTTTTAAAAACCGGGTGTTGGGCACGTGCGGGCCGCGGCACATATCCACGTATTCTTGGTGGTGGTACATGCCCATGGCTTCCACTTCGGGCATGTCTTCAATCAGGCGCAGTTTGTATTCTTCGCCGCGCTCTTGGAAGATTTTGATGGTTTCGGCGCGCGGGGTCATGATTTTGACCACATTGTAATCTTGATTAATCAGCTCTTTCATCCGTGCTTCGATGGCGGCTACGTCTTCGGGTGTGAAGGGTTTTTCCATGGCGATGTCGTAGTAGAAGCCTTCTTCAATCACCGGGCCGATTACCATTTTGGCGTTGGGATAGAGCTGTTTCACGGCATGGCCGACCAAGTGCGCGCAGGAGTGGCGGATGATTTCCACGCCTTCCGGGTCTTTGGGCGTGATGATTTGCACGGCGGCGTCTTCGGTAATCGGGTCGCACGCATCGCGCAATACGCCGTTCACTTTGCCGGCCACGGTGGCTTTGGCCAGTCCGGAGCCGATAGAAGCGGCGATTTGGGCAACGGTTACGGGGGCTTCGTATTGGCGCACGGAGCCGTCGGGCAGGGTGATGTTGATTTGGGACATGATGGTTTGTCTTTCTTTGAAATGGATAAACAGATGAATGGTTTGGGTTTCAGGTAGCCTTTATCGTTGCATTAGGCGAAACCGAAAAAGTAAAACAGCAGGAACAGGCCGGCAAATGCTATGGCGGCCAATGCGGCCAGTGTAAGCAATAGCGCAAGCGCGGGAGGTAAACGGCGCATATGGCGGGTTCCTTGCAGCGGTTTGGCCGGAGTTTCAGGTAGCCTTAACAGCAATCCAAAAGGCTACCTGAAACAATGTTTCTAAAGGAAGCCAGGTTTCTGCAAAGTTAAAACTAGTAGCGGGCGGCCAAACAAAAAAGAACAACTGAAGTTCCCCAGAAACCCCTGTTGTTCCCACGAATTCTGGTAGGCACGATTGGATTCGAACCAACGACCCCCACCATGTCAAGGTGATGCTCTAACCAACTGAGCTACGTGCCTGTTTAAGGGGCAGCATTATACTGTTTTCCCACCCCCCGCGCAAAGAAAGCGCAGGGCCGGCGGCGGTTTGCCATATCGCCGAAGTAATCATTTTTTCTGCTAGGCAGCGGGCGGCAGACAATATGGTCAAGACGGTAAGGCGGGCTGACGCAGTAGGAAGAAAGAAGTGCTTTAGCTATAATCGCCGGATTATTGATAACGTGTTATTCCCCATGCTCAAATTTACCCTTCATAAAAAAGACGGCCACGCCCGCCGCGCCACCATCGAACTCAACCACGGCAGCATCGAAACCCCCGTATTCATGCCCGTCGGCACCTACGGCTCGGTCAAAGCCATGACCCCGCAAAACCTGCACGACATCAAGGCCCAAATCATCCTCGGCAACACCTACCATTTATGGCTGCGCCCCGGCTTGGAAGTCATCGAACAATTCGGCGGCCTGCACGACTTTATCGGCTGGAACAAACCGATTTTGACCGACTCCGGCGGTTTCCAAGTGTTTTCGCTATCCGACATGCGCAAACTCACCGAAGAAGGCTGCACCTTCAAAAGCCCGATTAACGGCGATAAGCTTTTCCTCTCGCCCGAAATCTCGATGAAAATCCAAACCGTGCTCAACTCCGACATCGCCATGCAGCTCGACGAATGCACCCCCGGCGAAGCCACACGCGAGCAGGCCGAAAAATCGCTGCAAATGAGCCTGCGCTGGGCGGAACGCAGCAAAAAAGCCTTTGAAGACCTCAAAAACCCCAATGCCCTGTTCGGCATCGTGCAGGGCGCGATGTACGAAGACCTGCGCGAACAGTCCCTGCGCGGGCTGGAACAGCTCGACTTCCCCGGCCTCGCCATCGGCGGCTTATCAGTGGGCGAACCCAAGCCCGAAATGTACCGTATGCTGCGTGCCGTCGGCCCCATACTGTCCGAACACAAACCGCATTACCTGATGGGTGTCGGCACGCCGGAAGACTTAGTGTACGGCGTGGCGCATGGCGTGGACATGTTCGACTGCGTCATGCCCACCCGCAATGCCCGCAACGGCTGGCTGTTCACCCGCTTCGGCGACATCAAAATCAAAAACGCCAAGTACAAACACGATACCCACCCGCTCGACGAATCATGCACCTGCTACGCTTGTACGCATTTCAGCCGCGCCTACCTGCACCACTTGCACCGTGCCGGCGAGATTTTGGGTGCGCAGTTGAACACTATCCATAACCTGCATTTCTACCAAACCATAATGGCCGAAATGCGCGAAGCCATCGAACAGGGCAAATTTGCCGACTGGCAGGAGCAATTCCACGAGAATCGGGGGAGAGGGGTAGATTGAGTTGTAGAAAAGGTTGCCTGAAAACAACCTGAGTTAATTTGGAATGATGAACCAAGCATCAAAAATTTATCGGATTTTTTAAGTTTTAAATAGCAAGTAATGGTTTGGCAAACTTTTTGATAGAACGATTCTGATCATATATAGTCAGAATTATTAAATATGGAATACAGACTTTTGAATTTTTGACAATAAATTGTTTGGTATAGTAGGACTACTAAGTTTTATGGCATTAATTTTAGCAGTAGACGCTTTATTGCAAAGATTTCGGGAAATCGTCATCATGAATAACATGAATAAAAAGTTACTTTCAATTTTGGTTTGTGCTTTGGCCTTATCAGCCTGCAAAAAAGACGAACTCGATGCATCCGGTAATACTGACTCAAACCAGCAGATAACTCAACCTGTGGCAAAGCAAAATGAGGGTACGACTAATCTGGACATACCGGGAATAGGAAACTCTCCCCGGAATCAAAATATTAGTGTAGGTACGGGTAATAGTAATGGAAATAGCAATGGCAACCCCAGAATTACTAATGGCAACAATTCTGGAAATAATGTTGCTAATAATGCCAATAACAATAACAGGAACGATAATAATGGAAATAACAACGTTAAAACCGTCTTCCTGAAGGAAGCAGCTGGTGATGTGCCTGGCTACGGGCGTGGTTTTTACCGTTATGGTAAAGACCCTTCCCAAATTACCGATGCCGACTTGGAAGATGCCTATCGCGCAGGCTACCACCTGATGTATATGCCGGCAGATTTATCTCAATGGCGGAATCAGGATTTGCCCCAGTCGTATCTAAATGCATTGGATCAGGGCTTATCCAGAATGAAAAATGTTAATGCCATTTTGCGTTTCTCATATGATTACACGGCAGCCGGCCAAGATACCAATCTGGCACAGGTTCGACGCCATATTGAGCAGCTGCGGCCCATTTTGGCTAGAAACCGTGACAATATTTTCGTATGGCAGGCGGGCTTCATCGGTGCATGGGGGGAATGGCATTCCTCTGCCAATCATTTGGATACAGATCAAAATAAAGCTGAAGTATTTAAGGCGTTGCTGAATGCAAACAATAACGGCATTTATGCCAAACTTCAGTTGCGTTACCCAGGCGATTTGATGGATTTTCTCAATAACAGTAATTTGCCTAAGGGGGTGGTCTTTACAGGTATGCATAATGACTGTTTTATGGCAGGAACGCACGATGTAGGTACCTATTTCCCACATAACGGGCGTTCATCCGAAGCTTTGCGTAGCTTTGTACGAGCTAATAGCATACACCAGGTATTCGGTGGCGAAACCTGTGAACCGCAAGCAGGCGCTCGTACGAGCTGTGCTGACATTTTGAGAGAGGGTCGTGAGTATCACGTATCGTATCTGAACTACGATTACCACAAAACCTTTATCAATAATTGGGAATCTGGCTCCTGTATGACAGAAGTCCGTAAGAGAATGGGCTATCGTTATGTAGTGGAAGAACTCAGTGCTTATGCTGACCAGCAAAACAGTAATATCATCCATTGGTCGGCAAAAATTGCCAACCGAGGCTGGGCTAATGCACCTGATTGGGGCTATAGACTCTATCTCGTGGTAAACGGTGAAAAGATCTTGTTGGACAAAAGATTCTCAGTGCAACCCAGCACTGCGCAAAGCTTCCGTGGCAGCTTCTTGAAGAGCCAGCTGAACGGAAAAGCGCCGATTCTGCTGATTGATACAGAAGACGCCAATTATTCCGGTCCGCATCCGCTGCAATTTGCCAATGCAGATGATGCCAACGCACAAAAAGTAAAGGACGGCTCATTCAGCACCGGGTTGGCACTCAAATGGCTGTTGTCAATCTAAGCTAATTTGGCCAACACAGCAGGAAACTTCTGTTTTGAAGTTTCCTGCTGCCTGTTTATGACGAACAGGAACAACAGGGTTAGATTTTCAAGTAGCCTTCCCGCGCGACAGGCTACCTGAAAGCATAAATACCATAATCAAATACCCAATCTATCGAGATACGGCTATGTTCCCCAAAAAACTTTGCCGCCTTCTGCCTCGGCGCAATCGCTACTCTGTTCTTGTTTCCCACTCACTATTCTAGTCATCGCCGCCAAGCCGAAATCGAACAGTAAATCAAACTGCTTACTCCATGCAGAAGCAATTGGCCGCCGAGTTGGTCAACGGCGGCATTCGCAGCAGTCTGCAAACCGTTCAGGAAGACTACCCGAGTGTACAGGCGGTGGATGGATTTTGCTGCACACACCTCACGTTTTAAGCAGGAAGCGGTGCTGATTCCGTAAGCAGACGGCGCAGACATCCGCTGGTCGGCACATTACAATGATACGGATCAGGTGGTAGATAGCAGAGCTTTATGTTTTAAATTCAGGTGGCCTTCTCCACCAGAACAAAGCCCTGCCATTCGGCAGGGCTTTGTTGCGTTGTGTTTCAATTCTGGCTTATTCCCACTCGATCGTGGCAGGCGGTTTGCCGCTGATGTCGTACACTACGCGGTTGATGCCGCGCATTTCGTTGATGATGCGGTTGGACATTTTGCTCAGCAGCGAATAGGGCAGTTCCGCCCAGTGTGCGGTCATGAAGTCGCTGGTGATGACGGCGCGCAGGGCGACCACGTAGTCATAAGTTCGCCCATCGCCCATCACGCCCACGGATTTCACGGGCAGGAACACGGCAAATGCCTGGCTGGTGAGGTCGTACCAAGAGGTGCCGTTTTCGTCTTTATGGTTGCGCAGTTCCTGAATGAAAATGTCGTCTGCCTGGCGCAGCAGGTCGGCGTATTCGCGCTTCACTTCGCCCAGAATCCGCACGCCCAAGCCGGGGCCGGGGAAGGGGTGGCGGTACACCATTTCGCGCGGCAGGCCGAGCGCCACGCCCAGTTCGCGCACTTCGTCTTTGAACAAATCGCGCAGCGGTTCGAGCAGTTTCAGCTTCATGTTTTCAGGTAGCCCGCCCACATTGTGGTGCGATTTGATGGCGTGGGCTTTTTTGGTTTTCGCGCCGGCGGATTCAATCACGTCGGGGTAAATCGTGCCTTGCGCCAGCCATTTGGCGTTGGTGAGTTTTTTCTCTTCGGCGTCAAATACTTCGATAAATTCTGCGCCGATGATTTTGCGCTTCTGCTCGGGGTCGGTCACGCCGGCGAGTTTCGCCATAAACTGCTCGCTGGCATCCACGTGAATCACGCGTACGCCCAAGTTGTCGGCAAACATTTTCATCACGTTTTCGGCTTCGTTCAGGCGCAGCAGGCCGTGGTCGACGAATACGCAGGTGAGCTGGTCGCCGATGGCGCGGTGGATGAGCGCGGCGGCCACGGAGGAATCCACGCCGCCGGACAAGCCCAAAATCACTTCGTCGCTGCCGACTTGTTCGCGGATTTTGGCCACAGCTTCGTCGATGTAGTTCGGCATGGTCCAGCTGGGCTGTGCGCCGCAGATGTCGAGCACGAAGCGGTTGATTAGGGCGCGGCCTTGTTTGGTGTGGGTGACTTCGGGGTGGAATTGGATGCCGTAAAAGTGGCGTTCGGCGTTTTCCATCATGGCGATGGGGCAGGAGGGCGTGCTGCCGATGGTGCGGAAGTTTTCAGGCAGCCTGCACACTTTGTCGCCGTGGCTCATCCACACGTCCAAGGTGTTCGGTGCGCCGTCTTGAATGCCGCTGGTGAGCGCGCTGTCTTGCGTTTGCACTTGCGCGTAACCGAATTCGCGCTGGTTGCCGGCCCGCACTTCGCCGCCCAAATGGTGCGCCATAAACTGCATGCCGTAGCAGATGCCGAGCACGGGCACGCCCAAGTCGAACAGCCCCGTGTCGGCTTGATATTCACTGTCGTACACGGAGTTGGGGCCGCCGGAAAGGATGATGCCTTTGGGATTGAAGGCTTTGATGTCGGCCAGCGGCATGTCGTAGGGGTGCAGCTCGCAATACACATGGGCTTCGCGCACGCGGCGGGCGATGAGCTGGGCGACTTGCGAACCGAAATCGAGGATGAGGATTTTGTCGGGGCTGGTCATATCGGTATCTCTGTGTGGATTTGGATAGGATTTCTGGTTTCAGGGAGCCTCTACACGCTTTGGGCGGAAGTTCAGGCTACCTGAAATCTGGGGGTTAAGTGCGGCAGGTTGGTCGGCTTAACGGTAGCGTCGCAAGATGCGCTGAATGTGTGTGCGGCGCTGCCGGCACACCGCCGCTGTGTCTGCATCGGCGCCGGTGTCATAACGGGCGCGCTCAGCTTCCACCTGTGTGCCATTTTGCCACCACCATGCTTCTTGGTCGCGGTTGAAACATGGTTTGCTCAGCTGCATCAGTTTGTCGGCTTGCTGCTCGGCGGCTTTGGGAAGCGCGAAATTATCGTTGTCGGCACAGGCGAACAGATAAGTCATGACCTCGATACTGTCGCGGTTAATCTGCCGGCATTGCTGGGCGGTGGGCTGGGCGGCAGCGGCCAAGGGTAGCAGGGCCAATATCATCGCTAAACGTTTCATGCCTACTCCTTACGTGAGAAAAAAAGCCAAACGAAGCATTGGGATAGTGTTTTCAGGTAGCCTCACCATCATGGCAGGCTACCTGAAAACTCAAGCAAACAGTTTTTTCACTTCCGCGCCCACATCGTCGGCGCGCATGAAGGTTTCGCCGATCAGGAAGCTGTGCACGCCGTGGCTGCGCATGAATTGTACGTCTTCGCGGCTGCGGATGCCGCTTTCGGTAATCACGATGCGGTCTTCGCCGGCGATTTCTGGCAGCAAATCCAGCGTTTGCTGCAGGCTCACTTCAAAGGTGCGCAAGTTGCGGTTGTTCACACCGCGTAGCGGTGAGGAGGTAGCATCGGCGGCTACTTCTTGCTGTTGGGTGGCGAGGATGCGGGTGAGGATGCTGCTCATCGGTGGGTTTGTTCTTCGGGCAGGGCGGCGTGGCGCCGGTTGAATTGCTCTAGGGTTTCCAGATTGTGCAGAAAGCGCGAAAGCTCTCGCAGGGCGTTGGTGTATACGTCTTTTTTGAATTCAATCACTTCGTCGATGGGTGCCCAATAGTCGTGCCAGCGCCAGGCATCGAATTCCGGCTGGCTGCTGGCGCGCAGGTGCACATCGCTTTCGCGGCCGGTGAGCCGCAGCAAATACCAAATCTGTTTCTGCCCGCGATACGCGCCGCGCCATTGGCGGCGCACCCAGTTGCCGGGCACGTCGTAGCGCAGCCAGTCGCGGGTGCGGCCGAGGATTTTCACGTGATGCGGCAAAAGGCCGACTTCTTCGGCCAGCTCGCGATACATGGCGGCCTCGGGGCTTTCGCCGGGCTTGATGCCTCCCTGCGGAAACTGCCAGGAATGCTCCTGCACGCGTTTGCCCCAGAAAACTTCGTTGCGCTGGTTGGTGATGATGATGCCGACATTGGGGCGATAACCTTCTCTGTCCAACATAATATTTTTCGCCCAATTTGAATAATTTTAAACGTACGGATTTTCCCACAAAACGGCACGGCAGGCTACCTGAAAGCTTTCAGGTAGCCTGCCGCCTTGTTCCATTTTCATTTGAATCCGCTATATCTTGTTTACCTACGCGGATGATGCTGTGCTACCAGCTGTTTGAGCCGCTCGTTGGCCACGTGGGTGTAGATTTGCGTGGTGTTCAGGCTAGCGTGGCCGAGCATCATCTGCACGCTGCGCAGGTCGGCGCCGTGGTTTACCAGATGGGTGGCGAAGGCGTGGCGCAGGCCGTGCGGGCTGAGCTCGCTGATGCCGACTTCTGCGGCGTAACACTTCACCATCTGCCACACCAGCTGGCGGCTGATGCCGCTGCGTTTTTGCCCCACGAACACGAAATCGCACGGGGTGTGCTTGAGCAATTCGCCGCGCGCGGTTTTCAGGTAGCGTTCCAGCCAATGCACGGCTTCCGCGCCCAGCGGCACGATGCGCTGCTTGTTGCCCTTGCCGATTACGGTAACCACGCCGCGCTGCAAGTCTAAATCCTGCAGCTGCATTTGGGCGGCTTCGGACACGCGCAGGCCGGTGGCATACAGCGTTTCCAGCACGGCTTTGTCGCGCAGGCCGAAGATGGTTTCCGTGTCGGGCGCGGCCAACAGCGCGTCGATTTGCGCTTCGCCGATCAGCGGCGGCAGGGCGCGGCCTTGGCGCGGCGGGCGCAGGTGTTGCGCGGGGTTGTCGCTGCGGCGGTTTTGTAGCTGCAAAAAGCCGTAGAGCTGTTTGACGGCGGAGAGGGCGCGGGCTTGGGAAGCGGGTTTTTCATCCGGGGCATACACGGCATCGGCCAAGGCGTCGGCATCGGCCTGCTGCCAATCCAATCCTTGCGCGTGCAGGCGGCGGGCGACTTTTTCCAGGTCGCGCCGGTAGCCGGCCAGGGTATTGGCGGCGAGGCGGTGGGTGAGGAAGAGCTCGTCCAGCGTTTGCTCGATGGGCTCTTGCCAGGCGGCGGGCAGCGGTTTGGCCGGATTCACAATGCCACTCCTTCGTGCGCGAGCAGCCAGCGTTTCACTGCTAGGCTGCGCTCGGCATCGCCGCCCATGCTGAAGCCGCCCAGCCCGTTGGTTGAGAGCACGCGGTGGCAGGGGATCAGCAGCGGCAGCGGGTTTTTGCCGCAGGCGCCGCCCACGGGGCGCGGGTGGCTGCCGATGCGCCCGGCAATCCATTGGTAGCTGCGGGTTTCGCCGAACGGAATCTGGGCAATCTGCGCCCACACGGCCTGCTGAAACGCCGTGCCTGCGGGGGGCACAAACGGTGGCAGCGGGGCAGGGCTACCTGAAAAGTAGCTGTCCAGCCATTGTGCCAGCGGGGTTTCGTTTGGCAGTGCGGGCAGGAAGGGCGCGGCGCTGTGCTGCAGCAGGATTTCGGTGGGCAGGTCGTTGTGCAGGCGGCACAGCAGCGTGCCGAAGGGGGCTTGGTAGCAGTATTGCATGGCGGTGTTCCGCTAGGCTGTTTCACGCAGCGCGTCGAGCACGGCTTGGGCGTGGCTGGCGGTTTTCACTTTGCGCCATTCGCGCGAAATGTTGCCTTGTGCATCCAAAACGAAGGTGCTGCGTTCGATGCCGAACACTTTTTTGCCATACATGTTTTTCTCTTTGATGACATCGAACAGGCGGCACACGGTTTCATCCTTATCCGACAAGAGCGGCACTTCCAGCGCGTATTTGCATACGAATTTCTGGTGGCTGGCCACGCTGTCGCGCGATACGCCGGCTACCTGAAAACCGAGCGCCTGAAATTCGGGCAAGAGCGCACTGAATTCCTGCGCTTCGGTGGTGCAGCCTGGCGTGCTGTCTTTGGGGTAGAAATACAGCACCAGCGGCAGGTGGTCGGCGGCGGCGAAATCGTTGCCGTTTTGGTCGGGCAGGGTGAAAAGGTAATTGGTGCTCATGGCGGCTCCTAACGGGATGAAATCGGCTGGCATTATAACGTTAAACCGGGGCGTGTGTTTCAGGTAGCCTTAATGTGTGGTATAAGCACGGCGTTTTGTTTTCAACGCACACTTTAAGGATTAACCCCATGAACGCAATCGATTTGCTCACTACCCGCCGCTCGGTGCGACACCTTGCCGAACCCGCCCCTAACGATGCTCAGCTGGAAATCATTTTGCAGGCTGCCACGCAAGTGCCTGACCACTGCAACCTCACGCTGTGGCATTTTGTGGTGGTACAAAGCGAAGCGAGCCGGCCGGCATTCCGCCATATTTTGAAGCAATGTGCCGAAGAAATCGGCGGCGAAGCGGTGCGCAAGGCTGAAGTGGTGGGACAGATGGCGCCGATGGTGATCGGCGTGGTGTCCAAGCCCAAGCTGGACTGCCTCAAGCCGAAGCCAGAGTGGGAGCAGATGCTCAGCGCCGGCTGCGCTGCCTATGCCGCCCAACTGGTTGCCAAGGCGCAAGGCTTTGACAATGTGTGGATTACCGGCCTGTGGGTTAACATCGCCGCGCTGCGTGAAGCCTTCGGCCGCGGCGCACACGATAAAATCATCGGCCTGTGATGATCGGCACGGCACAGAAAGAGGCCGACGGCCCGAAAAATACGGATTTGAGCGGATTGGTCAGCCGTTGGTAATTAAGAATTTCAGGTAGCCTTTTGCCGACTCTTTACTGGGAGCAGATGGTTCCAACTTATCGTGGAATTGCAGCTGATGTGCGGGAGCCCAAGCTGCCCGTTACTTGGCTTTAGCTTTGTTGCAGCTGAAGCTTTCAGGTAGTCTGTTGCATAGCACTATCTGGATTGTCCAAACAACAAAAAGGCTACCTGAAATTTTCAGGTAGCCTTTTATTATTCAGCTTAATGCCAATCTTACTTGGCAGCTTGGTCTACGCGTTCGCGCAACTCCTTGCCGGCTTTGAAATGTGGCACGTATTTTTCAGGTACGTTTACTTTCTCGCCGGTTTTCGGGTTGCGGCCGATACGTGCCGGACGGTGGTTCAGGTCGAAACTGCCAAACCCACGAATCTCGATACGCTGACCACGAGCCAGTGCCCGGGTCATGGCGTCTACCAAAACCTTCACGCTTTGCTCCACATCCTTAACAGTTAGGCGGGAATGCCCTTGAGCCAGGTACTTCTCGGCCAGATGGCCCATCAACTCTGATTTGGTCATTTTGTGCTATCCTTATTCATTTTCGCCGCCAAGCTTGGCCTTGAGCAAATCGCCCAGGCTGGTGGTGCCGGCATGGCTAGCCGCTGCGTTCACGGTGTTGAGCGCTTCGCGGTTTTCTTTGGCAGTGCGGGCTTTTACTGACAGCTTGATATTGCGGTTTTTGCGGTCTACAGTAACGATGACAGCTTCCACTTCGTCGCCTTCTTTAAGCTTGGTGGTTAAGTCTTCCACGCGCTCACTGTCGAATTCGGAAGCGGGTAGGTAGGCTACCACTTCATCGGCCAGCTGCACTTCGGCACCTTTGGCTTCAACGGATTTCACGGTGCCTTTCACCAAGGCGCCTTTGTCGTTGATGCTGATGTAGCTGCCGAAGGGGTCGCCTTCGAGCTGTTTGATGCCCAAGCTGATGCGTTCTTTCTCTACATCGATAGACAATACAACGGCTTCCACATCCTCGCCTTTTTTGTATTTACGTACGGCTTCTTCGCCGCTTTCGCTCCAAGAAAGGTCGGAGAGGTGTACCAGGCCGTCGATGTTGCCGGGCAGGCCCACAAAAATACCGAAATCGGTGATGGATTTAACTGCGCCGGTGAGTTTGTCGCCTTTGTTGAAGTTGGCGGCAAATTCTTCCCACGGATTAGCCTGGCATTGTTTCATGCCCAGGCTGATGCGGCGGCGGTCTTCGTCGATATCCAGAATCATCACTTCTACTTCGTCGCCCAGCTGAACCACTTTGCTCGGGTGAACGTTTTTGTTGGTCCAGTCCATTTCGGAAACGTGTACCAAGCCTTCGATACCCTGTTCGATTTCAACGAACGCGCCGTAATCGGTGAGGTTGGACACCTTGCCGAACAGGCGGGTGCGGGCAGGGTAACGGCGGGCGAGGCCGCTCCAGGGATCTTCACCCAGCTGTTTCATACCCAAAGATACGCGGCTGCGGTCTTGGTCAAATTTCAATACTTTAGCTTCTACTTCCTGGCCCACTTCCAGCACTTCGCTGGGGTGTTTTACGCGGCGCCATGCTAAATCGGTGATGTGCAACAGGCCGTCGATACCGCCCAAGTCTACGAATGCACCGTAGTCGGTAATGTTCTTCACGATACCTTTCACCACGGTGCCTTCCTGCAAGCTTTCCAGCAGGGCCTGGCGCTCTTCGCCCAGGGTTTCTTCCAATACAGCGCGGCGGGATACCACTATGTTGTTGCGTTTTCTATCCAGCTTAATCACTTTGAATTCAACTTCTTTGCCTTCAAAGTGAGAAGTGTCTTTCACCGGGCGCACATCTACCAAAGAGCCGGGCAGGAAGGCACGGATGCTGTTGATCATCACGGTGAGGCCGCCTTTGACCTTGCCGTTGATCACGCCGGAGAGGATCTCGCCGCTTTCCATGGCTTCTTCCAAAGCCAGCCAATCGGCAGCGCGTTTGGCTTTTTCGCGGGAGAGTTTGGTTTCGCCGAAGCCGTTTTCTACGGATTCGATGGTTACGGTAACGAAATCGCCGACTTTAACTTCCAGTTCGCCTTGGGTGTTTTTGAATTCGTTCAAATCAATCAGGGATTCGGATTTCAGGCCGGCGTTCACGATAACGTGTTTGTCGGTAATCGCCACCACTTCGGCGGTAATCACCTCGCCCTGATTCATTTCTTGTACGGCTGAGTATTCTTCCAGTAACTGGGCAAAATTTTCCATAAGGTTTTGTCTTTTCCACGCACGGCCAAGGAGTGCGGAGGGTTGGAGTTGATAGAAGCCTGCCACCCTTGGCGCGGCAGGCGTGAGTTAAATCAATTGTTTATGCAACACAGCCGCGCCCAAGCGGAGCGGATGCGCCGAAAACGCAGCATTATACAGTAACTTTATTTTTCCCGATACCAATCAAGCACTTTTTTTACCGATTCTTCAATCGTCAGCGCCGAAGTGTCGAGCAGATGGGCTTCAGGTAGCTTTTGCAGCGGCGCAACGGCGCGGTTGCGGTCGGCTTCGTCGCGCGCTTCGATGTCGGCCAAAATACGCTCGAAACCCGCGCCCGCAAGCGGTACGCCGATTTGTTTGGCACGGCGTTCGGCACGCACCTGCGGCGAAGCAGTGAGGAAAACCTTGAGCACGGCATCGGGGAATACCACCGAGCCCATATCGCGCCCGTCGGCCACCAGCCCCTGTTCGGTTAGAAACGCACGCTGCCGCTGCAACAAAGCCGTGCGCACCGCCGGCAGCGCCGCCACCCGTGATGCCCCCATGCCGATTTCTTCGCTGCGGATAGCGACGGAAACATCTTCCCCGTCCAACAGCACTGCGCCCTCGACAAATTCCGCCGGCAAAGCCTGCGCCAGCGCGGCCACCGCAGCTTCATTATCCCAAGCGGTTCGGCGGTTGCGCGCATAGAGCGCGGTGATGCGGTAGAGCGCGCCCGAATCCAGATAACGCCAGCCCAAGGCATCCGCCACCCGCTGCGCCACCGTGCCTTTGCCCGATGCGCTCGGCCCGTCGATTGCGATTACTTTTTGCGGCATAGCTGTCTCCGAAAAAAGATGCCATCTTACCCGAGATTGCCGATGAGCGGTGCAGGGATGTCGCAGATAGGGGAGGTGTGGGCAGGAAAGGCTACCTGAAAAAAGGGGCGGCTAAATGGTAGGAAACAGGTTTTCAGGTAGCCTTTAAGACTGTTTTAGCAGGGTACGAAACTTGTGCACATGGGTAGTATTTCTAATTGAGTGTGCCTCTACAGCATGTGCCTAGCCATGCAGATTCTGCTTTTTCCATTTGCGGATATGCACTCGGAAATTGGTAAACGGCGCAACCGTATTGATGTGCACCCATTTCCAGATCGGCCATTTTGCCTGGTTATCTGCCCATCTGCGCTGGTTAGGCTCAAATAACTCCTGTTCGGACAGCGTTTCCAGCCATGTGCAGATTTGGGCAACCTGCTCGCGCAGTCGGGCTTGAGCCTCTTGCAGCGTGAGACTGCCGTATTGCCGGTAAAACTGCTGGTACAGCCCGCTCAAATCGTTCCATTTGTAGCCTTCGGCGGGCGTATGAACGGTTTGGCCTGCCTGCTCGTCTCGCTCCCATTGCAACAACAGGCTGGTCCAACCGAGTTGGTAGGCCAGATGTTCGGCCGGAGTTTTGCCGTCGGGCACGGCGCGGTGGTGTTTGTCGACTTCGGCAATGTCGGCAAATTCGGTGAGGTATTTGTCTAGCGCGGTGTGGATGGCTGTAATCAGTTCGGCGGCGGTGGCGTAGGTTTTCATGGAGCTGTCTTTGTGTTGATTTGCGGGCATGTAATTTGGGTTATCGCCTAGTCAAACCATCATGCGCCCAAACGGGTTGCAAATAAGGAAACAGGTTTTCAGGTAGCCTTTGAAGCTAGTTCCCCAGCATCCCCAGCAACTCTTCCTCGCTCAACACCGCCACGCCCAGTGCCTGCGCCTTTTCCAGTTTGCTGCCTGCGGCTTCGCCGGCCACCACGAAATCGGTTTTTTTGGACACGCTGCCGCTCACTTTGCCGCCGGCGGCTTCGATGAGGGCGGCGGCTTGGTCGCGTTTCAGGGTGGGCAGGGTGCCGGTCAGGACAAAGGTTTTGCCGGCGATTGGGCTGTTTTCGGGGTGCAGGCTGCCTGAAACGTCGCCTGTGCTGTTTTCAGGTAGCCCTTCGGTGAAGGCGGTGATTTCTTGCAGCAAGGCGGCGTGTGCAGGCTGCTTGCGCCAGTCTTGCCATTCTTGCGGCAGGGCTTGGTCGGTTTGCAGGGCGTGCAGGCTGCCTGCGAGTTGCCAGAGTTCGGCGGCGCGTTTTTCGCTGAGTTTGATGTTTGGCAGGCGTTGCAGCCATTGTTTGGGCGCGGCGTGGGCGCGGGTTTGGGGCGACGGGGCAGCGGCTTGGGGGGCGACGTGTTGCAATAGGTCGTCCAGCATTTTTTGCTGTGCAGGCTGCCTGAAATAGTGGGTGATGGCGTGGGCGACGACGCTGCCGATGTCGGGCAGGCAGGCGAGTATGGGTTCGGGGGCGCGGCGCACGGTGTCGAGATTGCCGAATGCGGCGGCCAGCTGTTTGGCGGTGCTTTCGCCGACGTGGCGGATGCCGAGGGCGAACAGGAAGCGGGCGAGCGGCGGGGTGCGGCTTTGGGCGATGCTGTCCAAGATGTTTTGCGCCCATTTGGTGGCGGCGGATTTGCTGTCTTTGATGGTTTGCAGTTTGGCGATATCCAGTTGATAAATATCGGTAAAACTGTGCAATACGTCGGCGGCGACGAGGGCTTCGATTTGTTTGTCGCCCAGCCCGGCGATGTCCATGGCTTTGCGGCTGGCGAAGTGGATAAGCCCTTGTGCGCGCTGGGCTTGGCAGAGCATGCCGCCGGTGCAGCGGGCAACGGCTTCGCCTGCTTCGCGTTCGACGGCGCTGCCGCACACGGGGCAGGTTTCAGGTAGCCTGAACGGCTCGTACTTCGCTTCCATTTGTTCGCCCAATAAATCAACGGGCTGCATCGGGCGGCGTTCGGGCAGCACGCGCACCACTTCGGGAATCACGTCGCCTGCGCGGCGCACGACCACGGTGTCGCCCACGCGCACGTCTTTGCGCGCCACTTCGTCTTGGTTGTGCAGCGTGGCGTTGGTCACGGTAACGCTGCCCACGAACACGGGCGCAAGCCGTGCCACGGGGGTAACCGCGCCGGTGCGGCCGACCTGCACGTCAATCGCTTCCACGGTGGTGAGCGCTTCTTCGGCGGGGAATTTGTGCGCAATCGCCCAACGCGGCGCGCGCGACACGAAGCCGAGTTGTTGCTGTTCGTCCAACGAGTTCACTTTGACGACCATGCCGTCGATTTCATACGGCAGGCGGGGGCGGTGTTCGGCCAGCCGTTCGTATTCGCGCAACACGGCCGCCGCGCCGGTGTACGCGCCGAAATAGCCTTCGGGCAGCGAAAAGCCGAGTTCGTGCAGCAGCGCGAGTTCTTCGATGTGGCTTTCAGGTAGCCTTTGGATGCCGGAAAGCTGGGCGATGCCGTACGCGAAAAAATGCAGTTTGCGCTGCGCGGTGATTTTGGAATCGAGCTGGCGCAGGCTGCCTGCGGCGGCATTGCGCGGGTTGACGAAGGGCTTCTGCCCAGCCTCAAATTGGCACTCGTTGAGCGCGGCAAAATCGGCTTTGAGCATCAGTACTTCGCCGCGTACTTCAATGGTTTCGGGCAGTGTGTCGCCGTGCAGTTTCAGCGGGATATTGCGCACGGTTTTGATGTTTTCGGTAACGTTTTCGCCCGTGGTGCCGTCACCGCGCGTGGCCGCCTGCACCAGTACGCAGTTTTGATACAGCAGGCTGACGGCCAGCCCGTCAAACTTCGGCTCGGCGGCGTATTCAACCTGCGATACGCCCAATTCCTTGCACACGCGCTCGTCAAACGCCAAAAATTCGGCGTGGTCGAACGCGCCCGTTTCGTCGTCGCGCGGCGAAAACGCGTTGTTCAGCGACAACATCGGCACGGCGTGCACCACGGTTTCAAAGCCGTCCAGCACCGCGCCGCCCACCCGCTGCGTGGGGCTTTCGGGCAGCCTGAACTGCGGGTATTCGGCTTCCAGGGCTTCCAGCTCGCGGTAGAGCCGGTCGTATTCGGCATCGGGCACGCTGGGCGCGTCCAAAGTGTAGTATTCATGGGCGTAGCGGTTGAGCGTTTGCACGAGGGTGCGGATGCGGTGTTGAGGGGTGGACATGGTGGCGGGTGGTGTGAACAAAAAAGACGGCGCATATTATCACGCGCCCAAGGGGAAGAGGCTACCTGAAAGGAAGGAATAAAGGCTTTCAGGTAGCCTGTATAATACGCGGCATCTCTAAAGAAGGAGCCTGCCATGGCCGAACTGAACGACCATACCTACGAGCAAATCACCGCGCTGTGCGAACAAAGCGACGAGCTGGCCGATGCGGAGCGCTATGCCGAAGCCATCGAACGTTTTTGGCAGGCATGGGATTTGCTGCCCGAGCCGCAAACCGAATGGGAAGCCGCCACTTGGATACTGGCTGCGGTGGGCGACACCGAATTTTTGCGCGGCAGCCACGAAGCCGCCCGCGAAGCCCTCAGCCACGCCATGCGCTGCCCAGATGCCATCGGCAACCCCTTTTTGCATTTGCGGCTCGGCCAGGCGCAATTTGAGTTGGGCAACTTCGAGCGCGCCGCCGACGAACTCATTCGCGCCTACGCGTTGGGCGAAGAGGAAATGTGGGCGGGCGAAGACCCGAAATACCTCGACTTCCTTGCCACTGTGTGCGAGGACATCGAAAACTACAGCCGTAAACATTGAGCCGCGTTGTTTTGCCATTTAAGGCTACCTGAAAGCACAGCTTCAATGAAGTTATAGTGAATTAAATTTAAACCAGTACAGCGTTAGCTCGCCTTGCCGTACTATTTGTACTGTCTGCGGCTCGCCGCCTTGTCCTGATTTAAATTTAATTCACTATAAAACAAGGCTTTCGCAGGAGGCTGAGTTTCTGCGGAGCAGGCCGAGGCCGCAACGAATTGAAGCAAGCCGAGTTTCTGCATAGTTAAACTGTAAGCTATTGTTTCCATATAGCCAGCAACTTTCAGGTAGCCTCTTACCCTATGGATTGATAAACCACCCATGCCCCCACGTTCCCGCCCGCTCACCCCCGCCGAAACCAAACTCGCCCGCAGCGTGTTTGGCAGCGGGTTGCGTTATGAACGCATCCGCCTGCACGGCGGCGCGTGGTGGCTGCTTACCCGCAATATTGCCATTGCCCCCTTCGGCCACGTTTACTTCCCCGCCAACCGCTTCTGCCCCGATTTCGCCAAGCGCCCCTTGATCGAACGCGCCTGGCTGGTGCACGAGCTGACGCATGTTTGGCAGCATCAAAACGGCTTCCCCGTGTGGCTTGGCGGCAGTTTGCAGGCTTTGCGTTTGGGCTACCTGAAAAATCGCGCCTACCGCCTGCCCATGCTCGATACCGTACCGCACTTAAACCGCCTCAATATGGAGCAGCAGGCTGAAATCTTCGCCCTGTATTACCGCGCCGCTCTTTGCTGCGACCCAGTGGCCACCCCCTACCTGCTGCAGCTGCAACGCCTGTTGCAGCCGTTTTTCGCCAATCCGAAAAGCCGCGAACTATGGCCGAAGTGGTTTTGAGGGCGGGAGTGTAGCTGTTTTTTCAGGTAGCTTTTTGTGGGTGATGGAAAGGCTACCTGAAAATATCCAGCTTAGACTTTTTTCTCCTATCCATTTGTTTATAAAGATGGGAAATGGTTGAAACTAGGAAGAAATTTTAAAACTGACTCAATAATTTGAAAAATAATAGAAAATCAAGCTGTTTGCATTAATTGCATTCTTGCAAAGCAGCAGATTTATCGCTTGCATATTGCCGTGCCGCAAACTTACTCACTGAGAAATTTTACGCATGGTGTTTTATTATTCACCTACTTTTGAAGGAGTATCCATAAACACCATTCCACCTCTCCGGCTACCCGCGCATCGGCACGAAGCGCGAGCTGAAATTTGTTGTTGAAGCCTTTTGGAAGGGTGTGAAATGCGAGGCTGAGATTTAAGCTGTAGCGGTCGACATTTGTCGCATCAACTTGGCCACCCCAAAGCTACTGGTGCGGATTTGCTGTGTATTCTGGGCGGTATTCCCTCTCGTTTCGGCTTCGACGCAGCCAAACTAACCCTGCCGGAATACTTCCAGCTGGCACGCGGCAACGCCACCCAGTTTGCGATGGAAATGACCAAATGGTTCGACACCAACTACCACTTCATCGTGCCCGAATGGTCGGCCGATACTGAATTTAAGGTAAACGCCAAAAACCTGATTGCGCAAATTAAAGAAGCCAAAGCGCAAGGCCATGACATCAAGCCCACGCTGGTGGGCCCGGTTACGCTGGCTTGGTTGGGCAAGAAAAAAGAGGACTTCGGCTGCCGCGTAACCAAACTGCTGCTGCCCAAATTGCTGCCTGCTTATGCACAACTCTTGCGCGAGCTGGCTGTCGAAGGCGTGGATTGGATTCAGATTGACGAACCGATTTTGGCTGCCGAAGCTTCACAAGTGTGGCTGGACGCATTCGCCCCCGTGTATCAGGAACTGGCCAACACCGGTGTGCGCATCGTTGTCGGCACTTATTTCGCCTCCGTGGCTGAACATCTGAACTTGCTGAAATCCCTGCCCGTACACAGTGTGCACATCGATTGCGTGCGCGCACCGGAGCAGCTCTCCGTGTTTGCCGACGGCTGGCCGGACAACCGCGTGCTGTCTGTGGGCTTGATTGACGGCCGCAACGTATGGCGCGCCAACCTGAACAAGGTAATCGACACGCTCGAGCCCGTGAAAGCCAAATTCGGCAATAATATTGTGGATTGCCTCCTCCTGCTCGCTGCTGCACAGCCCGCAAGACTTGGCCGTGGAAGAAAAACTGGACGGCGAAATCAAATCTTGGATGGCTTTTGCCGCACAGAAACTGGTGGAACTGGGCGTGGTGAAACAAGCGCTGGCACACGGCAAATCTGCTGTTCAGGTAGCCTTGAACGAATCCGATGCCGCTGCCGCCGACCGCGCCACCAACAAGAAAATCCACAATGCAGCCGTGCAAAAACGCGTGGCCGACCTGCCCAAAGGCGCCGATCAACGCAAATCGCCGTTTGCCCAGCGCATTAAGGCACAGCAGGAATGGATGAAGCTGCCCGTGCTGCCCACCACCACCATCGGCTCCTTCCCGCAAACCACCGAAATCCGCCAAGCGCGCGCCGCGTTCAAGAAAGGCGAGCTCTCCGCTGCCGACTACGATGCCGCGATGAAGAAAGAAATCGCCTACTGCGTGGAAATCCAAGAGAAATTGGAACTGGACGTGCCCGTACACGGCGAAGCCGAGCGCAACGATATGGTGGAAGACTTCGGCGAACAGCTGGCCGGTTACTGCTTCAGCCAATTCGGCTGAGTGCAGAGCTACGGCAGCCGCTGCATGAAACCGCCGATTATTTTCGGCGATGTATCCCGCCCGAATCCGATGACCGTTTATTGGTCTACCTACGCGCAAAGCCTCACCAAACGCCCGATGAAAGGCATGCTCACCGGCCCGGTAACCATGTTTAAATGGTCGTTTGTGCGCGACGACGTGCCGCTGAGCGTGGTGGCTAAGCAAATCGCACTGGCGCTGAACGATGAAGTGCTGGATTTGGAAAAAGCCGGCATCAAGGTTATCCAGATCGACGAGCCCGCCATCCGCGAAGCCATGCCGCTGAAAAAAGCGCAGTGGGACGAATACCTGGCCTGGGCTTGCGAAGTCTTCCGCTTGAGCAGCACCGGCGCGGAAGACGGCACCCAAATCCACACCCATATGTGCTATTCCGAGTTCAACGACATCCTGCCCGCTATCGCCAGCATGGATGCAGACGTGATTACCATTGAAACTTCACGTTCCGACATGGAATTGCTCACCGCGTTCAGCGACTTCAAATACCTGAACGACATCAGCCCCGGCGTGTACGACATCCACAGCCCGCGCGTGCCCACCGAAGCCGAAGTGGAACGCCTGCTGCGCAAAGCCATGGAAGTGGTGCCCGTAGAGCGCCTGTGGGTCAACCCCGACTGCGGCCTGAAAACCCGTGGCTGGAAAGAAACCTTGGAACAGCTTGAAGTGATGATGGAGGTTACCAAGAAACTGCGCAAGGAATTGGCGGATAAAAACGTTACCCGCTAAATACTGAGGCAGTTGGAATAATAGGCTACCTGAAAATGAGCGACGCGAATTTCTGCGAAGCCAAAATTTTTGGATGCTTTAAAGATAGTCGGCCAGATTGCCCAATGCACTTTGCCAATCGCTGGGGGCGATGCCGAAGGCGGTGTGGATTTTGCTACAGTCAAGGTGGGAGTCGGCGGGGCGGCGGGCAGGAGTGGGATAGTCGGCGGTGGTGATGGCATGTAGTTCGGGCACGCGGGGCAGGATGCCTTGCTCGGCGGCGTGGCGGAAGATTTCGGCGGCAAAGCCGTGCCAGGTGGTGTAGGGGCTACCTGAAAAGTGGTAGAGGCCGTAGGGGCAGTTTTCGGTTTGGGTGCGCCCGGCGATGTGCAGCAGGGCGGCGGCGATGTGGCCGGCATAGGTGGGGGCGCCGCTTTGGTCGGCTACGATGCCGAGGCTGTCGCGTTCGCGGCCGAGGCGGAGCATGGTTTTCACGAAGTTGTGGCCGTGTTCGCCAAACACCCAGGCGGTGCGCAGGATGATGTGGCGCGGGCAGGTTGCCTGCACGGCTTGTTCGCCGGCCAGTTTGCTTTGACCGTATACCGTTTGGGGATCGGGAGTGTCGGTTTCGAGGTAGGGGCGTTCGGTGCGGCCGTTGAAAACGTAGTCGGTGGAAATATGCAGGATGGAGGCGTTTACGGCGTGGGCGGCGCGGGCAAGGTTTTCGGCACCTTCGGCGTTGGCGGCATAGGCGGCGGCCGGTTCGCTTTCGGCTTTATCCACGGCGGTATAGGCGGCGGCATTGATGATCACGGCGGGCTGCTCGCGCTCGACGGCTTGCAATACGGCGGCACGGTCGGCGATGTCCAGCTCGCTGCGGTCGTAAGCGGCTACCTGAAAATTGTGGGCGGCGGCCTGCTGGATGAGGGCTTGGCCAACTTGGCCATGGTGGCCGGTGATGAAGAGTTTCATGGTTAGGTTGGTTTCAGGTAGCCTTATTTGCTTTGAGGTTACCTGAAAATAGGTTTAGGGGTGTGTTAGGATTTTGTAAATATATTGACGGTGTTGGCGCGTAGGGCGGCGCGGATACGGGCTTGCAATTCGGCTTTATTTTCTTGCTGCACTATGCCCAGCATAGGTAGTGTAGTAGGCTCGGATTTTATTTTGCAGCACCTGCCAGATTTTAGGCTGGCGTCGGCAGGCATGGTTCAGCGGCTATATTGGTTGCGGACATTTTCCATTTCTTGCAGCAGGTGCATATAGCGGGGGTAGAGCGGTGCGATGCGGGCGCGGTTGGCAGGGCTGCAGAATTGTTGCAGGCGCTCAGGGTTGTGCATAATGGCTTCGTAGTGCTTTGTTAAGTCGGAGAGTTCTTGGCGTTGCTCTGGAGTAAGGGCGCAGCGGTTGAATTCTTCATTGCCAGATTTGCTGTTGAGCTCGCCAATGGCATACTAGCCGATTATGGCTTGGCGGCGGGTTTGCTCAGTGTCGGCTTTTTCGCAGTAGCGGCCGTCAACATACATTTTCATGCTGTCGATAACGGCTTGTTTGCATTCGGCCGTGCTCATGGGATGAACAAAGGAGATGTCAGCGCAGGCGAATGGGGCAGCGAGCAGGAGGATGAGGAGGATTGGTTTCATGATTGGTAAGCAGAGGGAGGTTATTTTTCTAGCAGCCGCAGCAGGTATTGGCCGTATTGGTTTTTGGCCATAGATTGGGCCAAATCGGCCAATTGCTCGTTGGAAAGCCAGCCGTTACGCCAGGCGATTTCTTCGAGGCAGGCTACCTGAAGGGCTTGCACGTTTTGGATGGTGCGCACAAATGAGGCGGCTTCGTGCAGGCTTTCATGTGTGCCGGTGTCGAGCCAGGCGAAGCCGCGGCCGAGCAGTTGCACGGAAAGGCTACCGTCTTCGAGATAGAGTTGGTTGAGGTCGGAGATTTCGAGCTCGCCGCGTGCGGATGGTTTGATTTGTTTGGCGAATTCAACTACGCGCTTGTCGTAGAAATAGAGGCCGGTTACCGCCCAGTTGGATTTGGGTTGTTTGGGTTTTTCTTCGATAGATAGGGCTTTGAGGTGCGGGTCGAATTCGACCACGCCGAAGCGTTCGGGGTCTTTCACTTGGTAGGCGAATACGGTGGCGCCGTGGGTTTGGGCGGCGGCTTGCTGCAGGGTTTGGGTGAAGGATTGGGCGTAGAAGATGTTGTCGCCCAATACGAGGCAGACGTTGTCGCCGCCGATAAATTCTTCGCCGATGATGAAGGCTTGGGCAAGGCCGTCCGGGCTGGGTTGTACGGCGTATTGCAGGCGGATGCCGAAGTCGCTGCCGTTGCCGAGCAGGCGGCGGAAGGCGGCGTTGTCTTCGGGGGTGGTGATGATGAGGATGTCGCGGATACCGGCCAGCATTAACACCGATAGGGGGTAATAAATCATCGGTTTGTCGTATACGGGCATGAGTTGTTTGGCTGCACCACGTGTAATGGGGTACAGCCGTGAGCCGCTGCCGCCGGCGAGAATAATGCCTTTCATACGGTTGCCTTTCTGTGACAGAAGGCTACCTGAAAACAAATGTTTCAGGTAGCCTTTTTATGGTTTGCTGTGCCTATTCCGCGCCCAGTAGTTTGCCGTTGTAGCGGCCGAAGAATTCGCTGATTTCAAAGAATACTTCTTTGCGCTCGCCGTTCGGGCCGACTACGCTGATGCGGTCGTAGATGCCGTTTTGCCCTTGAACCAGGGCTTGGCCGACTTTGCGGTAGCCGGGCATGTTTTGGGCAATCCAGTGGTTTTCGGCGGCAATACCGCGCGGGGTGTCGTTTTCGTGGATAACCACGGCGCGCTCTTGGCTGCTGCCGTCGGCACGTTGCTGCTGCTGGGCGGCGGCAGGTGCGCGGTGGGGGCGGGTTTTGGCTTCCACGCTGCCGGAGAGGGCAAGGCCGAGGGCAAGGAAGCCGAGTAGTGTGGTGTTGCGGATGTTCATGAATAGGCTCCAATTTATCGGATTGATGAATGGCCGAGCCGTTCCAGGCGGTAGCGGCCATCGAGGATGCGGTGCCACCAGATTTTGTTATCCAAGTACCATTGTACGGTTTTGCGCATACCGGATTCAAATGTTTCCTGCGGCTGCCAACTCAGCTCGCGGCCGATTTTGGCGGCATCGATGGCATAGCGCAGATCATGGCCTGGGCGGTCGGGCACAAAGGTAATCAGGTCGACATAACGCGACACGCCAATAGGTTTTTCGGGAGCAAGTTCTTCCAGCAGGGTACAGATGGTTTGTACCACTTCAAGATTGGTTTTTTCGTTGTGGCCGCCGATATTGTAGCTCTCGCCGATTTTGCCTTGGGTAATGACTTGATACAGCGCACGGGCATGGTCTTCCACAAAGAGCCAATCGCGGATTTGCTGTCCGTTGCCGTAGACAGGCAGGGGTTTGCCGGCTAGGGCGTTCAGAGTCATCAGCGGAATGAGTTTTTCGGGGAAGTGGTAGGGGCCGTAGTTGTTGGAACAGTTGGTAAGGATGGCGGGCAGGCCGTAGGTATGTAGCCAGGCGCGCACAAGGTGGTCGCTGGAAGCCTTGCTGGCAGAATAGGGGCTGGACGGGGCATAGGGCGTAGTTTCTGTAAACAAATCGCTGGTGCCGTGCAAGTCGCCAAACACCTCATCGGTGGAGATATGGTGGAAGCGGAATGCCACGCGGCGGCTTTCAGGTAGCCTTTGCCAATAGGAGCGGGCTGCTTCGAGCAGGTTAAAGGTGCCGACAATATTGGTTTGGATAAATTCGCCAGCGCTGTCTATGCTCCTATCCACATGGCTTTCTGCTGCCAGGTGCATCACCGCGTCGGGCTGATGCTGGGCAAATATGCGGTCGAGCTCGGCACGGTTGCAGATATCAATTTGCTCAAAGGTATAACGGGGGCTACCTGAAACTTCTGCCAAGGATTCGAGGTTGCCTGCGTAGGTGAGCTTGTCGAGGTTGATAACAGAATCTCGAGTGTGATGGATGATATGGCGGATAACTGCCGAGCCGATAAAGCCGGCTCCACCGGTGATGAGGAGGTGCATAAAGCAGATACTTGGAGTGTTCTAATTATGTTCCAGCTCTTCCAGCATGGCATAGAGCTTGGTTATATGATACTCAAGAGTAGGATTGTAAGCTAATGCCGATAGTGGTTTGTCGATTTTATGTCGGCCTTGCTGTTTAAGAGCAACAGCTTGGCGAATAGCTTGATCCAAACTGTGCTTATCTTCCCGCGAGAAGAAGAAGCCTGCCTCGTTATTCATAACTTCGCAGCATGCTATATTTTCCGATAAAACAACACGAGTGCCACATAACACTGATTCCACGCCCACTAAGCCGAAAGGCTCATATAGCGAGGCCATGATGGTGTAATCAGCGGCGCGGTAAAGATCTGGCATATTTTTGCAAAAGCCTAATTCCTGCACGTTTGCAATCGGATAAGGAAGCGGTGACCCGGCAACGGCAAGCCGGATGGGCAAGGTAATAGTTTTAAAATAATCTGCCAATAAATCTAATCCTTTGCGTTTATGGCCTGTGGACGGGAATAGGAAAATAACATCCTCATCTTTCCACCCATATTGTTGCCGGATAGAGGCAATTCCTTCTGAATGGCGGGTGAAGCGGTTTGTATCGGCAGGCGGGTGGATTGTTTGGATTTTTTGTGCCGGAATATTATATAGATTAATCAGCTCCTGACGCATCATTTCTGAGTGCGCCATAATGGATTTTGCAGTGGTATAATTGGTACGATTTCGATATACAGCCAATTTGTCAATCAAGTTTGGCGATTGCTCCATGGCTTTTAGGTAGCCTAAATGAGTCCCACCACAAATATAAATATCGGCATAATCAGAAGGGTTGCAGGCAATCAGATATTCATCAGTGTGATGAATTTTATTTAGCTGTCTGGTAAAGAAAAATGGCCGCAGTTTTTTCAGAGTATGTTTTTGATTAATTAATACTGGTTGAATTTTGGAGTATTCCGGTAAGCTATGATCAAATTTCGAGGCATAAACCTTAACTTTTTTTCCATCATTTGAAAGCTGCTTTGCCAAATCAATCGTATAACTTTCTATTCCACCACCAGTGGCGAATTTATGGGTACTTAATGCGATGGGTTTATGCATTTTGTTGCTCCAAAATGGTGGTGATTTGTTGGTTTAACCAGTTTGCAGCTTTTGCAATAGGGAAATCTCCACGATGTTGCCAGCTAATTTCCTCACTTTCTGAAAAACATTCCTCAGAGTGGGAAACTGCCATAAAATGGGGAACATCTTTGTGATGCAGTGGGCCCCATGTATTTATATTATGGTCAACATAAAAACTTAGAAGAGGTTTTTTCAGGGCACACGCTAAATGCACTGTACCACTATCTACCCCAATAACAATATCAGATGATGCTGTTAGCGCAATATATTCCTCTAGTGAGGTCTTTGGAGCAAGTGATAAATCAATGTCAGAAGTACATAATAGTTTTAATTTTTTAAAATATTCTTCTGAGTTTTTAGTGTTGCATACAATAAATTTAGCTTGACTAAAATAATTTTTATTGAACAAGTTCAGTAACTCTGATAACTCTTTTTCTGGCAAGCATTTAAAAGGAACGCTACCCTGCGGTGCTAAAAATATACGAATCTTCTTTTCGGTATCACATTGCCAGAATTTCCCAGAAATTTGTTCAGTTAGATGGATTTTTAATTCTGGGATAGCCTCTGGGATAGAGAAGTATTGGGAAAAAGATGATGTATGTAAATGTCGAACTACGTGATCATTTGGATTGTAGGGACAGTAAAAGTCATAGTTATGAACATTTTGCATAGAGTAATATTTACGTGCCCGTTTTTTAAAAATCATAATAGCACGAGGAGAAAGAATAGATGAAGCGGTAATGCTTCTACTATCCAGGCATTCACCAAAATCTAGGAGTAAATCCCATTTTTTTCGCTGCCTAAGATAGTTGATAGGAGTTCTATCTATCGTTTTATCTATTAATGGAGAGTTGGAAAAAATATTTTTATTTCTATTAGTAACCAGTACGCCTAATTGGATATTTGAGTAAATGTTTTTTAATTGCTTGGCATAAGCTAGATTGATAATTGCATCGCCGACAGCATCCCCTAATGGGCGGATTAGGATGGATTTTATATTATTAAAATCAAAGCCAATAGAGTGTCGCTTTTGACCAAACAGGCGGATAATAATTTTTTTTGAAAATGGAATGTTCATAATGTTAATGGTAATGAATTACTAGAACACTTCTAAAGAGTCGATGGCTTCATTGATGCGGTAAGTTAAATCTATTGAGCTAGCTTTGGATATATAGTCATAGTCCACAACAATTTGTATGCTGTTTGGGTTATTTGGATGCCAGAAAACCGTGCTAATAGAGAAGAAGTTAGATATTTTGTTAACTGGTATGCCATATAAACCATATTCCATTTGGGTGTAATATAGCCAGTAGTTGTATTTTATTAGATCTAATTCGCTCTGTGGAGGGCTTGGTATATGAACTTTAGATGAGTGTGGGTAAATGGCGATGGTATTCTTATTGAAAGTGGTTGCAATATGAATAATTGATGTGTCAACACTAACAATTAACTTTGCTTTCTTCACCAAAGGAATTATATCAATAATATTTCTAGATTGAAAAATAATGCTTTCGCTAAATCCTAGTATGCTTAGTTTTTCTTTTTCTCCAGTAATAAAGATTTTATACCCTAAGATATTCAGTTGATCGTATATGCATTGAGCTTGTTTTGGGGATAAACAATGCGTGTTTTTACTACCAAGTGGATTAAATATTATGAAATTTTTCTCAGATACTTGGCTTGCAACATAGTCCTCTTCAGCTTGAGAAAAAAATAAGTCATAAGACATGTCTCTATAAGTTATATTTTTACCAAATATATCTAATATTCTTCTTAAAGGTTCGATTACATGTACTTGTTGCAATTTGCAAGGGATAGTTACATTAAAAGTTTTAAACATATCCTTATTACAACCAATTAATATTGGTGATTTTATCAATGCATGATAAAGTAAGTCTTTATAGGAGGGTTTTCTCGCAATGCGTACTTCGATGGCTAAATCAAAATTCTTTTTTCTAAGTAATAATAAGGAGTAAAAGAAATTTGTTAGTTTGTTATCATTGTAAAGAAAGGTTTCTTTTATATAAGGGTTATATTTTAATAAATCCAAAGATTGCTTTCGTGATGAAACAGAAACTTCATAACCTAATTCTACTAAATTTCTAAGCAGGCCAGTACAGACTACAGTGTCACCAATTACATTATTGAATATTAATAATATATTGCCTTTTTTGGGTAAGTTGGATACAGGTTTTCTTGCAAATATTGTGTCGATAGCTAATAAAGGTAAGTAATAGAAGAAAATTTTTGCCTTCTTGTAGGTAAATTTACGCTTGTAATTCCATAATTTTAACTTATATTTAAGTGACATTTTGATCTTTATTATACAACCAACCGACATTACGAAACTTGTTGGGATAACCATTTTACTGCCAACTCAATAGGGAAATTTTCAGTAGCTACTGGGTTGTTATTGTTTTGAGAGGCAGTAATCATCAAGTGAGGAGTGTTTGGATTTGATAATGGATGCCAAGTATCTATATTATGTCGTGCATAGAAGCTTAATAATGGTTTTTGTAATGCACACGCTAGATGGACAGTTCCGCTATCTACGCCAATGATAATATCTGCTGATGCTGATAAAGCTAAATATTCTTTTAAAGTAGTGGGTGGTGATAGACCTAATAGTATGTCATAACGGCATAATTCCTTGAGGGTTTGGAAATATTCTTTGCTACCAATTGTGTATCCCATTAATACCCTGATTCTGGAGAATACGGGAAGACTTTCGTTAAGTAGTTGTGCTAACTCTGAGGGGGGAACTTGTTTTTTCAATTGAGCATTCCCTTGAGGGGCTAGCAGTATATTTAGAGTCTTGCCAAGATTAGCAGGTAGGGTAAATAGCCTATCCCAAATAGGCGACACTTTATCTATTTCCACGTGTGGAATTGTTAATTTCGGAATAATTCTCGGTAAGTCGAAATATTGACCAAATATAGAAGTCTGAAGATGATTTACGACATGACTATTTGGATCAAACGGGCAGCAGAAATCATAATTAGAAATTGTCTCGCGATTATAGTATTCTTTATCTTGTTTAGAGAAAATTATTGTCGTCTCAGGAGATAAGATTTTATCAGCGATTAAATCAGGGGTATTGTATGTTTCTCTGAAGTCTAATAGTAACTGCCATTTTTTATGATTTTTCGTATATTCAAGAAAATTACAAGGAATAATTTTATCAAAGAGATTACTTGCTATAAATAAATCTCGGTTTCGTCCAGCCATAATGCCTAACTTTAGATTTGGATATATACTCCTTAATTGTTCTGCAAAAGCGAGATGTATCAGGCTGTCACCTAAGGCAAAACCAAATGGGCGAATTAGAATTGATGATATATTATTCAAATCAAAGTTGTTGCACTTCTTTTTTCTCCCAAATAAATAAGCAATAATCACTTTGGATAATTTCATATAATTATAAGCCGTTAATTAAGATAAATTGTTTAAAAGTTTGGCTTGTCTACGTCAGGATGAAATAAATGGACATCTGTAAGCTCATTATCCTTATTTATTCGCTGTTTCAGATATATTGCATAATAGTGTAAGGCTTCAGAATGTTCTTTTTTTTGCCATAGCCGTTTGGAAAGTAAGCGGTATTCACTATGCCCTACCTTAAGGTGATCTAAGATTGGGTCACTTTTGTGAATGGCTAATAGGTTGATATCTTTGGTGAAGAATGTGTATCCAAGGCTTTGGAAAAAATCAACTATTTTATCTCCGCCAGATTTTAAGATTTCGACCAACATAACGGGTCTATTTTTTTTAATGCTATCTGTTGCGCCATTTAACACTTCTATTTCCATTCCTTCCACATCCATTTTGATTAAGTCAATTCGTGACAAATCTAAAGTGTCAATAGATAGTAATGGTACTTTTTGCGTATGCTTCTGATAGTCTATTTGTTGGCCAATAAACTCATTATGGTCAGAAGGGCGTAGTTCTAAGCTACCAAACGATGCATGTTTGGTGTAGTCAGGAACTGGTATATCCAAGAAGTGGGTAGATGGATCTGGTAGTATTTTGGTATTACCTAAAGCAGCGTGAATGGCTTTTACATTGAAACAGTTATTTAAAGCTATGTTTCCTGCTAAGGCATAATAAATACGTTCTTGAGCTTCAAAAGAAATAACGTTACCCCATCCTGTCATTTCTATGCCCCAGGCAATGGTATGTGCACCTATATTCGCACCACAATCTAGTGCAACCACTCCTTCGCCATGATAATTCTTACGTAAATTCAGTAGGTTCAGAACTAGTTCGATTTCGGAAGGGTCGAAACTACCTTGGCTGAGATATTGATATCCTACTCCATAACAATTACCTTGTTGATCATAGGCATAATCTTGGTGATTCACGATCATTGCTCCGGTATTTGTAGATGTCAGCACGAATGGTAACGGGCGGTGAATATGCTTCATAAAATTATTTCCAAGTATTAAAGTTGAGATTAGTAATAAAATGCTTGATATTTCAGGTAAATTTAGCTACTCGCTCAACACAGCAATATCCGCCACCGCGTTCATCTGCTCTGCCAAGCGGTTCAGCAGGTTCAGGCGATTTTGTTTTACGGCGGGGTCTTTCGTCATTACCATCACGCCGTCGAAGAAAGCATCGACTTGCGGCTTGACAGAGGCCAGTTCGGATAAGGCCGTCTGGAAATTGCCTTCGGCAATGGCGGCGGTAATTTTCGGTTGCAAGCCTTGAGTGGCGGCGTACAGGGCTTTTTCTTCGTCCTGTTTCAGCAGGCTTTTATCGACTTCTCCCAGCGAGGCATCAGCTTTTTTCAGCAAGTTTTGTACCCGTTTGTTGGCGGCGGCGAGCGCAGCGGCTTCGGGCAGTTGTTTGAACGCGGCGACGGCTTGTAGTTTGGCAGTCAAATCGTCCAAACGGCGCGGCTGTTTGGCAAGTACGGCGGCAACGATGTCTTGCGGATAGTCGTTTTGCAGCAATATGGCAAGGCGCGCTTGCATGAAGTCGGCGGTTTCAGACGGCGTTTTCTCGTTGAGCAAACCTTTGGGGAAGCTGTCGAAGGTCGTCTGAATCAGCTCGTTCACGTCCAAACCATACTGCATCAGCATCCGCAGAATGCCCAAAGCGGCGCGGCGCAGGGCGTGGGGGTCTTTGTCGCCGGTCGGGATCAAACCGATACCCCAAATGCCGACCAAGGTTTCCAGCTTGTCGGCCAGCGCTACGGCGGTGGCGGTTTTGCTTTCAGGTAGCCTATCGCCGGCAAAACGCGGTTGATAGTGCTGCTCGATGGCATCGACGATTTCTTCGGTTTCGCCGTCCAAGCGGGCATAGTATTTACCCATCGTGCCTTGCAGTTCGGGGAACTCGCCAACCATTTCGGTAACCAAGTCGGCTTTTGCCAAACGCGCGGCACGCTCGGCTGCGGCTGCATCCGCGCCCAATGCTTTGGCGATGTGGGCGGCGATGCTTTGCAGGCGTTCGATGCGTTCGGCTTGTGAACCGATTTTGTTGTGGTACACCACGTTCGCCAGCTTGGGCAGGCGGCTTTCCAAAGTCGCTTTCTGGTCTTGCTTGTAGAAGAATTCGGCATCAGATAGACGCGCGCGCAAAACGCGTTCGTTGCCTTGGATGATGTGCGACGGGTCTTCGGTTTGCAGGTTGGAGACCAGCAGGAAGCGGTTCATCAGTTTGCCGTTTTGGTCGAGCAGCGGGAAGTATTTTTGGTTTTGTTGCATGGTCAGAATCAGGCATTCTTGCGGCACGGTGAGGAAATGTTCTTCAAAACCAGCTTCCAAAACAATGGGGTATTCGACCAGCGCGGTTACTTCGTCCAGCAGCGCTTCATCGGCGGCAACGGTAGCTTTCAGACGATCTGCTTGTTCGTTCAAGGCCGTCTGAATCGCGGCCTTGCGCTCGGCAAATGAAGCGACGACTTTGCCTTGCTCGAGCATTTGTGCGGCGTAGCTGTCGGCATTTTCAATGGTGATTTCGCCGTTGAACAGGAAGCGGTGTCCCAAGGTTTGATTGCCGCTTTGCAGGCCCAAAACACTGACGTTTACGATGTCGCCGCCATGCAGCACAATCAGCCCGTGAACGGGACGCACGAAGGTAAATGTGCTGCTGCCCCAACGCATTACTTTCGGAATCGGCAGTTTCTTAACTGCTTGATTGATAATGTCTTCCAAGAGTTCGCCCAACGGTTTGCCGGTTTGGATATATTCGTAGGCGTACACGTCTTGCTTGCCGTCGTGGATGATGGTCAAGTCTTCGATTTTTGCTCCCGCGCCGCGCGTAAAACCTTCCAAAGCCTTGGTCGGCGCACCGTCTTTCATGGCATTCGACACGGCAGGGCCTTTTTTTACGATTTTCTGATCGGCTTGCACGGCTTTGACGTTTTTGACTTGAACGGCCAAACGGCGCGGTGAAGCGTAGGCGATATATTCTGCTGCGCCGTCAATCAGTTGCGCTTTTTCCAAGCCTTCGGCAACAGAAGCAGCGAAGTGGTTGCCAAGATTGTTCAGAGCCTTGGGGGGGAGTTCTTCGGTGAGGAGTTCGATTAAAAGGGTTTGGGTGTTCATTGCAGCGTGTCGTTTGGTTTCAGGTAGCCTGCCGTTGCTGTAGAGGGTGCTGGGCTTTTGATCAGGAGGCGGGCGGCACTTGTTTGTTAGGTTGGTGAGAATTCTAGCATTTTCAGGCTGCTTGCGCCTTGTTTTTAATCAGCGGGAAGCCCAGTTTCTCACGGCTTTCCACGTATTTATGCGCCACGGTGCGGCTCAGCGCGCGGATGCGGCCGATGTAGGTGGCGCGTTCGGTAACGGAAATGGCGCCGCGTGCGTCTAAGAGGTTGAAAGTATGGCCGGCCTTGAGGACGAGTTCGTAGGCGGGCAGGGCGAGGCTGGTGTCTTCCACGGCCAGCAGGCGTTTGGCTTGCGCTTCGTAGTCGTTGAATTGGCGCAGCAGCCAGTCGGCATCGCTGTATTCGAAATTGTAGGTGGATTGTTCGACTTCGTTTTGGTGGTACACATCGCCGTAGGTAACGGTGTTGCCGTCCGGCGTTTTTGCCCAAACGAGGTCGTAAACGTTTTCCACGCCTTGCAGGTACATCGCCAGGCGTTCGATGCCGTAGGTGATTTCGCCAAGCACGGGGGTGCAGTCGATGCCGCCGACTTGTTGGAAGTAGGTGAACTGAGTCACTTCCATGCCGTTGAGCCAAACTTCCCAGCCCAAGCCCCATGCGCCGAGGGTGGGGTTTTCCCAGTCGTCTTCCACGAAGCGGATGTCGTGCACTTTTGGGTCGATGCCCAATTCGCGCAGGGAATCGAGATAGAGGTCTTGAATATTGGCCGGGGCGGGCTTGAGGGCTACCTGAAATTGATAGTAGTGCTGCAGGCGGTTGGGGTTGTTGCCGTAGCGGCCGTCTTTGGGGCGACGGCTGGGTTGAACATAGGCGGCAAACCACGGTTCGGGGCCGAGCGCGCGCAGGCAGGTGGCGGGGTGGGATGTGCCGGCGCCAACTTCCATATCGAGCGGCTGGAGCAGGGTGCAGCCTTGGGCGGCCCAGTAGTTTTGCAGTTTGAAGATGATTTGTTGGAAGGTGAGCATGGTTGTGCAGGAAAGTTGGAAAAAATAATGGCGGTATTGTACTTGGTTTGCCGATTAAACAAAACAAAGCTAAAGGCTACCTGAAAAATGGTTGTTGGGATTTTCAGGTAGCCTTTTCATCTTTAAGGCATGGCTGAAGCACTGTGCTTCATCAGGCATTATGGTTTGCCGCTTGCCGGCCGTTTTAAGGCTACCTGAAAAATAATCAGACGATTTCAGGTAGCCTCTGTCAAACCGGCTAGGCTTCGGCAAAACGCACACCGGTAAGCTGGGATTTCAGAATGGCTTGGCGCAATGCCTGCAATGCCTGCGGGCGTACAAAGTTGCGGCGCGAGGCCAATACGATGCGGCGGTTGGGTACGGGCGGCTCGAAGGGGATGATGGAAAACAGCAGGTGGTCGTTGTCCGTGAGAGCGCTGGAGGGCAGTACGCTGATGCCCAGGCCGCTGGCCACCATATGGCGGATGGTGTTGATGGAACTGCCCTGCAGGGTGTTGGCCAGGCCGAGGATGCGCTGGCGGGAGGCCAATTTGCTACAGCTTTCTAAAACTTGGTCGCGCATGCAGTTGCCTTCGCTGAGCAGCAGCACTTGCTGTTCTGTCAGCTGCTGCACGGATACGGCGTCGAGCTCTTCGAATTCGTGCCCCTTCGGCACGATGACGAAAAACGGCTCGTCATACAGCGGCTCGGTGATGATGCCCGGCTCTTGGAAGGGCTCGGCCACCACGATGGCATCCAATTCGCCTTTTTTCAGGGAATCGGTGAGGTTGGCGGTGTGGTGCTCTTCCAGCATCAGGGGCATATCGGGTGCCACTTTGCGCAGCGATAAAATCAGACGCGGCAAAAGGTAGGGAGCCACGGTAAAAATCAGCCCCAACTTGAACACGCCAGCCAGCTCATTTTGCTCGGAGGCGGCCAGATGTTTGATACGGTCGGCTTCTTCCAAAACACGGTGCGCCTGGGTGATGATGCGCTCGCCGGTTTCGGTGGGTCTGACTTCGTTGCTACTGCGGTCGAATAGCGAAACCGAGAGTTCTTCCTCCAACTTTTTAATGGCGATGGAGAGGGTGGGCTGGCTGACGAAGCAGCGTTGGGCGGCACGGCCGAAGTGGCGTTCTTGTGCAACGGCCACAATATAGCGCAATTCGGTCAGGGTCATGGCTTAGCCTTCTTCGCTTTTGCGTTGGAAGTCAGGCAGGATGATGTTGAGCTCCAGCACGTCCACACCGTTTTGTGTTTCCTGTGAGATACGGATATCGTCGAGGGAAACGTGCACGTATTTCGATAATACCCCCAACAGCTCTTTCTGTAGGGTGGGCAGGTAGTCCGGTGCTTGGGATTTCACGCGCTCCTGTGCAATGATGATTTGTAGGCGGTCGCGGGCGATGCTGGCGGATTTGGGCTTTTTGCCGAACAATATATCAATCAATGACATGGCTTACCCTCCGAACAGGCGTTGCAGGAAGCCTTTTCTCTCTGCTTCCAAAAAACGCATTGGCCGGTTTTCGCCCAGTAGGCGGGCCACCACGTCTTTATAGGCTTCGGCGGCAGGTACGCCTTCTTGATGGATCACAGGCAGGCCAACGTTGGAGGCTTGCAGCACGTTTTGCGATTCGGGAATCACACCCAAGAGCGGGATGCGCAGTACGTCTTCGATGTCTTTTACCGAAAGCATTTCGCCGCTTTCTACACGATCGGGATTGTAGCGGGTAATCAACAGGTGTTCTTTCACCTGTTCACCTTTTTCGGCATGGCGGCTCTTGCTCTGCAAAATGCCCAAAATGCGGTCGGAATCGCGCACGCTGGATACTTCGGGGTTGGTGGTAACGATGGCTTCATCGGCAAAATACAGTGCCATCAGTGCGCCGGTTTCGATGCCGGCGGGCGAATCGCAAATCACAAATTCGAAGTCCATTTTTTCGGTGAGCTCGGTGAGCACGTGTTCCACGCCTTCGCGAGTGAGCGCGTCTTTGTCGCGGGTTTGTGAGGCGGGTAAAATGAACAGGTTGTCGCAGTGCTTGTCTTTAATCAGCGCTTGGCGCAGCGAGGCTTCGTTTTGGATAACGTTGATTAAGTCGTACACCACACGGCGTTCGCAGCCCATGATGAGGTCAAGGTTGCGCAGGCCGACGTCGAAATCGATAACGGCGGTTTTGTGTCCTTTTAGAGCCAGGCCGCTGGCGATGCTGGCGCTGGTGGTGGTTTTGCCCACACCGCCTTTGCCGGAGGTTACTACAATAATTTTTGCCACGGTTATGATCCTTTCCCTTATGTGAATCTGTTTTGTTGAAATGGGTTGTTACGTTTGGCGGGCTACCTGAAGAAGGCTACCTGAAAATGGTTTGCCGCCGTTTGTATTGTGTAGCTAAATAAATATGTGTTGTTTCAAATAATCTTGTTGAGGGCGGCGATGGACAGCCGCTCTTTTTGCAAATATATCTGCACGGCCTGACGGTGGAGGTGCGGCGGCAGCTGTTGGTCGAAAGTGCGGTAGATGCCGGCGATGGATACCAGCTCGGCCTGCATCGATTGGGTGAAAATGCGGGTATTTTGGTTGCCGCTGGCGCCAGCCAGGGCACGGCCACGCAGGGGAGCGTAAATATGAATATGGCCGTCGGCAATGACTTCGGCCCCTTCGTTTACCAAGCCCAGTACGATGAGGTCGGCATTTTCGGCATACACCTGTTGGCCGGTGCGGATAGGTTTCTCCACCACAAGGGTTTGGCGCACGGCAGGAGCGGGCGGTGTGTTGGGCGTTTCGTGTTGCGTGTTTTCAGGTAGCCTTTTGTGTTCTTCACCATTGGCGTTATCGCTGCAAAAGGCTAAGTGATGGGCGCGGGCGGCAGCCTGCCATTGCTCGTCGTGATGGCGCAGGGTGCCGATGGGTAGGCTGTGCTCGGCAAACAGACCGAGCAGGCTGTCTAAATCTAGGTTGTCCGGCGAGTCGAATGCCTGCACGTCAAGCAGCAGCGGCATATCGCTGAGCTCGCGGTATTGTGCGGCGCGCTCGGTGAGGGTTTGTCGGATGGCCGCCAGTTCGGTGGTGTTGAGCTGGATGGCGAGCGCGTCGAGACGGGCGGATTTGATGTCGAATGCTGGCTTCATCGGTGCGATGGAGTCGTAATTTAAGAATTGAAACGGCTTGCAGTTTACCGTTTTATGTAGGCTACTTCAAATCTGTGTGACTCTTGGCTTATATCAGGCTACCTGAAAACTTGGCTTATAATAATGCGGCGAATCGGTTTTCAGGTAGCCTGCTTGACAAGCCGGAGGTTACCTGAAAACCAGTTTGAGTAATTTAAAGGGAAAAACTATGCGGAAGCCGATACGGATTTTGGGCATCGACCCGGGCAGCCGGGTAACGGGATTTGGCGTTATTGATGTGCTGGGGCAGAATCAGAGCTATGTGGCATCCGGCCGCATCAAAACCATTCCCGGCGACGAGCTGGCCGGACGAATCGGCATTATCGTGCAGCACATCGGCGAGATTATCGATACTTATCGACCGAACCAAGCGGCGGTGGAGCAGGTGTTTGTGAACGTCAATCCCGCTGCCACGTTGATGCTGGGGCAGGCGCGCGGGGCAGCAGTGGCAGCGTTGGTGCTGCGCGGGTTGCCTGTATATGAATACACGGCTTTGCAGGTGAAACAGGCGGTGGTGGGGCAGGGTAAGGCAGCCAAGGAACAAGTGCAGCATATGGTGGTGCAGATGCTGAGGCTGTCAGGGAAGCCGCAAGCCGATGCGGCCGACGGCTTAGCCGTGGCGCTTACCCATGCGTTACGTAATCATAGTTTGGCAGCGAAATTGCGCAATGCTTCGCAGATTAAAGGTGGCCGGTTTCAGATTTGATTTTCAGGTAGCCAGTGGTCAGTCGTATTTATGCCGGGTAAATTTCATTTCACCTTAGTGATTTAGTTTTTGTTTGTGGATATTTTGTTTTCCGGTATTTGACAAAATATTCTGGTAGGCGTATAGTCCGCATCTTCGCTGTTCCTTACGGCACGGTTTTGTTGTCGGTTTTACGGTTCAGCAGCTCTTTAACAATCAGATTACCGATAAGTGTGGGTGTTTTA